>NZ_JCAHMZ010000002.1:0-870920 GCF_059414925.1 Cedecea sp. B1(4) | reverse complement strand
CTGGGAGATAAAACGGAGGTCTACCGCTTCAGCGGTCGATTTATTTGGCCGGGAGTCCGGGGTCTCGGGGGAATGACGGTGATTCCCCCGAGACGTTCACTGGTGCGGTGGTTACAGATAAAACAGGGCTGAAAGTGAACGGAACTTAAGCTGAGCCATCATGGAGAATATCTGTGAGCAATATCTCCTCCCTTACGGGAGAGGGAATGTGATTCCCGATCAGGCAATTCGGCGTGTATTCTCCGTTTCGCTCCGGGTGATTTTCACCGGCACAGATTTTGACGTCGGCGTGCCGGTGCCGTCCCCAATGCTGCCGAGCGGCACCAGCGGGTTGGTTTCCGGGTAATAGGCTGCGAGATTGCCACGCGGGATGTCATAGGCCACCAGCTTAAAACCGCTAACTTTACGGGTGATGCCGTCATGCCAGATGGTTTCTATATCGACCTTATCGCCATCGTTCAGGCCGAGTTCACCCATATCATCAGGGTGAATAAACAGGATTTCACGCTGGCCGTACACGCCGCGATAGCGATCGTCGAGGCCGTAAATCGTGGTGTTGTACTGGTCGTGAGAGCGCAGCGTTTGCAGCGTGAACGGGGCTTCCACACCTTGCCACAGCGAATCCGGCAGCGGGGCATGACTAAATTCGGCTTTGCCGCTTGGCGTATTAAAGCGCAGTTCTGCCGCCGCGTTGCCCAGGTAGAATCCTCCAGGTTCTTCGCAGCGTTGATTGAAATCTTTAAAGCCAGGTAATGTGGCGGCGATGTGATCGCGAATTAGGTTGTAGTCGTCGGCAAGCGCCAGCCAGTCCAGTTTGCTTCTGCCCAGAACGGCATCAGCGATGCTGGCCACAATCGCGGTTTCAGAGCGCTGGGTGTCCGCAATCGGCTTGCCGATGCCTTCGGAGGCGTGAACCATGCTAAAGGAGTCTTCGACGGTGACAAACTGGCGGCCAGAAACCTGCATGTCTTCTTCGGTACGGCCAAGCGTCGGCAGGATCAGCGAGGCTTTACCCGGCACCAGATGGCTGCGGTTCAGCTTGGTGCTGATGAACACGGTCAGGCCGCAGCGGCTGATGGCTTCTTCCGTGCGCGGGCTGTCCGGTGCCGCAGCGGCGAGGTTGCCGCCAAGCGCAATCAGCACTTTGATTTCGTCGCGCAGCATCGCAGCCAGGGCCTCAACGGTATTGTGGCCATGTTCGCTCGGAGGCGTAAAATCAAAGTGTTTGGCCAGGTTATCGAGCAGGCTTACCGGCGGCTTTTCATCGATCCCCATCGTGCGGTTACCCTGCACGTTACTGTGGCCGCGCACAGGGCAAAGGCCCGCACCCGGACGGCCTAAATGGCCGCCCAGCAGCTGCAGGTTAACGATTTCCCGCACGGTATTCAGCGAGTGTTTGTGCTGGGTGATGCCCATAGCCCAGGTGAAAATCACCCGCTTTGAATGCTGCCAGATAGCCGCGGCGTCGCGAAGCTGGAGTTCGCTCAGCCCGGACTGCCGGGTAATTTTCTCCCAGCTGGTTTCATCGATGGCGGCAAACCAGGCTTCAACGCCGTGGGTATGGGCATCGATAAAGGCCAGGTCAAACACGCCGTTTTCACCTTCGGTGATGAGGCGACGATGGGTTTCCAGCAGGGCTTTTGCCATGCCGCGTACCGCCGCCATGTCGCCGCCCAGATTTGGCTGGTAATAGTTGGTACTGATGGTGCCCGCCAGCGGGGTGATCACTTCCAGCGGTTTTTGCGGATCGGCGAAGCGTTCCAGGCCGCGCTCGCGCAGCGTATTGAAGGTGACTATTTGCGCCCCGTTTTCTGCCGCATGCCGCAGGCTGTGCAGCATTCGCGGGTGATTGGTGCCGGGATTCTGGCCAAACACAAAAATGGCATCGGCTTTGTCGAAATCATCCAGCCGAATCGTGCCTTTCCCAACGCCGATACTGCGTTTTAGCCCGCTGCCGCTGGCTTCATGGCACATGTTTGAGCAATCCGGGAAATTGTTTGTACCCAGCATGCGGCCAAAAAGTTGATAAAGATAAGAGGCTTCATTGCTGGCGCGGCCGGAGGTGTAAAGTTCAATCTGATTGGGGTTATCCATCGCCTGAATATGTTGCGCAATCAGACTTAGCGCGCTGGACCAGGTGATAGGCTCGTAGCGATCGGTTTGTGGGTTGTAGCTGAGCGGCTCGGTCAGGCGGCCCTGATATTCAAGGAAGTAGTCGCTTTGTTGATAGAGTTTGCTGACGCTGTGCTGGGCAAAAAAGTCGCTGTCGATAAAGCGGCGAGTCGCTTCCCATGTGACGGCTTTGGCGCCATTTTCGCAGAAGCTGAAGGTGCTTTTGTTATCATCTCCCCAGGCACAGCCCGGGCAATCAAAGCCTTTGGCTTTGTTCATGCGCATCAGGTTACGCAGGTTTTTCAGGGCATGTTTGCTGTCGATGACGAAGCGGGTAGTCGCTTCGAGAGAACCCCAGCCGCCCGCTGCGGCCTGGTAAGGCTTAATCGCCGATTTGAATTTCATATGGCAGGTGTCACTTGTTATGGTTGATTGCGCAATAACACAGATGAGTTGCTTACCTTTAGTTTACTCCTGATTAACATTTGTGGAAGCGCTAACGTCAATCGGCCATCAACGAAACGGCCAGGATTCACGGCAGCAGGCTGTTAAAATGCCAGGCATTAATGCCAATCAATGAAGGGAATACTGATGTTGTATGCCAGTGATATTAGGGATATTGAAGAACTGCAGCGCGTTGAGACAGCCGCTGCGCACCGTTTTCTTGCCGTGCCCGAACTGGCTTTTTTAGCCTCCGCTGGGGTAACGAGCAAGTCGACTCACGCCTCTGCCATCGAAAATAAGCTCGCCTGGAAGGTCGTCGGGAGCGACGGTAGGATCCAGGGTTTTTGCTATTGCGAGCGGCACGAGGATTCGCTTTATCTGGCTGAGATATCAACCCATCCGGATTTTCAGCGTCAGGGCGTGGGGGCTATGCTGCTGGCTGAAGTCAAACGCATGGGGCAGGCGCTTGGCGTAAGCCAAATCACGCTGACAACTTACAGAGATGTGAGCTGGAATGGCCCCTGGTATGTACGCCACGGTTTTGTCGTTATAAATGATGCGGAGTTAACGCCGGCGCTTGCTTGCTGCCTTACGCACCAACGCGAAGAAGGCCTGATGATTTTACCCCGTTGCGCAATGCGGTATTTACTCGGGGAGGGGAAGCCCCCGGTCGGTAAACCATTTTTGTAGCCGCGTGAGCTGGCGGATGTGGTAGCCGATGGCCAATTCTTCGTACAGCGTCGAGGGCGGCGTCAGCGGCGCGACATCGGGTCTGCCGCTCAGGATGGCACGTCGTGCCTGATGCCAGGCCCGTTGTTTCATCTCAACTTCATCTGGCCTTGTTACCCGATGTTTACTCACGGTCATAGTCTGCCTACTTATTGTGAGGCGCGATTATACCCTGCAAAGACGTCAATATGTTGTCCGATCTCCACGGGTGTTAATTTTGGCTCAAAAAAATCTAGTCTTGTCATAATGTTGCGTAATAATTACCCAGCAGACGCGGATATATTCTGTCAATGGCTGACACGACCTGTCATTTGTTCGCGCTAACATTCCTGACACCGACTTGCAGGAGAAACACTCATGACCCCCCCCGAAAAAAGCACGCTGCTTGCCAACAGAATTGCCGGTATCTTTTGTGAAATGCTGAGCTGTGAGCGCGTGTCCCGTCATCAACTGGCCAGTAAATTTGGCGTAAGCGAACGGACGATATACCGGGATCTCCGGCGGCTAAGCAACTATGTTTATCATGTGGGGGACGATCAGTATGCCCTCAGTCTTGAAGTCACCCAGCAACTGGAAAACTATTTGCAACGAGTGAAGCGGGAAAAATGATCGGCTACAGGCGATAACGGGCTTAAAGCTTCGTGGCTCCGTCGACGATAATACGATAAATTATTCTTTTTATTAACAAAATAACCACAATTAACTCAAGGGTAAGATGCGTACTGAAAGCTTAACTGATATCGCCTATCGTCATTTTGTGGAGAGCGTAAAAGACTACGCTATCTACATGCTGAACGTTGATGGCACCGTAGCCACCTGGAACGAGGGGGCGCTGCGAGCGAAGGGATATCTGCGCGAGGAGATTGTGGGGCAGTTTTTTGGCGTTTTCTACAGCGATGCGGAGCAAAAAAACGGGCTGCCCGAGCGTAATCTGAATATCGCACTTAAAAATGGAAAATTTGAAGGGGAAGGCTGGCGCTATCGCAAGGATGGCAGCCGGTTTTGGGCTCATGTGGTTATTGATGCCATCTATGATGAGCATCACACGTTGTTGGGCTATGCCAAAATTACGCGGGATATTAGCGAGCAGAAGGTCGTGAACGACAAAATTTCGTGGCTTGCTCGCTATGATGCGCTGACCGGGCTCCCTAACCGCGTCGAATTTTTCAGTTTTGTGGAGAAACTGTTCACTGAGTCTGACTATAACCGCATTGCTATTTGCACGGTTGATCTCGATAAATTCAAAGAGATCAACGATACCGAAGGGCATCTGGTAGGGGACCAGCTTCTGCAGCGTGTTTCGTCCTCGGTACTCAAAGCGATGGAAAAAGATGAGATTGTTGCTCGTTTCGGTGGCGACGAATTTGTCGCGGCCAAGCCTTATAACCACGACGACGAGTTGCGTAATTTCACCGAGCGCTTACATAGCTGTTTTGTCGGCAAACAGATTTTCGCCCACAGCGAAATTACCGTGAGCGCGAGTATTGGCGTGGCGATTTACCCGGATGATGCCACAGATATCAATACGCTTATCAGCAATTCAGATCTGGCGATGTACCGTGCCAAAGCTAATCTGGATAACAAGATTTGCTGGTATGAAAAAGACATGGACGAAAAAACGCGGCTGCGGAATCTGATGGCCGCGGATATTCGCCGTGGCATCAAAGAAGGGCAGTTCTTCATTCATTACCAGGAGAAACGTTCGCTGAAAGATAAGGCGATTACAGGCTATGAAGCGCTGCTTCGCTGGAATCACCCGGAGCAAGGATTGATACCGCCTGATGAATTTATCCCTGTTGCCGAGGAAAGCGGGGCCATTGTTCCACTGGGCTATTGGGTGATTGAAACGGTATGTAAAGAGTCGTTGGCCAACAAGCTGGACAAAAAAATCTCGATCAATATTTCTCCAGTGCAGCTGCGTAATCTCAGCTTTATCGATAATGTCCGTGACATTCTCATGCGAACGGCGTGGCCAATAACACTGCTTGAGTTTGAGGTGACGGAGACTGCGTTCATTATTAATAAAAAGCTGACGTTTAATATCCTGCATCAGTTCCAGAAAATGGGGATCAGCATTGCGCTGGATGATTTTGGTACCGGATATTCTTCTTTGAGCACGCTGCGGGAATTCCATTTTGACGTCATCAAGTTGGATCGCAGCTTCCTGACGAATGTTGAAAGCAACTTTCAGGCTCGTTCCTTCGTGCGAGCGATCATCTCTCTCGGCAACTCCATCAATACACCGTTGATTGCCGAAGGTGTGGAAACCAACGAGCAGTTGCGTATTTTAGAAGAAGAAGGCTGTACTGAAATTCAGGGATTCCTGTTTGGGCAGCCGGTTGATATCAAGAACATTCATCGCTGAAAGGGCGGGCAGAATAGCGGCCAGCACAAACCTGTGATCCACTTAACTCTCCGGGACTTCTTTGAGCTTCATTAACGCAAATCTGTGACGTAGCGCGTAATGTTTTTCCGCGCCGGGGCCGATGACCTTTGAAGGGAATTCCCCATACAAAGAGAGTCACGGACATGTCGATAAAAACTCTGACCCCACAAAACGGCGTGCGTTTCTGGCATCACATCAGGCTGGTGCCGCTGTTTTCCTCTATCCTCGGCGGCATTCTGCTGCTGTTTGCGCTATGCATCGGTTTCGCCAGCTATTTTCTCATTCAGAGTGACCGTGCGCTTCAGGACGTCACCGAAGAAATCCAGGTGCGAATGGGGCTGGCGGACAGCGCCAACCACCTGCGTACGGCACGTATCAATCTGATCAACGCCGGAGCCGCAAGCCGCGTGGCGGATATGGATCAGGTTAAGCAGAACGTGGCCAATGCCGAAGGGCTTATCAAGCAGGCGCAGGCTGGCTTCAGCACCTATATGGCGCGAAAAGTGAAAACGCCAGCTGATCAGGCGCTGGACAAAGGGCTGCAGGATGATTTTGCGGCCTATCTCGAAAAAGGGATGAAGCCAATGCTGAAGTTCGCCAAAAACGGCATGTTTGAGGCGATCATCACCCATGAAAGCGAAGTGGTGCGCAAGCTGGACGGCGATTACGATGCCAAACTGCAGCAGGCCGTCAACATCCGTACCGACCGGGCAAACGCTCTGAGAGAACAAGCCGACAGCCGCACCCGTACCAGCGTGGCGTTGATGGCCGGGGCCTTTGCGATTGCGCTGTTTATGACGGTGTTCACCTTCATCATGCTGCGTCGCGTGGTGATTGGCCCGCTGCAGCGCGCCGCGAAGCGCATTGAGCACATCTCCGAGGGCGATTTGACCCTGCCCGCAGAGGCGACCGGCAACAGCGAAATTGGCAAACTCAGCCAGCACCTGCAGCATATGCAGCAGCAACTGGTCAGCACCGTCAGCACGGTGCGCGAAGGCGCCGAGGCTATCTATCAGGGCTCGAGTGAAATTTCCGCCGGCAATACCGATCTCTCTTCCCGCACCGAGCAGCAGGCGGCGGCCATCGAACAGACCGCCGCCAGCATGGAGCAGTTGACCGCTACGGTGAAACAAAACGCCGACAACGCCCATCACGCGACAAAGCTTGCGGAAGATGCCTCCCAGAAAGCCAGCGACGGCGGGCGTATTGTGTCGGGCGTGGTCAGCACCATGGACAACATTTCAGCCAGTTCGAAGAAAATCTCTGAGATCACCGCGGTGATTAACAGCATCGCTTTTCAGACCAACATTCTGGCGCTGAACGCCGCCGTGGAAGCGGCAAGGGCGGGGGAGCAGGGGCGAGGTTTCGCCGTGGTGGCAAGCGAGGTGCGAACGCTGGCACAGCGTAGCGCCCAGGCGGCAAAAGAGATTGAGGGGCTTATCAGCGAATCCGTGTCGCTGATCGACAGCGGCTCCCGCCAGGTGGCGCAGGCTGGCACCACGGTGACCGGAATTGTGGAGGCCGTCCGCCGCGTGACCGATATTATGTTGGAAATTGCCGCCGCTTCGGATGAGCAAAGCCGAGGCATTCAGCAGGTTGGGCAGGCGATACACGAAATGGATAATGTCACGCAGCAAAATGCCTCGCTGGTGGAGGAGGCGTCAGCCGCCGCCGTTTCTCTGGAAGAGCAGGCCGCTCGCCTGACGGAGGCGGTCGGTACCTTCCGGCTGACGACAAGTTTCGCCGCTGCGCCGCAAAAACATCTCGTCATTTCTTCCCCAACATCTGCCCCGCCGCGCCCGGCGACGGCGTCTGCCGACAACTGGGAAACCTTCTGATTGACCTCTCGCGGCTCAGCAATGGGCCGCCTCTCACTTCTTTTAGTTTCGCTCCGCACGCGGTTGCGCCATGTCTTTAGAATCAGTAAGGTGTGCGCAAATTGACGAAATAGCCGGAAAAAACATGAGTTCAAAAGATCCGCTGCACGGCGTGACGCTTGAAGCGTTGCTTAACGCCCTGGTCGAACGTTACGGCTGGGCCGAAATGGCGCGGCAGGTAAATATCAACTGCTTTAAAAGCGATCCCACCATTAAGTCCAGCCTGAAGTTCCTGCGCCGTACGCCCTGGGCGCGCAAAGAAGTGGAAGAAATGTACATCGCTTCCCTGGATGAGCCAGAGACCGGAAACGACGCACCGGCGGACAGCCCCTGGGCCAACTGGCAGGCCAAAAATAAGGAATAACGATGCTAACTGGCCTGAATCACCTGACGCTTGCGGTGCGAGACCTGGCGCGGAGTCTGGCGTTTTACCAAAGCCTGCCGGGCATCAGGCTGCATGCGCGCTGGGACGCCGGGGCCTATCTTTCCTGCGGTGACTTATGGCTTTGTCTTTCTCTGGACGCAAAGGCCGGTGAGCGGCCCGTGCATTACACCCACTACGCGTTCAACGTGAGTGCAGGGGCCTTTCCCCGAATGGTTAAGGCGCTGGAACAGCAAGGCGTGCGGGTCTGGAAAGACAACCGCAGCGAAGGGCATTCCTTTTATTTTCTTGACCCGGATAACCACCAGCTTGAGCTTCATGTCGGGGATTTGGCCAGCCGCCTTGCGGCCTGCCGGGCAAAACCTTATCAAGGGATGACTTTTCAGGACGATGGTCTTACGGTGCGGCAAGCCTCGCTCGAGGAGATCCTCGCGCTTTATCACCGCCTGCCAGAATTTGAAGACTGTAGAAGCGTGGCGGATCTTCAGACTCGTCTCGCAACGAACCAAACCAGCCAGCTCATTGCCTGTGTGAACGGCGTTCCCGCCGGGTTTAAACTCGGCTACGCGCTCGGTGAGACGGCGTTTTACAGCTGGCTCGGGGGCGTTTTACCCGAGTTCAGGCGGGACGGCGTCGCTCAGGGCTTGCTGGCCGCGCAGGAAAAATGGGCGATGGAACAGGGCTACCGCACGCTGACCGTGAAAACCCGCAACAAATTTCGCGGTATGCTGATGCTGCTGGTCAAAAACGGCTATCAGCTTATCGAAGTAGAGCTGAAGGGCATGCCGGACGATTACCGCCTGCTGCTGTGCAAGTCGCTGGCAGCCTGAAACAGCCCTTTCAGTCGCATCTGATAGGCGTGTTACCTTGACCAGGGTAGGCTACACGCTGGTTTTTAACCGGGAGGATCCCGCTCATGATGACGTCCCCAACCTTGAGCCAGCCGACAATTCAGGCCGTTAATACGCTCGGCCAGTGGCTGGCGCAAAGCGACTTTACTGGCACACCGCAGGCACAGGATGCCGATCTGATTATCCTGGCCGGTAACGCCGTGATCCCAATCCTCGAGGCCGCGTGTGAGTTTGCCGCCAATAGCGAAAAAACGCTGCTCATCACCGGTGGAATAGGCCATTCCACAACGTATCTCTACGCGGAAATTGCTCGCCACCCGCGCTATAACACCATTCCTACCACCGGACGTGCCGAAGCGGCGATAATCAAAGACATTGCCCACCAGTTCTGGAAAGTCCCGAACGAGAAAATTATCACCGAAGAGAAATCGACCAACTGTGGGGAAAACGCGCGGTTTAGCGTGGAGAAAATGGCGGAACATGGCCTGAGCCCCGAGCGTGTGCTGATTATTCAGGATCCGACCATGCAGCGCCGCACCGTGGCGACTTTTGCTCGCGTTTGGCAGGGCGACGCGCAGGCGCCAGAATGGCGAAGCTGGCCCGGCGTGGCTCCTGAATTAGTCGAGGGAGAACAGGGCACTGTTTTTGCCGGAGAAGCTGAAGGTTTATGGCCGATTGAGCGCTACGTTTCGCTGGCGCTGGGTGAAATTCCCCGCCTGCGCGACGATGCAGCAGGATACGGTCCTCAGGGGCGGGACTTTATCGTTCATGTCGATATCCCGCCGCAGGTGATGGCCGCCTGGCATGCGCTCCAGCAGGACATGGCGCTAAGCGCATTGATTCGCCAGCGGGGGCTGTAATCCCCCGATCTTGCCCTGATAAACGTTATGGTTAAAAAATTACACGCTGAAACAAATTAACGTCCATAATGTGTTGATGTTAATAATCTTTTAATGTTTCTTCGTTATCCTGCATTCAACGTAATTTCAGGGCAGGGTCTCTCATGCGGACTAAATATACCTCGGTACAGATTTCGATCCACTGGCTGGTTTTTCTGCTGGTCGTGGCGGCTTATTGCGCCATGGAACTGCGTGGCTTTGCCCCACGCAGCTACCGGCCACTGATCAACGCCATTCATTTCACCTGCGGCATTTCGGCGCTTGGGTTGATGGTTGCCCGTCTGCTGGTGCGCATCAAATACCGCGCCCCGGCCATTGTGCCAAAGCCGCATCCGGCGGTGATCGGCATCTCTCATCTGGTCCATACGATTGTCTATATGATGTTTATTGCGCTGCCGGTGCTGGGTTTCCTGGCAATGTACTATCGCGGAACCGAATGGGTTGCCTTCGGGCTACAGATGCCTGTGGCGGCGGTGCCGGACGAAGACATAGAGTTTAGTCTCAAGTCCTGGCATGAACTTCTCGCCAACACCGGCTATTTCGTGATTGGCATCCACGCCTTCGGCGCGCTGTTTCACCATTACGTCTGGAAAGACAATACGCTGCTGCGGATGATGCCCGGCAAGCGCCAGCAGCCCTGAGCGCCAGCCGCTAGCCTTTTGAATACTGCCGGGGTGAGCAGCCCATCACCCGTTTGAAAGCTTTACCGAACGCGCTTTCAGATTCATACCCCAATGCCACCGCAATACGCGCCAGGGAATCACCCGACTGGCGCAGCCTGTCGCAGGCCAGCATCATGCGCCAGCGCGTCAGGTAATCAATAGCGGATGCGCCCGTCACCGCTTTGAACCGGGCGGCAAACGCCGACCGCGACATTCCCACGCGCTCCGCCAGTTTTTCCAGCGTCCAGTTGAAAGCGGGCTCTTTATGCATGCAGGTCAGGGCCAGACTAAGCTGTTTATCTGCCAGCGCATACAGCCAGCCCACGGCGGGCTGATGAGTTAAGTGCAGCCTCAAAGCCTGAATCAGCAGCATCCACGCGAGCTGCTGAATAATAAGCGCGCTGCCGGGGCGAGGATGGCGGACTTCATCGGTCATTTGATCCAGCGCCCAGCGCATGGCGGCCTTACTCTCAGGTTGCTGAATGCAAACGACCAACGGCAAAGAGCTCAGCAACAGGTCGGCCGCTTCCCCGCTCAAAACAAAATGCCCGCCGACCAGGAAACAGCTTTCCTGCTGGCCAGGGACAACGTCAGGCCCTAGCTTGCCCGCCCGGCGCAGCGTGTAGAAATCTACAGGTGCGGCATCAAGCCCGGTCGCGAGGCAAAAAGGCGGCCCCGGCGGCAGAAGATAACAATCCCCCGCCTGCAGCAGCAGCGGCTCGTTCATACCATCAACCGATAGCCAGCAGCTGCCTGACACCACGGCATAGCACTTGATGCCGGCATGTTCAGGCCACTGAATGGCCATACCTTCATGCAGTGCCACGCCGCCGGAGGCATAGCTTTGGGGTTTCAACAGGGAAAGCAGTTCAGACAGCGGATCCATAGAAACTCCGGACGATGAGACCAAAAATGGCGACTTTTGAACATTGTTCGTATTACTCCCTCTGTTTACAGTAAATCCTGTCGGACGGCAACTCAGTCCTCAGTGACGGTTTGGGATAATGACTATGCGTATTTTTGTCACCGGTGCGACCGGTTTTCTTGGCTCGGCCATCGTGCAACAACTGCTTGCTGCCGGGCATCAGGTACTGGGGTTAACGCGTTCTCAGCGCGGAGCCGAGGCTTTATCAGCCTGGGGTGCAAAAGCACATTATGGCGATCTGGATGACCTCGCCAGCCTGCAGCACGGGGCGGATCTTGCTGACGCCGTGATTCACACTGCGTTTAATCATGATTTTTCTAACTTTGTCGCCAACTGTGAGGCTGACGGAAAAGTGATTGCCGCTATGGGGAACGCGCTGGTGGGCTCGGCTCGCCCGATGGTGATCACCTCTTTTGTCGCTATGGGCGCAACCGAGCCGGGCAAACCGGCGACGGAAGAGGGGTATAACCTTCTGACGTCCAATCCGCGTAAGGCCACGGAAATTGCTGGGGTCAGCCTGCTTGAGCGGGGCGTTAACGCCTCATTTGTGCGATTGCCGCAGGTGCATGACACGTTCAGGCAGGGGCTAATTACGCCGCTTATTGAGCTGGCTCGCGACAAAGGCGTGGCGGCATATGTTGACGAAGGCAAAAACCGCTGGTCGGCGGTGCATCTGAGCGATGCTGCCCGTCTGTATGTTCAGGCGGTGGAGAGAGGCGTGGCCGGGGAGCGCTACAACGCCGTGGCGGAAGAAGGGATCGCGACTAAAACGATCGCCGAAACGATCGGGCGGGGACTTGGGGTGCCGGTACGCAGCATTGCCGCCGACAAAGCCAGCGATCATTTTGGCTGGCTGGGGAGTTTTGCCGCACACGACATGTCGGCCACAAGCGCCGCCACGCAGCAAAAAACTGGCTGGCGGCCAACGGGACCGGGGCTGATTGAAGATTTACAGAAGATGAAATACCGCTAATGGCACATCGCCCGGCAAACAACCGGGCGATGGTGTGATATCAGAAGCGAATCTCGCCGCCAAAGATCCAGGTTCTGCCTCGTGCAGTGTTTGCCCGGCTGGCATCATCTCCAGGCCCGGGCATCATATTGAGCTTGTTCAGCGCCTCGGAGTAATCCCGGTTCATCAGGTTTTGTACCGTGAGTTTCAGCATCAGATTGCGGTTCACCTCATAAGTGCCGTAGAGGTCGATAATCGTCGGGATCTGCGGTAAATCCTCTTTAACGATGGCCCCGGTACGCTCATCGGTTTCAAAATCAGGCGAAAGCCGCCGTGCTTTACCGGTGTACTTCACTATCGTCCCGAGGGTCAGAGCCTTATCGAAGAAGCGCACGCCGGCATCCAGCGTCATGTATTTCCGTGGTAGCTCGGTAATATCCCCCGCGCCAAAGTAGGTGCTGGCGATAGACGTGGGCTGGTCGGTCTGCTGCTGACTGAAGGAGAGGCGACTAAAGGCGAAGCCTGCGTCGTAGTCCATCTCCAGCTCCACGCCGTGAGCGGTGACGCCGGTGGCCGAGTTCACGTAAATGTACATATTGTCGCTGTACTCGTCGCTGATGTCCGCCCAGTCATTGCCCAGCACCTCGGTCATATTGCATTTTCTACCGCCGGTACAAACCTGATAAGACTCGCTGAAGATATAGTTCTGGATCCTGCTGCGGTAGGCCAGCGCCTTAAAGCGCAGCGAGTCCTGCTGAACGAGCAGATCTTTGGTGTCGATATTAAATCCGGCCTGCCAGGTTTCCGCGCGTTCAGGCTTTAAGAACGGGTTCATGGATGCGCCGCCGGAGTTGGAGAAAAACATCTCCTGAATATTTGGCGCACGCATCGATTTACTGTAGCCGACAAATGGCTGAAGCCACGGCGTAGCCTGGGCCGACAGCTGGACCGATGGGTTAAAACCGCTTTCTCGCTGGTCAACGTCGTAACTTCCCTGGGGGACGCAGACAACGCGTTCGTCACAGGGCGGCTTATGCCCGGTAATTCGGTTGCGCGTGTAGTTGAGGTTAAGATCTGCCTGCCAGATACCGCGCGTCACCTGCAGTCCGGTGTATAACGCCGAAATATCCTGCCGCCCGGAAGGGGCGAATGGATTGTTTTCTATCGCCTCCTGGTTGGTTTTCTCATCACCTGCGGCGGCATTAATAAGCCTGGTGTAACGGGTGCGCATTAGCTTGCTGCCCAGCGTAAACGCCAGATCGTTATCGCCCAGGCTAAAGCGGCTGGTATTGTTTATATCCAGCGCATCGGAACGGTTTTGCGCGGAGGTGCTGTAAAAAGTAAACAACGAATCATCCCGGTATTTCTGATCGCCGCGGCTGGTGCTGGCCGTGACGTTAAAATCAATTAACTCAGAGAACGGGGCATAGTGATATTTAATATAATAATCATCGCTGGTGATGTCCCGGCGGGAGAATCTATTTTCATAGGTTCTGGCCGACAGTTCGACGCTATTAAATTCGTTGGGCTTAATGTCCACTTTATAAAGCTGGGATTTCGGGTTCTGCTTCATAAATTTATCGTAACCAAACTCTTCACTATTAATGCCTGAGCCGTTCGAGAAATTAGAATAAACAGAACTGCCGCTGATGGCGGCCATTGCGCCAAAGCTCCCGGTGTCGGTAAAGGCGTCTGTTCTTCCGGCCGTCGCAATCATCCCGCTGCGCCCGATCCCGTTGCTGCCCACCGAGAAGCGCGACCGCAACCCGTAATCATTCCCCTTAAAAATCACGTCATCGACGCCGAGGGTGCGCATGTTTGCGCTGCCGGCAAGGGCGTTGATTCCCGCGGAACCACTGCTGTCCCCACGCGTGACGTCCACGCCGACCAGGAAATTCGGGTCTATAAGCACGCCTGCCTGGTTGTTAGTGGAGCCGTGAACGGTAGTGCCGGACGTGGTGGTGCCGTAAAAGCTTTGGGTAATGCCGTCCACCATCGTGTTAACCCGGCCAAAGCCGCTCATCCCGCGAATGTTCACGCTCACCGTCCCCTGGCCGGGATCGATTTGGGTATAGGTGCCTGGCATGCTGCGCAGCGTGGCATCCAGAGATTGCAGGTTTTTATCCGTGGCGCGTGAGCTGGTTGCGCCAGGTTTTTCCAACGCTTCTTGCTCGCGGGTAATGTTTCCGGCAGAAACATTAAGTGGGCTAAATACCGCTGAGCCTTTTTTATCCCCGTTAGTTACTTCATCATTATTTTTTGCCAATCCGCTGGCGCTGAGCAATAACATGCCCGAGCCGAGAGTTGCGGCCAGTTTATTAACGTTCATACGTGTCCTTGAAGTATTGTAATAAAATAAAAGTTATTTTTATTATTATGTCGCCCGATAGCTGCCTTCCCATTAAGGGAAGGCTTCCAGGTTAGCGCTGTTTATCTGCCTCCAGAATAAAACTGTACTCAAGGGCGGTATTTTCCAGGCGTTTTATTCGGCCTGATTTACCGCCGTGCCCGGCCTGCATTTCGGTCAGCAGAAGGATTTTGCCTGGCCCTCGTTGGTTTTCACGCAGCTTCGCGACCCACTTTGCTGGTTCCCAGTATTGCACCTGCGAGTCGTTGAGGCCGCTGGTCACCAACAGATTTGGGTAGTGCGAAGGCTTAACGTTGTCGTAAGGACTCCAGGATTTGAGCCGCAGATAGTCCGTTTTGCGGTGTGGGTTGCCCCATTCGTCATATTCTCCCACCGTGAGCGGCAGGGATTCGTCCAGCATGGTTGTCACCACGTCCACAAACGGCACCTGCGCGACCACGGCATTGAAGAGCGTGGGCTGCTGGTTAATCACGTTGCCCATCAGCAAGCCGCCAGCGCTTCCGCCCATGGCGTAAAGTCTGCCAGCCTGCCCGAAGCCCAGATCAACAAGGCCGTGGGTCGCATCGAGAAAATCATTAAAGCTGTTGGGTTTGTTTTCCAGCTTCCCCTGTTGATACCACTGCTGCCCCAGTTCACCCCCGCCGCGAACGTGCACGATAGCGAACACAAAGCCACGGTCCAGCAGGCTGAGCCGGTTGGCGCTGAAGGCCGGATCCATGCTCATTCCGTAGGCACCATAGCCGTAAACCAGCAGCGGGCTGTGGGCCGGTTTAAACATTTTTTTGTTATACACTAGCGAGACGGGAACCTTCACGCCGTCGCGGGCGGCGATCCAGATCCGCTCGCTGTGGTAATTCTCCGGCGAGGTGTCATTGACCTCCTGGCGTTTTAGCAGGGTGCGTTCGCCGCTGGCCAGATCCCATTCATAAGTGCTGGTGGGCGTGGTCATCGAAGAGTAGCCATAGCGCAGCTTGCCGGCCTGTGGCTCCGGGTTATAGCCGAGCCAGGCCATATAGCTGGCGTCATCAAACTGTAGCGTCTGCTCACTGTGGTTCAGCCAGTTAATCTTACGTATCTGGCTCAGCCCGTCCCGGCGTTCAGCCACCACCAGCCAGTCTTTAAACAGGGTGAATCCTTCCACCATTTTATTGGGTTGGGGCGCAACCACCGCCTGCCATTTGTCGCCGGGCGCGTGGCTTTTATACAGCCCAAAATTGGCGCTTTCCTGGTTTGCACGCAGGTAGAACTCCCCCTCAAAATGGTCGAGATAATATTCAATCCCCGGCCTGCGGGTGACGAAAAGTACCGGGGGTGTTTCGGGTTTATCCGCATCGATCAGGCGGGCTTCTGATGAGGTGCTGGCACTGAGCGTGATGATTAAATAGCGGTCCGAAGCCGAACGGGAAAGCCCAAGGTAATAGCCGCCGTCAGCCTCTTGATAGACCAGCACGTCCTCGGCAACAGGCGTGCCGGGACGATGCCGCCAGACCTGCGAGGGCACCAGGGTTTGCGGATTATTGCGGATATAAAACAGGTAGCGTCCGTCATTAGACCAGACCATATTCCCGGAGGTGTTTTCGATCGCATCCGGGAGCCATTTTCCGCTGTTCAAATCGCGCAGCGAGAGGCGATACTGGCGGCGGCCCGTCGTGTCCTCGGCAATCGCCATCATCTGATTGTCCTGACTGACGACCAGGCCATTTAGCTGGTAATAGGCCTGGCCTTTGGCACGCAGGTTGCCGTCCACCAGCGTTTGCCAGTCACCTTCGCCCCCGACGAGCTGCCGCTGGCTGACGGCGTATTCTTGCCCGGCCAGATAAACATCCTGATAGCGATAACCGTTTCGCTGGAAGGGCACCGAGCGGTTTTCCTGGCTCATTCGCGCCACCATTTCCCGATACAGCGTGTCCGTTAACGCGGCGGACGGCTTCAGTACCTCCCGGGTGTAGTTATTTTCCTCCTCAAGATGACGCAGCACTTTCGCGTCGCTGCGGCCGTCATCCCTGAGCCAAAAATAGTTATCCACGCGAACATCGCCATGCTCAATAAGCTGGTGGGGAATTTTGGGCGTAGCCGGGGGCTGCGGCGCGTCGGCGATTGCCCAACGGGCAGACAGCGAACAGACGAGGAGCAGCGGCGTGGCTTTCCATAGTTTTTCCATGAGGCGTCCTTAATGTCGGGCGATGGGGCACCCTGCCGAATATTCAGCATAAAGTTAACGTTCAGGTTGTGGGGCTTAGCGCTAGCTTCGGCTAAGTTCCGTCAGGTCGAAATTGATTGGCATCGTGACGTTATACACGCCTCCCTTTAAGCGCTCGACGGGCGGTTTCGGCAGCGGCTGGGCGCGGTCTAAAACGGCCACGGCTTCCCGATCAAGCGAGCGCGTTCCCGATGAACCGGTTAGAGAACTGGCAACAACATTGCCCGCAGCATCCACGGTAAACGTCACTACCGCGATGCCCGTTCTGGCTCGCTGGCGGGCGTCGCCGGGGTAGCGTTTGAAGCGGTTGAGATGGCCTTTGACCCGGCTCTCCCAGGCATCCTGCTGGCTGTTTTGCTTCTCGGCATCACTGTGGTAAGGCGCGGCAATACGCGAGGACATCACGCTGGGCTGAGGAGCGGCATTGGTCGAGATGGTCGCCTGGCTGCTGTCGCTGGTTTGCTCCCTGACGTTGCGCGGTGGGCGAGGTTTTTTCTTTTCACCTTCGGCAGCTTTTTTCCGACGAGTGATTTCAATCACCGCATCTTTGGCTATCGGCAAAGGCTGCTGTTGCTTGTCTTCAGCCTGCTGCTTTTCTTCTGCTGCCACTGACTCCTGCTGGGCAATGCCCACCGGAAGCGGGACTGGTGCCGGCGGGGCTTCGATATCGTCGGCCCATTGCAGCATCACTGCGGGTGCAGGCTCCAGGGCAGAGGGCGTGTCAGACACCTGCCAGATTAGCGCTAAAAAAAGGCCTCCGTGGAGAAGCAGAGACAGCGTAAAACCTGTGCCGCTTCTGCCCGCCAGAGAAGGAGTCAACGTGTCTGTCATCGACGGTTACCGTTTTGCCGGAGCAGGCGCAACAAACCACACATAATCAGCCTGAACTGCCGTGATATTCATGCCTTTTTCCGCCAGCATCAGCACTACCGGCTTCGAGGCGGGAGACAAGTCCTCCATATGCAGCGGCACGCCGATGCTCCTGGACGCATGATATCCGCCCGCAATCAGTAAAGCGGGCGTTGGGGCGCTCAGCAATTGTTGGGCCATATAGCGATCGCGCTGTTGCTGAATCGCCAGCATTGACGTCAGCTGTTGGCCTTCGATGTTGCCCCCGTGCATGGCAATAATCGTTTCTTTCAGCGCGGCCTGTACGGCGGGCGCGGTTGATTTTTTCCCTTCCGGGAAGCGCGGGTCTTTATAAAGACGCATTATCTCATCGCGGTTGATATTGGCGTTGAGTAAAGGTGAGGGCGCGCGCAGGGCTTCGGTCACGACGCCGCCATACATCTCCCACGGCCATCCTTTCTGCCAGTGAAGCAGTTCCTGAATGCGGCTGTCCCGCACCTGCGGCTCCTCTTTGAGCCAGGCCTTCACCTGGGTGACGCGCGGCTGTTGGCTGGCGGTTAGCATCTCCAGCAGGACGCTGCCCTGAGGGCGCTCTTTTTGCAGATTCTGCAGCAGCCAAAGCTCAATCTGGTGATGTTCGGCGTTATCGTGCTTTTCGCCGACGATAAGCCGCTGAGCGCTGGCGAGTTTGGTCAGCAGCTGTCGTTCTGTCAGCGTTTCGCCACTATGCAAATCAATGATTTGCCCATGCGTGACGGCGACATGGCTTGCCGCTTGAGGCGGGGGAGAGGTTTGGCTGCAGGCGCTGAGGCCCAGGCTGGCTAACGCTATCAAAGACGTAAGGATCAATTTTTTATGCATATCTTTTGCCCGGAGGTAGCCTTCACTGGCTGTTAGTCTTGATGTCGATCAATTTACCGCGGGCAGGATGTTAACAAATAAAATATTCAAATGATACTCATTATCATTTAAATATTCTTACAGGAAGGTGATTTGAGCGACAGTTAGCGTTGATAACAGCAAAAATGCCGCCTGATGGCGGCATCTGTAGAGCAAAATAGCGTGATTGCTTAGCGAGTGTAACGCGGCGCTGGCTGAGAAGCGCTCAGATGCGAGCTAATCACCCGGCGTTCAGCCTCCCAGTTATCCCATTCGCGGCCATCCTGCAACGAAGGAATGGTCACCTTTTCACCGGCATCAAGGCCGACGAGCGCGGCATCCACCATATCTTCCGTGCTCATCACCCAGCTTTGCGGCAGATTTTCGTGGCCGCCCACGCCGGCAATATTCCAGAAATCGGTGGCCGTGGCGCCAGGCAGCACGGCCTGAATACGCACGCCGGACTCCGCCAGCTCCTGCTGTAAAGAGTGGCTGAATGCCAGCACGAACGCTTTGCTGGCGCCATACACGCCGTTCAGCAATTCAGGGGCAATAGCGACGACCGAAGCAATGTTAATAATGGTGCCGTGCCGGCGGGCAGCCATTGCCGGGGCCGCCGCATAGGTCAGGCGAGTTAACGCAGTCACATTGAGGTCTATCATCGCGGTCATTTCATCCACGCTGGCTTCCAGCACGCTTTCTTTTGAGCCGAAGCCCGCGTTATTCACCAGCAGCGTAATAGACTCGTCGTTTTTTAGCCGCGTTTCTATCTGCAGCAGCTCTGTCGCGTTACCCAGATCGGCGGGAACGACCTCCACCGATTGCCCGCTTTCTTCACGAATACGCCGGGCGACCTGGTTCAGACGGTCCGTGTTGCGGGCCACCAGAATCAGATCATAACCGCGTTTGGCCAGACGGGCCGCGTAGACAGCGCCGATCCCGCCGGATGCACCGGTGACGAGGGCTGTGCCTGTAGATGTGTTGCTCATTGTGTAGCTCCTGAAAAGGGGGTTAATTGACGAAAGCAACATTAACACTGGCTTTTTGTGTCTCAAATGTCATATAACCGTCTTTTTATGACACCATCAATCACGGCGGTCTGTCACATGCAAAAGGTCGGTTTTGTTGTTACGCCCGGGTATTCCACCATGGGATTCGCCGTCATTACGGCATTTGAAGTGGCTAACCTGATGGCGAGCGAGCCGGTGTATGAGCTGCATTTGCTGTCTGAGCAGGGCGGCGGGGTGCCTACGTCTGCAGGGTTTGAGGTGATGACTGAGTCAATGGCGGATACGCAGTACGATCTCCTGCTGTTCGGCGCCACGATGGAACAGGCTTCCCCCGCGACGATTGATTTTGTTCGCCAGGCGGCGGTCTATGCGCGCCGCGTGGCCGCCGCCTGCCTCGGGACCTTTTTATTGGCCGAAGCCGGGTTGCTGGAGGGCCGGCGGGCCACCACGCACTGGATGTATGCGCGAGATCTGCAGCAGCGTTTTCCGGGCATCAGCGTGGAAGAAGATAAGATTTTTATTTGCGACGGGCCTTACTGGACCTCTGCGGGGATGACGGCGGCCATTGACCTTGCGCTGGCGCTGATTGAGGACGATCTGGGGGCAGATATCGCCCGCACCATCGCCAGGAAACTGGTGCTCTATCATCGGCGCGCCGGTGGGCAGTCTCAATTTTCCTCCCTTCTTGAACTGGAGCCTAAATCTGATCGTATTCAAAAAGTGATGACTTACGCCCGCGCACACCTGGAAAACGCCTTGAACGTGGAAGAGTTAGCGGCAGTAGCAAATTTATCGCCCCGACAGTTTAGCCGCAGTTTCCAGGCTGAAACCGGCCAGTCGCCCGCCCGCGCCATAGAGCATCTGCGCCTGGAGTCCGCCCGTATGCTGCTTGAAACCAGCGCCCGCTCCATCGACGAAGTGGCCCGCCAGACCGGGTTCGGCGAGCGGGACAGAATGCGCCGGGCGTTTCTGCGCGCCTATGGTCAGCCGCCACAGGTAATACGCCGCCAGGCGCGAGGAGATGAAGAACCGCAAGCCTAAAATTGGCAGTGGCGACATGTTTTTATCTCTGTATTATCAGATGGATAATTGTCTGACAGAGAGGGAAAGTATGGCCAATTTAGTCTATTACGTCGCCGCGACACTGGATGGTTACATTGCCGACCAGCAGCATCAGCTGGACTGGCTAATGAACTTCCCGCTGGGGGATGACGCCACGCCATACGATGAGTTCTATCAGAGCGTCGGGGCGGTGATCATGGGGGCGGAAACCTACAGCTGGATCCTTGCAAACTCACCAGAGGCCTGGCCCTATGCCGACGTCCCGGCATTTATCGTCACGCATCGTTCGCTCTCCGTTCCCGAGGGGCAAAATATCACGCGGGTACAGGGCGAAGTTGTCGACATTGCGGCGCAGGCCCGCGAAGCCGCCAAAGGCAAAGATGTCTGGCTGGTTGGCGGAGGTAAAACTGCCGCCTGGTTCGCCGAAGCCGGAGAGCTGCAGCGCCTGTTTGTCACCCAGATCCCGGTCGTTATCGGGGCCGGGATCCCGCTGCTGCCGGTGAGCAAGCCGCTAAGTTTCTCTACGGTGAACCAGCGCCTGCTTAAGAGCGGGGCTATTGAGTTTATTGCTGATGTGAATATGACATCCCAGCCCATTTAAGGGCCGGGATTATTTTTCACTGCTAGTATTATTCACCGGAAACATCGAAGACAAAAACATCGATTTTTTTCTCTGTAATCTTTGCTTTTAGTCTCTTTTTCAGTGCTTCAGCTGTTTGAGGCACTGGACCTTCATTCGGTGTGGGAACGGCTGGGGCTTTTTTTAACCCGAACCAGAAAATACCGTAGATACCAAAACCTTGTGCGTCCGGATCCCGGGTATAGAAGCGGCCGAGTTGCTGCTCGACAGCGGTCCAGAGCTCGGCATGATAGTGTCGTTTCAGTTCGATAACCAACTTCATACGCGGGCCCATAATACAAATATCAGCGCGTTTGTCAGAGGACATATGCCCCTCTGGTTCAACATGAAGTCCCAGGGGGCGTAACCGGCCCCGAAGCATCTCGACAAACGCATCCCGGCAAATTTCCTCCGGTTTGGGATTATCAATTCGTCCGTAGCTGTCTACATTCCAGAATTGTTTGTGTGGATCGGTATTCGCGCCGGCGATCTGTTGCCCGATAGTGCTAATGAGATCCATCACAAGAGCCTGGAGATCGGCAATATTCGCGGGTATACCGCCTGAGAGCGACTGCTGTACCTCCTGCCATGAGGGGCGTCTGAAATGGGCATCGGCGTACCGCACACGCTGAGTTGTCAGCGCATGCTGGAGATGTTTCCGGTAGCTTTTCAGTGCGTCATCTGTGATGAGCTCAATGAGCGCATCAGTGGCCGCCTGTGTGGGGGTGGCAGAGAGTTTTTTTATCCGTGCAATCACAAAATCGCTGGCATCCCAGGGATTACAGTCACCGCTCCATCCATCATGTGGGTGGTAGGTTAGAGCCTGCCTTGAACCCACCAACCTGATTGCAAAGGTCTCAAGTTTAATGCTTATAGGCTGCGCATCAGCATGTAACCGTTCCTCTCGCAGGTTAACTGCATTCCGAATCGCCCAGATAAAGGGTGTGACAGTGTCGGCCCCTGCCTGGGTAATGGCTTCTTCACATCCTGGAACATCAGAAAGTAGTCCGAATACGGTCCAGAGCATCCAGTCGCTGGCGCGGCCTGTCGCGATCGCGGATTTAAGACCTGTTGGTATGATTTCGGCAAACTGCTCAGGCGCATCAACAAAGGCACATGCCGTGAGGCTTTTCAGCGTGCGCCCTGTACAGGTGATGAAGTCACGAAGTAATAACATGACATAATGGGCACGGATACCGGCGAGTTCTGGGTAGCCGACAAGTTCTGCAAGTCCTGCTACATGCTCTCTGCCCAGCTCGATATGGTGGCGGATGAGTAGGGCATAGGTTTCGGCCACGAAGGTGGGGTTATTCTCAAGAAGTTCACGTTGCCAGCTATGCTGTCTTACGCTGCTCTTTTTGCCCTCGGTAATAAAAGTGGAACACAAGCGATCGACTATCAGGGCGGCGCGGAGGCGATTCTTGTCAGTTTCCGCCAGAAGAAATCCCTTACTGTGGCCCTCACTGAGTCCCGCCATGAATGTGTACCAGTCACCTCTTTCTTCGTACCGTGCATCACAGTCGAAGATTTCCTCAACGGAGGGGTACGGACCGCTGAAGGCCAGCGACTCGGCTATCTTTAACGCCAGCTCAGCTCTTTCCGCGCCCAGTTCATCGATCAGGCGATCCCGTGGGGTGGCTTCAGCATCAAGGCCTCTGCCAATGGCGTAAAAGAATAGCCCTATCATGCCAAGCCCTTCTCTGTCGGTACCTGCTTCAATGGCGGAACGGTGTGTATCAAAATACTGTTGATTGTTGCGTCTTTCCGCCTGCCGCAAGGTGTTCTGATGAGCTAGTCGGCGCATCATATCAAGGCGTTCATCCTGAATTTCACTTATCGATAATCGTTCTATGATGGTACGAAATGCCGTATTGTCCTGCATTTCTACCAGTTCACCGAATGATGCTACTACGCTGGTACCTGCCTGTAAGGCTGAATACAATGCTATCTCAAAATAAAATGGACGAGTGGAGTCAGTGGCTGTTCGCATGTCCGTCATGGCACATTCGAGGAGCAGAGACCAGTCCGTGGTCCGGGCTAACAATCGGTTCAGGTCGTGAATTGCACGCCAGGGTTCATGGCTGCCTGCGTGAACGGCAAGATGCTGCGTGATTAAACGGGCCAGTAAGGGACGGTTGCTGGCCAACGTCTCACCTAATACCCTGTTACATTCGGGATAATATTCCTGGCTTAGCTGGGTGATCTTATCTAGCCAGCGTAGAATCTTTTCCGCGGCAGGCGTCACAGGGTTAATGATTGCGCGACGCGCGAGATTACTGAGAATGCGGGTCACACCTGAGAGGTTCAGGTATCGAGAGCCGTCATCTGCCACGGCATCCGGAAGGGTAAAATCGTCCAGAATAGTTATAACATCGCTATCAGGGATGGCTTCATCCAGACGCCAGAAAGCCCCTATTGGCAAATGATCTTCCTCGTGGAATATCGCGCTGAGGAGGGACATCACTGCTTCAGGCTTCACCCCCCGGCCGTTCAGTTCGCGAATGATATATCCCCTGAGCGAGATGTCTTCCCGGGTATCTGACAGACAACTCAGCATGCTCCGGACCCTATGCAGCCCGTTTTCACTAGTATGAAGCAGTAGATCAACCGCAGTTCGCCGCTCATTCAATAAGATGGCTGAGTTTTTGGCTACATCGCAGAGCACGTCCGCCATGCTCTCAGCGAGATGGCCTTCTTTGATCGCATCAAACACAATGCCCCGCAGGCTATGGGATTCGTGCTGAGTGAGCAGAATGTCTGAGAATTGGGGTATCAAATCCGTCTGGCCCAGGCCGGATACCGGCGTTTCCCAATGTCCTGAACGGAACCATGGATCACGCTGAGCAAGCCGGGATAAGGCATTAATCAGATGGCAGCGTGCGCCTGGGCTTAACGACGCCGGATCTCCATACGTCATGACGCCGAACGGATCGGCATCAATCAACACGCTGGCCTGTTCTGGCAGGTGGACCGCAAGCCAGGCATGAAGACCACGAAGCTCGGTAGTGGGTATACCATTCTGGGTTATCAAGGCAATGATCCTGCCTGATGGAAGCCCCTGGCGAACCCGATCAGCCAGCCACTCTGCTGCAACAAATTCTGCAAGCGTTCTGTGCAGGTAATCCGCGATTTCGTCGGTCGTAAAGAGGCGGGAACCCAGCGCATTTAGAAGATGAGTCCTGGGAACCAGAGAAATCTCATCGTACCCAGGGCAGTCTTCACTCGTCCTGTCTTCCTGCAGCGCAATGCCTCGAATGTCACTGATAAGCCGAAGGGCACAGGCTGCCCCAGCGGCTTCTTTCTGTTGCTCCGCTGTGGCGTCGTGTTTGGCCAGACGCCTGTGGGCAATGTCATGTTCAGACAGTAGCAGATTTACCGCATTCGCAAACAATGCCCGACGTGTGGCCGGCCATTCTCCGGCTTTGGCGTTCACCTGATTCCATAACATTGTTAGCGTCTGCGGATTATCCAGCATTGACTCCAGTCCTCGCGAAACGGCCTGTTCAATAAACTGTTCGGGCTGTAAAGCACCAAGAGTTCGAAGCAATGTGGCCTGTTCGGCAGGGGAAAGCGGCTCCAGGACGAGGATAATGAACTCCTCATCTGTGCCGGTTACCAGGTTAAGCGTTGACAGGTCGTTATCACCCAACCAGTCTGCAGCCCGGCATGCAAGGCGCACGTAGAGAATGTTGAGCTGTACAAGCTTCCCGGCAATCCTGTCAATGACACTGTCGGCGTCTCTGCCACTGCGCTGCTCGTCCAGAGCATCAATAAACAGGTGAGTAATGCCATGAAATTTACTGTCTGGATAAACGAGAAACTGCCTTGCTGTGAGGTAAAGTCGGCTGTCTGCTGTCGCGAAAAAACGAAACAGGTGTGTCTTCCCTGCACCTGGTGTGCCCAGCAAAACAAGATGCCGTTCATTGTCAAATACAGAGAAAAGACGCTGTTTGGGCTCTTGTTCCGAAGTGCCGTGCGTATCTATCTGACGTACCAGACGATCAACCATGGTATTTTTCATTTCCCTTTCATGACATGCTGGGCGGGTAGAATGCTAAGCTGTTAAATTATCTTATATTATCTCTCGTCGGCGATAAACAATGAAGCCCGTAGTAGGCGGTGGTCGCCGATCGTATTCGGTTGGTATATGGCTGGAAACTGGACTACAACATCAGGTCTTTGCGAAAGCGATAGTATTCACGCATTTCGTAGAGTTGTAGATGATCATCCATATCTTCGAATCCTTCCGTCATTAACCGGGAAGAGGGATGCCATTCTTCTTCACTTCCCCGAATATCAGGCAGCGTTTGCTGGGGTGTCATTGCCCTTTTTAAATTTTTCGGTAAATCGGCTGGCGAAACAATCGTCAAATCGGCAAATCGATAATATTTATAGGTGGCATCTTCACCGGGGCAGGATTTCCAGCGCGTTGATTTTGCTCGATCCTGTTCAAGATTTGAAAGATGGAGCGAGAATGAAAAATACCAAATTTCTGTATTGCCGCAGAAATCGGTTATCTCAATATAATGATGATATCGGTTGAGTTTTCTTAACGGTTTACCGTCTACTTCTCCGGATGCTGACGCGGAAAAATAGTAGTAAAAAGGCGTACTGTTAAATGAGAATCCTCCCTGATTTGCATATTTCCTGGGAAAACTATGCTGGCGCATACTACGTGGCGTAGAGTAGATGGTTTTATTTATCCCTACAGGTGAACGTTCTTCAAGTGCATCAAAAATCTGCGATCTGCGAATACCGCCGATCAGCGAAGTTATGCTGAGGGCATGATCGAAGTCGAGTGTTTTTGAACTGGCGGAGTTATAAATTTTAACCCGAAAATGAGGCCCGTAAAGATAGCGTTTTAGCCAGGTTGTTTTTATCAATAATACATGATTATTCCCCCGCATATTATAGCTCGCCAGGCGGGCACTTCTTCCGCTTAGCTTGATAGCGAGTATGGCTAGCATCAGAGAAAAGAATGAGAATACATGAGGAAGATATTTCAGGATCTGTTCAACAATCAGGTGGAACATTAATGCATTTCCTTTTCTGCCCATAAAGTTAGATGAAAGCGGTCAGAGAATGCTCCCAACATAGACCAGTACGTTATTTATTTCCAGCACGGACACGCTGCACGGTTTTTATCGGGACAGGGCGTGCATACGCCATCCTTGTGAACGGTGGCGTTAAATCGCAAAGGAAGGTGGCAGGCTATGGATGAGCTATTATTTTCGGTACAAGCTGCCCCGGCCGGATCTTGCTCTCCCCCAGCTCTCTTCATCCGTCAGAGTGGTTTCAATAAGCTCAATCGGGACGCCATTATCGTTAATGACGGCCATAAAAAAGTCATCAATGGGTTCATACGGCCCCAGAATAACCTCTTCTCCGTCGATGGCTTTTGACAGATTATCAACTTTGAACGCCACGTGCGGCACAGTTTTTAGCAGTGGATGCAGAGGAGAGTCATCGGTAAACCTGTGCCACTGGACCCGGAATTTACCTGGATTATTGGCGGTGTACATCCCGGCTTTTTCACTGTGGGTGCCTTCAGGTAAACCATCCTGCAAGGGAATGCCAAAATGGTGGAAGGTGTACGTTACATCAGGCTTCATAGTGCCTCACTAATTAGTCTCTTTACTCTTCTCGATAAAACCCGGCCGTCAGGCTGGATTGGCTGAAAATGTATTTTGCCATTACTTCGTCTGGCGTGCGGTAGAAAAATCGTTGACCCGGCGTCAGCGAACCGTATCGAATCCGATGAACAAAACCAGTTGCATCTCAGATAAAGGCGGTGATGGCTGAAAGCCCTGAAGCAAGAAAAGGGCGTGAGAAGCATGGCTGGCACTTGAACTCTGGAGCCACTCCACGATGGTAGATTTCCTATACTTGTTAAATGAACATTTCAACTAATTGATAATTATATAAAATATAAAAATTATCAATAACCAAAAAATCAATGTACTATACCCCCCTACAGTACCTAAGGGGCGGTTATGCCACACTCTCCAGAAGACAAAAAACGCATTTTGACCCGCGTCAGGCGAATTCGCGGCCAGGCCGAGGCGCTTGAGCGCGCGCTGGAAAACGGCGAGCCGTGCCTCGCCATTCTGCAGCAGATCGCGGCCGTGCGTGGGGCAGCCAACGGCCTGATGGGCGAAATGATGGAAATTCACCTTAAAGACGAGCTGGTTACCGGCGACACTTCCGAAGAGCAGCGCGCGCTGCGGATGGCGGAAGTCGGGAATTTGCTGCGCTCTTATCTAAAATAAAAACACCCTCACCAAAAGGAACAAAATAATGAAATCACGTGCTGCGGTGGCCTTTGGGCCGGGTAAACCTTTAGAAATTGTTGAAATCGACGTTGCGCCCCCGCAAAAAGGTGAGGTGCTGGTGAAAATCACCCACACCGGCGTTTGCCATACCGATGCTTTCACGCTGTCCGGCGACGATCCGGAAGGCGTATTCCCGGCGGTGCTGGGCCACGAAGGCGGCGGCATCGTGGTGGAAGTGGGCGAGGGCGTGACCAGCCTGAAGCCGGGCGACCACGTTATTCCGCTCTACACCGCAGAATGCCGCGAGTGTAAGTTCTGTAAATCCGGCAAAACTAACCTCTGCCAGGCCGTTCGCGCCACGCAGGGCAAAGGCCTGATGCCGGATGGCACCACCCGCTTCTCCTACAACGGCGAGCCAATTTATCACTACATGGGTACCAGCACTTTCAGCGAATACACCGTAGTGGCGGAGATCTCTCTGGCTAAGGTTAATCCTCAGGCGCCGCTGGATAAAGTGTGTCTGCTTGGCTGCGGCGTGACCACCGGCATCGGCGCGGTGCACAACACGGCAAAAGTGAAAGAGGGCGACACCGTGGCGGTATTTGGCCTCGGCGGGATCGGTCTGGCGGTGATTCAGGGCGCGGTGCAGGCTAAGGCCGGGCGAATCATTGCCGTTGATACCAACCCGGAGAAATTTACCCTCGCGCGTGAAATGGGCGCCACCGACTGCATTAACCCGAAAGATCACGAGAAGCCGATTCAAGATGTGATCGTTGAGCTGACCGACGGCGGCGTGGATTACAGCTTCGAATGTATCGGCAACGTGAACGTGATGCGTTCCGCGCTGGAATGCTGCCACAAAGGCTGGGGCGAGAGCGTGATTATCGGCGTGGCCGGGGCGGGGCAGGAAATTAAAACCCGCCCATTCCAGCTGGTGACTGGCCGCGTCTGGCGCGGCTCAGCGTTCGGGGGCGTTAAAGGCCGCACTCAACTGCCGGGCATGGTAGAAGATGCAATGGCGGGCAAAATCAATTTGGATCCGTTCATTACTCACCGCATGCCGCTGAACAAGATCAACGAAGCGTTTGACCTGATGCATGAAGGCAAATCGATTCGCACCGTGATTCACTTCGGCGAAGAGTAAGCAGTAAAAAGGGAAGGCGAAATGCCTTCCCATATAGCGTTAAACCCGGGGAGGCCAAAAGCCTCCCTTTCGTTTTACTGCTGCAGGTCGAAACGGTCGAGATTCATCACCTTTGTCCATGCGGCGATAAAGTCTTTGACGAACTTCTCTTTGGCATCCTGGCTGGCATACACTTCCGCCAGGGAGCGCAGCACGGCGTTAGAGCCAAAGACCAGATCGGCGCGGGTGCCGGTGTATTTTACTTCTCCGCTAAGGCGATCGCGGCCCTCAAACACTTCGGAGCCTGCGTCAGCGGCTTTCCACTCGGTACGCATATCCAGCAGATTGACGAAGAAATCATTCGTCAGCTCACCCGGACGAGAAGTCAGCACGCCGTGCTGGCTTTCATCGTAGTTAACGCCCAGCGCGCGCAAACCGCCGATTAAGACCGTCAGCTCAGGAGCCGTCAGCGTCAGCTGCTGCGCCTTGTCAATCAGCAGCGCTTCGGTTGAGGTGGCATTCGCAATGCGGCGATAGTTTCGGAAGCCGTCGGCGGCCGGTTTCAGCAGCTCGAAGGACTCAAT
This sequence comes from Cedecea sp. B1(4), assembly GCF_059414925.1. Lineage (NCBI taxonomy): Bacteria > Pseudomonadati > Pseudomonadota > Gammaproteobacteria > Enterobacterales > Enterobacteriaceae > Cedecea > Cedecea sp. B1(4). The sequence continues at coordinate 841,735 of NZ_JCAHMZ010000002.1, read as the reverse complement.
GTCGGTCTGCTCCTGAGTGGCGTCCACGCGCCCCGGCGTGAACGGTACTTTGCTGTGGCTGGCCTTCTCAATGCCTACCACACCGGCCAGCACGATGATGTCCGCCAGCGACGCTTTGCCGGATGCCTTTTGAATTGCTTCAAGCACAGGTAAAGTACGGGCCGCCACGGCGTTCACTTCCCAGCCGCGCTGCGGAGCAAGTGCCAGCCGCGCCCCGTTGGCACCGCCGCGTTTGTCCCCGCCGCGGAAGGTTGAGGCAGATGCCCAGGCCACCGAAACCAGCTCGCTGACGGACAGACCGGAATCCGCAATCGCTTTTTTCAGCGCGTCGATATCGGCGCTGGACGGCGCGTGGGTAGCTTTCGGCAACGGATCCTGCCAAATCAGATCTTCTTTTGGCACTTCCGGGCCGATGTAGCGCGCTTTTGGCCCCATATCGCGGTGCGTCAGTTTATACCAGGCGCGGGCGAAGGCTTCGTTGAAGGCCTGCGGATCGTTCAGGAAGCGGCGAGAAATTTTCTCGAACTCTGGATCGAAGCGCAGCGTCAGGTCAGTTACCAGCATCGTTGGTTTGCGTTTTTTGGACGGATCAAACGGATCGGGAATGATATCCGGGCCGTTGGTCGCCTCAAACTGAATGGCGCCTGCCGGGCTGCGGGTTTGTACCCAGTCGTAGCCGAACAGGTTTTCGAAGAAGTAGTTGCTCCACTGGGTTGGCGTTTGCGTCCAGACCACTTCGAGGCCGGAGGTTATGGCATCCGCGCCGACGCCGCTATTGTAGCTGTTTGCCCAGCCAAGCCCCTGCGCCTCAAGCGGAGCATCTTCCGGGTCTGCGCCAACGTGGGTGGCGGCTGCAGAGCCGTGGGTTTTACCGAGCGTATGGCCCCCGGCAATCAGGGCGACAATCTCTTCGTCGTCCATCCCCATGTTGCCGAAGGTGGCGCGAATAGCAGGCGCTGCGGAAAGCGGGTCGCCGCTGTGCTCAGGGCCTTCCGGGTTGACGTAAATCAGACCCATTTCGGTCGCACCGAGCGGAGCCTGTGCCAGGGATTCCGGGTGGCGGTGTTCAAGCCACTCTTTCTCAGCCCCCCAGTTAACGTCGAGATCTGGTTCCCAGACATCTTCGCGCCCGGCACCAAAGCCGAAGGTGCGGAAGCCCGCATTTTCCAGCGCCACGTTACCGGCGAGAATAATCAGGTCTGCCCAGGAAATTTGCTGACCATATTTTTGTTTAATGGGCCAAAGCAGGCGACGGGATTTATCGAGGCTGACGTTATCCGGCCAGGAGTTAAGAGGCGCAAAACGCTGTTGACCGCGTCCGGAGCCACCGCGACCGTCGCGGGAGCGATAGGTTCCTGCACTGTGCCACGCCATACGGATAAAGAGACCGATATAGCTGCCCCAGTCGGCAGGCCACCAGGATTGAGAATCCGTTAACAGCGCTTTGATGTCGCCTTTCAGGGCGTAATAATCGAGTTTGCTAAATTCTTTGCGGTAGCTGAAGTTTTCATCCAGCGGGTTTGAGCGATTGGAGTGTTGATTCAACAGGTCGACGCGCAACTGGTGCGGCCACCAGTCCTGGTTGCTGGTTCCCTCGCCGGCAATGTCCGTGCTCTGGCCGTGGTTAAATGGGCACTTTCCTGCGCTCGCTGAGGAAGCATTGTGTAAGTCAGTAGAATTGCTCATTTTGCTCTCCGTTATATGTATGCCCGGTAACGATAATCTGTACGATCAATAATTAATATCTGGATGGGCCTACGAATTTGATAGCCGTTGCCTTTTAAACGCAAAATTTTACAGCCCTATTATTTTAGTTCTGATTGAGTGGTTTGCAGGAAAAACCCGTCTGATTGTCTGGAAAATAGACGAAGCGGTAAGAAGGCTGGCGAGAGATACAGGGGAATGACAGATGAACGCTCGCGCAGGGCGGCATTCATCTGTGAAAAGCGGTTACTGAGCCGTCGGCTTCAGCAGGGTTTTTTCCGGGGTTTTCTGCGCCAGGAACTGCTGCTGGAAGATGCACATCCGAATGGCGTCGCGGTACTGGCCGTTAATGAAGAACTCGTGGATCAGTTCACCTTCCACGATAAAGCCCAGTTTTTTATAAATATGTACCGCTTTTTCATTCTCTTTATCGACAATCAGGTAGAGCTTATAGAGATTGAGCACGGTAAAACCGTACTCCATGGCCAGTTTGGCCGCGCGCGAGGCGAGCCCTTTGCCCTGGAACTCCGGCGTGATAATTATCTGAAACTCCGCCCGACGGTGAATGTGGTCGATTTCGACCAGCTCAACCAGCCCGGCATTCACGCCGTTGCAGTCGATGACAAAGCGGCGCTCGCTCTGATCGTGAATATGTTTGTCATACAGATCAGACAGCTCCACGAAGGCTTCGTAAGGCTCTTCAAACCAGTAGCGCATCACGCTGGCGTTGTTGTCCAGTTGATGGACGAAGCGGAGATCTTCTCGCTCAAGCGGGCGAAGACGAATAGGCAGTTCGTTACTCATAGCAGATCCTTGCGCTGATGATGGTGAGGCTTCTTAAGCAGAAGCCTCGTTTGAGAGGGGGACTATTATGGATTGATCGCGCGGCCGGTGCGGCGATCCAGGCAGCGCAGGGTGTTCGGCTCCCAGTAGGCATTCACGTTGGCGCTCTGCTGGCATTTGTCGAAGGTATCCTGGGCAGCATCTTGTTTGGCCCAGTCTTTGTCCCCGCGCGCCGACTCACGGTCGAACACTTTTTCGTTATGGCGGTTGATCTTCTGGCGCAGGGTACGGGTGTCATTCCACTGCTCTTTTTCTTCCGCTGCGCGCTGGCGGGTCAGGGAGTTCTCCTGACCACCGACACCGTTCGTTCCGCCCGGAACAACGATCACGTTAGTATCGGCCTGTGTTGGCATAGAAACCATGAATGCAGCTCCCAGCAAGGCTAACGGCATCCATGACAAAGACTTACGAAGGATTGAGTTCATTGCGATTTCCTTTTTAGTTTAATAAAACTAATCATATCATTGAGGCTGATTCGTGCCTAATGTCAGAGTTAGTGGGCATCATTATTACTGAAGAAAAGACAATATGATCAAAACAACGTTGCTATTTTTTGCTACCGCTTTGGCGGAGATTATTGGTTGTTTTCTACCCTGGCTATGGCTTAAACGCAACGGCTCTCCGTTGTTATTGCTGCCTGCGGCGCTGTCGCTGGCGATTTTTGTCTGGCTTTTGACGCTGCATCCGGCGGCCAGTGGGCGGGTCTATGCGGCCTACGGCGGGGTTTATGTGGTGACGGCGTTGCTCTGGCTGCGCGTGGTCGACGGCGTGAAGCTCAGCGTTTACGACTGGACCGGAGCGGCCATTGCTTTCTGTGGGATGCTGATCATCGTTGCTGGCTGGGGCCGGGCCTGATCGCTCCGCATTTTAGCGTGCCGTAAGATGAAAAAACGGGGCTGCAATGGCCCCGTTTCACTATGACTTTCGCCAGAATTACCCTTCGCGATGGACGCTCAGACCGGCAAACGTCTGGCTGACCGGCATCATTTCCAGGGTGTTGATATTGACGTGTTTCGGCAGCGTAGCTACCCACCAGACGGCTTCGGTAACGTCTTCCGGCGTCAGCGCGTTGGCGTTTTCGTAAGTTTTTCCGGCTTTATCGTCGTCGCCCTTAAAGCGAACGTTGGAAAACTCGGTGCCGCCCACCATGCCTGGTTCGATATCCGTCACGCGAACGGCCGTTTTATGCAGGTCGGTGCGCAGGTTCAGGCTGAACTGACGCACGAAGGCTTTGGTCGCCCCGTAGACGTTGCCCCCGGCGTAAGGCCAACTGCCCGCGGTGGAACCGATGTTAATAATGTGGCCGCGATTGCGCTCGACCATGCCCGGCAGCACGGCGCGGGTCATATAAACCAGGCCTTTGTTGTTGGTGTCGATCATGTTTTCCCAGTCATCGACGTTGGCTTTATGCGCAGGCTCCATGCCCAGCGCCAGCCCGGCGTTGTTGACCAGGATATCAATCTGTTGCCAGTCGGCAGGCAGGGAAGCCAGCGCTTCTTCTATTGTCGCGCGATTGCGCACATCCAGCTGCAGCGTAAACAGGTTGTCACCCAGCTCTTCTTTAAGCTCGAGCAGGCGTTCCTGACGGCGGCCGGTGGCAATAACCTTATGGCCATTCTTAACGAAACGGCGGGTAATGCTTTCACCAAAGCCCGCGGTAGCACCCGTAACCAGTACAATCATCTCTCTGTTCCTCAACGCTTTTGTCCGGCACTACCTTAGCACGCTAACGGGCCACGGTAATCTTAGTTTTTCTTTTAAGAAACGAAGCTAAATGCGCTATAACTAACCCACATTTCAGGTCACCGGGAGTAGAGGATGTTGCAGAGCAACCCGTTTTTCCAGCCGAGTTTATTGCCTTATCAGGCCCCGCATTTCGACGAGATAACTAACGACCATTACCGACCGGCATTCGATGAAGGTAAGCGCATCAAGCGTGAAGAAGTCGCCGCCATCGCCGGTAATCCGGCTGAGCCTACGTTTGAAAATACTTACCTGGCGCTGGAGAAAACCGGTGCGATGCTGGGCCGCGTGACTACAGTGTTCTACGCCATGACCTCGGCGCACACCAGCGATTTCCTGCAGCAGCTTGATGAAGAGTTCTCCACCGAACTGGCTGAGCTTGCCGATGAAATTCGCCTGAACGACACCTTATTCGCCCGGCTGAATCGCGTTTATCAGCAGCGCCACGACCTCAATCTTGATGTGGAGTCCCTGCGGCTGGTGGAAGTGACCTGGCAGTCGTTCAAGCTGGCGGGCGCCACATTAAGCCAGCAGGATAAAACGCAGCTGAAAGCGCTGAACAAAGAGAGCGCCCAGCTCACCAGCCAGTTCAATAATCGTCTTCATGCAGCGGATAAAGCCGGTGGCCTGGTGGTTGACCACGCTGAGGCGCTTCAAGGCCTGACCAGCGCGGAAATTGCGGCTGCGGCGCAGGCTGCGGCTGACAAAGGCCTGCCGGGGAAATGGCTGCTTCCGCTGCTGAATTTTACCCAGCAGCCGGCTTTACAAAGCCTGCGCAACCGCGCCACGCGAGAAGCGCTCTTTGAGGCTGGCTGGACGCGTGCCCAGCGCAACGATGCGAACGATACTCTCGCCATCGTCGCTCGCCTGGCTACGCTGCGGGCTGCACAAGCTCAGCTTTTGGGCTTTGAAAACTACGCGGCATGGAAAATGGCCGACCAGATGGCGAAAACCCCCGATGCGGCGCTGCGCTTTATGCGGAATATCGTCCCTGCGGCCACCGGGCGGGCGCGCCGCGAACTGAAGGACATTCAGGACGTTATTGATGCCCAGAACGGGGGCTTCCAGGCCACGGCATGGGACTGGCAGTTTTACGCCGAGCAGGTGCGTAGCGCGAAGTACGATCTCGATGAAGGGCAGATTAAACCGTATTTTGAACTCAACGGCGTGCTGACCAACGGCGTATTCTGGGCCGCCAGCCAGCTTTTCGGGCTGCGTTTTGTGGAACGTTTTGATATCCCGACTTACCACCCGGATGTGCGCACCTGGGAAATTTTTGATAACGATGGGCGCGGCATGGCGCTGTTCTACGGTGATTTCTTCGCCCGAGACAGCAAAGGCGGCGGGGCGTGGATGGGGAACTTTGTCGAGCAATCCACGCTGTTTGACGCCATGCCGGTTATCTACAACGTTTGCAACTACACCAAACCGGCCAGCGGCGAGGCGGCACTGATTTCATGGGACGATGTCATAACGCTGTTTCACGAGTTCGGCCATACGCTGCACGGCCTGTTTGCTACCCAGCGCTATGCGAGCCTTTCGGGGACCAACACGCCGCGAGATTTTGTGGAGTTCCCTTCGCAAATTAACGAGCACTGGGCGAGCCATCCCGAGGTCTTTGCCAATTATGCCCGGCATCACCAGACCGGCGAGCCAATGCCGGAGTCGCTCCGCAGCAAACTGTTCCGCGCCGCGCAGTTCAACAAAGGCTACGACATGACCGAGCTGCTGGCGGCGGCGCTGCTGGACATGAACTGGCACATCCTGGCGCCAGACACGGCCATTGACGATGTGGCGCGCTTCGAAGCTGAAGCGCTGGAAAAAGAGCACATCAAGCTGGCCGAGGTGCCGCCTCGCTACCGCAGTAGCTATTTTGCCCATATTTTCGGCGGTGGCTACGCGGCGGGGTATTACGCCTACATCTGGACGCAAATGTTAGCGGACGACGGCTATCAGTGGTTTGTAGAGCAGGGCGGGCTTAGCGCCGCAAACGGCCAGCGCTTCCGGGAGGCAATTCTATCGCGGGGCAACAGCAGCGATCTGGAAGCGTTATATCGTGGCTGGCGAGGGCACGATCCGCACAGCGAACCGATGCTGAAAAACCGCGGGCTGTCGGAGCAATAATGGTGAAGAAAGCGCTCTCACTAGTGTAGCCGCAGTGAAATCGCACTTAACGCAAACTGCAAAGCCCTGATTTGCGTTAAGTGCCTTAAAAATCAAACAGAATATATCCGTGCAATGTCCAGGGTTGCTGGCTATAAATTTCAAACCTGCTCGGGAAAATGCAGGGTACTTCTGGGTTATTTTGAACGATTACGGGGCCTGATCGATGTCGGCAGGCTCCCGGATTTTCCCTTTAATCGCGGCGTCCGCTGGCGGTAAATAACGCGACTGTTCCTTCAATTTTTACGTCGACCCGTTCGAATCTCGCGGTCAAAACATCCCTTAGCAGCCCTGCTGAATCCTGTCGATTAGAAAAGATCCCTTTCTTGTTATAAACGTTCATTAGCTTGCGGCCAAAACCATTGTGCGCCACGCCCTCACCCAGAATCGTCGCGCCAAAGAGCGTGCCTTCTGTTTTAAGCGCACGGGCGATGTTATCTATCGCCCGCGCTTTGTCATTGAGCGAACCCGGCAGGCAGTGCAGTAAATAGAAAAGTGAAATGGAGTCAAAACGATCGTGCCAGCTCTGCGGCAGGGGCTTAAAAACGTCATGCTGCAGATGGTCTTTGACTCTGTGGCCCGCTTTTGCCGAGGCCGCCTGCAGGCTGCTGGCGTTCAAATCCATCAGGGAAAGTTCAACGGTGGCAGGCAGGTGAGGCAGGTAATAGCCCGTTCCCACGCCGATATCCAGATGATTTTCGCCGGTGTGGGCCTTGAAATGCGGGAGCAGAACGGTGTCGGTCGGGCAACGCCAGGCGTACTGATTTGAGATCTTTAACACCCACCAGTCGTAAAGTTTTAGAGTGATAGGGTTGTAAGCTCTGACGCCAGCGTGAGTATTATTTTGCATAGTTCCCTCTGGTAATAATTTAAAGAGGAAATTAAAACAGCTGCCCTTAATACGGGCAACCGTTAATTAATGCAAAAATGTGTCAACCATTCAGTGGGTTAAGCCTGGGATGACTCATCGTCTTTGCCATAGAACAGCTTGCCGATTTTAATCATCGGACGGTTATTGGCTTTCCGGTGCAGGTTGGTGTCGCGCAGGGAATAGACGCAGCCGCAGTATTCCTGCTGGTAGAACTGTTCGCGCTTGCTGATTTCAATCATGCGAGCGGAGCCACCCTGTTTGCGCCAGTTGTAATCCCAATAGCTCATGCCTTCATAAGGCGCGGCGGCGCGGTGCCCGCAGTCGTTTATCTGCTGCATGTCTTTCCAGCGGGAAATCCCCAGCGAACTGCTGATGACATTAAATCCGTGCTCATGGGCGTAAAGTGCGGTACGCTCGAAACGCATATCAAAGCACATGGTGCATCTCACGCCACGCTCCGGCTCCCACTCCATCCCTTTCGCACGCTCAAACCAATTATCGGTATCGTAATCCGCATCCACAAACGGCACGCCGTGCTGTTCCGCAAAGCGAATGTTTTCATCCTTGCGCAGTAAATACTCTTTCTGCGGGTGAATGTTTGGGTTGTAGAAGAACACGGTGTATTCGATACCGGACGCGTGTATGGCCTCCATGACTTCACCCGAGCAGGGGGCGCAGCAGGAGTGCAGCAGCAGTTTCTTCTCGTTGTTAGGCAGGTTCAAAACCGGCCGGATAAATTCTTGCATGCGGGTGATCCTAAGTCTTATTCACTTTTTTGCCAGAGGGTAGCAGGAACGAGGACGTGGAATCACCATAAATCAGTAAAGAAAATAATGTTTGGGAGGTTTATGAACAATATTCAGGTGAAACGCGTGGTGCTTACCGGCGGGCCAGGTTCCGGGAAAAGTACCCTCATTAATGAGCTCAAACGCCGGGGTTTTGATTGTCAGCCGGAGGCCGGGAGGAGCATCATTCAACATCAGCAGCAAATTGGCGGACACGCCTTACCCTGGCAGGATCCTGCGGCATTTGCTGAGCAGATGCTTGGGTGGGAAATGCGCTCCTGGCATGGCGCAGACGAAAAACAGACTTATTGTTTTTACGATCGCGGCGTGCCGGACATCCTGGGGTATCTCACCCTGATGCAGTTGCCCATTCCCGATCATCTGTTGGAAGCCGTTAGACGGTTTCCCTACCATTCTGATATTTTCCTGGCACCGCCCTGGAAGGCTATTTATGCCGGGGATGCAGAAAGAAAGCAGAGCTGGGAAGAGGCGGTGCAGACGGCTGCAATCATGGCCGACACTTACGGCAAGCTAGGGTATCGGATAATCGTGTTGCCGGAGGGGAGCGTGGAGTGGAGAACAGATTACATCCTCCAGGCGCTGGAGGAAGGCTAGCGAAGAGCGCGGTTGCCCTTCGCTAATCAATGTTAAAGCTGTTCCAGTGCGTTCAGTACGGCTTCCGGCATGGAAGGGCGGCCATTGGCCAGGCAGGTGGCGACAAACGTCGCTTCGGCATAAACCACGCCATCAACTTTGATCTGCTGGGCGAAGTTCACGCGGTTGCGTTTTTCGTTGCGCTCAAGCTGGCAGGTGACCTCAACGTTGTCGCCTTTCTGCAGGCTCTTACGAAACCGCAGGGAGTACTCCAGCACCATGTAGAGCTTGCCCTGGCGGAACTCTTCCTCGATATCAATGCCGAGCGCCTCGCGCATGTAGGCGTGACGCGTCCACTCCATGTAAAACGGATAGTACAGGCCGTCGACTACGCCCTGAAAATCAATATGGCTTTCATCCACTTCATAATGCTTAGAAAACATGTTTCAGTCCTGATGTTGTTATAAAAGTTAAGCGCCAGAAATCCTGCCCTGGCTGTTTTTTGAACAGCGCATTGGTGGTACAATAGTGTCGATTTCACAACCCAACAGAGGATTACCATGGACACCGAGATAACCCCAACCACCTTAGCGTTTGAATTTCTTCGTCGTGAACAAGAGCAGTTAACCCCCGCGCAATTCCTGATCCGCCTGCAGCAGCTCAAGCTGGAGTTTGCCGATCTGCTGGGTTTAACCCACCTCGAACTGCGTGAAGAGATTTTCCATGCGCACCGGTTGGGGATTCACTGATCCCACTCTGTCTGAGCCACCGCAAGCGGTGGCTTTCTGTTTTTTAGCGTGAGAAGAAAATCAGCTTCAGCCCCAAAATCCCCATCACGCCGCCCGCTAAGCGGTCAATCACGGTTTTAAAACGAAGGTAGGCATTGCGCGGTTTCTCGGAAGAGAGCACCAGAGTGACAATTGAATACCATCCCGCATCAATCACAAAGCACAGCACCGGCAGCACGACGTAGTAGAACGCCGGGATCTCGCGCGGCAGCAGCGCGGTAAAAATACTGGCAAACACGACGGCGGTTTTCGGGTTGCTCAACTGGGTGAACAGCCCGTTACGGAAGGTGGCTATCATGCTTTTATCGCTTTTCCCCACGGCGCCCACGTGCAGCGGCTCGCGCGAGTGTTTGATTATCTTATAAGCCAGCCAAAGCAGATAAAGCCCGCCGGCTATCTTGATCCCGGTATAGGCCACCGGCACCGCCAGCAGAAAAGCCTGTAAACCCAGCAGCGCCATCAGTGAAAACGCCGCCGCCCCGACGCCGGTTCCCAGCGCGGTCACCAGCCCATGCGCGCGTGAACGCGCTACGGCATTTTGGGCGACATAAACAAAGCTTGGGCCGGGGCTCATGGCGCCCAGCGCGATGGTGGCGGTAATAGCAAAAAGGGGAGTGATAACGCTCATTTACGGGATCCTGTTGGTGGAATAACATTTTTTAACCTGAAAGCCGTGCGTGTGACAACCGCAAGTGTGTGCCGAGTTATTACCGCCGCTCGCGTAGTCGATCGATCATCCAGCGGCCAGCCGGGCCGGGCGGCGTTTTGTTCGACCAGGCGACATCCACCTCAAGATTTTGCGGCCAGCCTTCCACCTTCAGCGGCTTAAGCACGCCGTGCCCAAACTGGTTAACCAGCCAGCTCGGCAAAATTCCCCAGCCAAAACCCTGTTCCGCCATTTCAAGCAGCAGCAGTAAAGACGGGGACGACCAGATGGGGCCGTGCGCGGCGACCTTGCCGGGGCGCACAAAGGTTTTAAGCACCAGTTGCCGCACGGTATGTAGCTCATCCATGCGCACCTCTGTCTGCTTCGCCAGCGGGTGATCGCGATGAATAAAAATGGTCATTTCTGCGCCGACCTGAAGGCGGGCGACGGTAATATCCGGCGGATAACTTTCCTGAACCCGCAGGACGCCGACGTGGGCGCGGCCAATCTGCAGGCTATCGATCACGTCTTCATCTTCGGCAATGATGCATTCAAATTCGATGTCCGGGTAACGCTCGGAAAACTGCTGCAGGATGGATTCGTGGTGGGCAGTTTGCCACATGTCGGAAAGCACAAACGTCAGGCGCGGCTCGACGTTGTCGGCCAGCCTGACGGAAACTTCATCCAGCCGCTCGCTGGCGGCAAAAATCGCCTGCACATAGGGCAAAACGCGCTGTCCGTGCGAGGTGAGCGTGGGCTGCCGGGCGTGGCGGTCAAACAGGGTAACGCCGAGATCGGCCTCGAGGTTGGCAATGGCGCTGCTGATGGTGGACTGGCTCTTTTTCAGCTTACGTGCGGCGGCAGAAAAAGAACCCGTTTCAACGGCCTGCAAAAAGGCTTCCAGTGATTCCGGGGAGTAACGCATAAACTATCGCTTTTATCGATGGCTGTTAGCTATATTATATCAATAATTACGATGATAATGGCGACCTTGTGAAAAAGGAGTCATCAAAATGAAATCGCAAAACAACAGAAGCCTGTCTGAGCGCATTGTGCATGCCGTCGGCTTCGAGGCCATCGCCATCGGTATCTGTGCGCCCACCGCCGCCTGGCTGATGAACAAACCGCTGTTCCAGATGGGTGCGCTGGCTATCATGCTTTCCACCGTCGCGATGGTCTGGAACATTATTTACAACGCCGGGTTTGATAAATTTTACCCGCCGTCAGTCAAGCGTGGTATGGGATTGCGCGTTGCCCACGCGCTGGGCTTCGAAGGGGGCTTTATTCTGATTGGCCTGCCGCTTGCCGCCTGGATGCTGAATGTCACGCTGCTGCAGGCGCTTATGGTAGAGATTGGTTTCTTCCTGTTCTTCCTGCCGTACACCGTGGCTTATAACTGGTGCTACGACTGGCTGCGCGCCAAACGCTTTCAGAACGTGGCCAGCAGAGAGATGAAAAAGCAGTCCTGATTTGCAGGATTGTGCAAGCATCAAACAGGATTGCGCTACAGGAAAACGGGCGTGTTCAACGACACTTTAAGCGTCAGACACAACCCCCTGGAGCGTAATAAATGAAAATCATCGATACCCTCTATATTAACGGTCAGCACGTCACGCCCCACGGCACTGAGGTGCTGACCTTAATTCATCCCGTCAGCGAACAACCTGTCGCTCAGGTTCGCCTGGCAGACGAAGAAGATACCCGCCTCGCCATCGCCGCGGCAAAAGCCGCATTTCCGAAAATGCGCCTTTCCAGCCGCGAACAAAGAATGATTTGGCTGCAGCTGCTGCACGACGCCGTGAAAGCGCGTGAAGACGAGCTGGTGGAGATCATGGTGGATGAATACGGCTGCCCGGTCGCTTTTGCCCAAAGCACCGTGGCTCGCTCGTACAACAGCTTCCTCCAGGCAATCGATCTGCTGAAAGACTACTCTTTTGAATCTCAGGCTGGGATGGCGAAAGTGGTCATGGAGCCGCTGGGCGTGGTCGGGCTCATTACTCCGTGGAACGCTAACTACGGCTTTATCGCCGGCAAACTGTCGATGGTGATTGCCTCCGGCAGCACAGCGGTTATCAAGCCCAGCGAACTCAGCGCCCGTCAAACGGCGATCATCACGGAATGTCTGCATGCCGCCGGGCTGCCCGACGGCGTGATTAATATCGTTACCGGCCAGGGCAATGTAGTTGGTGCGGAAATCACGCGCCACCCGGACGTGGCTAAAATCTCGTTCACTGGCTCAACGGCGGTAGGCAAAACGATTGCTCGCGACGGGGCGGCCACCATGAAGCGCGTCACCCTTGAACTGGGTGGCAAGTCGGCCAACGTGCTGCTGGACGATGCCGATCTCGACACCGCCATTCCGCTGGCGCTGCAGGTGATGAGCTGGAACAGCGGCCAGGCCTGTATCGCAGGGACTCGTCTGCTGGTGCCAGAAAGCAGGCTGGCCGAGGTCAAAGCGCAAATTCTCAAACATCTGGCTATTCTGGTACCAGGCAACCCGCGGGATCCGAAAACGAACATCGGGGCCGCCGTGACCGCCCGGCAGTACCAGCGCGTGCAGGAGTATATTCGTAGCGGGATTGCCGAAGGGGCGGAGCTGCTTTGCGGCGGAGAAGGGCGTCCTGAGGGACTGGCAAGCGGTTACTTTGTGAAACCGACGGTGTTTGTGAACGTTCGCAACGACATGACCATCGCCCAGCAGGAAATTTTTGGCCCGGTGCTGTCGGTGATTACCTACCGCGATGACGCCGAAGCAGTACAGATCGCCAATGATACGGTTTATGGCCTGCAAGCCTACGTTAGCGGGAAAGATGCTGCGCGCACGGCGGCCGTTGCCCGGCAGCTTATCGCGGGGCGCGTGTTCGTCAACGGTGTTTATGACGAGCCGCTCGCGCCGTTCGGCGGTTTTAAACAGTCCGGCCTTGGCCGTGAATTTGGCACTTACGGGCTGACAGCGTATCTTGAACCCAAAGCCATCATGGGGCAGTAATATGCAACCAACCGAGCGGCCTTCGGGTCGCATTATTGACGAACTGCGCCAGCGTGTCGCCCGTCGTTACCCGTCGGGCGGCTGCGGGGTGAAGGAGCTGAGCTGCGCGCTGCCGTGGCTCAGCTTTATTCGCATCGAACAGCCGACTCTGCTCAATCGCGGGATGCTTTCGCCATCCATGTGCATGGTGCTGCAGGGCAGCAAAAAAATGCTTATCGGTGACAACGTCATGGAATACGGTCCCGGCAGCTATTCGCTGGCAGCCGTGGATATGCCGGTGTCCGGGCAGGTGACCCGCGCGAGCGAAGCCGAGCCTTACTACGGCGTGCGCATCGACCTTGACGGGAAAGAAATTGCCGACCTGATCATGAACATGAATGTGGTGCTGCCGGACGGCAACGGGGAGAAAACAGGGGCCTGGGTCGCCGCCGCGGAAGAAGAGCTCCAGGGCGCTTTTCTGCGCCTGGTCACGCTGCTGGACAACCCGCAGCATCTGCATGCCCTTGCGCCGCTCATCAAGCAAGAGATTCTCTACCGGCTGGTCATCGCTCCCGCCGGGGCTTCATTCTGGAAACAGGCGCTGGGCTGGGCGCAGGGCAAAGGCGTGGGGGAAGCCATTAACTGGATCAAACAGAATTATGCTGAGCCGCTGGTCATTGATGAGTTGGCGAAGCGCGTCGGCATGAGCGCTTCCAGCCTGCATCACCGCTTCAAAGCTCTGACGATCATGAGCCCGCTGCAGTACCAAAAACAGCTTCGCCTGCTGGAGGCCCGCCGGCGTTTATTGAGCTGCGAAGGCGATGTGGCCAGCGTCGCCTGGAAGGTGGGCTATGATTCCCCCTCCCAGTTTAACCGGGAGTATCGCCGGGCATTTGGCGCGTCGCCGCTGCAGGACATTGATGCCCTGCGTCAACAGGGCACTTCGTTCTAAGCCGTTTTCCGCGCCACAATAAACAGGCGGGGGAACGGCATCAGCACGTTGCCGTCATGCTGCTTGCGGTAGGCGCGCTGCAGCAACTGGTGATAGCGCTCAAGAAACGCCTCCTGCTGAATGGCGTCCAGCCCGTTCAGGTAAGGGCGCAGGCCCGTCGAGCTTAACCATTCAATGATGGCGCGGGCGGACGGCATAACGTGGAAATACGTCGTGCGCCAGATATCCACCGTGCAGCCGCTTTCGGCCAGCAGATCGTAATATTCCTGAGCCGTTAGCAAGGCTTCGCGGCTCGAGCGCGAGATCCCCAGTTCGTCGGCAACCTGGCGCATCAATGTATGCGTGGGCTCCTGCCAGTTATCGGGCATTTGTACCGCCAGCACGCCACCGTCTGCCAGCTGAGCGGCGAGATGCGGGAAGAGCTGTTTATGGTTGGCTATCCACTGCAGCGAAGCGTTGGCGAAAATCACATCCTGTTTCACGGCGGGCTGCCAGGTGGCGATATCTGCCTCTTCAAAGCGGCAGTCTGGCAGCGCGGCACCGGCTTTGGCGAGCATCGCGGGAGAGTTATCCAGCCCGGTAATCGAAGCTTTTGGCGCCAGATTACGCAGCAGCGCCGTGGAGTTACCGGGGCCGCAGCCCAAATCGGTAAAGGTGTTTGCGCCAGGGTGGTTAATTCGGGCAACCAACTCAGCGGCCGGGCGGGTTCGTTCAGTTTCAAACTGCAAATAGAGCGCGGGGTTCCAGTCCTGCATCGTTTTATCCTCGTTGCTTTGCTAACATTGCCGACAAATTATTTTATACGCTATTGAAGGTAACGCATGGCTAAACATCCGGTTGGCAAATATTTGAGACTAGAGCTCACCCATAACGACAATGATCTGCTGATTTATGTGGTGAAGGGCAGCCGCATCGAAGACATGCCGCCTGACGAAGATAAGGATTATCCGGGGGAAATGCACCTGGCGATGCCGAAAATGAACCGGGAGCTGGACGCCGAGCTGGCGCGTTTGCTGGAGGAAGCATCCGGTGGCGACGTTATCGTGATCATCTGTGCCGCTGACAGCGTGTTTGAGCACGGTTTTTCGCAGGTCAGGGCGCTGCGTAAATAACATCCGTTACCCGGCGGCAGGCCGGGTAACTTTTAGCCATCAGTGTAAGCCCAGGCGGAATAATTCCGTCGGTTCAAATTGCCCTTCACAACCTTCCACTTCCACGCATTTGCTGCGGCGAATTTGCTCGGCATTTTTACCTTCACCGTGAATGGCTTTAATCAGCCCGGTTTTGCCTGTGCCGTTAATCAAAACGCGGCTGCCGGTGGTAATGGCATTCCTGTTGCGGTCCCAGGTCATCATCATGTTGAGTACACCTCTTAACGAATGAAACAGTTTAACCGGAGCCTATTTAAGGCCGATACGCGGCAGGATTCATTAATCAGAATCAAATTGTATGATGAATTGGTTATTATTTTGCGATGAGTAAAGTGGACAGAATGATTTCCACCAGGCGGTTTTTCTCCATAATCAACGCAAGCGAAACGGCTGGTTACGTATTGCTGGTTTAGAATATGATTTTAGACACACTCTTTTGGCATAGTGATTAACCTGTATTGTCAGGAGCTTACTATGGAACGTCGCCATTTTATTACCTGTGTTACCGCCGGATTGCTCGCGGCTAAAGCGGGCGTCTCGTTTGCTGCATCAGGCGTGAAGCGTTCGGTTATTCCGCTGTGGAAAGGCACGCCACCGGGCGGTGGTGGGCCGACAGGGAGTATTCAGACGTCGGCGCGCGGGGCGCAGAGCAATATTGCGCTCCCGATTCTGACCGTGATTGAACCCGAATCACCTAATGGTCAGGCCGTGCTGGTGGCTGCCGGCGGGGGCTATAAGCGCATTGAAATGGGGTCAGAAGCCTGGCCCGCAGCGGAATGGCTGGTGGCGCGGGGATATACCGCGTATGTGCTGAGCTACCGTTTGCCGTCGGAAGGATGGACTGATGGCAATCTGGTTGCCTTGCAGGACGCGCAGCGCGCGTTAAGAATCGTGCGCGATCGTGAGCATAACGTCAGCGTACTGGGCTTTTCCGCCGGTGGGCATCTGCTTAGTCTGGCCGCTACGCGACCCGATTACCGCTCGTATCCAAAGCAGGATCGTTTAGACGATAAACCCGCCTTTGCCGACCGGGCGGCGTTAATTTATCCGGTGATTACGCTGGAAAAACCTTATGAGCACACCTCTACGCATAAAATTCTGGTCGGCAAAGATGCTTCATCAGCCGAGAACGCTGCCTGGTCCGTGCAGAATTATGTCACCCCGCATTCGCCGCCGTTTTTCCTGGTCCAGGCCGAAGACGACCCAATTTCCGACCCGCAGAATACGTTAATTATGGCCGCGGCCTGTGAGCAGCAGCATGTGCCGGTAGAAATGCACCGCTACAGCAGCGGCGGCCACGGTTTCGGCATGGGAAAACCTGGTACACCGACCGTGAAATGGCCCGATCATTACGCGAAATGGTTGGCGAAAAGTTAGTGTCGGATCGTTATCTGAAATAAGTATTACGCACGCCCCTCAAGAAATTTCCCCGCAATCCGATATCCATAGGGATGTATTTCGGCAGGATGCCGTTTCCCATTCCCAATGATGGCACGCAAATAACAATTAACTTTACGTGGTCAATATGGATATCAACGAAAAAATCAAAACCTTTGGTGAGGCTCTTAAAAACCGGCTCGATTCGTCACTCATTGACTTCGCGCTGGAATATATCGACTTCTCAGAAAATGTACTGGCTTTTGAAACGCTGTGTGGACATATCGCAAATTATCAGGTGCGTATTAGCCCTGATGAGTACAGGCAGGTACTGGATATTGCGGGGTTATTGGAGATCGATAATCAATATACTGAAATCGATCCCCTGAGAAATTTATTAAATTAAACCCTTTCGGTGTTAAGGATATCCAGCCTCAGGGTTGGATTATCCTTAGTGCTGATAAAATATATCGCCAGCCATTGCCTGAAGGATCTTGCCTTCGGCGTCGGTAATTAAGACATAATTGCCGCCCATGTAGGTCCAGTGGCTACCGGCCTGTGGCGCAGGGAGATGGCGAAGCTGCCAGCTTTTGATGTTATAGGGTTCGGTCCGGTAGATGTCGGGCGCAATGTCGCCGATCTTGTACATTTTGAAATCTGAGGAGAATTCTTTCAGTTCATAGGACTGTGCCGACGTGCCCGGTGCCGTCGCCTTTAGCTGCTTATCACCTGAATAGGCAAAGGCCAGAGAGGGCAGCGCGCCCGCGAGCCATACCGCTGTTAATACCGCTACTTTTGTTGACTTGCGCATAAATTCTCCAGAGTGAATCCAGTCTGCTTTTGTTGATTCCGTATAGGAAGACAACAAATTGTGCCGATTTACTCATTACGCGCTGTATTTTTTTGTTAGCAAATCCTCCACCGCGGTGGCGCAGAAAAGAAAACGCCTCCCGGAAAGTTTATTTCGCGAGAGGCGTCGTAGGTGGGGGAAGGTCACCGTTCATTAGTCATCCCATTTGTGGCTAAACCAGGCGGCAAGAAAACCGGAAAATAAGATGAATCCCAGTACTGCCATAAATACGTTCATGTTCCCTAACATAGTTAATCCTCCAGATTACTGCATTTCTATAGAAATACCTCGCGTGATAAAAAAGGGTTTACTCAGATGAGTGGAGCTATCATACCGTACACAACTTAAACAATCCCTAACCGCTGGTAAATTATTCGTTTTGTAAAGTAAATGCGTTTCTGTATGTGGCGGGAGACGTTCGAAGATGTTTCCGGAAGTGATGACGCAACGTCGCCGCTGAGCCAAATCCCGTCTGTTCGGCAATATGCTCTATCGGCAGTGTGCTGTTTTCCAGCAGCTCTCGGCAGCGTTTAAGGCGGGTTTGCAGCAGCCAGGCGGCGGGCGTGCTGCCCGTCGCGGCTTCGAAGCGGCGTAAAAAAGTTCTCGGGCTCATGCCGACATAGGCGGCCAGGCTTGCCACGGAGTGCCGCTCGCTTAAATGGCGCTGCAGGTGATCAAACAGCGGCGCAAACCGCTCACCTTCGTACTCTACGGGGACGGCTTGTTCGATAAACTGCGCCTGGCCGCCCTCGCGATGAGGCTGCACGACTAAGCGCCGGGCAACGCTGTTGGCCGCTGCGGCACCAAAATCCCGGCGCACCAGATGCAGGCCGAGATCGATGCCCGCCGCGCTGCCCGCCGAGGTCAAAACATCCCCGTTATCCAGATAAAGCACGTCCGGGATCACTTTGATCGCCGGGTAACGCGCCTGCAGCGCTTCCGTGTAGCGCCAGTGGGTGGTTGCCCGCTTGCCATCAAGCAGGCCAGTTGCCGCCAGCACAAACACGCCGGAGCAAATGGACATCAGACGTGCACCGCGCGCATGTGCCGCCCGCAATGCCGCAATAAGCGACTCTGGCACGGGTTGATCGATCCCGCGCCAGCCAGGAACCACAATCAAACTGGCTTCAGCCAGCAAATCCAACCCGCCATCAACTGCCAGGCGAATACCGCCCATCGCCCGCAGCTCGCCAGGCTCAATGCCGGCGACGGCAAAGCGATACCAATTCTCACCCAGCTCGGGGCGCGGCAGGCCGAAAATTTCTACGGCAACGCCGAATTCGAACGTGCAAAGGCCGTCGTAAGCCAGCGTGACGACAAGAGGGTTTTTAGGCAGGGAGGCTAATTTTGTCATGATATTTACGCTAATCGTCATTCGTGCCAGCTGTCAAGCATCCGTCGCGGCGTCAGAATCAAAGCTCAAACCAAAAGGAGATAAACATGAGCTACGTGACTGACCACCCTGCTGCAGCCTCAGAAACCGTCGCCGCGCATTACCTGCACAAACTGTCGCTTGAAACCGACTGTGCCGACGTCAACGCGGCGATCCAGAGTGGCGATCCAGATTTTGTGCTGCTGCACGTGGTGGGTTCTGATGAAACATTTGCCCGACGGCACCTGCCGGGGGCTATTCATTTACCCCATCGACTTATCACCGAATCCCGCATGGCTGAATGGCCCGAGGACACGCTGTTTGTGGTGTACTGTGCCGGGCCGCACTGCAACGGTGCCGACCGGGCGGCACTGAAACTGGCACAGCTCGGCAGGCTAGTGAAGGTGATGCCGGGCGGCATCACCGGCTGGAAAGATGAAGGTTTGCCTTTCGCCTAAATCAGCGCGCGGAGCACCATATCACCGCCAAGCAGAACGAGGCAGATCAGGAAGCCGCGCTTGAAGGCTAATGGGCTGATGCGCCTGCGGATACGCTGGCCTGCAAACAGGCCGATAAGCGCGGCGACAACCGCCATGACGGACGTGCTAATGGCGATTTCCTGTAGCGCGCCGTGCCACCAAAGCCCGGCGGCCAGTGCAAGGGTTGAAAAGGTAAAGGACAGCCCGAGTGCCTGCACCAGTTCATCGCGCTCAAGCCCAAGCGACTGAATATAGGGCACGGCGGGGATCACAAACACGCCCGTGCCACCGGTCAATAAACCGGTGAGGAGGCCGATCAGCGGCGAGAGCCAGCGCTCGTGGCGGGCGGGAACGTGCAGCGGCCTGGCAAACAACGTCCATAAGGCATAGACGATCAGGGCAATGCCCAGCGCCACGGTGGTTGCATGACTACTGCCCGAGGCCAATAAACTGCTGCTGCCAAGGGTACCCAGCACAATGGTTAGCATCATCGGCCACAGGCGTTGGAGCAATGCCGCCAGGTTGCCCCCTTCATAAAGCTGGAAAATATTGGTCAGGAAAGAGGGTAAAAGCAGCATGCCAGCCGCCGCCACCGGGGAGATCAATGACCCCAGAATCCCCATGGCGACGGTAGGTAACCCCATCCCCGTGACGCCCTTGACGGTGCCAGCGAGCACAAAAGTAGCGGCAATGGCAAGGCTCAGGCTGAGATCATTCATTAGCGTTTTCCTTATGTGCGTGGCGGCTATCCTGCGGAGCATGTTCGCGCTCAAACATGCCGTAATCGCGGATCACGTCCGCCACCCTGAGCCGGTAATCGCTAAAGACCGAGTGGCGGCCCTGGCGCTGAACGCTGCGGTGTAATTCCTGATTGCGCCATTGCAGCACGGCGGCCTCATCGCGCCAGAACGAAAGCGACAGGATTTTTCCGGGTTCGCTAAGGCTTTGAAAACGTTCAATGGAAATAAACCCATCAATATCGGCAAGCAGGGGTTTTAGCTCTGCCGCCAGTTCAAGATAGCGGCTATAGTGTCCTTCTGCAGGCAGGACTTCAAAGATTACGGCGATCATCAGGTTGCTCCTTATTGTTATCTCCTGCTAACCCTAATCCATCGTCAGACAGGACGCTTCGCTGAGCATCGAAATATGGAAACAGATTTTCTCGAAACCCGGCTTGCCGCCGTTGCCGCCGCCATTGCGGACAAAACCCGGGCCAGCATGCTGTGCGCGTTAATGGATGGCCGGGCCTGGACGGCAACTGAACTGAGCATCATGGCTAATGTGGCACCGTCCACGGCCAGCAGCCATCTGGCAAAGTTAATGGAGCAATCGCTGATTGCCTGCGTGCAGCAGGGGCGACATCGTTACTACCGGCTTCACAGCAGCCAAATTGCCGGGGCGCTGGAAGGATTAATGGGGCTGGTTGGCCGCGATGACGCGACTATGCGCACCAAAACTCCCGGCAATCTTCGCTACGCCAGAACCTGCTATGACCATATGGCGGGAGAGATCGCCGTGGCACTCCATGACGCATTATTTCGCCTTCGCTGGCTGGAGGGGGAAGAGTATGTGGTCACCGCCAGGGGGGAAGAACAATTGCTGCTTCTGGGAGTAAACGTGGAAAGCGGGGCCTCGCGCCGGCGCTACGCCTGCGGCTGTCTGGACTGGAGTGAAAGACGCGAACATCTGGGAGGGCAGCTAGGCAAAGCGTTGCTGCATACCTGCGAACAAAAAGGGTGGATGCGGCGGGATCTGGTCAGTCGTGAGCTGCACGTGTCCGAGAGCGGGAAGCGCAAGCTGGCAGGATTGTTTGGCGTGGCGTTTTGACAGAGTTGTCACCTCTCCCTAAAGGGAGAGGGTTAGGGATAGGGTAAAATCAGCTCAGCCGATAATGCCGGTTCGGCTGCAGCGCCTCTGGCTTCTCCACCTCATCGTTCATATCCCGTAAATCACGCTCAATCGCCACGCAAATAGCATCCAGCGGCAGGTCGTTGTCCTCGGTACCAAAGGGATCTTCCAACTCTTCAGCCAGCGAGTCGAGGGAAATAAAGGTATACGACACAAACACGGAAACAAACGGTGTCATGTAGTGGAGGTCGGTCACCAGAGCAAACGGCAGCATGATGCAGAAGATATACACCGTGCGGTGTTGAATCAGGCTATAGGCGAAGGGCATCGGCGTAGAAATAATGCGTTCGCAGCCGCCGGACACCGCCGACAGTTCGTTCAGATGATTATCCAGGCTGCGCCATAGCACGTCGGAAATCACGCCTCGCTCGCGCTGCTGGTTCAGCCAACTGCCCATCAGCATCAAAATACGGTTACACGGCGCATGGCTTGCGCTGACCCAGGCCAGATCCTGCGGGCTCAGGTAACGACTAAGCGTTTCCTGCTGCGGCTTTTTGCGCAACGTCATGCGCAGGCTGTTGCAGAAGGCGACCTGTAAATTCACAAACCGCTGCACCGTTTCGGGCTGATCCCCCGCCAGCGTTTTCACCTCGCGTAACAAAGAGCGCGACGTGATGGCCAACTGGCCCCACAGCAGACGCGCTTCGTTGAAGCGTGCGTAGCAGGCGCTGTTGCGGAACCCGAGAAAAATGGCGATAGCCACGCCGAGAATGCTGAATGGCGCGATGGTGAGCTTGATTCCGAGGGTTTCGTACCACGGCAGGAAAAAAATAACGCTAATAGAAAGCAGCAGATTCAGCAGCAGGCGGGAATAAATCTTTTCCAGCACTGAGCCGTGCCAGACGAAGAGGCGAGCCAACCAGTGTTGATGCGGGCGAACGATCATGATGAGTAACAGACTAGTAACAAGAGACTGTATTTAACGGCAGACTGTGACGCAGATCAATCTTTATCGCTACAGAAACTTAACAAAGGCTACCCCAAAGCGCGTTGAGGTAGCCCCAGGGTTATCAGGCGAGTTTAAACACTGAAACCGACTCATTGAGCCGCTGCGACTGATCTTTTAGGGAATGCGCGGCGGCAGAGGCCTGCTCAACCAGCGCGGCATTTTGCTGGGTGACCACGTCCATTTGCAGCACGGCCTGATTAATCTGCTCAATGCCGCGGCTCTGCTCATCGGTAGAGACGGCAATCTCAGCCATCAGCGTGGTGACCTGGGTAATCGACGTAGCGATGCGTTTCATGCTTTCCCCGGCCCGGTTGACCAGCTCGCTGCCGTTGGTGACCTGCTGGCCGGACAGCTCTATCAGCTCTTTAATTTCTTTTGCCGCCACGGAAGAGCGTTGGGCGAGATTGCGTACCTCCGCTGCGACCACCGCGAAACCGCGACCTTGCTCCCCGGCTCGTGCGGCTTCCACCGCCGCGTTAAGGGCAAGAATATTGGTCTGGAAGGCGATGTCTTCGATGATGGAAATAATGCTGTCGATTTTGCCGGAACTGGTTTCGATATTGCGCATAGAGCCGATAACCTGGTCGACGATTTGCTGACCTTCGCTGGCCGCCGCGCGCATGCCGTTAGCCAGCGTATTGGCCTGATGCGAGCTTTCTGACGTCCGTTTAACCGTGACGGTCAACTGTTCCATGCTGGCCGCCGTTTCACCCAGCGACGCCGCCTGCTCTTCGGTGCGAGCGGACAGGTCGGTATTACCCGCCGCAATCTCTTCTGATGCATAGCCGACGGTGGTGCTGGACTCGCGTACCTGGCTGATGATTTCGGTGAGCGACAGGCGCATTTGCTCGAGGCTGTGCATCATCTGGCCGATTTCATCATTGGATTTGATATCAATGGAACGGTGCAGCAGGCCGTTGGCAATTTCAGCGCAGTGTGCCTTCGCGGTGTCCAGCTCTTTGAGGACGCGAACTTTCAGCAAAACAAACACGGCGGCAAGAATCGCGATAAACAGCGCGGCAAACAGGCCTATGGCGACAAAACTCGACTGAAAACCTGCCTGCGCGTCGGCGTTGAGCTGGTGTGCGTGTTGCTCCCGGAATGCCAGCAGCTTATCCAGCGTGATTTCGAACCCGCGATCGAGCGCCGGGATGGCGCCCGTGACCAGTTCCGCGCTGCGGGCTTTGTCATTGGCCTGGGCGGCCTCTAACAGAGGCAGCAGCCCTCCGTCACGATAGGCGAGCCAGGCGGCTTTATAGTCATCGGCGAGCGCTTGTTCCCCGGACTGCTTCGTCGCTTCAAGGTAAGCCTTAAAGCTGGTGTCTGCTTTACCCAGCGCTTCTTTTGCCCCAGCCAGGCTCTGGCTAGCCTGCTCGGCGTTACCGGATTCCATCTCCTGAATGGCCTGCATGGCGCGAACGCGCATCGTGCGGCTGTGGTTAATGGGGTCAATGACGGATAACACTACGCGTATTTCGCTGTTGACGTCATTGAGGGCATGGTTGCTGCGGGTAAGAGACCAAATATTGGACGCCGTGCTGGCGAGAAAAATAAGCAACAGCGTGCTGAAAACCAAAATCGAAAAACGCCTGACTGACATACTAAATCCTTAAGTCGGTGAAATATTCTTATCCCAGGCCGCGCTGAAGAGCATTCAACACTGCTGGCTGTAGGGTTATCGGCAGCAGGAAGGGGATATTTACCGGGCGGGAAATTTAGAGCACAAAGTGTAATCTTACTGTCATCTGGCTATTTTATAACTCCGGTACCTCAACCACCGATATGTATAAAAACCATGAAATTAAAAACACTTGCCTTACTTTGCAGTACCGTATTCCCTCTGGCTGGTCACGCTGCGGATGCGCAGGTTGAACGTTACGTTGTCACGTTTCCGCAAGGGGACAGCGTGGCCTACAAAGGTGAATACGCCGCTAACTTCCCGCATGGACTGCCGGTAGGCGTTGGCTCGGGCCTGACCTTTATGGGCAAGCAGGGCGACGACCTGATCTTTACTACCGTGACGGATCGCGGGCCCAATGCTGACTCGCCGAAAGCCGGGAAAAAAGAATCCAAGATTTTTGCAAATCCTGACTTCACGCCGCTGCTGATGACCATCCGCGTGAGCAACGGTAAAGCCGAAGCTATCGACGCGAAGCCGCTGCATGATGCGCAGGGGCAGATTAGCGGGCTGCCGCTGCCAGAAGGGCTGATTGGCGCAACCAATGAAATTGCCCTGAGCGATACGCTCCAGAAGTTGAAGAGTGACCAGCGCGGGCTGGACACAGAAGGCATCACGCCGGACGGCAAGGGCGGTTACTGGCTGTGCGACGAGTACGGCCCGTTCGTTATCCATGTGGATGCTGACGGCAAAATCCTGAAAAAATATGGCCCGCAGGCTGAGCACGGTGAACAGGGCGTGGCGGGCGGATTGCCGAATATTGTCAAATGGCGCCAGCCTAACCGTGGGTTCGAAGGCATCACCCGCATGCCGGATGGCCGGATTATTGCGGCGGTGCAGAGCACGTTGGATATTGACGGCAAAACCAAAAACAGCGCGCAGTTCACGCGTCTGGTCAGCCTCGACCCGGCGACCGGTAAAACCGAAATGTACGGCTACCCGATCGACGTGGACGTCTATAAAAAAGCCAAAGATGCCAAAATTGGCGATATCGTGGCGCTGGACAACCACCGCCTGCTGCTGATTGAGCAAGGCGGTGACAAAAACAAACAGATGCGCAACCTGGTCTACGTGGTTGACCTGAACGGCGCGTCCGATCTGACCGGGTTCGATAAAGAAAAAGCCCCGGAGTTTGATGATGCTGAGCAACTGAAGGCGCGCGGCATCAAGCTGGCGAGCAAAAAAGAGGTTGTCGACCTGCGCAAGCTGGGCTGGCAGCAGGAAAAAGCCGAAGGCATAGCGCTGATTGATAATCAGACGATTGCCGTGATCAACGACAACGATTTTGGCCTGCAGGCCGTGCTGGCGAACGCCGATGACTACCAGGTGGACGGCAAAGGTCACCTGCTGAAAGACGGCGCGGAAGTGGCGACCAAAATTGAGCTGAAGCCGCTGGAAAAACCAGAATCACAAAACGATTTCTGGGTGATTAAGCTGCCCGAACCCCTGAAGTAATTTTTGCCCTTGCTCCTTTGTCGCCTGCGGCAGAGGAGCAAGCCAATGATGCCAGGCGGGCCAGGCGCATTTTAGAGAAAGGAGTGGCAGGAAAATACGGTATACTGTATATAAACACAGTTATTGTAAGAAAAGGGAATGCTGATGCAAAACTTCTTCTCCGCCACGGCGCAATGTCGGGTGCGCTATCTGGATTTACCCGGCGGGGGTGTGCCGCTCCTGTTCATTCATGGCCTTGGCTGCGCTTCCTCTTATGACTATCCCCGCGTGGTCAGCGATCCGGCATGGAGTTCCCGGCGTAGCATTCTCATCGATCTCCCCGGCAGCGGGTACAGCGACAGGCCGCGATCTTACGGCTACAGCACCCGTGAGCAGGCAAGTGTCGTGGGCGAACTGGTGGATCATTTAGGGTTAAATCGCTTTTTTCTTTACGGGCACAGCATGGGCGGCAGCATCGCCATTGAAGTGGCGGCGTCGATGCCAGGGAAAATCGCAGGATTGATGGTGTCGGAGCCCAATTTCCGCGCCGGCGGCGGGATGTATAGTCGCATGATTGCCGCGCAGACCGAAGACGAATTCGTGGCTCATGGTTACCAAAAAGCAATCGCGGCTAACGCGGCAAATCCGTGGTCCGGCAGCTTGCATAATAGCGATCCCAGTGCTGTATGGCGCGCCGCAGTTAGTCTGGTAAGCGGCATCGAACCGGACTGGTATCAGCTTTTTGCTCAGCTAAAAATCCCCAAAACGCTTATTTTCGGTGAGCTTTCGCTGCCGGATGAAGATTTCACCGCTTTCCAGCAGGCCGGGGTGACGACCGCCATCGTACCGAGCGCCGGGCACTCTATGTCCTGGGAAAACCCCGCCGGACTAGCCAGGGTGCTCGCCGAGCAGTGCAGGGCGTAATAAAAAAGCCATCCCGAAGGATGGCTTTTGGTGACAGACGAAGAGGAAAAAACGTGGTTTTTCCCTCTTCGTGGTTATCAGCCGAAAATCAATGAATTGATTTTCCTGTTTCTTTTGACGGATCGTCTTGTATTTCTTCTATTGATAGAGGTTTGTCAGCGGCCTGAAAGCCATCCCGAAGGATGGCTTTGGCTTTAAATCGCTAACTTTTTATTTAACGCCTCAATTTCTTCCCGCCACTGTTTTTGCAGCGCAGGTTTCTGGTGCTTTTCCTTGCGCGCCACGTCCTCCGCCAGCTTTTCCTCCAGCTCGATAAGTCGTTCCAGCAGCGCATCGCTTTCTCTATAGCGCGTTGCTTGCTGGATAACTTGCTCTGGCTGGGATTTCACTTCGGTCAGCGGCAGCCCGCTTTCCTCTGTGGTCAGCAGGGCGTACAGCGCGTCCAGGTCGTTCCATTCGCTCAGCACGCCGTTATCCACCAGCCAGAAGCGGTTACAGCCTTTGGCTATCAGCTCGCGGTCGTGGGTCACTAACAGCACGCCACCTTCAAAGGTTTGCAGCGTTTCCGCCAGCGCCTCTTTACCTTCCATGTCCAGGTGGTTG
This sequence comes from Cedecea sp. B1(4), assembly GCF_059414925.1. Lineage (NCBI taxonomy): Bacteria > Pseudomonadati > Pseudomonadota > Gammaproteobacteria > Enterobacterales > Enterobacteriaceae > Cedecea > Cedecea sp. B1(4). Next base: position 814,953 of record NZ_JCAHMZ010000002.1, on the reverse strand, counting down.
GTCGGTTCATCCAGCATCAGCAGGGAGTAGCGGGCCAGCGTCAGGCCAACGAACAGCAGACGCGAACGCTCTCCGCCGCTCAGCGTACTGACGGCTTGCTGGTGTCGCAGCCACGGAAATCCGGCGCTGATTAACGCCATTTTCCTGTCCTGTTCGCTGAGAGGGGCAAACGGCTCCAGCGCCTCCAGCAGCGAATCACCGTCGTTAAGCTGGTGCAGCGTCTGGTCGTAATACCCCAGATGCACCCGAGGATGCAGGCGAATCGCGTCCTCACGCTCTGACTGCTGGTACTGTTGCCAAAGCAGGCGCAGCAGAGACGACTTGCCGCAGCCGTTTCGGCCTATCACCGCCACGCGGTCGCCGCTTTTCACTCGCTGCAACGGCAGGGTGAATAGCGGTTCACACTCCGGCGCAGGCCGAACGTTTAGCGCTTCCAGCTCCAGCAGTCTGTCGGCAATCAGCGCTTCACCTTTCAGCTTAAGCTGCCACTGGCTGCCCGCCGTGAGCTCAGTTTGCTCGTCCTTCAGCCGGTCAATGCGCTTTTCCATCTGCTTGGCTTTTCGGGAAAGGTCTTCGTTGTCGTAGACCCGGCCCCAAATTGCCAGCCGTTTGGCGCTGGCAGTAATACGGTCGATTTCCTTTTGCTCCGCCTGATGGCGGTGGGCATCGGTTCTGTCCCGTTCCTCCAGCGCACTGCGCGCCTGAGAACACGGCAGCGCAAAGAAATGCAGCGAACGATCGCGCAAAATCCAACTGCCGTTGGTGACGTTATCCAGCAGGCTGCGGTCGTGCGAGACCAGCACGAAGCTGCCGCTCCAGCCGCGCAGGAACTGTTCCAGCCACAGCAGCGTGGGCAAGTCCAGGTGGTTACTGGGTTCATCCAGCAGCAGTAAATCTGGTTCACTAATTAGCGCTCGCGCCAGCAGCAGGCGAGTATGCTGCCCGCCGCTCAGCGTGCCGGAAGTCAGCCGCCAGTCCGTTTCGCTAAAGCCCATACTTGCCAGCAAAGCCTCCGCCCGCCAGCATTCGCTATCTCGCTGGTTTTCCTCAATTTGCGCCAGCACAGCATCGAGCATGGTCATCGTATTAAGGCTTTCCGGCAGATGCTGTTCAACCCTTGCCATCAGGCAGCTAGCCGCCCGCGTCACCGAGCCGCTGGTGGGCGAAATAGTGCCGTCCAGCAGTTTCAGCAGGGTACTTTTGCCACAGCCGTTATGACCGATCAGGCCAATACGGTCGCCTTTTTTCAGGGTAAAAGTGATGGACTCCAGCAGCGAACCGAAAGCGGTGTCGAGGTGCAGAGATTGGGCGGTTAATAAAGTGCTCATATGTGCTTACTCAAGAGTTATGGCGTGCAAACGCCTCGTCGTATAACGCTGATGATAACCCGGTAAGCCCGAGAGAAGGGATTCAGTAAGTTTCTTCGCTCAAGCCGAAGTTATCGCAGCACGGAACCGATAACGCTTGAGCAGAGACGATCGCCAAAAGTATGCGAACGGTTAAAGCGCTCACAAGACATCATGGGGATCCTCCTTATATATGTTGAGTGAATGGGTGGGCGGATTGTAGCGGGAAAGTTAATGGGTTACCACCTGCCAGAATTTGTTACGAATGCATTCGACGGCGGCGTCGCTGCTTACCCTCTCCCTGGAAGGGAGAGGGAATAGATGACCTATTGTTTTGACCTGTTGTTTCTCCCACGCCCCTTGGGGAGAGGGAATAGATTGCGTTCTGTTCTGACCTTTTATTTTCCCCCTATCCCCTTTGGGGAGAGGGTCGGGGTGAGGGACTGGCGCCCCAAATTCATCCCAGCAGCTTCACCAGCGTCTGCCGCTGCTTCTCATTAATATCCAGCGGGTTTTGATAGCCGATATTCTCCGTGGCCCGGGTATATAGCGCGACCAGCCAGTCGTAAACGTAGCTGGCGTTGCCGCGCGTTGGCTGCTCGCCCAGTTTTGTCAGTCGACGGCTGATATCCGCTTGGGCAGGGGGGGCAAACACGGCCTGGCCTTTATTGACCCGGCTTGCCGGGCGAGCGGAAACCGGCACGCTGGCGTAGCCCAGCCAGGCAATAAAATCACCCAGCACCGTGCTGGCACGGGAAATATCCAGCTCAAGCCCGGAGTCGCCGTTTTGCATGCTGCGTTCCAGCCCCATCGGCACATCCAGCCGGTAGCTGGCGACGATCAGCGTGTTGCACAGCGCCTGAAGCTGAACGCTGTCCAGGCCAAACTGGTGTGCGGCTTCCCGACGCTGGCCCAGCAGACGCAGGTGGTTAACCCAAAGCCGGTGCACGGCGCGGGCGTAGCTGATGCCTTCGGTCTGAGGGGCAACATGCTCGGCCGCGTCGGCAAACAAGTCTATCTCCAGCGCAAAGCCTTCCGGTTTAGGCTGATGCTGCTGTTGGTGCTGCAGCCAGATCTGCTGCAGAGCATCCCGGGATGGCACCAGGCTTGCCAGCAAATCACCGTGCTGGGTCGCTCGGGCCTGCAGAGCACGCACCAGATCTTCTGCCTGCTGGCGAGCCTGCTGTGGGGTGGCCTGCTGCGCGTCAATAAAGCGCTGGAACAGTTCGACGATTTGCGTTTCCAACTCACCGCGTAGGGCGGCGAGGCGCTGTTCACGGCGGGTGGGATTTAGCGCATCGGTTAGCCATTCCAGCAGGCGATGCATGTTTCTGCTGTCCAGCGCCTGCAGCGTGCCCCAGCGCTTGCCCGGGTTGCCAATCAGGCGCTGAACGCCGTCGTCCAGGCTGGCACCAAGCGTAAAGCGGGCGTCAAACGGCGTGATGGCCCAGACCAGGCCCGGCAGCGAGCTGTGCCCCGGGCTTTGGGTGCTGTCTACCCACCATGCCAGCGCTTTCCCCGTCGCCTGAACTTCACTGCGTTCGCTGACGGCGTTACACACCAGCAGCGTGTCCGGCTGAAGCCGGGTGGTGTACCAGCTAAGCTGACTCGCCGGGATATCCAGTAAATCCACGTTGCTCAGCGCAGTCGGCTGGCTGAGGGTGAAAATAACCTCGGCGCACAGCAGCGCGAGGTCGTTCTGCGGCAGACTGAGGTGAGAACCAGGCTGGTTTCCCACCAGCGGGCAAACCATCACATCCGCCTGTTCTGGTGCGTCTTCCGGGCCGGAAGGAATGAGAAAACCTTCGGCAGGCAGCAGGAAACTGTCCACCACGAGGCTTGCCGGAGCCAGAACCTGTTCCACGCAGCCCAAATGCTGCAAGGCCTGCGCCAGCCGCAGCCAGGTTTCCGTCAGGGCGCTATCTTCGCCCCACAGCAGGGCGAACAGCAAGGCGCGATCTTCTGTCGAAAGATAAGGTGCAAGCTCGGCGATGCGGTAAACCAGGCGCTCATCCAGGTGATGCTGACGGCGCTGGAGACGGTGGTAGCCGTACAGCAGATCGGCCGTTTGCTCACGGGTTAATCCTGGTGCAGCGGCAGACAGACGGCGGGACTCCAGTTCGGTCAGCCGCAGGGCAACCGCGCTTGACGTTGCCAGACGGGGCGCGTCAGAGGCGTGATACCTGTTGATAAACTGCTGCGCCAGTTCGGCCTCGCTAAACAGCGTCAGCAGCAGCGGGTAATTCTCTACTTCAGGCGGCCGTTGGGCGCTGAAGCGCACCGCCATCGCCGCTGGCGTATGGCCTGGGTTGATGTGCGTCAGGTAGTCCAGCCGTTTATCACCGAGCTGAATATCAATGCGGCTATTCGGGCTGCCCTGCAGGGTATTCAGCAGATGATTTTTGCCGTCCAGGGCGTGGCCATAAATGCCTAGCGTCAGCGGAGCGTCCTCCAGCGCGCTGATGCGACGGTGGCGTTCGCTCAGCTGTTGGAGGCGCGCCAAAAGACTGTCCGCTTCATTGTCGAGCAGCGGAGAGAAAGTGCGGGTCATCTGAACCCAGTTCACCAGATGGCTGAGCGTGGTAGTTAACTGCTTCATTTTTGGTATACGCTCCCGCTGTCTATCCAGTAATGCGTCGCCCCGCTGTAGCTGCCGGCGAGGGTATTCAGTTTAAAACTCAGTTGTTCGAGGGGGACTTTGCTGCCGTCCGACAGCCAGGCTTCGGCAAGGCTGAATGACTCGGCCTCGCGGGTCTGCTTCAGGCGCACGTTCAGCACGCCGTCTCCGGCAATTGATTTCGCCAGCTGCGGCGAGTTGATTGCCAGCGTGTAGAGCGGCGTGGCTGGCCAGCGGGCGTTATCCAACTGACGGAAGCCCAGGCAGGCGTTGCCGCGCAGCGGGAAGTGGACTCGGGTGTCCAGGCTTGCCTGCGGGCTGTCGAGATCGATATCCCGGTACCAAACGTTGTCTTCCAGCAGCCGGTCGTTGCCGTCCAGCATGCCCAGGTAGCGCACGGTGGAATAGGCCTGAATATCGGCGGCTTTAAAGTTAAAGCTCGGCAGGCGCAGATCCATCGCCAGGCTGCACAACATCGCGCCCACCGCGGCGGTAGATTTCGGGTTACCGATGCGTCCTTGCTGGCTGAACGGATACCACTCGTGGGTCTGGTAGTTATCGAGCCAGACAATGCGGTTAACCGGTACCGGCTGCAGGTGACGCAGAAGCGCCTGTACGCCAGGCAGACAGCCAGGGCGACCGGTGACTAACAGCACGTCGCAGCAATAATGGTTGATCACTTCGCACAGCGCCTGCAGCGGCGCGGTGAGGGTAAACTGGCCCGCCAGCAGTGCATCCTGCAGCGCGGCAATTTCCGCCTGCAGCGGCACGCTCATGATGTCAAACTGCGGCGCGTCGGCTGGCAACTCATGCTGCACGGCCTGCTGAACGTAGTTGATCACGTTGCGGGTTGGCTGCTGGGTCAGTAACTCGCCGAAGGTTGCTTCCAGCACCGAATCCGGCTCTTCCGGGTCGCTCTCTTCCCAGAAAGAAAGCACTGCATGGCCAAGCGGAATAAACAGCTGGAGCGCAGTTTGCTGGCGTAGCGTGGCGCGGGTGTCCATGCGGCCGGATTCCCCAAACAGCGTGGTCATCAGGCCTGGCGCGTCAGCTACGCCCGCTTTGTGGATGTGGGCTTGCAACGCAGGCAGGACGCAGCGCTGAATCACGTCCAGCAAAATATCGTCCCCGGCGACTTTAAAGCCTTCACGGAACAGCAGGCGCGGCGCGATTTTCACGTTGCTGCCCACGCCGTCGTCCAGTTGATACTGGGTGATCGCCATATCGGTTGTGCCGCCGCCGATGTCAATCGACGCCACGCGCAGGGTTTTGCCGACGGGTTCGTCCGGCGTCAGGGTGCGGTCAGGGCGGGCGAGGCTTTCAAAGAAGCGCCCGGTTTGCCCGGCGTAGTTCACCAGCGCCTCGTTATACAGCCAGACCAGCTGGCCGCAGGTGGCTTCGTCCCACTCCATCTGCACTTCCGGCACCGGCACGATACTTTTCTTTTTGTCTCGCTCGAGGGTGAAGCCTTCGTCGGTCGGGTGCCAGTCCATCGCTTTCCACACCAGGCCGACCGCCTCCTGCATACGCTGGCGGAACAGCTCGCGTTCCGGTTTTGGCATAGCGGAAGGTAAAGTCAGAATCAGGTTGCGCAGCTGGCGAGGCGAGGTCGGGTGCCCCATGCTCTGGCGGGAGCCGATACTGTTGATTTGCATCAGCGCCTGGGAGAGCAACTCGCACAGCATCAGAGTCATCAGCGAGCTGCGGCTGTACTGCGGCGAAAACACCGGCAGACGTTCATCCATCGGCAGGGCATACAGCGGCTGGCCGTCGTCGTTCATCAGGTTCATCAGCGGGAATGCGGTCGCCAGCGGCTCACGCTGGGTTTTCACGCCCATCTGGCTGAAGCGCCAGTCCTGGCTAGCTGGCGTGACGTCCCACAGGTAGCGGCGCGGGCTGGAGATCCCGCTGGCGCCTTCGGTACCCAGGCGAGCGCAGGCCATACGGCGAGCTTCGTCGCCTACGCGGGCAATAGAAGGCCAGACAAAGGCGTCGTCGCGCCCGCTTTCAACGGAGAAATGCTGCTTGCCAAATTTTGCCTCGCTGAACTCCAGGCGGCTGGTAAACATCGCGTCGTTGATCAGCTGTGGTTCGCTCAGGGAGCGGATCTGCAGCTCGGCCGTCTGGCGCAGACCGTCGTTTTCTTCGCCGTGATCTTCGATCAGGACGCCACAGGTGTGGGTGTTCCCCACATCCAGCACTAGATCTACGTCAATCGGCGGGGATTGCAGCGTGGCGGTGACGATCTTCACTTCCGGCACGGCGAGCTGGTTGCCGATAAGCTCCAGAATATTCAGATAGTGAGCCTGATATTCAAAGGCTTTCATAGCGGCGGCGAGCTCACGCTCGGTGCGCTCTTCCACGCGGGTGGCAAACTGGGTGAAGGTTTCGCGCAGCCAGCCGTCCACCCAGGTCTGGTCGAGAAAATCTTTGATCTCGTGGTTGTGCCAGGCCAGCGCAAAACGGGCCCCGTTGCGGACGTCGTTTTCCGTCGGTGCCAGATGCGCGGCGGGGTGATCGTCCGCGTAAATTTTGCTGTCCAGCGCGATGCTGATGCGCACCGTATTCCCGGCGGAATCGGGCGTCTCCAGAACACGCACCTGCACGCGGGCCCAGTTATCCGGTCCACCCACAAAGGTACGCGGCGGGTTAAAGCGCAGGAACGGCAGCGGCAGCCAGGTTTTGTCCATCACCCGCAGGGAGTGGCCAAGCGTAATGGTGCTTTCGGGTTTCACCACTTCTGGCGCGGTGCCGTTTTCGCCCGGTAGGGTAAATTTCCCGGGCACAACATCGTAATCAAGGCGTAACAGCGGGCCGTTGGCCGTCTGGCGCACAAAGCGCCCGGCGTGGGCGGCGTTAGTCTGCGGCGCAAGACCAAAGTCCAGGAACTGAATGCCGCTGTCTTTGATGAGCGTGACGCTCGGCTTGTAGTGAAAAAGGGTCGCCAGCATGATCAGTTACTCACTTTTCGGAAGGTGATCGGTATGACTTTGTCGCCTTCATAGCGGCCGGTGCAAACGGCGGCGCCGTTGCTGCCGGTTTTACAGGTCACTTCCGGCATCGGGTAGCGGCTGCTGTCGCTGCAGCGCGCGCTGCCGCGGGTTTTAATCATTAGCGCGCCGTTTTGATGCAGGCCGGAAAACACCTCAGCTTTACAGACAATGTTATCGCCGTGCACCAGGCGCACCGTGCCTTTGTTGTTGGCTATCTGGTAGCGCAGGCTTGGCGCTTTACCGGTGATCGGGTCACTGAAATCGATCTGTGCTCGCCAGGTACCGTTGAGGAATTTAGTGGAGCCAATTTTCACGGCTTCTGCCGGTAGAATTAACGCATTTTTCGGCACGTCTGCGGCAACGGTAATTGGCTCAGAATTTTCTTCCGGCGCGGCAACCGGCGCTTGCTCAGGTTTAGGCTTAGGCGGCACCACAATTTCGGCTGGCGTCAGCGGCAGGGTGGTTTTGGCCACATCGACGGCCTGTATTGGCGCTGGCGCAATAGGTTTAGGCGGGACTTCGGCCTGGGCGGTTGCGACCGGCGCGGTCTGGCTCCCGCTAAGCAGCAGATAACCCACCGGGGCCGCAATGGCAACGGCAATCACGGCGGCGACCGGCAGCAGCCAGCGGCGACGAGGTTTCGCGGCTACGGCGACAGGTTCCGGGCTCGGGGCCGGTTTTTCTTCTTCGGCTGCGGCTTTTTTCACTGCGGTGAGGCTATAAACCGGAGAATCATCATCCACCTGAACCGCCATCGGGGCTTCAAGCAGCGGCTTTTCTGGCTCGCTAATTTCTACCGGCAGTGGCTCTGGCTCCGGCATCGTTTCTTCAGGGATAAACGCAATTTCAGGCTCGCGTGATTCCACCACCCGCAGGCATTCCAGCACATCGTCCCGTGCGCCCTGGTTAAGATTCACGAACCCCCAGAAGGTGATCACCGGCTTGCCGTTCACCAGGTAGACGTGCTGGCTGCCGGGGAACTGCAGAGCTTTTTCCAGCAGTGCGCCAAAGAGGCGAATTGAGGTTTTCTCCGCCTGCTGGCAGCGTGAGCTGAGCGAGGCTACGTTGGATAAGCAATTATCCAGATAGCGAAGGGCGGTGCGGCGCTCTTCGTCGCTGGCGGCTGCCCAACTGGTGACGCTGCCTTCCTGAGGCGCATACCAGTCAACGCGGTCGCCTTCGTCATTGGGCTGGGGAATGGCCAGCGCGTCGGCGACGGCCTGCTGTTTACGAAGGCGTAATGTTTCGCGTATTTGAAACGCGGAATCAAACACTGCCTGACCGTTTTCGCCCAGCGCGAGAAAGTCATCCAGGCATCCGCTGCGCAATAATGTTTTTGCCACGTCATCAATCCTGCTGTTAACGGCTCACCCGAGAGCCATCTTCACGCTTTACAGTTTAACGAAGCGGCCCTAAGTCAAACGGCAGAAGAGACGGCAAAATGGGTAAATTATCTGGCTATTAGACAAAATGAGGCGGTAAGATGCGGGCGATACTTACCCGGAAGTAAGTCACTTACTGGTAGGTAACTTCTTGACCAGAAAGAAAAAGACAGACACGATGAACCCCGATTTTGCGGCCTTCTGGCCGAGGCTTTCCCTCTAACCATGTCGAGAAAAATTATGGCTAAAATCGTTGTTATTTACTTTTCCGGATACGGTCACACCAAACGTGTGGCAGAGCATGTTGCACAAGGGGCAAACGCCGACCTCGTCGCCGTGGACAGCAATGGCGATATTCAGGAAGCAGACTGGCAAAAACTGAACGACGCCAAAGGGATCATCTTTGGGGCGCCGACCTACATGGGCAACGTGCCGTGGCAGTTCAAAAAGTTTGCCGATGCTTCCTCCAAAGTGTGGTTCACCCGTGGCTGGCAGGACAAAGTGTTCGGCGGTTTCACCAATAGCGCCAGCCTGAACGGCGACAAGCAGGTGAGCCTGCAGTGGATGCAAACGCTGGCCTCTCAGCACGGCGGCATTTGGGTGAGCCTGGGCCAGTTGCCGGCTAACACGCTGGCGGCAACCCGCGAAGACGCGAACAACCTGGGTGGCTCAGTTGGGCTGCTGGTGCAGTCTCCGGCTGACGCTGGAGCCGAACAAATTGCCCAGGGCGACCTCGACACCGCCGTGAAATACGGCGCTCGCGTGGCGGATATTGCTGCTCGCCTGAGCTAACGTTTCTCCTCTTTTCTAAAGCGCCTGCGGGCGCTTTTATTTTGCTGACAAAGAGGGAAAAAGCGTGGTTTTTCCCTCTTTGTGGTTATCAGCCGAAAATCAATGAATTGATTTTCCAATTTTTTTAACGAACCGTCTGAGATTTCTTCTCTTGCCAGCGGTTCATCAGCTGTCCGGAAGCGCCTGCGGGCGCTTTTGTCTTTGCCACTTCCTCAGTAATTACCCCTGGTTATTGTCAGTTGTATTCATCAAATAAATACTTATCATGATAATTATCATGGTGACTATTTACATGGGGATTACCCGATGCATGACGATAAATACGACATTGTCGATTTTCCCGATCGCCCGCTGGGGATGCGCCTGGCGATGCTGGTGCGCCTGTGGCGTGGCATCGTGGATGACGCCGTGGCGTTTACCGGCCTGACCCAAAGCAGCTGGACGACGCTGATGCAGCTCAGCGTGGCGGGGGAGAAAATCACCGTCACGGATCTGGCCCGGGCGCAGGGCATCGACCTGCCGCCTCTGACGCGCACGCTGGCACAGCTGGAAAAAGAGGGCTATGTCACCCGCACGCCGGACGAAAAAGACAGACGGGTGAAATTTATCTCGCTGACGCCTGCGGGCCAGAAAGCGATTAAGGCGGTAAGTGAAACGGTGGAGCGCTGCCAGGCGCAGGTCGCGCAGGGCATTCCGGCTCAGCAAATAGAACAGTTCAGCCAGACGGTAAACCTGCTGGCCGCCAACATGATCAAAATTCGATAGTTCTTTCACGCCTTGTCTCCCGGCGTGTTTCTCATTTAGCGAGTAGTTATGACCCCTGAACAACGATTTACCCGCTGGGTAAAAGTCACGCTGGCGCTGTTTGCCGTGATGTTTTGCTATTTTCTGGCCGCCGACATCTGGGTGCCGCAAACCCCCGACTCCACCGTGATGCGCGTGGTGACCCCGGTTTCATCGCGCGTATCGGGCTACGTGACGCATATCTACGTCAGCAATAACAGCGTGGTGAAGAAAGGAGATGTGCTGTTCGACATCGACAATAAGCCTTACCAGAATCAGCTTGAACGCGCGGAAATTGCTTATCAGCAGGCGATGCTCGACAACCAGCAAATTGACGCCCAAATCAGTGCCGCGCGGGCAAAAATCAAAGCCGCCCAACTGGATGCCGACAACGCCGGGCGCAGCTATCACCGCTTTAACGGACTTAGCAGCGGTAACCTGATTTCTAAACAGGATCTGGACGTGGCTTTTACGCGCTGGCAAAGCGCGGTGCAAAACGTCAACAACCTCCAGGCCGCGCTGGCACAGCTGGTGATTTCGCGCGGGGAACGCGGGGATCAAAACGTCACGCTGCAAAAATACCGTAACCTGCTGAACGACGCCCGGCTCAATCTGGATTACACCCGCGTGGTTGCCAGCAGCGACGGAATTATCAGTAATTTACAGCTGAAAGAGGGCTGGTATGCCGGGGCGGGATCTCCCGCGCTGGCGCTGGTTAACGACAAGCTCGATATCGTGGCCGACTTCCGTGAGAAAAGCCTGAGTAAAACCCGCCCAGAAACAACGGCAGATATAGTATTCGACGGGCTGCCGGGGCAGGTTTTCAAAGCCAGGGTCACCAGCAAAGATGCGGGCGTTTTGCCGGGGCAGCAGGCTATCAACGGGCAGCTTTCCGCGCCGGAAACTTCAAACCGCTGGGTGAGGGACGCGCAGCGCATGCGTATTCATTTGCTGCTTGAAGACGGGACAACGCCAGATCTGCCGGCTGGCGCACGGGCCACGGTGCAGCTCTACAATTCGCCTTCCGCTTTCGCGTCGTTTATCGGCGGGATGCAAATCAGGCTGGTGAGCTACCTGCATTATGTTTATTAAATTTATTCTTGGCCCGCTGAAGCGCAATGCACCGACGCCCTTCAGCGGCAATGATTTCCGCCATATGCTGCGCATCGTCATGGCGGGCTGCGTGGGGATGTTTGTCTACAGCTGGGTTAACACGCAGTACGGGGTGTTCTACGTGGTTTACCCCATCATGCTCACCGGGCTGGTGCCCATTTTTAACGGCCATATTGCCCGGCAGATGATCGCCAACGCGCTGCTGAACTGCGTGGAAATGACGCTGCTGTTCGCGATGCTGGCGAATTACCCGCTGCCGATGACGCTGATTGTGTTCCTGATGTACATGACGCGCTTCTACCTGATGAGCCGGGGGCCGCTCTTTCTGTTTGGCTCGATGGGTGTGGTCTGTTTAAGCGTGATGGCTAATTTCCTGAGCTACCCGACCACCGACATGAGCGACCTGATGTTTTCTAACATCATCGGTAGCCTTTTGGCGGTGGGGCTGTCGGCGCTTAGCTGTTATTTGCTGCCGGACGTAGAGCCGCGCAAGCCGCCGCCTGCGATTCAAAAGGACGGGCCACGGGTGATGCATGAAACACTGCTCGCCTCGTTAACGGCGACTCTCTTATTCACCATGTTCCAGATCTACACGCTGAATGATTCCCTGGCCGCGCTGATGGCGGGCATTTTTGCCCTGTTCCCCATGCATTTTCGCGGGGCGATCCTTTCGTCCTGGTGGCGCATTGTCGGGGTGATTGCCGGGTGTCTTTACGCGATTCTGGTGCAGCTGGTGATCTACGATTTCAGCCGCCACCTGATCCTGCTGATGCCGCTGATTAGCCTCGGTCTGCTGCTGGCCGCGCGAATTCACGTGTTTGAGAAGGTCGGGCCGGGCGTGGGGTTTTCTATTCTGACCACGCTGGCGCTGATGTTCGGGCAATACATGCACCCTAATCAGGATATCGTTTTTAGCGCGCTGTACCGTATTTCATCGGTGTCGGTGGCGATTGTCGGCACCCTGGCCGTGACCTTTATTATCCATAAGATACTGAATAACTTTGCCTCAACGCGCTATATCGTGAAATGACGTTAGTCCTGTTCCGGCCAGTCGCGGGTAATGCCCGGCTGGACAGGGCGCTCAAGATAGGTGGACAACACGATATACGTCCTGGTCGCCACCACGCCGTTGATCTCATACAGATGCGCCAGCAGGGCCTCAAGCGCCCTTGAATCCTCGGTGCGGACCTTCAACAACATGGACGTGTCCCCGGCGACGGAATGGATCTCTTCCACTTCCGGGTAGGCGGAAATTCGCAGCAGATCCGGCGTTTTTCCCCAGCCCTTGGTATCAATGTGCACGAAGGCCAGCAGGGATTTGCTGATGGCCTTTGGGTCGAGCAAGGCCGCCGTCTGCTGGATCACCCCGGAGCGCTTCAGGCGTTTGACTCTTTCGTGTACCGCCGGGGCGGAAAGGGCGACCTTTTCGCCGAGTTCGGCGTAGCTGATGGTCGCGTCCTCCACCAGCGCGCCTAATATTCTTCGGTCGGCGGCATCGAGAGTTCGCTCTGCCGCACCGTTCTGCTTAATACTGTCTGTTTCTTTTTTCATATTGCCCCTGAGTAATGACGCTGAATTTCATTCGGATAAAATTGGTTTTTATCGAATGTAAGTCAAGTTTAATCCTTGTCAGGAAGAAAAATGAAAAACAGCCAGTGTCTGGAACTTCATCCAGAGCCGTCTCTGTCTCCCGCCAAAGCCGTGTATGTGCTGACCGGCTGCGTCGGCGTTATCGGTGCCAACTCAATGGTGCTGGGGCCTATTGCGCCGGCAGTGGCATCGTCTATAGGCGCGGGAGTGCCGACTGTGATGATGGCCGCGGCGGCTTTTGGCCTGGGAACGGCGGCGAGCGCACTTTTTCTGGCTCGTTTGATCGACTTAGTCGGCTCGGCGCGGATGCTCAAATTCACCATGATGCTGCTGGGCGCGGCGCTGCTGCTTTGCGCGGCTTCGCCTTCAGTGGCGGTATTTATTGCCGCTCAGCTGATTGCCGGGATAGCTTCCGGTATCGCGCTGCCCGCGATTTACGCCAGCGCGGCGGCCATTGCGGAGCCGGGGCGTGAAAGCCGGACCATCGGCAAGGTGCTGACCGGCTGGACGCTGAGCATGATCGCCGGCGTGTCGTTTTCCGTGGTGCTGACAGAGTTGTTCAGCTGGCGCGCGGTGTATGTGTCCGTGAGCTGTCTGGCGGCCCTGGCGCTGATCGCGCTCGTCAGGTTGAACATTCAGGATCGCCCGGCCGCGGGCATTGCGCCTTCACCGCTGTCTGCCCTGGGGCTGCCAGGCATCAAGTCGTTGCTGGTGGTGTGCGGGGCGTTTATGACGGCGTTTTACGGGATTTATGCTTATTTGGGCGACCATCTTCATCAGGATCTCGGCCTGCCGGTGACGGCCAACGGCGGGGTGGCGATTGCCTATGGGGCGGGGTTCGGCTGTGCCGCTTTGCTCAGCGGGATGGTAGATCGGTTTGGCCCTAAACGCCTGATGCCGCCGGTGCTTTTGGTGGTAGCCCTTGTTTACCTGGGCCTGGCGATGCTCGGTGGTTCGCTGGTGGGGATTATCTGCCTGCTGTTTGTGCTTGGCCTGGTGAACCATCTGGGGGTGAACTTACTGATTCAGCGCCTGACGGCCATCGACCCGGCCAAGCGCGGCACGCTGATGGGATTGAACAGCGCAGTGACTTACCTGGCTGTGTTTGCCGGCAGCAGTAGCTACGGACCGCTTTATACCGAGCGCGGGTTTACTACGATTTCGCTGCTCTCCCTGGCGCTGATGGTCATTGCGGTACTGACCTGCCTGTGGCGTGATTTTGCCGGGCAGGGCGTGAAGGTTGTGGGCTAAAGCTTCTACGTTATCGCTTTTTTATCTGAGACAAGCCGGGTTGCCTGTGCTAATTCTGAAGCCATTATATGGCTGTAGAGGTCCGAAATATGAGTCAAAGATTGCCGGTTTTGTTGGTGCAAATGGGGCGGCCCCCCGAGGAAATTCAGCAAGCCGTGGGGGATCAGCCGGCCTGGTTTGAGCAGGCATTAAAGCACCCGGATGTCGAACTTAACATCGTCAGGCCGTTTCTGGGCGAGCCTTTGCCCGCGCCAAAAAGCTTTCAGGCGGCGGTGATTTCGGGTTCATGGTCGATGGTGACGGAGCATGAAGCGTGGAGCGAACGCACGGCGGAATGGGTTAAAACCGTTGTTGCCGCCGGTACGCCGCTATTTGGCGTGTGCTACGGGCATCAATTGATGGCTTACGCGCTCGGCGGGAAAGTGGATTATCACCCGCAGGGCAGTGAGGTCGGGCAACTGCCGGTGGCACTGACAGAAGCAGGGCGAGACGATCCGGCGCTGAGTCATCTGCCTGAGTCGTTCCCGGTCTTTTTAAGCCATGCGCAGAGCGTCCTGGCGCTGCCGCCCGGGGCCGTTTGTCTGGCGTCGTCGGCCCACGATCCTCACCAAATCATCCGCTACACGCCCAATGCGCTGTCGGTGCAGTTTCACCCGGAATTCACCGCAACGGTGATGAACAAAATTCTCGCCAGCCGCAGCGAGCAGGCATCGTTAAGGCAAGAAAATAAACAGACATTGTCGAACGATGTCAGCGCTACGCCCGGGGCCAGGGCAATTTTGCAGCGTTTTGTTTTGCCTTCGGCCTGAACGCCCGCCTTAACCGCCACAATTGTATAGAAAGGAAGGGTTTGTCATTTGCTTGTCGCTAAGGGCTGTGCTGTTATTACTGTGAGAAATAATAAGTAGCTCAACCATTTGGCAAGCAAATAAAAGGCAAACACTATGTCTAAAGGGAAAACACTGCTCGGCCTGCTGCTGAGTGCGCTCCTCCCGGCAGGAAGCGCGATGGCGGCAGCCAACAGCACGCTGGTTTACTGCTCCGAAGCCTCTCCTGAATCCTTTAATCCACAAATTGCCAGCTCTGGCCCAAGCTTTGTCGCCAGCTCGCAAACCCTGTACAACCGCCTGATTGATTTCAGCCTGACCGACAACACGCCGGTGCCGTCGCTGGCGACGGAATGGAAAATCAGTCCCGACGGTAAAACCTATACCTTCACCCTGCGCAAGGGCGTGAAGTTCAACAGCAACAAGTTCTTTAAGCCAACGCGCGACTTCAACGCCGACGACGTGGTGTTCTCGGTCATGCGCCAGAAAGACGCCAATAACCCGTATCACAAGGTGTCGCAGGCGAACTACGAATACTTCAACGACGTTGGCCTCGACAAGCTCATCGTGGACGTTAAAAAGCTGGATGACTATCACGTCCAGTTTACCCTGAGCGAGCCGAATGCGGCGTTTCTCGCCGACTGGGGTATGGACTTTGCCTCTATTTTGTCTGCGGAGTACGCGGATGCAATGCTGAAAGCCGGTACGCCGGAGCGCGTGGACAACAACCCGATCGGCACCGGGCCTTACGCGCTGCAGGACTACAAAGTGGATTCCGTGATTCGCTACGTCGCCAACCCGAATTACTGGAAAGGCGAAGTCCCGACCAAACATCTGATTTTCTCCATCACCCCGAACGTACAAACCCGGCTAGCGAAGCTGCAGAAAAATGAATGCCAGATTATCCCTGCGCCAAGCCCGGTACAGTTCGACGCCATTAAAGCGGACAAAAACCTGGCGCTGCACAGCATCGATGGCCTGAACGTCGGTTACCTGGCGTTCAACACCAGCAAGAAGCCGTTCGATAACGCGCTGGTGCGCCAGGCGCTGAACTATGCGGTGGACAAAAAAGCCATCGTCAACGCCATCTTTATGGGGTCCGGCTCGGTAGCTAAATCGCCGATCCCGCCAACCATGCTGGGCTACGACAAGGATCTGAAAGACTACGGGTACGACCCAGAAAAAGCCAAAGCCTTGCTGAAGCAGGCCGGGCTGGAGAAGGGCTTTGATACCGATCTGTGGTCTATGCCGGTGCAGCGGCCTTACAACCCGAACTCGCGGCGTATTGCGGAGATGATCCAGAGTGACTGGGCGAAAGTGGGCGTGAAAGCCAAAATAGTCACCTTCGAATGGGGCGAATACCTGTCCGGGATGCGGAAAGGGGAACACTCCTCGGCGCTGTTTGGCTGGATGTCCGACAACGGCGACCCGGATAACTTTGCCGATACCCTGCTGGGCTGCGGCAGCGTTGCCAGCGGCTCGAACGTCGCCCGCTGGTGTGACAAAAACTACGATTCACTGGTACAGAAAGCGAAGCTGACCAGCGACCCGGCCGCCCGCGCGAAGCTCTACGTGCAGGCGCAGGAAATTTACTATCAGCAGGCGCCGTGGATTGCGCTGGCGAACGGTAAAACTTTCTACGCGACCCGTAGCAACGTGAGCGGTTATACCGTTAGCCTCGCGGGGAGTGATTTCTCCAAAGCGAAGCTGGATTAAATTTTATTAACCCTCACCCCGGCCCTCTCCCAGGAAGGGAGAGGGGGAATGCGGACGTCGGTGTTTTTATCCCCTCTCCCCGCTGGGGAGAGGGTTAGGGTGAGGGGCAACACATGATAAGGAACATGCCATGACCCATCTTGCAGACGTTGTCAGCCGCGTAGACGACGCCATTGCCAAAGACATCATCATTCCGATGAACGAACTACTGATTGAACTCAGCGACGACGCAGCGCTCACGCGGGAAGACCGCTATGCCCAGCAGCAGCGGCTGCGTATCGCCATTGCCCACAAAGGCAATCACCACACAGAAGAAGCCGAAGAACGTCGCGAGCAGTTGACCCGCGGCGGCACCATTATCTAGTCGGGAGTTATTATGCGTATTGGATTTATCGGGCTGGGCGGTATGGGCCAGCCAATGGCCGAAAACCTACTGAAAGCCGGGCATCAGGTTGCCATCTGGAACCGCTCTCCGGCACCGGCTGAAGCCTTAAAAGCGAAAGGGGCGACGATACACGCCACACCAGCCGCTTTCACCGACAGCGAAGTGTTAATCACTATGCTGGCCGACGACGACATTAGCCGCCGCGTGGTAATTGAGCAGGGCGCGCTGGAAGCACTGCCGCAGGGCACAATCTGGATCAACATGGCCACGGTTTCCGTCGCGTTTACCAATGAGATGGCGGAAAAAGCCAGCGCAACCGGGCATCGGTATATTGCCGCGCCGGTACTGGGGCGTGTGGACGTTGCCGCCGCAGGCAATCTCAACATTCTTACCGCCGGGCCAGCGGAGCTGCTGGACAGCGTGCAGCCGATCTTCGATGTGCTGGGGCAAAAAACCTGGCGCTTTGGCGACAGGCCAGAGCAGGCTGCGGCGGTGAAGCTGGCGGCTAACTTTATGCTCGCCAGCGCCATCGAAGCGATGGGGGAATCTTCTGCGTTGGTGGGGGCCTATGATGTGGCCGCCGGGGATTTCCTCGGTATGCTGACCAGCACGCTGTTTGCCGCGCCAGCGTATAAAAACTATGGCGCGATGATCGCCGAATCACGCTACAGCCCGGCCGGGTTTACCATGAAGCTGGGGCTGAAAGACGTGCGCCTGGCGCAGCAGGCGGCGGAAAATAAAAATGTGCCAATGGGCTTTGCGGGCGTGTTGCGGGATAACTACCTCGATGCGCTGGCCCACGGCGATGAACATCTTGACTGGGCGGCATTAGCCACCGTTTCCGCGCGCCGCAGCGGGAAATAACCTTATCTGGCGGCGAGGATATTACTTTCGTCGCCAGATATATCCCTCTAAATATTCACCCGCACTAAAATAACGCCCCGTTGCGGTGCTTTGAATATAATAAAATCTTATTTATTAATATAAAGTCATTGATAATAAACAAGTAATATAATCTGGCATCGTAATTGCTTTATCTATTCCATCTTGTATACCAGGTGGGATGCCAGCTTATGTCAGTCGCTTTATTGTCGCAGTGGGTAGCCGATTACCAGCCCCAGCCGGAAAGGTTGTCAGACGCTTATCAGCAATTAATGGCCAATATTTCACGCCAGGATAATGCGTGGATTTATATCGCCAGCGAACAGCAAATTAATGAGCAAATAAAGGCTTTATTGCAGGCCATTAAGGCCGGAGAGAAAACACCGGCGGATTTCCCTTTATTTGGCGTACCGTTTGCGGTCAAAGACAATATAGACGTAGCCGGGATGCCAACCAGCGCCGCCTGCCCGGTGTTTACTTATCATCCCGCCGAAGATGCCACGGTGATTGCGCGCCTTCGCGCCGCCGGGGCCATTGTGGTGGGCAAAACTAACCTCGATCAGTTTGCGACCGGCCTGGTCGGCACCCGCTCGCCGTATGGCGCGGTGATGAACAGCTTCAACCCAGACTACGTCAGCGGGGGCTCGAGTTCAGGCTCCGCATCTGTGGTGGCGCGCGGTTTGGTTGGTTTCTCACTGGGAACGGACACCGCAGGCTCCGGGCGCGTACCCGCCGGGTTCAATAACATCGTTGGCTTAAAACCGACCAAAGGCTGGCTATCGACGACGGGCGTAGTTCCGGCCTGCCGCCTCAACGACTGCGTTTCTGTCTTCGCCCACTCGGCGGCGGATGCGGCCCTGGTCGCCAACGTAGCAGGTGGGTACGATCCGCTCGATCCCTACTCCCGAAGCAACCCTCACACCGCCCCGGCTCGCTTTAGCCCGCGCTTGCGCTTTGCCATTCCAGACCGCCTGACCTTCTTCGGCGACAAACTCAGCGAAGAGGCCTTTCAGCTGGCGCTGGACAGGTTAATGACGATGGGGGCGGAGCTGGTGGCGATAGATTTCAGCGATTTCACCCGGCTGGCCGAGCAGCTGTATAACGGCGCGTGGGTGGCCGAGCGCACCGTCGCGGTGAAAGAGATCCTCGAAAAGCATCCTGACGCCATGGATCCTACCGTACGCGGGATCGTCGCCAGCGGGCTGAGCTTCACGGCCTGCGATGCCTGGCAGGCGGAATATACTCGCGCCGAGCTTGCCCGCCGTATTCAGCGGCAGCTTGCCGCATTTGATGCCCTTGTGGTACCGACGTCGCCGACGATTCACACGCTGGCTGAAATGCGCGACGAGCCGGTGGCCTATAACTCGCAGTTTGGCACCTACACCAACTTTACCAACCTGGCTGACCTGAGCGCGCTGGCGCTTCCGGCGGATTTCCGGGCCGATGGTCTGCCTGCCGGAATAACGCTGATCGCACCTGCCTGGCATGATGCCGCGCTCAGCCATTTTGGTGCGCAGTGGCAGGCGCGACTTGATCTGCCCGCCGGAGCAATTTCCCAGAAAGTTCCCGACCAACAGACCATGACACCTGCCAGCATCTTCGTGCGCGTCGCTGTTGTGGGGGCTCATTTGCGTGGGATGCCGCTTAACCACCAGCTAACCGGCCGTAACGCCGTCTTCGTAGAAGCAACCCACACGGCAGAAACCTATCGCCTTTACGCCCTGGCGAATACTGAGCCGCCGAAGCCGGGCCTGGTGCGCGCCGCCGAAGGGCAGCCAATCGCCGTTGAGCTGTGGGACATCCCGCTCGCACGTTTTGGCGAATTTGTGGCCGAAATTCCCGCCCCGTTGGGGATCGGCACGTTGACCCTGCAGGATGGGCGCAGCGTGAAGGGCTTCATTTGTGAACCGTGCGCGACAGAAGGCGCCACGGACATTACCCCATGGGGCGGCTGGAAAGCCTGGCTTGCTCGCCAACCTGGCGCTTGAGGAGAGGGATTATGTTTAGCAAGGTTTTGATTGCCAACCGTGGTGAAATTGCCTGCCGCGCCATTCGCACGCTGAAGAAAATGCACATCACCAGCGTGGCCGTTTATTCCGATGCGGATGCCAGCGCGCAGCACGTGATTGATGCCGATGAGGCGATAGCGCTCGGCGGAGATAAAGCCAGCGACACTTATCTGAATATCGAAAAAATACTGGCGGCGGCTAAAGAGAGCGGCGCGGAGGCGATTTTCCCCGGTTACGGATTCCTTTCCGAACGCGCGGAATTTGCCGAGGCTTGTGAAGCGGCAGGCGTTGTTTTTATCGGGCCAACGGCGCAGCAAATCAGCGATTTTGGCCTGAAACACCGCGCCCGCGAGCTGGCCTCCGGCGTAGATGTGCCGATGACGCCGGGCACCGGGCTGCTGACATCCCTTGCTGAGGCGCAGCTGGCGGCAGAGGAAATCGGCTATCCGGTGATGCTCAAAACCACGGCGGGCGGGGGCGGGATCGGCCTGACCCGCTGCGACAGCGAACCAGCGCTGCTTGAGGCCTGGGAAAGCGTGAAGCGTATGGGCGCACAGTTTTTCAGCGACGACGGCGTGTTTATCGAACGTTTTGTCGACAAAGCCCGGCACCTGGAAGTGCAGATCTTTGGCGATGGCAGAGGCAAGGTGGTTGCCTTGGGGGAGCGAGATTGCTCGCTGCAGCGCCGCAACCAAAAAGTGGTCGAGGAAACGCCCGCGCCAAATCTGCCGCAGAGCACGCGTGAAGCGCTGCACCGTGCCGCCGTGGCGCTGGGTGAATCCGTTGATTACCGCAGTGCGGGAACCGTGGAGTTTATCTACGACGCAGCGAGGGATGCATTTTACTTCCTGGAGGTGAACACGCGCCTGCAGGTTGAACACCCGGTAACCGAATGCGTCACGGGGCTGGATCTGATCGAATGCATGGTGCTGGTGGCGGCAGGCGCGTCGCCGGACTGGCAAAAAATGGCCGAAGCGCCTCAGGGGGCGGCGATCGAAGTCCGCATTTATGCCGAGGACGCGCTGAAAAACTTCCAGCCTTCGCCGGGCGTATTAACCGATGTTTATTTCCCCAAGGGTGTGCGGGTTGACGGCTGGGTCAGTACCGGCAGCGAAGTCAGCGCGTTCTACGATCCGATGATCGCCAAGATCATCGTTCACGGCGATGACCGCCTGCAGGCGTTAAGTAAACTGAACGAGGCGCTGGCCGCTACCCGCCTGCACGGGATCGCCACCAATCTGGATTATCTGCGCCAGATCGTCCGTCTGCCGGAGTTCAAAGCTGGCGTAATGTGGACGCGGCTGCTGGATAGCGTGAGCTATCGGGCGCAGGCCGTGGAAGTGCTGGAGCCGGGCACCTGGAGCAGCATTCAGGACAGCCCAGGCCGCCTTGGGTATTGGGATATCGGCGTGCCGCCGTCCGGGCCGATGGATGATTTTGCCTTCCGTCTGGCGAACCGCATTGTCGGCAACCATCCGTCGGCCGCCGGGCTGGAATTTACCCTGCAGGGGCCGACGCTGCGCTTCCACAGCGAGGCCACCATCGCGCTGACCGGTGCGCCTTGTCCGGCCACGCTGGATGATCGGCCGGTGACTTTCTGGCAGCCCACAGTAGTGAAAGCCGGGCAGACCCTGACGCTAGGCAGGGCGACCAGCGGGTGTCGTACCTATCTGGCGGTGCGTAACGGTTTTGACGTGCCGGTGTATCTCGGCAGTCGTTCCACTTTTGCCCTTGGTCAGTTTGGCGGCCACGCCGGGCGCACGCTGCGGGTGGCCGATGTGCTGGCTATTTCTCAGCCTTGCCTGCCGGCCTGCACGACGCCGGCGCCGATTAGCCTGCCGCAGGCCCCGGAACCGGCGCTGATCCCGCAGTATGGCGAGCTGTGGGAGATAGGCGTGCTGTACGGGCCGCACGGCGCACCAGACTTCTTCACGCCGGAGTCGATGGACACCTTTTTCAACGCCGAGTGGCAGGTTCACTACAACTCTAACCGCCTCGGCGTGCGCCTTGTCGGGCCGAAGCCGGAGTGGACCAGGGCCGACGGTGGCGAAGCGGGGCTGCATCCTTCCAACGTGCACGACTGCGAATATGCTATCGGTGCGGTGAACTTTACCGGTGACTTCCCGGTGATCCTGACGCGCGACGGCCCAAGCCTCGGGGGATTTGTCTGCCCGGTGACGATTGCCAAAGCCGAACTGTGGAAAGTCGGGCAGGTGAAGCCGGGCGACCGGATTCGCTTTCACGCCATCAGCTTTGAGCACGCGCAGTCGCTGGAGATTGCCCAGCAGGTGGCGGTGACCAATCTGTGCGCCGGAACAAGCCTGCCGGATCTGCATCCTTCTATTGCGCCTGGCGCGACAACCAGTGCGGCGATTCTGGCGGAAATCCCCGCTCAGGCTGAGCTTCCGGCTGTGGTTTACCGTCAGGCAGGCGACAACTATGTGCTGATTGAATACGGCGATAACGTGCTCGACCTGGCGCTGCGGCTGCGCATTTATCTGCTGATGAAGGCGATTACCCAGGCGGCGCAGGCGGGCATTGAGGAGCTTTCCCCCGGCGTGCGTTCGCTGCAGATCCGCTATGACAGCCAGCGTATTTCCCAGAGCCAGCTGCTCACGCTGCTACTGGGCATTGAGAAACAGCTGGACGATGTGACCCAGCTGAAAATTCCTTCCCGCATCGTGCATTTACCGCTGGCCTTCGAAGACAGCGCCACGCTGGCGGCGGTGGAGCGTTATCAGCAAACGGTGCGGGAAGACGCGCCGTGGCTGCCGAACAACGTGGACTTTATTCAGCGCACCAACGGGCTGCAAAGCCGCGACGAGGTGAAGCAGATCCTGTTTGACGCCAGCTATCTGGTGCTCGGCCTGGGAGATGTGTATCTCGGCGCACCTTGCGCCGTGCCGCTCGACCCGCGTCACCGGCTGTTGAGTTCGAAGTACAACCCGGCGCGGACGTGGACGGCAGAAGGCACGGTAGGGATCGGCGGGATGTATATGTGCATCTACGGCATGGATTCGCCGGGGGGCTATCAGCTGGTGGGGCGCACGCTGCCCATCTGGAACAAATTTCTCAAAAACGACCAGTTTGGCGACGAGCCGTGGCTGCTCAAGTTCTTCGATCAGGTGCGTTTCTACCCGGTAAGCGAGGAAGCGTTAACTGCGTTCCGCACGGCGTTCCGGGAAGGGCGTGCACAGGTTGAGATCGAAGAAGTCGAGTTCGATTTTGCCGAATATAGCCGTTTTCTTGCGGAAAACGCCGACGATATTGCCAATTTCCGCAGCCGCCAGCAGGAGGCTTTCCTGAGCGAAGTGGCGCACTGGAAAGAGCAGGAAAGCGCGGCGGTGGAGAGCGTGCTGATGGCGGCTGAACTGCCGGAGGAGGAGCAGGCCGGGCAGCTCGTCAGCGCCGATCTGAACGGCAATATCTGGAAGATCCTGGTGGAGCCGGGGCAAAGCGTGAAGCAGGGCGAGCCGCTGCTCGTCGTTGAGGCGATGAAGATGGAGCTGCTGGTTAGCGCCCCGTGCGACGGCAAGGTGGTGCGGATCCAGTGCCAGCAGGGCCGACCGGTGGGGCCTGGGGATGCGCTGCTGTGGCTGGAGGCGGTGTAGGGGAATTTAGCCTCTCACCCTGGTTCTCTCCCCGGAGGGAAGAGGGAATAAAAACAGAGAAACACACTCACTTTTTCCCGCTCTCCCAGAAGGGAGAGGGCCAGGGTGAGGGTAAAAACAACACGGAAACCACTATGCCAAAGCGACCAGAAGCCGTAGCCGAGCGCATCTACCAGCAGCTCAAAAAGGAAATTTTCGACTTCCTGCTGCTGCCGGGGGACCGCTTTAGCGAAAACGAAATTGCGGAGCGCATGAGCGCCAGCCGCACGCCGGTGCGCCAGGCGCTTTATGCCCTGCAGCAGGAAGGCTATGTCGATGTACAGCCCCGTAGCGGCTGGCAGATCCGCGCGGTGGATTTCGATCATCTCGAAGCGCTTTACGATCTGCGCATCGTTCTGGAGCTGGAGGCGGTGAAGCGCCTTTGCCTGCGGGCAGACTCCGTTTTCCCGCTGCCGCTGCAGGCGCTGAAACAGTTCTGGCTGGATGAACCACCGCTGGCTGAGGGAATGAACGTCGCGCCGCACGACGAGGCTTTTCATATGACGCTGGTCTCTGCGGCGGGCAACCCTGAAATGGCGAGGGTTCACCGGGAGATCACCGAAAAAATTCGCATTGTGCGTAGGTTGGACTTTACCCGCCAGCCGCGCGTCAGTGCGACGTATGCCGAGCATGGGCAGATCCTGCTCGCCGTCCGGGACCGTAACCTTAAGGAGGCCCAAACCCGACTACACGACCATATCGCAGCCAGTCAGAAAGAGGTTCGTCAGATAACGCTTCATATGCTGCACCAGGCCCGGCAATTCAAGCTGAGCTAATCACTTATTGTTTCTTCAGGGGAGTCAGACTTATGCAACGTCGTACCTTTGTTAAAGCTTTCGCGCTTTCCGCTTCGTTTGTCAGTTTCGGGTGGGCCTTTGCCGCCCAGGCGGCGGACACCATCAAAGTCGGGATCATGCACTCGCTGTCGGGCACCATGGCTATCTCAGAAACGCCGCTGAAAGACGTGGCGTTAATGACCATCGACGACATTAATGCGAAGGGCGGCGTGCTGGGGAAAAAACTTGAGCCGGTGGTGGTTGATCCGGCATCTAACTGGCCGCTGTTCGCTGAAAAAGCCCGCCAGTTGCTGAGCCAGGACAAAGTGGCCGTGGTTTTTGGCTGCTGGACGTCCGTGTCGCGTAAATCCGTGCTGCCGGTCTTTGAGGAGTTGAACGGCCTGCTGTTCTACCCGGTGCAGTACGAAGGGGAAGAGATGTCGCCGAACGTGTTTTATACCGGGGCGGCACCTAACCAGCAGGCGATCCCGGCGGTGGAATATCTGATGAGTGAAGACGGCGGGGCGGCCAAACGCTTCTTCCTGCTGGGCACGGACTACGTTTATCCGCGCACTACCAACAAGATCCTGCGCGCCTTCCTGCACGCTAAGGGCGTCCAGGACAAAGACATCGAAGAGGTCTACACGCCGTTTGGCCATAGCGACTACCAGACCATCGTGGCCAATATCAAAAAATTCTCCGCTGGCGGTAAGACGGCGGTGATCTCCACCATCAACGGCGACTCCAACGTACCGTTCTACAAAGAGCTAGCGAACCAGGGCCTGAAGGCGACCGACGTGCCGGTGGTGGCCTTCTCCGTGGGTGAGGAAGAGCTGCGCGGCATCGACACTAAACCGCTGGTGGGTAACCTCGCGGCCTGGAACTACTTCGAGTCCGTCGATAACCCGACCAACAAACAGTTTGTCAGCGAGTGGAAGGCCTACGCCAAAGCCCACAACCTGCCGAACGCCAATACCGTGGTCACTAACGATCCGATGGAAGCGACTTACGTCGGCATTCATATGTGGGCGCAGGCCGTAGAGAAAGCGGGCACGACTGACGTGGATAAAGTCCGCGCGGCGATGGCCGGACAGACCTTTAAAGCGCCGTCCGGTTTTACCCTGACGATGGACGCCACCAACCACCATCTGCACAAGCCGGTGATGATCGGCGAGATCGAAAGCAACGGCCAGTTCAACGTGGTGTGGCAGACGGATAAGCCGGTGCGCGCTCAGCCGTGGAGCCCGTTTATTCCGGGGAATGATAAGAAATCGGATCTGCCGGTGAAGACCGCCAGCAACTGATGTTCGACGTTCGGCGCATTTACCTTCACCCCGGCCCTCTCCCTGGAAGGGATAAAGAGGGAAAACCCTCTCTGAAAGGGAGAGGGAAAAACGGAATACCTTCTCTGAAAAGTAACTGGGGAAATCTTTTATTCCCTCTCTCCTTTGGGGAGAGGGTGAGAGGCTGGCCAAGGGGCATCAGGGTAAAACCATTCAGGAGAACGCCATGACATTAGCAACACTGGCCCGGCTGCTGCTGGTTGTGGCCGCTTTATTGCCGGGGCTTGCCGCCGCCGGGGATGCAGAAACGTTTACGGCTGCAAACCGCACGGCGCAGGCTGACCTGCTGCAAAGCTGGACGCGGGCGCCAGATCCCGCTCGTTTACCGCTGCTTAATGCGCTGCAGCAGGAAACGCTGGTCACCGACGGGCATTCGGCTTTCAACCAGACCGGATCCGTGCTGACGCCGTTGGGCGACGAAGCCCAGCCGCAGGGTGAGACAAAAAAACTCCGACTGACCAACCGGCTGCGCGTTTTGGTCGCCGGAGCGCTGGCCAGCCATCAATTAATAAGTGACAACGTCACCACTCGTTTAAACGCCGCGAAAGCTTTGCAGAAAGAGGCGCCGCCTGAGCTGCTGCCCGTTTTACTAAAGCGGATTAGTGCAGAAAAAGAACAAGGCGTGCGTGATGCGCTGACGCTGGCCGCCGCCCGCCTTGAGCTAGCCAGCCCGCAGGCCGCCGTACGCCTGGAGGCGGTTAAACTGCTGGGCAAGTCCACCGACCCGGACACCGAAGCGTTACTCAAACCTTTAACCGATGCTGGCGCAGAGCCGGATGCCAACGTGCGCCAGGCCGCCGTTGACGGGCTACATCAAATCGAACGCCGCCAGATGCTGGGGGATATTCTCGGCCAGGCGTTTATGGGGCTTTCTCTGGGGTCGATTTTGCTGCTGGCCGCGCTGGGGCTGGCGATCACGTATGGCCTGCTGGGCGTGATCAATATGGCGCACGGCGAAATGCTGATGCTGGGCGCGTACTCGGCGTGGGG
Organism: Cedecea sp. B1(4); assembly: GCF_059414925.1. Classification (NCBI taxonomy): domain Bacteria; kingdom Pseudomonadati; phylum Pseudomonadota; class Gammaproteobacteria; order Enterobacterales; family Enterobacteriaceae; genus Cedecea; species Cedecea sp. B1(4). The sequence goes on along the minus strand of NZ_JCAHMZ010000002.1, from coordinate 788,508 downwards.
CGTTCAGGCTGCTTTCCAGCAGTTTGCCCCGGCATGGCTGGCGCTTTATCCACTGGTTGCGCTGCCGGTGGCTTTTGCGATCACCGCCGGGATTGGCATGGCGCTTGAACGCACGATTATCCGCCATTTGTATGGCCGCCCGCTGGAGACGCTGCTGGCGACATGGGGTATCAGCCTGATGCTGATTCAGATCGTGCGCATGCTGTTTGGGGCGCAGAACGTGGAAGTGGCTAACCCGGCCTGGCTGTCCGGTGGGCTGCAGGTGCTACCGAACCTGATCCTGCCGTGGAACCGCCTGGTGGTGCTGGGCTTTGTGCTACTGGTGCTGCTGTTTACCTGGCTGCTGCTGAATAAAACGCGGCTGGGCATGAACGTGCGAGCCGTGACGCAAAATCGCGCGATGGCGGCCTGCTGCGGTGTTTCGACCGGGCGCGTAGATATGCTCGCTTTCGGGCTTGGGTCCGGCATTGCCGGGTTAGGCGGCGTGGCGCTTTCTCAGCTGGGTAACGTCGGCCCCGAGCTCGGCCAGGGGTATATTATCGACTCCTTCCTGGTGGTGGTGCTGGGCGGCGTCGGGCAGCTTGCCGGGAGCGTGGCGGCGGCGTTCGGGCTGGGCATCTTCAACAAGATCCTCGAACCGCAAATCGGCGCGGTGCTGGGCAAAATTTTGATTCTGGTGCTGATTGTACTGTTCATTCAGAAGCGGCCACAGGGGCTGTTTGCGCTCAAAGGGAGGGTCATTGACTGATGAGTATGCCGCTGACTTTAACGCTCGGGCGTAAAGCCCCGCGCCTGACTTTGGTATTGGGGACGCTGCTGGTGGTTTTGCTGCTGACGCTGCCGTTTCTGACGCTGTTGCCTGTCAGTAATCCGCTCAGCCTGTCGACCTACACCATGACGCTGATCGGCAAAATCCTTTGTTATGCCATCGTTGCGGTGGCACTGGATCTGGTCTGGGGCTATGCCGGGTTGCTTTCCCTCGGGCACGGCCTGTTTTTCGCCCTCGGCGGGTACGCTATGGGGATGTACCTGATGCGCCAGGCTGCCGGTGACGGGCTGCCCGGCTTTATGTCGTTTCTCTCCTGGAGCGAGCTGCCGTGGTACTGGTCCGGCACGCAGTACTTCGCCTGGGCGCTGCTGCTGGCGATGGCGGCCCCGGGGCTGCTGGCGTTTGTGTTCGGCTATTTCGCCTTTCGCTCAAAGATTAAGGGCGTGTACTTCTCGATCATGACGCAGGCGTTGACCTATGCGGGGATGCTGCTGTTTTTCCGCAATGAAACCGGCTTTGGCGGCAATAACGGGTTTACCGGCTTTACCACTCTACTGGGGATGCCCGTTACCGCGGTGGGGACGCGTATCGGGCTGTTTATCGCTACCGTGCTGCTTTTAGTGGCGAGCATTGGCCTCGGCTTCTGGCTGGCGCGCAGCAAGTTTGGTCGCATTCTGACGGCGGTGCGCGATGCGGAAAACCGCCTGACGTACTGCGGGTACGATCCCCGGGGCTTCAAGCTGCTGGTATGGACGCTTTCTGCGGTGCTGTGCGGCTTAGCCGGGGCGCTGTACGTGCCGCAGGTGGGCATTATTAACCCGGGCGAAATGTCGCCGACCAACTCTATTGAGGCCGCTATTTGGGTGGCGTTGGGCGGGCGCGGCACGCTGATTGGCCCGGTGCTGGGGGCGGGGCTGGTGAACGGGGCGAAAAGCTATTTTACCATGGCGGTGCCGGAGTACTGGCAGCTGTTCCTTGGCCTGATTTTTATTCTGGTGACGCTGTTTTTACCGCGCGGGGTGATTGGCCTGCTGCGCAAAGGAGAGAAATGATGCAGCCTGCCGAATCTCTGTTTACCCGCCAGTACCCCACGGATCGCTTTCGCGAACAGACCGACCCGGTGCTGGCGCTGGAAAATATCAACGTTAACTTCGATGGGTTTCAGGCGTTAACCAACCTGTCGCTGAACATTGGCGTGGGGGAGCTACGCTGCGTGATTGGGCCAAACGGGGCCGGAAAAACCACGCTGATGGACGTGATCACCGGCAAGACCAAACCCCAAAGCGGCAAGGCCTTTTACGATCAGTCCATCGACCTGATGCGGCTGGAACCCATTGAAATCGCCAGGCGGGGCATTGGCCGTAAATTTCAAAAGCCCACGGTATTCGAGGCGCTGACGGTCTTCGAGAACCTGGAAATCGCCCAGAAAAACGAGAAGTCGGTGTGGGCTAGCCTGCGGGCGAAGCTCAGCGGGGAGCAGCGCGACCACATTGATGACATGCTTGTGACGCTGCGGCTGACCGGGGAGCGCCATCGTCGGGCGGGGCTGCTGTCCCACGGGCAAAAACAGTTCCTCGAAATCGGCATGTTGCTGGTGCAGGAGCCGCATTTGCTGCTGTTGGACGAGCCTGCGGCGGGCATGACCGATGCCGAAACCGAATACACGGCGGAGCTGTTTCGCAGCCTGGCGGGGAAGCATTCGCTGATGGTGGTTGAGCACGATATGGGCTTTGTGGAAACCATTGCCGACCACGTTACCGTGTTGCATCAGGGGCAGGTGCTGGCGGAAGGTTCCCTGCGCGAAGTGCAGGCGAATGAGCAGGTTATTGAGGTCTACCTTGGCCGTTGAGGAGCAAATATGCTACAGGTGAATGAGCTTAACCAGTATTACGGCGGCAGCCATATTCTGCGCGGCGTCAGTTTTGAGGTACGCGTGGGGGAAGTGACCTGCCTGCTCGGGCGTAACGGCGTGGGGAAAACCACGCTGCTGAAAAGCCTGATGGGGCTGGTGCCGGTGAAAGGCGGCAGCGTAAGCTGGCAGGGGAAAACCATCACCCAGCGCAAACCACACCAGCGTGTTCAGGCCGGTATTGCCTACGTACCGCAGGGGCGGGAAATCTTTCCGCGGCTGACGGTGGAAGAAAACCTGCTGATGGGGCTGTCACGCTTTTCCGGGCGTGAGGCAAAGGCCGTCCCGGACGAGATTTACCAGCTCTTTCCGGTGCTAAAAGAGATGAAGCTCAGGCGGGGCGGCGATCTCTCCGGCGGACAGCAGCAGCAGCTGGCAATTGGCCGGGCCCTGGCCTGTAAGCCACAGCTGCTGATTCTGGATGAGCCGACGGAAGGGATCCAGCCGTCGATCATCAAAGAGATCGGTCAGGTGATTCGCCATCTCGCCGGGCGCGGGGATATGGCAATTCTGCTGGTGGAACAGTTTTACGATTTTGCCGCAGAGCTTGCGGACCAGTATCTGGTGATGTCGCGCGGGGAGATAGTCCAGCGCGGGCACGGCAGCGCCATGGAACAGGAAGGCGTCCGGGGGCTGGTGGCGATATAAGTGGTCTGCCAAAAAATACCGATTGTGGTACTTTTGGCTGAACCTCTGTGCGCCTATAGTTTTCGACATTCACCATCGAATTCCAGAGGTTAGCATGTCTTTTACCGTCAACAGTTACCAGCAGCCGATTGGCTTATCTCTTCCTGACTGGCAGCGCCGCCCGCTGCCGGAGCGTGTCACGTTAGACGGACAGTTTTGCCGCCTCGAGCCATTAAGTTCGGCTAGGCACGGGGCGCAGCTTTGGCAGGCCTGGGGGCAGGCTGAAGATGCGCGAGGCTGGACTTATCTCAGCGTTGGGCCGTTCGATACCGAAGTCGATTTTATGCAGTACATTGCCGGGGCAGAAACCAGCGCCGACCCTTTTCATTTTGCCGTGGTGGATACCGCCAGCGGCCAGGCGCTGGGCACATTGTCGCTGATGCGCCTTGACCCGGCGAACGGCAGCATTGAAGTCGGTTTTGTGGTGTTTTCACCGCTGCTGCAGCGCACCGCTCTGGCCACGGAAGCCCACTTTTTGCTGATGAAGTATGCGTTTGAAACTCTGGGCTACCGCCGCTATGAGTGGAAGTGCGACAGCCTGAACGGGCCATCTCGCCGCGCGGCGCTGCGTCTGGGCTTCCGTTTTGAAGGCGTGTTCCGCCAGATGGGCATCTACAAAGGGCGTACCCGCGATACGGCGTGGTTCTCTATCACCGATGGCGAGTGGCCGCTGGTGAAAAGCGCGTTTGAACGCTGGCTTGCCGCGGACAATATGCCTCACGGCGTACAGCGTGTTGGGTTGGCGGCTATTCGCGACGCACTTAGCCGCCAGAAAAGCGAATCCGCTCGGCAGGTGAATGTCCGCCTGTTAGCGGCGGGCGACCGGGCGCAGTGGCAGGCGCTCTGGCAGGGCTATCTGACCTTTTATGATGCTCAAATAAGTGACAATGTCACCGATTTGACCTGGGAACGTATGCTGGATGCACAGGAGCCCCTGTGGGGATTCGGGGCTTTTGACGACCAGGGCACTATGCTTGGTTTCACTCACTTCCTCTATCACCGCAGTACCTGGTCAGCAACCAACTACTGCTACCTGGAAGATCTGTTTGCGACGCCGCAGGCGAGGGGTAAAGGCGTTGGTCGGGCGCTGATTGAAGCGGTACGCCAGCATGCTGCAGCCAACAACAGTTCGCGTCTGTACTGGCATACCCATGAAACCAACGCCACCGCGCAGACGCTGTATGACAAAGTGGCGAAGAAGTCCGGCTTTATCAAATACGAAAAAGACGTGTAATCATGAGCGCCTCGTCAGGCCGTTATGGGCTGACGGGGCGGAGTATTAATGCCGATCACGATGGCGTAGTAAGCCAGTACAATTGTCCCCATCAGCACCACGAACAGCATGTAAGGTGGCAGCCAGCTCAACAACAGCCCGGTGACCAGCGGGTTGCAGGCTCCACCAAGCCAGCCGAGCTGCTGGGCGGCAAAGTAGCTTGATTTCAGCCCCGACGGCGCGATGTTGTCGACAAGCATGTATTCCCCCGGCGCGTAGATCAGCTCTCCAATGGTAAACACCAGCGAAGACAAGCCCCACAGCCACAGGTTAGTGCCAGAAATCATAAAGCCGCCGAGGCCGCAGACGAAAAACAGCGTGCCGTAGAACATCATCTTTTTGATGTTATCGGGGCGAATGTTTTTGCCCAGGAAGTACTGGAATGCGACAACCACAATGGCGTTGACCGACAGCACGACGCTGACCACCTTTTCCGCCAGCCCGGTATCACCGATAACAATCGCATATTGCGACAGGCAGCCGGCGAACGCGCCGTAAACCATCGAGCCTAAAAATGCCGAGGTCGTGAACCACATCAGCTGTTTGTCGCGCAGCATCATGCGCGGCGATGGCAGAACCTTGTCTTCCACTTCCGTGACGCGGCTGCTTACCGGCTGGCTTTGAACGTAACGGGCAATCATCAGAATTGGCAGCAAGGCGGTCATGGCGGAGAGCCAGAACGGCAGATTGGTGCTGTACATCACCACGAAGGTGCCTATCGGCGGGCCAACCGTCCAGCCGACGTTGACGAAGGTGTAGTTGAGGGAGAAGATTTTGGGCTTCAGGCTGATGTCCAGCGTTTCGGAAAACCAGGCTTTCACCACCACCGAGAACACGGTGTAAGAGCAGTTGATAATGGAGTAAAACAGCACCACCAGCCCGGCGTTGTGCACCAGCGGGATAACCGCAAAACCGCCGAGGAAGATGACGATAGCCAGCAGCATCGCCTTTTTCTTATCGAATTTATCCGCAAGGATGCCAAACCACAGGCTGAAGATCACCCCGGTCACCAGCGCGACGGTAATCGCCAGGCCGATATCCGTCAGCGCCATATGGTATTCGCGAGAAAGATAAATGGTCATAAATGGCAGCGTCAGACCCCGCCCGATAGTCAGCAGCAGCGAAGAAAGAAGTAACGCAGTTGTTGCAAGTTGTTTGCCTGCAAACAGATTTCTGAGGGCAGTCATGGCGGCCTGTTTAGTCATCGTGAGGTAAGAGAACAAGAAAGATTTATCACGAAAAATCAGCCTGGTATAGCAACCAGATCTGACATAAGCACGATACATCACATCTGTACTCCTGACAAAAAGTGGGATCTGTATCTATTTACTCAGGGGGATAAGGTTTATTTTTTTACAAATCGATAATAAATACAGGGCGGGACAATGACGCGTAAAGATGGATTGCTGGCGTTGCTGGTGGTGGTGATTTGGGGCGTGAATTTTGTGGTGATTAAGCTGGGGCTGCACAATATGCCGCCGCTGATGCTGGCGGGGCTGCGCTTTTTGCTGGTGGCGTTTCCGGCGCTGCTGTTTGTGGCCCGGCCAAAGCTGCCGTTCCGGCTGCTGGCGGGCTATGCGCTGACCATCAGCTTCGGGCAATTTGCCTTCCTGTTTACCGCAATCAAGTTTGGCATGCCCGCCGGGTTGGCTTCACTGGTGCTGCAGTCTCAGGCGTTTTTCACCATTATCCTGGGAACGTTTTTCTTTGGCGAGCGGCTGCAGGCTAAGCAGCTGGCCGGGATCACCCTGGCGGTCTTCGGCGTGCTGGTGCTGATTAAGGGCAGTTTCGAAGGCCAACACGTCGCGCTGCTCGGCTTTATGCTGACGCTGGCGGCGGGCATGAGCTGGGCGTTCGGCAATATCTTTAACAAGATGATCATGCAGCATGAACAGCGCCCGGCGATCATGTCGCTGATTGTCTGGAGTGCGCTGATCCCGGTGCTGCCGTTTTTTGCGGCAAGCTGGCTGTTGGATGGCCCGGCAACGATGCTGCAAAGCCTGGTGAACATCGATACAACGACCATTCTGTCGCTGATCTACCTGGCGTTTATCTCTACCATTGTGGGTTACGGTATCTGGGGCACGCTGCTGGGGCGCTATGAAACCTGGCGCGTGGCGCCGCTGTCGCTGCTGGTGCCTGTGGTGGGTATGGCCAGCGCGGCGTTGCTGCTCGGTGAAAAGCTGACGGTAATGCAGTTGCTGGGGGCGATACTGATTATGGGCGGGCTGTATATCAACGTCTTTGGTCTGCGTTTTGGCCGGTCGGTGAAGCGGGCTTCATCCTGATATGTGCGGCACCCGCCCAGCATCGGGCGGGTCAGCCTTTATCTTACGAACGCGAATGACCGTGGTAGTACGGGGAGCCCAGCTCTTCTGAACGTTCAGCTGCCGTTTGCTGCGGACCTTTAGACAATTGACTGCCGGAGCAGGTGATCATGTTGCCGTAGTTGGCCTGGGTGGCGTTGAAGCTGCCGGATTGCTCCGCAAGAGCGTGGGTTGATGCCAGCGCCAGAAGGAGCGCGGCTGCGGAGATGACTTTCATATTTCCTCGGTTATGTCTGTAAAACGGACGGTGATGCGTTAGTTACACAAACTGCAATACTGGTTGTACGGGTGCAGATATTTGCCTTCGCCAGCGAGACGGGTTACGCGGTACTTGTGCGGCGGCACCGAGAAGTAGTTCTTGAAGGTGCGGGTTAACGTCTGCTGCGATTCAAAACCGTAGCGCTCGGCCAGATAAAGGATCGGTTCGTTGCTCTCTTTAAGCTTCAGGGCGATTTCGGTCAGCTTACGGTTGCGGATGTACTGGCCCATTGAGTGGCCGGTTTCTTTTTTAAACATCCGCTGCAGATGCCACTTGGAGTAGCCTGAGCGCTGAGAAACCTTCTCCAGCGAGAGCGGGGTTTCCAGGTTCTCTTCAATCCACCCCAAAATGCTTTGAATTGTGACCGCATCATTGTTGCGTCTGGACATCGTTTCACCTCTTTGCAGGTTTACGGCAATACCTTTTTCAACAGGCGATAAAGCGTATCGACTTCGTCGTCCGTAAGGTTTTTAGTGAGTTCTTTATGGAGGCTAAGCCCCACCAGGTTTCGGCATTCTTCACACAGCGCCACGCCTTCCGGCGTCAGCCTGATCAGAACGCCGCGCTTATCGTTGGGGTTCGGCAAACGCTCGATCCAGCCTTTGCACAGCAGGCGGTCCAGCATTCGGGTTAACGCACCGAGGTCAACGGAAAGCACTTTTTTCAGCTCGACTGGGGTAATACACACTTCATAGTGAATGGAGCACAGCACCTTAAACTGGGTCGCGGTGATATCCAGCGGGGAGAGTGAATCGTTTAACAGGCGATCTTTGTGCTGATTCACCATGTGGATCAATCGCCCGAGGGGGATCATTTCGTTAAACAGATCACAGGTGCTTTTCACTATGTTTGCCCAGGCAAGTAGATTAGTCACGGCAGATACTATTGCCGAGGCAAGTATAAGTCAACGTGATGATTCAGCCGATGCCACGAAAAGCTAAAACGCTTCAACAGCGGTCAGTAAACTGCGGGCTGCTATAGTCTAACCTGCGCTATAGCTGTTCAATAAAGGACAAAAAAAGGATAAAAATATGATGGATTTACTCAGGGCTATCGGCCTTGGCCTTGTGGTACTGCTGCCGCTGGCGAACCCGCTCACCACCGTGGCGCTGTTCCTTGGGCTTTCCGGGGACATGAACAGCCGGCAGCGCAATCGCACGGCACTCATAGCTTCGGTGAATGTGTTCGCCATCATGATGGTGGCGTACTACGCCGGGCAGGTGGTGATGAACACCTTCGGGATTTCGATTCCCGGGCTGCGTATTGCCGGGGGCTTGATCGTCGCCTTTATCGGCTTCCGTATGCTGTTCCCGCAGCAGAAAGCACATGAATCCCCGGAGGCGAGAAGCAAGTCGGAAGAGTTAAGCGAAGAGCCGGAAGCCAATATCGCTTTTGTGCCGCTGGCGATGCCGAGCACGGCAGGGCCTGGCACCATCGCGATGATTATCAGCTCCGCGTCCACGGTGCGGGCGGGATCTGACTTCCCGAGCTGGGTCATTACCGTTGCGCCACCGCTGATTTTCCTGGCCGTGGGCGTGATTCTTTGGGCCAGCCTGCGAAGCTCCGGTGCGATTATGCGAATGGTGGGTAAAAGCGGCATTGAAGCGATTTCCCGCCTGATGGGCTTCCTGCTGGTATGTATGGGCGTGCAGTTTATTATTAACGGCGTGCTGGAAATTATTAAAACTTATCCCGCCTGATTTGAGCGCGCTGGAAAAAAATGCCCTCGTAATGAGGGCATTTTTGTTAATGCGTAGGCTGGGACTGCTCTTCCAGCGCTACCGGCCAGCGGCGGAACACCAGAATGGACCAGACCAGCGCGATAAGCGCCGGAATCGCGCCGATAAAGCCGATATCTGACATGGAAATATGCAGGCTGACCTGGTTCCCCACCAGCGCGCCCGCGCCAATGCCGATATTAAAGATCCCGGAGAACAGCGACATCGCCACGTCGGTGGCATCCGGCGCCAGGGCCAGGACTTTAACCTGCATCCCCAGGGCCACGATCATAATTGAAATGCCCCAGAACAGGCTGAGCCCGGCAAGGGTGAGTTCGCTTTGCGCGGCGGGCAGCAGAAGGACCAGGCAAGCGGCCATCAGCGCAATTGCGCCGGACACCAGTCCTGAAGCGTATTTATTCCCCCATTTGCCAAACAGCACGCTGCCGATGATGCCCGCGCCGCCAAACAGCAGTAAAAGTAGGGTGGCAAAGTTAGCGCTAAGTCCGGCAATTTGCTGGACGAAAGGTTCGATATAGCTGTAGGCGGTGTAATGCGCGGTGACCACGACCGCGATTAAGGCATAGATATTGACCAGTGCCGGGCGGCGGAACAGTTTGGGCACGCTCGACAGCGAGCCAGAATGTTCGCTCGGCAGTTTGGGCAGCAGTTTCATCAGGCAAAACAGCGTGATGGCCGCCACGACGCCAATGACGAAGAAGGTGGTACGCCAGCCGAAATACTGCCCGACGATACGCCCGATCGGCAAGCCTAGCACCATTGCCAGTGCCGTGCCGGTGGCGAGCAGGCTTAACGCCTGCGCTTTTTTGCCCGCCGGAGCCATGCGAATGGCCAGGGAAGCGGTAATCGACCAGAAAATGGCGTGGGCGAAAGCAATCCCAATGCGGCTGATCACCAGCACGGTAAAGTTCCAGGCGAGGAACGACAGCACGTGGCTGGCAATAAACAGCAGGAAAATGCTAATCAGCAGGCGGCGACGTTCAACCTGGCTGGTCATCAGCATAAAGGGCAGCGACATCAGGGCCACCACCCAGGCGTAGATAGTCAGCATGATCCCGACCTGCGCGGTTTCCATGCCAAAGCTTTGCGCAATGTCGGACAGCAGGCCGACGGGCACAAATTCGGTGGTGTTAAAAATAAAGGCGGCGACGGCGAGAGTGACGACCCGCAGCCACGCCGTTTTGCGCGAAACGGTAGCAATTGTCATAAGGGAATATGCAGGTAAATAAGGGGTAGGAATGGGGCGATCATAAAACCATCAGATCGACGACACAACCCATTTTGTGATTTATGTCTCATTTGGGGCTAGCGCCTGGGTACGGTAGAAAAAAAACAGCACAGTTCGGGCGAGTATGTCATGGTAGAGGTGAAGAAAATAACAATGAAAAGCAGGAGTAACGCCAATGCAAGCAATTGACTTTTATATGGTAGACGCCTTTGCAGACGCAACGTTTGGCGGCAACGCGGCGGCGGTTTGCCCGCTCAGCGAATGGCTGCCGGATGAAACGCTGCTGAAAATGTCGCAGCAGCATAATCAGTCGGAAACGGCTTTTTTCGTGACCACGGATGAGGGCTTTGAGCTGCGTTGGTTCACCACGCAGGGGGAGATCAACCTTTGCGGGCACGCTACGCTGGCGGCCTCCCACGTTATTTTCGAGCATCTGGATTACCCGGAGGCGACGATCCGTTTCAGCACGCGTTTTGTTGGCCCGCTGACCGTGACGCGTAGCGGTGAGTGGCTGACGCTGGATTTCCCGGCCTGGGAAACGCAGCCGATTACGCCGCTGCCCGAGCTGCTGGCCACGCTGGGTATTAGCGAGTGTAAAGAGATGCGCGTCGGGCGTGATTATATGGTGGTGCTGGAAAGTCAGGCGCAGGTTGAGGCGATTCAGCCCGATATCAACGCCATGATCCCGCTGGAGAAAATGGTCTGTATTACCGCCGCAGGCGAAAGCGAGTATGACTTTGTCAGCCGCTTCTTTTGCCCGGGAGAATCGGTGCCGGAAGATCCTGTCACCGGCTCCGCTCACAGCATGTTGATCCCTTACTGGGCGGATAAGCTGAATAAAACCCATCTGCTGGCGCGGCAGGTCTCTTACCGCGGCGGCGATCTGCGCTGTCAGTACAAGGGCGACCGGGTGTTGATTGGCGGCAAGGCCGTGACCTATCTGGTGGGGAAAGTGCTGCTGCGCTAACTTGCCGGGTAAAATTCCCCGGAATTAATGAATGCAGTTCATAAAGGCTAGCACGTCGGAGGCGATTATTAAGCAATCCGTGCGTGCTAGCCTTATTGCATTCCATTATTCAGGAGAAAAACATGCCTTCTTCCCAGAACGTTATTGTTGTTATCGGCAGCGGGTCAATTGCTCAGGCGATTGCCCGCCGCGTCGGCACCGGCAAACATATTTTGCTGGCCGATATCACGCCGAAAAATAGCCAGGCTGCGCAGCAAACGTTGCAGCAGGCGGGTTTCCAGGTCAGCACCACCGTGGTTGATGTTCGCTCACGGGAATCGATTCAAAATCTCGTGAGTCTGGCTTGTGGCCACGGAGAAGTGAAGGGCGTGATCCACACCGCCGGGCTTTCACCTTCCCAGGCTGCCGCTCAGGATATTCTGCGGGTCGATCTTTACGGGACGGCAGTGGTGTTTGAGGCGTTTGGGAAGGTTATTGGCGCGGGAGGTTCCGGGGTGGTGATGGGCTCGCAGTCCAGCCACCGGCTGGATGTGGACGCGCTGACGCAGGCCGAGGCCGACGATCTGGCAACGCTGCCGCCGGAACAGCTGCTGGAATTACCGCGAGTCAAAGCCATTGACGACAGCCTGTATGCCTACCAGCTGTCAAAACGGGGTAATGCGCTGCGGGTGATGGTCGAGGCGGTAAAATGGGGGCGGCGAGGCGCGAGAATCAACTGTATCAGTGCCGGGATCGTGTATACCCCATTGGCCTATGACGAGCTGAACAGTGTCGAACGCGGGGAGTTCTACCGAAATATGCTGGCGAAATCCCCGGCGGGAAGAGGCGGTACGCCGGACGAAATTGGCGCCCTGGCCGAGTTTCTCTTTGGCCCGAACGGCACCTATATCAGCGGGAGCGATATCCTCATCGACGGCGGGGTGACCGCCGCTTATAAGTATGGGGATCTCAAGGCGTAGTTAAGGCACCTGCGAAGGCAATTCCAGCAGCGAGATAAAAGCATCCAACTGGCGGGTTTTGGCGTCCCTGCGCCACAGCAGCCAGGTGTCCAGATAGCGTTTGTCGTCCGGCAGCGGCCAGGTGCTCACCTGATGGCTGCCCGGCATACTCTCCAGCATACTCCGGGGCATCAGTGCCAGACCTGCGCCCGCAATGACGCAGGCCAGCATCCCGTGATAAGACTCCATTTCGTGGATCTTGCCCGGCATGGCCTGGCTGTCGTGAAACCAGCTCTCAAAGTGACGGCGGTAGGAGCAGTTGGCCCGGAAAGCGTAAATACTCTCGCCGTTAACGTCGGCCCCGCTGAGAATAGGGGCATGATCCGCAGGTGCGACGATAGTCATTTCTTCACGGTACACCGCCACGCCTTCAAGAGAAGGATGCAGCACCGGGCCGTCAACAAAGGCGGCGGCGAGGCGGCCTTCGAGCACGCCGTCAATCTGGTCGCCGGAAGGTCCGGTGGTGAGAGAAAGGTGGATTCTCGGGTAACGCTGGTTAAAGTTTGCCAGCACGCCAGGAATGCGCACCGCCGCCGTACTTTCTAACGAGCCCAGTGCCAGCGGGCCCTGGGGGGCATCGCCGGACACCACCATGCGTGCTTCGTCTACCAGCGCCAGAATGCGCTTGCTGTAGGCCAGGAAGCTGTGGCCGGACGGGGACAGCTTCAGGCGCTGGTTCTCGCGAATGAACAGCGCCACGCCTAAGTCGGCCTCCAGATGCTTGATGCGGGTCGTGAGATTCGACGGGACGCGGTGTACCTGCTGCGCGGCGGCGCTTATGCTGCCGGTTTCCGCGACGGCGTTAAACATTTCCAGCTGAGTGAGATCCATAGCTTTCTCAAATCGTGAAGGGTTTGCTTAGTATTATTCATTTTTAAACTTTGTGCCTCAAGGCTACTGTTAACATCTCATTCACCTGTCGAGGCACCACCATGCAATCAGTAACCGGGCAAACCCACGCCATTTCACGCAATCCCGCTACCGGTGAGCGCATTGCGGTTTATCCTTTCGAGAACGCAGCGCAGATTGATGCCGCGCTGGCACGTAACCAGCAGGCTTTTAACGCCTGGCGCGTTACCCCGCTTAACGAACGTGCGCAGAAGCTGCGTGATTTGGGCGCGGCGGTGCGTAAACACGGCGAGGCAATGGCACAAATGATTACCGCCGAGATGGGCAAGCCTATTTTGCAGGCACGCGCTGAAGTGGCGAAGTCCGCTAACCTTTGCGACTGGTATGCCGAGCACGGCCCGGCCATGCTGGGGGCGGAAGCGACTCAGGTTGAACACAATAAGGCCGTGATTGAATACCGTCCGCTGGGGCCGATCCTGGCGGTAATGCCGTGGAACTTTCCGCTGTGGCAGGTGCTGCGTGGGGCGGTGCCGATTCTGCTGGCCGGGAACAGCTATATTCTGAAACATGCGCCAAACGTGATGGGCAGCGCCGAACTCATTCGCCAGATGTTTGTTGATGCGGGGTTCGTGCCTTCTCTGTTCGAACTGCTCAATGTGACGCCAGAAGGGGTTAGCCAGGCGATAAACGATCCGCGCGTGGCAGCCGTCACCGTGACCGGTAGCGGTAGAGCAGGCGCAGCGATTGGCGCTCAGGCAGGCGCCGCGCTGAAAAAATGCGTGCTGGAGCTGGGCGGGTCCGACCCGTTTATCGTGCTGAATGATGCCGATCTCGACGAAGCCGTGAAGGCCGCCGTGGCCGGACGTTTCCAGAACACCGGGCAGGTTTGCGCCGCCGCGAAACGCTTTATCGTTGAAGCCGGGATTGCCGAAGCCTTTACTGACCGCTTTATTGCCGAGTTGAAAAACTATGAGGTTGGTACGCCGCAGGAAGAAGCTAATCGCATTGGGCCGATGGCGCGCTACGATCTGCGTGATGAGCTGCATGAACAAGTGACAACGTCACTTAAGCAGGGCGCAAAACTGCTGATCGGCGGGGATAAACTGCCTGGCGAGGGCAACTACTATGCGCCGACCGTGCTCACTAATGTCACGCCAGAGATGACCGCGTTCCGCCAGGAGCTGTTTGGCCCGGTGGCCGCGATTACCGTCGCCTGCGACAGCGAGCATGCCCTTGAGCTGGCAAACGACAGCGATTATGGCCTGTCCGCGACGGTTTATACCGCGAACGAACAGTTGGCGCTGGAGATGGCTGCACGCCTCGAATGCGGCGGGGTGTTTATCAACGGCTATAGCGCCAGCGATCCGCGCGTGGCGTTTGGCGGGGTGAAAAAGAGCGGGTTTGGCCGCGAGCTTTCCCATTTCGGGCTGCATGAGTTCTGTAATATTCAGACCGTGTGGAAAGACAGGCGCTAGTTTAGCCCGCCTGACGTCGGCTTGCCGGGGAGGAATAATACTTGTTTTCCCCGGTAAGGGCAGACGTTATGCTGGTTTATGCCCGCACAATCAGTAAAAAGTAAGGCCGCCGTGAAGGTGGCCTTGTTTGTCATGAGAATGAAATAATTCTGTCATTTTCGCTCAGTACACTCGCGGCATCGTTGTGTTACTGAAGAAAATCATGAACATAAGTCAAATTTTTCGCCGTTTAAATCCCTTCAGGCTGGTTGCCCGTCGCCCTCGTGAGTTCGGGCTGCTGAGCGGGGTGGTTGGCGTTATCGCACTCTTTTCCGTGCTACAAATTCTCTCTACCGTGTCCCTGTCCAACATCCTGCATGAAACCCGCCAGAGCGTCCTCGAAAATAACCAGCTGCATCAGCAGCAGGTGGTCATGGAGAAGGCGAGAACCTCGCTGCTGATGACCAGTGACCTGCTGAACCGGGCGGGCGTTTACTTTATGCAGGACAAAGAGACCGGGTCGGTCGGCAGCTGGAACAGCCTGGTGGATGAGGCCGACGCCTCCCTGAAAGTTTCGCAGCAGAATTTTGCCGCCTGGCAGCAACTTCACCCTGCGGGCAGCGAGAGCCTGGCCAACAGCTATCAGCTGTTCTTCGGCGGATTAAAAGAACAGCTGGAAGGGATGCAAAAGAAGGCCTCCATCGATGCGTTCTTTGAAGTGCCGATTCAGGCTTTCCAGTCCGATTTCAACGAGCAGTACGCGCGCTATCAGACCGAAGGCGAGAAGCAAACAGCTGCGGCCAGCCACACATTGCTGAACAGCCTGAGTCAGGCGCAAACGCTGTTTATTATCGCGCTGGGTATATTACTGGTCGTGGCGATTGCCGTCTGGCTGGGCGTGGCTCGCTGGGTGATTCGCCCGCTGCGCAGCCTTATCGAACATTTACATATTCTGGCCGCCGGCGATCTGTCGCGGCTCCCCGCTGAGCGAAAACTGGTTAATCGCGAGGTGAAGCAGCTGCACGGCAGCGTGCTGGAAATGCAGCAGGGCATTCAGCAACTGGTGCAAGAGGTGCGGGAATCCTCGGCCATTCTGTTAAGCAATATTGGCCAGCTTGCGGAAGGGAATAACGAGCTGTCTACCCACTCTTCACAGCAGGAGCAGGAGCTGGAGAAAGTTACGCTGCATATCACCGAGCTGGAATCCCGAGTACAGGAAAACAGCCAGTACGCTATTCAGGCGAACCAGCGCGCGGACGAAGCGCGTGAGATGGTGGCAGGCGGCGACCAGATGATGCATACGGTGAATACGTCAATGCAGGATATTGTGACCCGTTCCTCTGAGATGCGCGGCATTGTAGCGATGATTGATAACGTTGCTTTCCAGACCAATATCCTGGCGCTAAACGCCGCCATTGAGGCGGCTCATGCGGGCAACCAGGGGCGAGGTTTTGCGGTGGTGGCACGTGAAGTTGGCCTGCTGGCGAAACAGAGTAGTCAGTCGACCAGAAATATTCAGTCGTTGATCAATAACTCGCTGCAGGGTATTGAGCAAGGCAGCGAAGCCGTCTCAGAGCTGGAGGCGCAGTTGAAAAATGTGATTGCCCAGGTGACCCGCCTGAGCGGGCTGCTGAATGAAATTTCCAGCGCCTCCGTTGACCAGGGCGCCAGCGTGCATCACGTCACGGCGCGGATCACCACGCTTAATCAGGCGGTGAGCCAGACCGGGCTGCTGATTAAGGCCTCGGCTAATACCTCAAAACGTTTGCTGGATGAGTCCCAACGCCTTGAAAAAGCTGTCGCTCGCTTTCAAATGACCGCCTGAGTTCGTCTTATTATCGGCCCGTGGCTCTGGTATACTTTCGCCGCTTAACATATGCCTCAGGAGCGCACGGTGCCGGTTCAATTAAACAATCAGTTACTGGAAGAGATCCTCGACCAGGTTCGCCCTTTGCTGGGTCAAGGAAAGGTCGCGAATTATATTCCGGCGCTGGAAGAGGTTTCCGGCAATAAGCTCGGGATTGCTATTTGCACCGTGGACGGAGAGTTCTTCAGCGCCGGGGATGCGTCAGAGCGTTTTTCTATTCAGTCGATCTCTAAAGTGCTGAGCCTGACGCTGGCGATGGGTCGCTATGATGAAGCTGAAATCTGGCAGCGCGTTGGCAAAGAGCCGTCCGGCCAGCCGTTTAACTCTCTGTTACAGCTTGAGCTTGAGCAGGGCAAACCCCGCAATCCGTTTATTAATGCCGGTGCGCTGGTGGTATGTGACATGCTGCAAACCCGCCTCAGCGCGCCCAAACAGCGGATGCTGGAAGTCGTGCGGGCGCTCTCCGGCGCCGACGATTTAGTCTACAACACACGCGTGGCGCGGTCTGAATTTGAGCATTCGGCACGCAATGCCGCGATTGCCTGGCTGATGAAGTCATTTGGTAATTTTGAGAATGATGTCATTACGGTGCTGCAAACCTATTTCCATTACTGTGCGCTGGAAATGAGTTGTCTGGAGTTAGCCAAAACGTTTTTATTTCTGGCCAATCAGGGGCGGGCTCTGCACATTGCTGAACCGGTGATCTCTGCTCAACACGCTCGGCAGATTAATGCGCTGATGATCACTAGCGGCATGTATGACGGCGCGGGGGAATTTGCCTATCGCGTGGGGTTACCGGGGAAATCGGGCGTGGGTGGCGGGATTATTGCCAACGTACCGAATGAAATGTCTATTGCCGTGTGGTGCCCGGAGCTGGATGCTTCCGGTAACTCACTGGCCGGAACGGCCGCGCTGGAAATTCTCTCTCAGCGCATCGGGCGCTCTATTTTTTAACCGACGCAGTTATTGCAATAATAATAATCCCGGTATGCGCAACCATAGCACGCCAACCAGGCTAACGGTGGCCAGCACGGCCAGCATTATGGCGGTAATGATGAGTCGTTCCGCCCAGGGTGTTTTACGCATTTCAGCTCCGGGAAATCCTACGTTTATGGACTATAAGGCAGCGACGTTAAACATCGGTTAAACCTGAGGCTGCTAATTATTCCCCGGCAATAAGTCTGAATTTTTAGCCACAAAGCCTGCCGTTGACAAAAGGCGGCGGAGAAGGTGGCAAAAATTTAACTTATGGCTAATAGTTCATGCGGAACGCTGGCGAGTTGAGTGAATTTTCTTCTTTCTCTCAACGCCCTGGATTGTTAGCGGGGTAAACATGCTAAGCTAATGCTTATTTTCGCAATCACCTGATGGCGCTATTTATTTTCAGCGGTGATGAATAGATATGAACCAGGATAGCATGGTTAATCGACCTAAGTTTTCATTCTTTTCCCCCGATAAAATGCTGTTAAATGCGATCAGTGTTTTTGCGCTTACCACGCTATTTTACTTCTTTGGCGCTTCGCTTCGGCTGGTTAACGATCTTTCGCTATTCTGGCCGCTGAATGCGGTGCTGGCCGCCATATTTGTGCGTAATCCGTGGCTGAACAAAGCCATTTATTATTTTATTTGCTATGCGGCAATGCTGGTTTATGACGCCTTTACCACCCAGTGGGGCTGGCAGTCGACGATCATCAACTTTTCAAATATGGTGTTTATTGTCACCGCCGCCCGTTTATTGCTGCGCTATTCGCGCAATATGGATGAGAGTAATTGGGCGCTAAATGCGTTTAATATTTTTAACTTTTCGCTGATTGCCGCCGTATTATCTTCATTATTTGGCGCGGTAGGATCGCTGGGGATAAGCGGCGATTACCATGAAAAGTTTATGCCGCTCTATGCTGACTGGGTGAGCGAGCAGTTTTCAACAGGCGTGCTGATGCTGCCCTGTTTACTGACCGCCAGCTGGCCTTCCTGGCGGAAACTGACCGGAATCGTGCCGTCAGACATGTATCCGTTTTTTTCCGTGGTGATTGCAGTCTGCACGGCGATGATTATCGGCGGGGCGGGGAGCCTGGCATTTCCGCTCCCTGCGCTTATCTGGTGCGCTATTCGCTACCCCCTCCCGGTTACTGCGCTGCTGACGCTGATTACCGGCGGGGTGGAAATTGTGCTGGTGGCCCATGCGGCAATTAATCTCCATTCCGAACAGCCGCTGCTGCTGGTCGATCAGATGTTCTCGGCGCGCCTGGGCATTGCCACTATCGCGATTTGCCCCCTGATTGTTTCCATCAGCGTGGATGCCATTAATCAGCTGATTAAGCAGACTTCGCTGCGCGCCGACTATGATTACCTGACGGGCGTTTATTCCCGCTCCGGGCTGTTTGAAGCACTCAAGCGCAGCGGGCGGCATCAACCAACTCCGCAAGAGCCGCTGCTGTGCGTGATGCTGCTGGATATTGATTTTTTCAAACGAATCAATGACAGCTGGGGCCACGAATGCGGGGATACCGTGCTGGCCTCTTTCGCCAGCAGAGTGCTGGACACCGTAGGTGAGCGAGGAATGGTGGCGCGCATCGGCGGGGAAGAGTTTGTTGTGGTGTGCCGGGTTCGGGATAACCAGCAGGGTTTTGAGATTGCCGAGCAGATCCGCAAAACGATTGAAGTCAGTACTTTTCACTACGAAGAACAATCGCTGTTTATCACCGTCAGTATTGGCCTGGCTGAGGCGGCGCTGGGTAATAACACGCTGGAAGCAACCTTTAATCAGCTTATTCCCGAAGCGGATAAGTATTTGTATTTATCGAAGCGGCAGGGGCGCAATAAAACCAGCGCGAGTAGCTTCCACGCTGAAGTGTTTCCGGCCTCGCACATGAGTGATTCTTAATAGCCATGTTCACTTCGGATCCTTTATTATCGCGTAGTATGCCCGTGCAGTTTGTCGTGGCTGGTTCGTTTGCCTGAGATATTTATGCGTACACCCGATCCTCACAAAAATCCCAGAACTCACGGCTCTCGCTTCGTTAATCGCATGTATATCATGCGTATGCTGGGGACGTTTCTGTGCTTCTTGCCCCTCTTTTCGGTACTGAATGAGCAGCAGTCCTCTGTGCCAGTTATGGCGCTGTTGGTCGTTAACGCTTTTGTCTGGCCGCACGTGGCGCTGTTAAAAGCGCGCTTTTCTGCTTCTCCCGTCAAGAGTGAAAAACAAAACCTGGTGATCGACGCGGCAGCCGGGGGCTTCTGGATTGCGATGATATCGCTCAGCGCGCTGCCGTCGGTGGTGATTATCACCATTCTGGTTTCCGACCGACTGGCCGCCGGGGGAAAACCGCTGATGAAGCGGGCGATGCTGGCAATCTTGCTTGCGTTTGGGCTGACCTGGATAAGCCACGGGATGCCGTTTACTCCGGCGGTTTCTGCCCGGACAATGTACGCCACGCTGCCGCTCATTGCCGTTTACACTATCGCGCTCAGTATGCTGACGGCTTCGATAGCGCTGAAGCTGCGGGAAAAGAGCCGCGAGCTGGAAAACATTGCCATGATGGATCCCCTGCTGGGGATTGCCAATCGCCGCCTGCTGGAAAGAAAAATCAGTAATGAGCTGGCGCGGTTGCGCATTGCCTGCGGCAGTTCGGCGCTGATGTTTATCGACATAGACAATTTCAAAGAAGTGAATGACCGTTTCGGGCATAAAGTGGGGGACGCCATTCTGATGGCGGTGTCCGACGTGCTGCGGATTGTCACTCGCTCCAGCGACACGCCGGCACGTCTTGGCGGGGACGAGTTTGTGGTCCTGATGCCGAATACCTCCCTGGAGGAAGCCGAAGGTATTGCCCAGCGGATCCTGCTGGAGTCCATTAATGTTCGAGTCCTGCCTGAAAAAAATGCGTTCTGCACCCTGAGTATCGGGATTGCCTGTGCGACAAAACAGATGCCGGATGCCGCCGAATGGTTAAAAGCGGCAGATGATGCACTCTACAACGCAAAACGTGCCGGGAAAAACCGCATTTACGCCGCCTGAGTAATGATCATCTAAACTTTAAGCAGACCCTATGATGAGTCTGCACCGGAGGATGAGATGCTCGATACCACCATGACCGACGAGCTGACAGGCCTGCTGAACCGTCAAGGCCTTATGTTTTTGGGGCAATACGCCACGGGGAGCGCTAACCGCCGGGCTGAGCCGCTTTCTCTGGTATTTATCCACCTTGACGGGATGGCGCAGATTAACGACAGTTTGGGCCATGAGCAGGGCGATCGTGCGCTGGTCGCTTTCTCAGAACTTATGCGTTCTTCTTTCCGTGAAACGGATCTGATCGCCAGGCCGGGCGGCGATGAGTTTGTTCTGCTTTTTAACGGGACGAATGAAGAAGGGGCATTTATCGCCATGCAGCACCTGCAGGGCAAAGTGACCGATTTTAATCAGCGAGCAGATAATCGCTGGATGCTCTTCTTTAGCTGGGGAAGCGCGGAGTACGACCCCCGGCGACATCTCAGCCTTGAGGATGTGATAGCTGAAGCCAGCCAGGCTGGGGCAGCGGCCAGGATAAAATTATGAAAAGCATAGACGAACGGTGCAATCATAATTCCTTATGGTGGAATGGAATTAACACCCTGAGTGGATATGTCTCCTGATGCGCTCTCATTGGCTACAGCAAGGGAAACATTCTCTTCTGGAACGAAAACCGCATCCCCCCAAACCGCCCATCCATATCTTTTCTGAATAGTGGGTTCCTGAGTTACCGGGTAAGCTGGTCTATTATTATGTCCGGTAATATTCCGACATAACTTTTAACCACTGTTCAGGAGTCGCTGTGCCCGAGTATCGTATTCGTTCCCTGAAGGCCTGTGAATTTGCTGCCGCAACTGCATCATTAACGGATGTACTGATTGATTGTGTGGCTGGTGGGGCTTCGGTCAGCTTTTTACATCCTTTGGCACCGGAAAAGGCCGCGGCGTTTTGGGGGGAGGTTGGCCAGAGCGTGGCGCGGGGAGAACGCACGCTGATTGTGGCGGAAGATGGGCAGGGGCGCATTGTGGGCACCGTGCAGCTGATCACCAGCCAGCCGGAAAATCAGCCGCACCGGGCCGATGTGGCCAAACTTCTGGTTCATCGCGTGGCGCGGCGGAAAGGCATTGCCCAGCGCCTGATGGCTTATCTGGAAGCCGTTGCCACCACGCAGGGAAAATCAGTTCTGGTACTGGACACCGCCACCGGCAGCGATGCGGAGATATTCTACCAGGGTATGGGCTGGCAGCGCGTGGGGGATCTCCCTCATTATGCGTTAATGCCGGACGGTAGCCCGTGCTCCACGACGTTTTACTACCGTAATTTATGACGCAATAAGTGACGGTGTCACTTATTCGATGCGTTTATGCTGACTCAGGCGTGATATAGTGCCTGCAATATGGCAGTTGCAGGCATTCAGTATGGAAAACGCAGCCCTCTGGTTCCGGCAGTTTGGCGAACCTGAACAGGTCTTAACCCTCGAACAAACGCCGCTGGCGCCGTTTATCTCCGGCACGCTCCGGGTGCGCATGCACTACGCGCCTGTTAATCCCTCAGATCTTATTCCCGTGACCGGGGCTTATCGCCACCGGGTATTTCCGCCGCGTATTGCCGGGTACGAAGGCGTCGGCATTGTTGAGCAGGCGGATTCTCCGGAGTGGATTGGTAAGCGTGTGCTGCCTCTGCGCGGGGAAGGCACCTGGCAGCGATGGGCTGACTGCCCGATTCAGTGGGCCGTGCCCGTGCCGGACAGCGTGCCGGATGAGCTTGCGGCGCGCGGGTATATCAATCCTCTGGCGGCCTGGTTAATGCTGAAAAAGTGGCCCGTAACGGGAAAAAACGTGCTGGTTACGGCGGCAGGGTCAACGTGTGCTGGTTTACTGGCGCAGTGGGCCAAAAGGCAGGGCGCCACGGAAGTCTATGGTGTTTACCGCTCGGCGCAGCATCTACCGGCACTGCTCAAGTCAGGTGTTATCCCGCTCAATATGGATGATGGCCGCGGTATTGCCGAGGCCGCTGGCCGGGTTGACGTGGTGTATGACGCCGTCGGCGGTGAGTTAGCCACATTGATGCTCGATCACCTCAATCCGAATGGGGCGTTGATTTCTTACGGTTTACTGAGTGGGAAAGCGTTTTCTCCTCGCGGGAAATACATCACCGCACAGCGATTTCATCTGCGCGATACGCTGGCGGTCACGCCGGTTGCAGAATGGCAGGGCTGGTTTATCTCACTCTGGGAACTGTTGCTACAAACGCAGCAGCCCGATGTGGCGGTGTATGCGCTGGAGGAGTGGCGGCAGGCGCTGGCGCTGTTCCGTGAACCTGGCCGCCAGCGCAAACCGCTGCTGAAGCTATAAGTGTTATTTATCGCCGAGGATGGTATTCAGCGTTTCGGCATCCGGCATGCCCTGATGCTGCTGCAGGCGGCCTTCGGCATTCAGGTAGTATATTGAGGGCGTAGCATTGCCGCCGAGATCGTCCATCAGCGTCAGGTTATCTTTTAGGGCTTCCCCGATAACCGGATCTATTTTCTCCGGTTTTTGCAGCGCAAGCTTACCTTTGCTGTTCTCATAGTCGGCGAGCGTTTTGGCCGGATCTTTCGACATCAGAATTGCCGCCGCTTTTTGACCGCTGTCCGGGCGCAGCATCCCGACGAGCAGCACGCGGAGCTGAACTTTACCCGATTTTAGCCAGGGCTGAGCCTGTTCCCAAAACTGGGTGCAGTACGGGCAGTAAGGATCGGCAAATACGTAGACAATACGCGGGGCTTTTTCACTTCCGGCGGCGATCCAGCGGTGTTTCTCAAGGTTTTGCCACATGGCTTTTGCCATTGGCGCATAGACAAATTTCTCCACTTCCGCGTCGCTCAGGTTTTTCCCTTCGGCATCGACCATGTTGCCCATAATGGCGTGCTGTTTATCCGGCGTCAGGTATACGATTGTGCCTTGCCCCTGATACTGCATCGCATACCCCTGCAGGTCGCCCGGTGCTTTAAATTCCCCTTTCAGTTCGAAGCCTTGTTTTTCCAGGGCGGCTATTGGCGCAGGCAGTTTAGCATCAGCGGCAAAGGCCGAAGCGTTAAAAAGCAGGGCCAGAGAAACGGACAGGGCAGATATTTTTTTCATCGAGCGGTCCTTAATTAAATGTTATTTTCTTCAAAGGGTAACATTCCTTTTTGCGTTAAGTCATCAGACATACTTTCCTTTAAGTAACGGAGCATTTCATGATGGTCAGACGAGCAACGCTTAATGAAGCTCAGGCGCTGTGGACAATAAGAAACGAAGCCATTCGTTTTGGCTGTCGGGACACTTATCCGGAGGATGTGCTGGCCGCATGGACGCCAGATGAGATGCCCGAGGGTTACCGAAATGAAATTATCAATAATCCCTTTTTTGTCGCGGATAATGAAAACGGCGAGCCGGTGGCTACGGGATTTTTGGATCTGAAAAACGGTTCGGTTGAAGCCATTTTTACCCTACCGGCATGGACTGGCAGGGGGCTGGCCAAACAGATTCTTCAGGCCATCAAGCAGGAAGCCAAATCGAGGGGAATGAGCCGACTAACGCTTTCTTCCACGCCAAACGCCCGTGACTTTTACCTGACGCAGGGATTTCGCGTGGTGAAAGAGGGGCTTTATCCTATGTCGCGCAGCGGCACGTTGCTGCGTTGCTATGAGATGGTTTGCGAGCTGGATCCTGACATGTGAAAGGTGTCTGCATGAACGACCGCATTGATTACCAGATTGAAAAGTACAGTTTCACTGAAACAGAAGCGTCGCCGCGCCTCAGCCGCCAGTGGGAGGAAGTCCAGGAGGAGTTCCAGAGAGAGCCTCAGGATGCGGAGCAGCGCCTGCGCCTGGCGTTGCTTAACGTGGACTTCGTGACCAGCTTCGAACTGCCTTTTCGGCTGCTGCTTCTGCGGGCGCCGCAGCTGATCGATAAACTGCGCGCTGAGCTGCAGCTTAACCAAAAGAGCGTGACGATCAATGACAATAAGCGCGGGGAAGTCTACAGCATCAAAGACGATCTCAGCGCCGTGCCGGATGCCTTCCGCTATCGTTTTTCGAATCGCATACGTAGAATCGAACCGGGCGGCACGCCAGCAACGGCCTATCAGCAGATCGCGCTGCAGGTAAGAAACCCGAGAGAGCGGCTGAAAATCGCCCTGGAAGGCGGGCTTCAGGTCAACGCCCTTGATGGTTTGTTTTGGTTTGGGCTACAGCGCATCGCCGCCGATATCTCCGTGCTGAGGCAATCTGGTATGGCGATTGTGACGGCGGAACGTATGGTCTTCGATAGCCTGACGGGTACGCTCCGCCCCATTCCTGCCTACAGTTTGTAATGAGCTGTAGGCAGCATTAACGCCTCAGGCCTTTGGCGTACTCAACCAACTGATCGACTACTGTATTCCAGCCGGTGAAGAAACCCATTTCTTCATGAGCCTGTCGGGCTTCTGGTGTACGGTGGCGGGCGATAGCCGTGTAGCGCGTTTTGCCGTTGTCCGCATCTTCCAGAAGCAGGATCGCCGTCATGAACGGATTTTCAGCAGGCTTCCAGTCTTCGCCGTAGGCATCGGTAAACACCAGCTTTTTACCGTCCACAATATCCAGCCAGACACCGTTATTACGCATTTCATTCCCGTCGACGTTAAACACCGTATTGAAACGTCCGCCAACCCGAAGAGCTATGTCACAGGACGTTACGCTATGAGGCCGGGGCACAAAGAACTGCCTGATATGCTGCGGCTGGGTCCAGCACTCCCAGACCAGCTGCCTGGGAACATCAATAATGCGCTCTAGTTTTAAATCGGTTTCAGCATCCAGATTCATAGTATTTCCTCGCCGAGTGGGTACTCGTATAGCCTGGCTGAGGATCCTTTCTACGGCTAACTATTTTGCCGTTGTAGCTGCCGGGTACGCAGGCCGCTTAAGCCTACAGCCAGTAACGTCGTTCCGGCTGCCAGCCAAAGATTGAGGGTGATGGCCTGCGATTCAAACGAGGCGGCATTTCCGTAAATAGCCAGCACAATACCGACGATGGCCGCCCCCAGACACTGGCCGAAAGTTCGCATAATGGCCAGTATGCCTGAGGCGTAGCCGCTATTTTCTCGTGAGGCGTTAGCCATCATTTCCCGGTTGTTGGGGCTCTGGAAAATACCGAAGCCAATGCCGCATACCAGGCTCCGTAAACCGATGTCCCATGCCTGAGCGTGGCCGGGCAACAGGGCTAAAAGTATCAGGCCAAGAGCAAACACGCCTAAGCCTGTGGTGGCGATAAGCGCCGGAGAATGTTTGTCGGCCAGTCGCCCGGCCCGGGGCGCTGCGAGCATTATTCCCACAGGCCAGGGCGTAAAGAGCAGGGCCGATGCAAAGGCGCTGTAGCCATAAACGTTCTGGAATAAAAACGGCAGGGCGATAAATGTGATCCCTTGCCCGATAAACGAAATCAGAGACGTCAGGGCCGCCAGCGAAAATCGCGCGGAGGCGAACAGCGTCAGCGGCAGCAGGGGCTGAGCGGCGCGGCGTTCTCGCCAGATAAATGCCGCGCCCGCCAACAATGCCGTCAGGCTATAAGCCACCGCCTGGGCAATACCTCCGCTTTTAGTAAAGCTGTCGGCGGCCACGATCAGCGCGCCCAGCAGCAGAGCAGACAGAAACGCACCGGCGTAGTCAAAGGGCTTGGGATGGGGGGCCTTTTCCCCCGGCAGGACGCGGAGGCTGAGCCAAAGCGCCACAATGCCTAACGGTAAATTAACCGCAAAAAGCCATTCCCAGCCTAAGGTCGAAAGAAGCGTTCCTCCAAGGAGCGGCGCTATGGCCGTACTGGTAGCGATTAAGAAGGCGTTCAAACCGAGTATCCTGCCCAGCAGGCGGGTGGGGAAAACCGATCGCAGGATTGCCGGGGAAATACTCAGTACCGCCGCGCCGCCGATGCCCTGCAATATCCGCATCAAAACCAACATCTCGAGCGAGGTGGAAAGCGCACAGCCCGCGGATGCCAGGGTAAACAGGCTCAGCCCAAAGACGAAAATTTGCCTGAATCCCAGCCGGGTCGCCAGCGCAGCAAAAATCGCCAGCGTCATGGCGGCAGCCAGCAGATAGCCATTCGCGACCCAAACCGCGTCGCTGGCGGAAACGTCGAGTGCGCGGGCGATTTTTGGCAGCGCGATGTTCACCATTGAGCCATCGAACACCGCCATTGTGACCGTCGTCATCACGGCAAGCATCGCCATCATACGCGGACGGCCCGGCAGGCCCTCATCCCCCGGTTGGTTTGAAAATAATTCCATCGTTATTCCTTCCCGCTGCGCGGTCATCAGTCTCAGGTTGTCAGTGCTGCAAATATAGTGATACTTAAAGAGAGGCGGAAGACGCATCATATGCAGATAATAGTTGCACCAAACGCCATATCTTTTTACAGGATGCCTGAATGAATGACCCCGATCTGAATTTGCTGCTGGCGCTGGATACGTTTCTGGCGGAAGGCAGCGTGGCCGGTGCCGCGCGACGCCTCGGGCTGAGCGCGTCGGCGATGAGCCGCACGCTGAGCCGCCTGCGGGCTGCAACCGGCGATCCGCTACTGGTCAGAGCGGGCAGAAATATGGTGCTGACGCCCTATGCCGAAGCTATTCGCGAGCGTGCGAGAAACGCGGCGCTGGAGGCTCGTGCTTTGCTGAGCCCGTCCACGGCAGAGCTCACGCTTTCAACCCTGGAATGCACGTTTATCCTCCGGGCCAACGATGGTTTTATCGAAGCCTTTGCGCCTGCGCTTATCACTGCTGCGGCGGCTGTAGCGCCTCGGGTGCAGCTGTGCTTCACCTCCAAACCTGAAAAAGGTCCCCGGCATCTGCGTGAGGGCCTGGTCGATCTCGAAATCGGCGTCGTGGGCGAAATGGGGCCAGAAATACGGCTCCAGGCGCTATTCCGCGATCGGTTTGTTGGCGTGGTGCGCGCCAGTCATCCTCTGGCCGCTCTGCCTGAGGTTACCGTCGAGCAGTATCTTTCGTACGGGCACGTGGTGGCCTCCCGGCGTCTCCGTTCAACTCGCGGGCCTGTAGATGATGCCCTCGATGAAAGAGGGCTGATGCGCAAAATTGCCGCCATAGTGCCGTCATTTCCTGCGTCGCTAAAGGTCGCGCAGGCGTCCGATCTTATTGCGCTGGTGCCAGCTTCTTTCCTGCTGAATCAGCCAGTTTTGGCGGTCGAGGGAGAGAACGCGAGGCTGGCAATGTTTGAGCTGCCGGTGAAGACGAGAGCCATTACTGTGTCCCAAATGTGGCACCCGCGTTCAGATGCAGACCTCGCGCACCGCTGGCTGCGGCAGCTGGTACTAAACATCTGCCGACAAAGGGCAGGCGATCTGTCTTCATAGGGGGAACGCCGCGTTTGTCCGCGACATTATTCTCATTAGCGAACGCTGGCGCAGGGTGATGCTGGCGTTTATGATAAGGACCACTCTGGCACCGTCCGGCATCGACACAGAAACGCATGGCTGCGGCACCGTCTGCGCGATGGGTTCGTTTCTTAACTATAAGGATGATTATGCCTTCAGCAGTTGGATTTGGCCGCATTGCCGCGACGTTGCCTGTCAAAAATATGTCTGCCGCACTGGCGTTTTACGTGGGCGTTTTAGGCTTCACGAAGCGTTTCGAGAACGGCGAACCCGTTGGGTTTGTTATTCTCCGGCAGGGGGAAAGCGAGCTGCATCTTACGCTCCAGCCACAGCATCGGGCCGCACATTTTCCGGTGGCCCATCTTCTGGTCGATGACATCGGGGCGCTGTTTGCTCTCTGTCAGCAGGCAGGCGCCAGGATCGTGAAGGGGCTTCAGGATAAAGATTACGGCCTGCGGACGTTTGTGTTTGCCGACCCGGATGGGAACCGGATAGACGTCGGTCAGAGAGTCGATAATCCAGGCCCGGGAATAGCCTGAATCAGTCATAAAAAAAGCCGCTGCGGGAGACCGTCAGCGGCTTTTTAATGGAAACGGATGTGCATCCCGGGCGCGACTTGATGAATGAAATCCTACCATTCATTAATGATCATCACCGTATCTGCTGAAAGCTTAATTTTAGTCACTTTAGGCGGCATTGGCTTGGGGAGTATCGTCATTCTCACGTCGAAATTTCCGCTGACGGACGCCAGGGATATTTTGAAGGGAGTGAAAAGGCAAAGGGCCAGCAAAAGTTGTTTCATATTAATACAATTTATTTACTTTTATTTAAAATCAATCGATTGGTCAAAATTATATCATATATGATGCCGCCGAGGGAACGACTGTCGCTTTATTAACACTTAAAGCGTGTTTCAGACTGAAAAGTTAAAATTCTATAAATACGATAATTCAATGATATTTAAGGCAAGAGGTGGTCTATATGAGGTTTACGTCGCTACTCGCCAGGCTGTGTCTGGCTTCCTCCCTGATCTGGTCTGGCACCCTGTGGGCCGCTACCGAGCAGGCAATGGACGCGAATTTAGATAAGTTATTCAGCTCGCATGAAAACTATCATGCGTTTTTTGATAATTTTAAAACGCAGATTGCCGCGCAGAATAAAGCGGAAGTGGCAAAGCTAATTTCTTATCCGATAAAGATCGCGCTGGCGGGTAAAAAAGTGCAGATCAAAACGCCGCAGCAGTTCATTAAAAACTATGACGCCATTTTTACGCCGGATCTGGTGGCGGTGGTTAACGCGCAGAAATATCAGGATCTTTTTGCGAATTATCAGGGGCTCGCTATCGGCAAAGGGCAGATTTGGTTCTCCGGTATTTGCCAGGATAATCAATGTAAGAAATCAACCGTGCTGGTTATTGGCATCAATAAATAGCGTGGGGCTGGTCGTCATTCACGGCCAGCTTATCAGACATCACAAGGCGGCCAGATAACGCCGGTAGTTATCCTCTATCGCTTTTAGCAACTCGCTATCTTCGCTCTGGTGGAGGAGCGCCGAGCGCTCAGTACCCAGATCAACGCTTTCACACTGCGGGTAATACGCGGCCCGCAGCGACGGTTTGATGGCGTTAAAATAAGCCGTCGTGGGCACCTCAAAGGCGGCGGCAATATGCAAGGCCGACGAATCGCAGGTATAGACTTTACTGGCGTGACGAATAATGGCGATGTAGTCAGATGTTGTCCGGGAATGAGAAGAAAGATCGATGCACTGCGGGTGATCTATTTTTCCAAAGCCTGCCACGGGCAGACCGTGCTGCCGGTAGATATGCTCGACTAAATCAACCAGCACGGCAGCAGGGATATCGCGAAGCGGCGTGCTGGCGCGGTGATTGAACAGGACGTAACGACCTTGCAGGGGGGAAGTTTGATCTGGCATTCCGTCGCGTAGCCAGCGGTTAGCTTTTATCTCTTCGGGTACACTCTCAGGGGCAATCCCCAGGTGGCGTAAGAAGAAATCGTGCATTTCCTGAGTGGCGAAATCCTCCCGAAAGAGCTGGTTCCCGGCGTCAATCCGCGCATCATACTCTTCAAGGGAAGCCAGTTCCTGAGGCATGAAATGCAGCTCATCGATCACGTTCCCCGCTAGCCGGTAAATCTCTTCCACATAGGGTTGGCAGGTATGAGGGCGCAGTACCGTCAGGTGAAGTTTGGGATTTATGGCTTTAATAGCGTGCAGCGCCGCAATCCCGATCAGCGAATCTCCGAGCGTGACGCCCATGCCGTTGATAATATAGAGCCGTTGGATCTGACTAAAGTCGAGAGAAAAGGGGCGTAAGGAGTAGTTATAAATGCCGGGCTGCCGTAAAGCCTGAAGATGAAGACTGCGCTTCAGCTCAAAAGGCAAAGACTCAAGATCGTAAGAGGCGACGAGCGTTTTATCATCCTGGAGCAAACTTCCGACAAAAGTTTGAAGCGTAGGGTTCATGGGGTTCCTGAGACGCAGCTGAAGTAGGGCGCAGGCCATTAAGCACAGCGTGATGTACGTCTCACACCTTAATGAGATTTAGTCTGCTGTCAATTTCCAGGCATCGTCTTTTCCAGAGGCCCTGACATACTGGTATGTATTACCAGGGAATCAACCCCATTTCATGTAATGCACCCAGAATCAGCGCGATAGACATGCAGGCATCAAAGGGATTAGGCATCGTGTTTCACCTTTACACAGAGCGTCACTGGTTAAATTATAGCCTGTTTTGTGTGCTGTTCACGAGATGACAGCCAGTCCCAGGGTATTAACTCAGTAACCCGGCGCCCACGTTGACGGAAAGTCCCAGAATCGCCAGGTTGAAGATAAAAGAGATAACTGACTGCAGCAGGGTTATTTTACGCATGCCGGTTGTGCCGGTTGCCACATCAGCTGTTTGTGCGGCCACGGCGATGGTGAAAGAGTAATAAAGGAAATCCCAGTAATCCGGGTCGTCTGGTTTATCAGGAAAGATCATGGGGGTGATCTCTTTGCTGCGATGCAAATAATGTTGATGGGCATAGTGCATCGCGAAAACACTGGGCAGCAATGTCCAGGAGACGACCAGCGTCATTGCCGTCAGTAAAATATGCAGCACAAGCGGGGTTCCGGACAAAGAACGCAGCGACGGAAGTTCGCTCATAATCGCCACAAGGCTGGCCATGCAGGCAAAGATAAGCAGGCTCAACACAAGTGCGGCGCTTTGATCCTGTACCCTGGCTATTCTCGGGATGTCGCAGACTTCCGTTCGCAGCATGCGAAACCAGATAAAAATCAGGTAAAGCCAGGCCAAAACATTCCAGCCGATCAACAGCCGCTGCAGCGTGCCAAGCTGTGCGGGAAGGGCGAAGTAACAAACGACGCCGGCAGCCACTGAAATCAATAACCGCAGACGGGCGAACAGGTGAGTCCTTAACGAAAAGCTCATGGGGTGATTTATTCGACGAGAATTAGATAAGTTAACTGTAGACCAGGCTAAAGCCATGATGGCCTGCAAGGGCAGATAAGTAGCGGTTTCTTGACCATCCATTTGCATTACCTGCGTGAATTCTGACGCACTGGGATGCTGTCAAAAAAGGAATACGGCTTAGACAATCTTTACTTCGCCAGCTGAAAAGCGGTTGGGCGGTATCCTTTCCCTCCAGAGGATACCCTTATCCCGCACTGAAAACGCCAGAGAGTAAAGTGCATTTCTGGCGTGGTTATCTCCAATGATTAATGCAATGCCTTCGCAATCGCGCTGAACATCAGCGAAGCTTCCAGCGGTTGGGCGCTGAACGACGGTTCCGCCTGCGGCCAGGTTGACCACTGGACGATCACCAGATTTTCCGCACGGTTGACCATGATCATCTGCCCATAAATCCCCAGCGCCCACATGGAGCCTTTCAGCGAATCCTGCGGCGTTGGTACCACGTTTTTAGCGTTGGCAGGCACTTCGTTATTCCACCACTGATAGCCATACAGCCCCTGTGGATGCGCCGCAGAGACGGAGTTTTTCGCTCTGTTCCAGTCGGCCGACTGGGCAACCCAGTTCTCCGGCAGAACCTGCTTACCGTTCGGCAGGCGGCCGTTGTTCAGCACGAATTCGCCGAAACGCCCCCAATCTTCCAGCGTGGCGTTAAAGCCGTGTGCGCCAACATCATGCTGGTTTTTGGTATAGGCATGCCATACACCATCGTTCGCCATGCCGTACGGCCGCCAGATATTGTTCTCAAGGTAGGCAGCAAGCGTCATACCCGTTGCGCGCTCCAGCACATCGCCCAGCAGCCATGCACCGCCGGAGGAGTAAGACCACACTTCACCCGCTGGGTGGGCGCGTTTCAGACCAGCAACCAGCGAGCGGACGCAGTCATAGGTACCCGCGTGCGCTTCACACTGCGTGAGTTTGGCGAAGTCAGACTGCGGATTGGCGTAATCTTCATTCCACGCCACGCCAGAGGTGTGTTGAATCAACTGTTTCAGCGTCACGCCGTTCCAGGCGGTGCCTTTCAAATCAGGTTCATACTGCGTGACCAGATCGTCCATTGAGTGGATTTTGCCCTCTTTTAAGGCCACACCCACGAGTGTAGACACCACCGATTTCCCCACAGAACGAGAGGTCCAGAGTGTGGTGTCGGTATTGCCTTCACCAAGATATTTCCAGGCAACTTTACCGTCCTTCAGTACCAGCATACCGCTAACGTTCTGGCGTTTAATATAATCCTGTAGCGTCCACAGTTTGCCGTTGACCTGATAGCGAGTCTGCGTCAGTGGTTTTTCAGCCATCGCTAACGGTACGGATTTGCCGTGGTGGAAAACATCGCCCTGATAATTACGGTAATCGTTACGAAAACCGATAACACGCTCGGCTTGATCCCAGCTCAGCATCGTTTTGGTATCGGGCAGTTTTGCATCAAAAGGGGCCGGGCAGGCGGTGAGTTCGGTGCCTTCGCAAGCCGCCATTACGGGAGAGGAGAGGAATGCCCCAGCCATCAGGCCTGCCAGAAGGCAATACTTTGCAGGCAAGAATTTATGTTTATTAATCATAGCGTTCTCTATTTAAGTTTAACCCATAGACATGTTGTCCCGGCGGGATGACGGGATGGATGCAGTATAAAAATGGCCGCACTATAATAAAAAACGCGTAATGGGGGAAAATCCCCCATAAACACGGCAAAAGGAGCCCAACGTGCCGTCATTGTCTTACTCTTTTTCTCAACTTGAAGCCTTCACTGCCGTTGCGGAACACGGCAGTCTGATGAAAGCCGCGATGAAGCTGGAGAAAGATCGCACCACGCTGCGCGATCTTATCGATCTGCTGGAAGATGGCTTTGGCTACCCGCTGTTTGTCCGCCAGGGGCGATCGCTGCAGCTGACAGCAGAAGGCGAACAGCTTCATCGCCAGGCGCACCTGCTGTTGCGTCAGGCAAGAGCATTCGATCAGTTTGCCCGTCAGGTGCCGTCAACGGAGGTTCAGGAGTTGGGCGTCGCCTACGACCCCTTTACACCCCGCCGTTTTTTGAAGGCATTAATTACGCGGATGGCGATGCGGGGGATCCGTCTGAGCCTGAGATGCACCTCGCGCGCGGAAGGCGAAAAAGCGCTGGCGAGCGGAGTGGTCGATCTGGGCTTCTTTCAGGCCAACAATCACAGCGTCGGCAGTGACATGGAGTGGCGTGCGCTCGGGGCCATCGACATGGATTTTTACGCCGCAGAGCCGCTGTTTGAAGAAGCCAAACGTCCGTGTTCACTGCTTGACCTTTCTTTGACGCCACAGGTGGTGATGCACGCCACAAGCGACGTACCAATGGCACGGCGGCTGCAAATCTCCGGGAATATCATTGTGGCCAATGAGCTTGAAATGCTGCGTAGCCTGATGGAAGCCGGGTGCGGATGGGGATTTTTACCGACTCATTTTGAGGCGGTGCGTTGGAAAAATGTTATTGCGATTCCCACGGTGGTGGGCAATGAAGGTATTAGCCAGACTATGGTGACGATTTGGCGGCCTGGGAGCGAAAAGCGGATGCTGATCGATGATTCGCTGACCTGGTTATCTGCGCTGTGGCGAGAGGTGAGTACGCACAAGGAGTGGGACGTGTAACCGTGCCAGAATCATTATCCAGTGCCCACCCACAGGTTGCGTGTTTCAACTGGTTTAAAGAGGTTAAAAAGCCAGGAGGCTCTTGGGGCCGCCCGAACTGACTGCGTGGATTCAGAGCGTATAGATAAGCGATCTAACCTCAAGCTGGAACAGGGAAAATAAGGTCTGTTTTCACCCTTGCGTGATATGCTGCGACGCCAGCATCGAAAGCCGGGAACCGGATACTCATGTTTTTTTAACAACCCATATCCGGCTCGAAAGGCTACAAACCATTATCGCGGGGTTATTTCTGTTGTAGCCAGCGTTGAACTCCCGTTGATGCAGAATCAATAGCACCTGCCAGATAGCCTGAGAACTGAGGCGACCATTCACTGGCGATACCCGTCATCTCGCCAGACCACTCTCCCCTGGCGGGAAGTTGCTCAGGCATTGCATGTCCAACCTCCGGGAGGAGATCAAATTCCGTTGCAGTAAACGGATCGGCTGCCCAGTCTTTAATATACTCAGCTTCGGGTTCTGCCGCATCCTGCCCAAATAAGCGTACGAACTGCTCCCGGCAGAGGCCTTTGAGCACAGCTTCACCAACGGTCCATCTTGATTTTGCCGGTAGGCCAATAAAACCAAAAATCGCTGTTTTCCCCGAATCTGGCTCAGATACGTCGTGGATCTCAACCATTGGCCCAACGCGGCTTCCTGCATTCCCTGAAAGCTGTCGCTCATGCAATAGATCTGTTTTATATACAGCGAAATATTTCGCATGGGGAGCCATCCAGGTCGGGGTTTTCCGCCAGTTTGACAGCACCTGTTCCGGCATCGTCGGTCTGAAATCTATTTTAGCTGCAAGGGCAGGAGGCAAAGCGAGGAAGACATGCTTCCCGGAAAATACGGCCTTTTTACTGCCTTTGGACCGGGTGTGAACCTGCACTTCCTTGCCGGCCTGGGAAACAGCCACCACCTGATGGCCTGTTTTAATCTTCTCAACCGGGATCTGACTTTTGAATGCCGCCGTCAGCGCCTGCATTCCTCCCTTCAGCCTGAAAGACGTCGGAGAGCTCTCCCATGCAGGGTAGCGTTCGGGAGGCGAATTCAGCTGGCGTTCGTAGAGCATGTCACCCGGGCGGCCATGCGCTATTACCGGTAGGTTAAGCCGCTCGATCAGTTGTGCGAAGTCCGGTTGAAGATCAGGCCAGAACCACGTAGCCCCCATATCTACCTGAATACCAGAGGGGGTGCCAGCTAATTCCATGGCTGACAGCACGCGCCCGCCCGTTCTGTCACGAGCCTCAAGGATCACATAATCAACCCCCGCTTTTTCAAGCAGCGTGGCAGCATAAAGGCCGCTTATGCCCGCACCAATGATAACAACGCTCTGCTTCATAATGTCGCTCCGGTCAGAGTTATAGGGCTAAGATGTCCCGTTTTCAGATAAAAAAGTGCGCCATAGCTGGTGGCCATCAGAGCAGGCATATCTCCCGGTGGAAACCGCAGCCAGCTTCCTGACTCATAGCAACGGTTGGGGGCCCCGAGTTGCCCTTTCAGAAGAAGGAGTTCTGCGCCACCAACAAGCGGGGTACAGAAGATCCGCTCGCCCGGAGCAAGCTTCTGAAGCTGAACGGTTTCCATGGGGCCGAAGAATAATGGGCAGATTTGTCTTTGCGGCTGGCCGTGCCAGTTCGCTGCCTCGTGGGTATTTATCCTGACCGGCTGGCGTTCATCGGCAGACATCTGACGCAGCTTGACGAAAATGGTTGTGCCGTCGCGGCTGAGGGGTGGTGAGAAGAACCGTCCGGGCTGCGCAGATACCAGTCGGCAGGGTGATCGACACCGTTTTCGGTAAAAGTCCCCTCGAGCACCAGAATCTCCTCTCCGCCGGGATGGCTGTGTGTGGGAAATTCGGATCCGGGCGTATACCTGACACGGCTAGTTGCACGGGCTTTCTCGTGACCAATCCGGTCAAGCATCATGCGCGCAACATTAGGTTGGGGAGAAGGTACCCACTGATAATCATCCGGGGTGACGATCGCACGCTGCGAAAAATCAGAATTCAGTAACATCATAGTCAGTGATTAGACGGCCCTACATGAGGCCGTCTGCAGGCCTATTTGTTCGGCAGATTATCTTACATCGCTCAGGGTTGAGGTAATATGTCCGGTTAAAAAATCGGCCTGTATTACCTTTCGTTGGGGGGGATTATCAGAAAGCCAGACAGCTTCAACAAATCAGAAAATCTTACGAGGCGGAGAAGAAATTCTATGTCGTGGTTAGTCGTGGGAAAAGTATCACGCTCCCGGCGTGATTGCCGGGGCAGCGAAATCCTGCTCCATTCAGAAAC
Organism: Cedecea sp. B1(4); assembly: GCF_059414925.1. Taxonomy (NCBI): domain Bacteria; kingdom Pseudomonadati; phylum Pseudomonadota; class Gammaproteobacteria; order Enterobacterales; family Enterobacteriaceae; genus Cedecea; species Cedecea sp. B1(4). The sequence goes on along the minus strand of NZ_JCAHMZ010000002.1, from coordinate 752,350 downwards.
AGAATTCCGGCAGGGTGGATACTCCTTTGAGCGAGAGTGACTGGCGCTGGTGGCGGATTCATCGCACAGTATCGACCATAAGTGACGCTGTCACTTATATTTTGCATTTACCGCGTGCGGTTTACGCCATCCAGTCGCGAATAATCTCTCCGTACAGCTGCTCCGCCTCCTCCAGCCGACTGAGCAGACAATACTCGTCGGTTTGATGAGCCATCGACGGCTCGCCGGGGCCGAGAATAATACAAGGTGGATTTCCCAACGCAGGCAGCAACAGAGAAGCGTCGGTAAAGTATGGCACTACGCGAGGCTCAAGCGGCCTGGCGTGTAGCGGCTGACAGCGCTGATAAACCTGTTTTATCCAGGCGTGTTCTTGCTCGCTGAGCACTGCGGGCAGATCGACTAACGTCGACAGCGTGACGCTCTCGCCAAGCAGCGAAGTCAACCGCTGACGGATGGTGGCGTGCCGTAAATTGGGCGCACTGCGGATATCGACATCGAAATGCGTGTGGTCGGGCACAGAATTAATATTTAGCCCACCGTGAATACACCCGACATTTACCGTGGGCTGCTTCATCAGTTGATGCGGCGCACCCGGCGAAAAATGTTGGATTTTACCCAGCGCATCCGCCGCCAGATAGATAGCATTAATCCCCAGATCCGGCATCGCGCCGTGGGCGGTTTTCCCCCGAGTTTCGCAGCGTAGCCAGAGGGCGCCTTTATGGCCGATAACCGGATAGTTGGCGGTGGGCTCACCGACGATCAGTGCACCCACGTTCGGTAACTTGGTGGAGGCGATCAGGGCTCGTGCACCTTCGCAGCCGGTTTCTTCTCCGCCGGTAATCAGCAATAACGCGCCGCGTCCGGCGAGAATCGTTTCCCGCAGCTTGACGCAGGCCACGGCAAACGCGGCTATCGCCGCTTTCATATCGCTGGATCCGCGTCCGTAAAGACGCCCGTCTTCCATCTGCGAGCCGAAAGGATCGTACTGCCACTGGGCATTGCCCAGTGGGACGGTATCCAGGTGCCCGGTGAAGACCAGCGGTTTACCCGTCTTCGCTCCGGGCAGCCTGGCGATAAGATTACAGCGTCCCTCGCCGAACGATGACAGCGAAACGTCAAACCCGCTATCGGCGAGCCAAGTGGCAAAGAACCGCATGCAATCTGCTTCGCTGCCCGGCGGGTTGATGGTGTTAAAGCCCAGCAACTGCCGGGCCAGGTGCAGGGTGATGCCCATCAGCGAGATTCCGTCAGCCAGTCAAGGCAGTTTATCCAAAGCTGGCGATAGCCGGGCCAGCGAGCAAACTCTTCCGGCAGCCAGTGCGCCGACATATCGCTGGTCCACACCAGCGAGCGGCCCTGAAGATATTCGCGAATAGCCAGCAGCGGATGACCGGTACCCGCGACGGTTGCCAGCAGTTTACCTTCCGGATGCATTTCAACTTCGTTATAGCCCAGCAGCCACGGCCATTCGCCAGGAATATCGTTAAACAAGGTGTGGGATTCCGTCACTTCAGGATAACAACCTTCCGGGGTCTCAATGCGGTCGTCCCATGCCAGACAGCGGACCGGCAAAACAGTCTCTACCGCAGTATGGCGATAGCGCGCCCCGCCGTTAATGCCCTGGAAGCTGTAATACCCGCCAATCATCATCAATGAGCCGCCGCCGGCCACGTAGTCATGCAGAAGCGTCAGACGGTTGGCGGTTCGGCGGCTTTTCAGCCAGGTGTCCGGATGCAGCAGCAGCGTATTGGCGCCAATGTCCGAAAGAATAATCGCATCCCACTCCTGCAGCGCTTCCAGCGTCAGCGGAAAATCTGTCGCCGCCGTGTGGGCGGGCATATAGGTCACGGCGTAGGGGCTGTCCGCTAGCGCTGCCAAAAAATCCGTTGCGCCGGTGTGCCAGGTGGCGGTGGCAAACTGGTCGAAACCTTTAACGTGCGTTGACGTGCTGGTCCAGGATTCACCGACCAGTAAGATTTTTTTCTGCATTATGATTTTCCTCTTATCCGCCAAAGACGCGTTGGGGATTTGCAATCATTAAGGTTTCAAGTTGCTCGCCGCAGATGCCGTGGCGTCGCAGACGTGGCACAAAATGTTTGAGTATGTAGCCGTAACCGTGGCCGCCGTAGCGGGTGAGCATGGTTTTCAGGAAAACGTCCTGCGACAGCAGGATGTGCTGGATATAGCCGTCGTCAATCAGCTCACGAATCGCGCGGGCGTTCTCCTCGTCGGAGGGCGACTGCGCAGATTCTTCCGCGTAGTAATAGCTCATACCGATCATGTCGTATTCGAGAAACGCCCCGCGCTGTGCCAGTTCACGCTGGTAGCGCTTATCGGCAAAGCTGGGATTCATATGGCATAGCACGGTATGGCATAAATCGGCGCCTTCCTGTTCGAGAATATCCAGCACCCGATGCCCCAGCCGCTCCCAGCCTGGCAGGTGGACCTCGATCGGCACTCCTGTCGCGGCACTGGCCCGACCCGCGGCGCGCAGGGATTTCTCCTCATCCGGCGTAAATCGGCTTGAGATACCGATTTCGCCGATGAGCCCGGCGAGCACTTCCGGTTTATTCGCTGCGCCGCCAAGATCGTACACCAGCCGTTCGGTCAGCTGTTCGACGCTGCTGTTTTTTACCCACTCGGGGTGCGAAGGCTCCAGATAGAGGCCAGTACCCATAATGATGTTCAGACCGGTCAGACGCGCGATGCGCGCCAGCGCTTTGGGATCGCGGCCAATGCCGATATTGGTCGGATCAACCACCGTTTCTCCGCCAAGGGATCGATATTTCATCAGCTCGTCAATCGCAACATCGACATCAAACAGCTGGCAGTTATCGCGGCTCATCAGCGGATTCAGCGACAGTTCGCCGAGGTTTTCCATTTTCACCGGCAGTTCGGCAAGATGGCGATCGCTACAGCAGCAGGGCGGCACCCATTTGCCGGAGGCATCCAGCAGAATATGCTCATGCATCAGGGTAACGCCCATTTCGTTCACCGGCAGCGGGCCAAGCACCGTCATAACGTAACCGCTACTGACGCCCACCGGCAGCGGGGAAGGGTGACGAAAAATTGATCCTTTCATCAACTATCCTTTCGCCGTGGAGCGCGTTGGGTTGAGAATGCGGGTGTTCAGCCAGATAGCCAGCAGGATAATGGTGCCGGTGGCTATCTGGGTGTAAAACGGCGAAATATGCGACAGGATCAGCCCGTTCTGAATGACCGCAATCGACAGCGCGCCCAGCAGCGTGCCGATAATGGTGCCGAAGCCGCCAAACAGGCTGGTACTGCCAAGCACAACGGCCGCGATGACCTGCAGTTCAAAGCCTTCACCCTGGTTGGAAGAGCCGCTACCGAGTCGTGCGGTAATGATCATCCCCGCCAGTGCGGCAGCCATTCCGCTGATGATATAGACCTTCATGGTGACTGCTCTGGTGTTAATGCCGCTGCGTCGTGCACCTTCAGCATTAGCGCCGATAGCCGTCACGTAGCGGCCAAAGCGCATATGGTTGAGTACGATATGCCCGCTAACCAGGCACAAAATACCGATCATCGCGGGCATGGGGATACCGACAACCCACGCGCGTCCTATAAAGGTAAACAGACTTTCAGCCGGAACTGGAATCGAGTAGCCCTGGGTGACCAGGAGCGCGATGCCGCGCACCACGGCCAGGGTGGCGAGCGTGACGATAAACGCCGGAATGCCTTCATAGGCAATAAAAAAGCCGTTGATGGCGCCCACGACTCCGCCAAGCAAAAGGCCACCGAGCATGACCACCGGCCACGGCAGCCCCCAGTTATTAAGGGCGATCGCGGAAAGCGCGCCGACCAGCGCCAGGGTAGAGCCCACCGACAGATCGATGCCGCCTGTGGTAATGACCAGAGTCATTGCCGTCGCGACTATCAGCAGCGGGGCACTCTGGCGGATAATGTTCAGCCAGTTGGTGCCCGTGAGAAAGTTACTGGTGATCAGCGAAAACACCACGCAGCAGAAGACGAAAAAGAGCGCAATGCTGACCACGCCAGAGTGGTTATGTAGGAGGCGGCGCGGCAGAGAATGCTGGATCGTGCGGGAGCTGCTTAAGTTCATGATACTCATCCTGTTACCTCAATGTGCAGCCGCAGAGTGGGCGGTAAATTTTTCGCCCACAATCAGGTTAACAATATCGCCCAGGCTGGTGTCGGCCACCCGTCTGTCGGCGACGTTGGTACCTTCATACATCACCATGATCCGGTCACAGACCAGGAACAGGTCCTGCAGGCGGTGGGTAATCAGAATCACGCTCACCCCGCGAGCGGAAACGCGGCGAATGAGCTCGAGAACCGCTTCGACTTCCGCGACGGCCAGCGCCGCGGTGGGTTCATCCATGATCAGCACTTTCGGATCAAAGGCCGCCGCGCGAGCGATGGCAATAGCCTGGCGCTGGCCGCCGGAGAGATTTCGCACCAGGAGTCGGGTATCGGGAATGGAGATCCCAAGCCCTTTAAGCATCTCCCGGGCGTCGGCGTGCATTTTGCCTTCATCGAGGAAGGGGATACCCAGGACCGATTTCATCGGCTCGCGGCCCATAAACAGATTGCCGGCGACATCGACCGTGTCGCACAGCGACAGATCCTGATACACCATTTCGATATGGCAGCGGCGTGAATCGGCCGGATCGGTAAACTGCTGCTGTTCACCGTCGATACGAATCGTGCCGCTGGAAGGGATAACTGCGCCAGAGAGCACTTTGGTCAGGGTAGATTTCCCCGCGCCGTTATCGCCGACTAAGCCCAGCACCTCACCTGGGGCGAGCGCAAGATTGACTCCGCGCAGGGAACGTATCGACCCGTAGGTCTTGGTGATATTGATCATCTCCACCCTTGCCGGGGTAGTGTGTGGCTGCTGCATCTGATAACTCCCATCGCTGTGGCAGGGAAATGTTCGCCCTCCTGCGGGAGAGGCTCTATCCTACACGGTTGACATGCTAGTAAACCGGTTTACCTGTGGAAAAGAGCACTCGCCAATACAGTCAGGACAAACGCTATGTAAGATATTTGTTCGCCAGTACGAACATTGCAGCATCCGTGCCAGGGCAGAAACACCACAGCATCAACTTCACTTAGCAATATGTATTAAATAGGATTTATTCTTCGCAATATCGGTAAACCGGTTTACTGGATGTGGTGATAGACTTGTGAGCTGGACGTTTTTTGCGCCAAAAGTGGGCGCTACTTGCGCCATTTTGGAACGCTTTTAACGCTGCTTGATCGAGTCGCGACCAATCCATTCCACCGGCAGGCGGGTTTCCGCCGGGATGTCACGATCGTTGTTCAGCAGGCGCATCATGATGTTCACCGCGGTGCGACCCAGCTCCCGGGCGGGCTGTCGGATAGTCGAAATTCTCGGCTGGGTAAAATCGGCGTAGTTGGCGTCATCGAAGCCGACCAACGATAGCGCCTCAGGCGCCTGAAGTCCGAGGGTGCGTAGACCGTCCAGCAGACCGAGCACCAGATAGTCGCTGGCGGCGAAGACGGCGGTCGGGGGCACCGGCTGGCTGAACAGATACCGCAGCGCCTGTTGACCAAAATCGCGATGGTAGTCGCCGTAAATAACCCATTCAGGCGGCCAGCTCAGGCCGGCCTGCTCCATTGCGGTGCAGAATCCCTGATAGCGCTCGCGGACGCTCATCAATTGATCCGGGCCACCGACGAAAGCGATATGGCGATGCCCGGCAGCGATCAATTGTTCGGTGGCGATCCGCCCGCCCTGGACGTTATCGGCAAACACTTTCGGTACCTTACTGCCGGGAATATCTTCATCCAGCAAGACAATACGTTCGTGACGCTGGAGCTCTTTGCGCAGCAGGCCGTTGTCGGGGCGGTTGGTGGTGAACAGCAGGCCGTCAACCTGGCAGGTATCCAGCCAGCGGATGAACTGGCACTCTTTGTCAGGGTTGTTACGGGTGATGCAGAGCACCAGGCTGTAGCCGTTGGCAGAGGCGGCTTCTTCGGCGGCGTCGGCCAGTTCGGCAAAGAAGGGGTTAGTAATATCGGGCAGCACCAGGCCAAGCGTTTCGCTGCCGCCTTTGCTAAGACGGCGTGCCAGACTATTGCCACGATAGTCCAGCTCGCGAATGGCGGTTTCGATACGGTCGATGGTGTCCTGCGGCAACACAATACTGTTGTTCATATAGCGCGACAGTGTCGACTTCGATAGCCCCGCCAGCTTTGCCACATCGGATAACAATACGCGTTTTATACTCATTGCCTGCGCCATGACTCCCAGAATCGGCTATCTGTAACACAGTTAATCGCGGTGGATACAGCGTTTTCTCAGCTAACCATAAGCGGAAATAAATGCTTGACAAATTTTAATCTGCGGAGAATTGTATAGGCAGTTTACCGCATCATCCGGGAAATCATTCCCAAACCCGTTTAAGTCATTCCAGTCGTGCACCGACACGGACCGGTTGCCGGAATGGAATTAAGCAGGTCTCCGCCGAACGTCGATGACTGTTCTGGCCATATAGTCGATATTTGCCCGCCAAAAAATAACTCTTCTGCGTTCACATACGGCGCGGAACTCTGCTGGCTATAAACTATTCCCGAAGAGGATAATGATGATGTTATTTAACACCGGAAAACTGCGCTCTATTGCTGTAGCAACGACGATGCTGGCATCAATCGGTTTTATTTCTGCCGCCAGTGCCGCCGCGCCAACTTATGCGCTGGTACAAATCAATCAGCAGGCTCTGTTCTTTAACTTGATGAATAAAGGTGCGGCAGATGCGGCCAAGTCCAGTGGCAAGGATTTGGTGATTTTTAACTCTAATGATAATCCAGTGGCGCAAAATGATGCGATAGAAAACTATATTCAACAAGGTGTTAAAGGCATTCTTGTTGACGCTATCGACGTGAACGGCATTATGCCTGCAATAAAAGAAGCTGCCGCCGCCAACATCCCGGTAATTGCGATTGATGCCGTATTACCCGCCGGGCCGCAGACGGCTCAGGTCGGCGTTGATAATATCGAGGGTGGTAAAATTATTGGTAAATACTTCGTGGACTATGTGCAGAAAGAGATGGGCGGTAAGGCGCGGCTCGGTATTGTTGGTGCGTTGAATTCGGCCATTCAGAACCAGCGGCAGAAAGGATTTGAAGAGACGCTGAAAAGTAATCCGAAAATCACCATCGCTGATGTTGTCGACGGCCAGAACGTACAGGATAAAGCCATGATCGCGGCCGAAAACCTGATTACCGGTAATCCCGATCTGACGGTGATTTATGCCACCGGCGAACCTGCTTTGCTCGGCGCCATTGCTGCAGTGGAAAACCAGGGACGCCAGAAGGATATTAAAGTCTTTGGCTGGGATCTGACAGCGAAGGCCATTTCAGGTATCGACGGTGGGTACGTCACCGCCGTTTTGCAGCAGGATCCGGAACAGATGGGAGCTGAAGCTCTGAAAGCGCTGAACGCGGTAACCTCGGGTAAAACCGTACCGAAAACCATTCTGGTTCCGGCCACGGTTGTCACCAAAGCGAACGTAGATACCTATCGTTCGCTGTTCAAGTAAGGTCAGTGTTCGCCGTTCACGGCTAACAGGGTGATGAGTTCATGGCAGTCGGGAAACGCACTGAGCGTTCCACGGCGGCTGACGGTAATGGCAGCGGCTCTGCTGGCGTGTGTCAACGCCAGCGTATCCGGCGTAACACCGCGCAGGATCGAAGACGCCAGCATAACCGAGAGGAAGGTGTCACCCGCACCGGTGGTATCCAGCGCCTCGGCAGGGAAGGCGGGGCAAAACTGGCGCTGGCCCGCCTGGAAGAGCCAGGCGCCTGCCGCACCCTGGGTCACCACTAAGCTTTTCACGGCATAGGGTTGCAGCTGCTCGGCCTCGGATTCATTGACCACCGCGATGTCGATTAGCGGCCACAGATGGCAAAAGTCAGGGTTGACGGGGGAGGGGTTGAATACCGTTGTCATACCGCGTGTTTTGGCGTACTGGAACAGGGCCCGCGTTTTATCCAGGGAAAAATTGCCTTGCTGGAGCAGAATATCGCCCGCTGTGGCCTCCGCCATATACGGAATAATATCATCGAGGCTGAACGTATCAGCCGCAGCCGTGGTGGTAATAATGGCATTGTCGCCGTCAGCACTATTTAAAATAATCGAGGTGTCGCTATGTTGATTAAAATAGCCGTCGGGTAGTAGCGTCAATGGTTCATTTTTTATCTGCTGACGGATCCACACGCCGTTGCTGTCATTTCCCGTGGCAGCAATTAAATATGTGTCGACTCCGCAGCGGGATAATATAATCGCTTGATTCGCGCCTTTACCGCCGACATCCTGCGAGACTTTAACTCCGTGAATTGAAGCGCCTTTTTTTGGCATGTCCGGTATGGACCATGTTTCATCCACGGCAATATTACCAATAACGTAAACACGCATAACTTTTCCTTAAAAGGTGGACAACATGGTTTCTATATCAGCAGAAAAAACGAATGCAATACAAGCTATTTTTTCACGTAAAAAAGCTATTATCGGTGTTATTCATTGCGATCCTTTCCCAGGCTCACCTAAATATCGAGGAAAATCAGTTTCCGATATTATTGAACGCGCGATTCGCGATGCTGAAAATTATATTTCAGGCGGCGTTCACGGTCTCATTATTGAAAATCACGGGGATATTCCTTTTTCTAAACCTGAAGATATCGGGCATGAAACCTCCGCGCTGATGGCGGTGATTACCGAGAAAATACGAGAGCGTTTTGCTGTGCCGCTGGGTATCAACGTCCTGGCTAACGCGGCGATCCCGGCGATGGCTGTCGCGCTGGCAGGCGGAGCCGATTTTGTCCGCGTAAACCAATGGGCCAACGCCTATATTGCCAACGAAGGGTTTATTGAAGGGGCGGCAGCGAAGGCACTGCGCTACCGCAGTATGCTGCGCGCCGAACATATTCGCGTTTTTGCCGACAGCCACGTCAAGCACGGCAGTCATGCCATCGTGGCCGATCGTTCTATTCAGGAACTGACGCGCGACGTCGATTTCTTCGAGGCTGATGCGGTGATCGCCACCGGCCAGCGCACGGGTGATAGCGCCACGATGGAGGAAATTGATGAGATCCGCGCGGCCACGGAGCTACCGCTGTTGGTAGGTTCAGGGGTGACGCCGGCCAACGTGCGCCAGATCCTTGGCCGAACGCAGGGAGTCATCGTGGCCAGTACGATGAAGGTCGATGGCGTCTGGTGGAATGATGTTGAGCTGGCTCGGGTTAAGCATTTTATGTCGGTCGCCCAGGCCGCGCTCGAGGAGGAATAATGGAAGCCTTTAGCGAGCGTCTGCTGCGCGAGCATCAGCTGGCGTGGCAAGTGATGCAGAAACACCGTTTTGTGGTTGATATCGAAGAGGATCGTCTGCCATCTGACGTCTTCAACCGTTATCTCGTCTTTGAAGGCAACTTTGTCGCGACGGCAATCGCGATTTTTGCCCTCGGGGTGAGCAAAGCGCCGGATATTCATCAGCAGCGCTGGCTGATTGGCGTGCTGAATGCCCTGGTTGATACCCAGATGGCATGGTTTGAACAGGTGTTATCAGAGCGGCGGATAGATCCCGCTCAGTACCCGGACGATTTACCCGGCGTGCGGCGTTTTCGCGACGGTATGCTGTTGACCGCCCAGCAGGGCAGCTATGAGCAGATCGTGACAATGATGTTCGGTGCGGAATGGATGTATTACTTCTGGTGTAAGCGGGTGAGCGAACATCGCCAGAGCGACGCGAACATCCGGCGCTGGGTGGAGATGCACGCGGAGGACACATTCTATCAACAGGCTCTTTGGCTAAAGAACGAACTCGATCGCTGCGCCATGGCGCTGAGTGAAAAAGAGAAGCAGGCGCTGTCTGCACTTTATGGAGATGTTCTGCAGTGGGAAATTGATTTCCATCACGCAGCGTACGAGGAGTAGCCGCAAGGTCAATGGTGGCACAGCTTGTAAATCAGTAACTGGGGCGGGTCATCATATTGCTGAGCGGCGGCAGTATGGTGACTCTGATTTTGAATAGTTCGGGCATCTGAGCCAGGCTCAGCGCTTAACGGTAAAGCAGTACCTACGTAAGAAAAGGGAGGAATCTCAAAAATCACAACATGCGGATTGCTGTGGCGCGGCACCACAGAACTATGAAGTAATAGACCCACAGATTCAATTTAACATAATATACATTATGCGCACCATTGTTGTGGTGGCTAAATACTAATGTCTATTCGTGGCTAGAGATTGGCTAGATGATGGGAATGTTTATTCTACAGTTAACAAGTCCTAGGCACGCTTCACTTATGGTTTCACATCAGACTTCATGCAGAGGTGCGCTATGCCTATGGCAAAATTTGGTATCTTCGCGATGAAAGATGTTGACCGTCTCAGAATCCTGCAGGATATGATTGATCGAAAACTACGTCCATCTCAAGCAGCCGAACATATTGGTATTACCAGAGTTCACTTAAGCAGATTGCTACGTCGTTACCGGCAGTCAGGTCCTCTTGTATGAGTAATCAGCAACGCGGAAAACCAGGCAATCGCAAAATACCCGCACATATACATGAGCAAATGCGATTGAGGAATATATCCTCTATAGAGGAAGCAAATGATTATGTTGAAGAATTTATGGAGGATTACAATCGACGTTTCGCTATAGCACCTCATTAGTAAAGTGTTTCAGAAACTTTCCACCTTAGTGTGAGATCTTTTTAAAGGACAAAGCCGGTGTTTTATTACACTGGCTTTCATATTTTGACCTAAGTGAGAAGAGCTAATTCTCGATGTAATGATTAAAATACGACTGGATTAACTATGCATCAAAACTGATGAATGGATTAAAAAGAAGACAACCCTCAGGCTGTGTAATGAAAAGATATATATTAATCTTCTATACAGGAACCCAACTCAAACAGATAAATACTTTAAAAATAAATCCATAGACTCTTTATTCTGCTTCAGTTCATTAACCTTACACCATGTAATAAAATCATCTGCTAAGACAGTTATTTTTCTTGTAACAATTCCGTATCTGTTTAAAGCATAAATGGAAGATATCGTCCTAGAGTGCCAATCCTTCCAGTTTTTTTCTTCAAAAATATCCACCTTAGAGATGAAATCTTCAAAGTCAGATTCTTTTTCAAACCACAGCACCTGTGAAAAAATTGTTTTCATCTTAAAGCCCTTATAAAATATCGAAATATCATACCCAAAGACAATGTTTAACTCTGTAACAAAATGAAATTAATAACCAAAATTACAATAGTGAATTAAGTTTAAAAACATAAAATGAACAAATAAAAGCATTAAAATCAAATGGTTGAAAAAATAAAAATGCTTTCTTAGGGGGTTGTGAATCTGGTATTAAACTTGCGACAGGACTGGTTAACCATGGATATCATGTTACGCTATATAGTCGTAATATCGGTGTTTCCTCAGAAGGCACTCACTCCCCTCCTCCACCTGATGAAACTGACACCACTGCCAGAGTTTATAGTTTTACATTTACTGCACTATGTCATGACACACATCAATACGATGCATTAGTACTACAACAGCGGAGAGATTTTGAAGTCATTGTCGCTTTATGAACAGCAGCACGATGATGTCATCAGAGAACACGATCTCGTTATTATGTCATCTTCAGAAAGTGCGGTATTAGCTAACATATATTGAATCAATATCACAAAAAAGTAAAAGCAACCAAAATTTCTTGGTTGCTTTTACTTCACTTAATTGAGGATGCAATTTCCCGAGTTGTATGAACATCGGCATGTAAGGTAAGAATATTTTCAATCAGCACATCATGAGCCTGTTTATCCGGATCGGCACAGCAATCGCAGGCAATGATAATTCTGTAGTCAAGATCGAATGCTTGTCTGACAGTGGACAAAACAACACCTGTGGTCGTTAAACCTGCCATGATAAGTGTTCCAATTTTTTGAGAGCGTAGAATAGTTTCAAGTTCCGTACCTGAAAATGCTCCAATGCGATTTTTTATAATCACTGGCTCTTCATTTAGAGGTTTGACAAGATCATGTATTTTTGTCCCCTCCTCATCAAGGAGGAATAATTCGTAATTTTTTACCGCAGTAAATATTCTATTGTCAGGGTTAATTTCAGGGTGGCCTGGTCTGAATCCAACAGCCACATAAATTACTGGGATCTTAGCATGTCGCGCAGTTTTTATTAATTTAGTCGTATTTGCTAAAATTGGCTCTATTTCATCTTCAGAAAAATAATTTGATACTACCGTATTCTGAAAATCCATCACTAATAATGCTGAGTTTGTAACATTGATATTCATGGGCATGCGAAATCTCCTTTGAAAGTAGTCAGGATAATTTATAATGAGCGCCAGGTTAAAAAAACACTGACCAGCAGAATAATGCTTGTTGTAAAGAAAACTGCGGGGAGACCAATATGGCCACCAACAAACCCACCAACCAGTGGTCCAATGAATTGTCCAGTAAATTGAGCAGACAAAGAATACCCGAGCACAGTACCCACAAAGTGTTCAGGAACATTATTTTTAATAACTGCAGAAATGCACGGTAGCAACCCCCCTAAAGCGACCCCCATCAGAAATCTGAGGATAAGCACCTGCCAGGACTCAGTCACATACGCTTGCGGAATGAGAAGTAGTGCTGCAATAGTAAGGGATATGATAATGACTCGCTGATGTCCTACTCTGTCTGCAAGTGTTCCCAAAATGGAAGAGGAAATCACACTACCAAGCGCAGCCGCAGACATCACTAAACCTGCAATAAATGTTACTTTTTTCGGGTCTTCCACTAGAGGCTGAATATAACTAGTGATGACAGGCACAATTGACATATTGCCTATCATCAGCGCGCATCCGGCTACTAGCATCGTAAGAATCGCTTTCTTATTATCCACCTGTGACCAGTTACCGCCAGCTTCTTCTTTTTTAACAGATTGTGATCGTACCTCGTTCACCATAGTAATGGTCGCCAGAAATGCAATGAATATTAAAACACCGGCACAAACAAAGGTGGGGCGTATACCGATGAGAGAAGGCAGTATTCCCCCCGCAAGCGGACCAAGTAAATTACCCGCCATAATACCGGATGCAAGGAGTCCGAGAGCATAACCAGCCCGCTCTTTTGGCGTCTGAACTGCCACCAGAATAGTCGCCCCTGAAGCATAACCACCGGCCAATCCAACAAGGAGACGCAAGCCTAGTAGTTGCCAGATATTTGATACTAGCCCCATCAGTAATACGCATATGGCCATTCCCAGACTGGCACGAACCAACATCGCTTTACGCCCATATCTGTGCCCCAGATGCCCCCATACAGGCGCGATGAGTCCAGCTGTTACGAAAGTCGCGCTGTAAACAATTCCCGACCACTGGAGGACAGAAGCTTGCTCTTTGATCCCTAACTGTGCCACGAACACTGGCATGAAGGGTTGCATGAGTGTCATAGACATGTTTGTGGTAAGCGCCCCAAACAAGCAAACAATCAAATTACGCTGCCATGGTTCTATTTTAAACATATCGCATCACTTTGGTATACCAATATGGTATACCATAATAGTATGTTATGATATCTGTCAACACATTCAACTGCGTCTGGAGACGGCGATGAAGGCTACAAATCAGGCAGAAGCGATTATTCAACAACTTAGAAAACTCATTCTTGATGTTAAGCTCCCGCCGGGAGAACGACTTTCAGAACGGCAGCTTGAAACACAAACATCAGCTTCCCGCACTCCCGTTAGAGAAGCCCTGATGAAGTTGGAAATGGAAGGCCTGGTACGACGAGAGAAACGTGGATGGATGGTGACCCCTATCGATATACAGGAAATTCACCAACTCATGGATTATCGGGAGATACTGGAAATTTCTGCGATTCAGTTAATTCCTGATGAACCGGATGCAGAAATTCTCCGAAGACTTGCTCACAATGCCGTATCAAGAGATACATATCTATCTAAAGAAGAACTGCACGCAAGGGGCACTCAGTTTCATCTGGATATTGTCAGGCTTGCCAACAATCCCTTTTTGACTAACGCGTTGAGTGACGCCCTCGCTCGTTTATCGAGAGTGAGGTGGCTGGAGACAGAGCCACAGAATCAAGGCTGGAAGGATCATCAGCAGATTATCCAAGCACTATCTGATGGCGACCGCAACCAAGCTACGACTTTTCTTCGGGCTCACCTCAGAGAACATCATTCACAATTATTGATGTTGTTGAGGGATGATAATGAGAGGCAGTTTGGTGATCGTAGATTGTTGTATATTAACAATAAGTTATAACACATCAAGCATGCGTAGACGATATCCAGCCAGGCTTTCAATAAGCAAATGGAAAAAGAGTGTGAAAAAAATTTGCCTTATTCATTTGAGCGCAACAAACACTCACCTGTTTTTACCAGAACGGAGCGAGCGAATATCCGTCATTGGCGGCGTACCAAACTGACGACGATATTCCCTGTTAAATTGTGTTGTACTCTCATAGCCAACACGAAGTGACGCCGCACTCGTATTAAGCCCATCGTTCAGCATCAGCCGACGGGCTTCGTGAAGCCGCAGTTGCTTTTGGTATTGAAGGGGGGACATTGACGTTAATAATCTGAAGTGATGATGCAGTGTTGATACCCCCATATTAGCTATTCCCGCCAGCTCTTCAATACGCAGAGGCAACAGATAATTTTCTCTAAGCCAGTTAACAGCCGAAGCGATACGGTTGCTATTACTCCCTGCAGAAACTATCTCCCTGAGCCTTGAACCCGCCGGGCTGGTCAGAACTCGATAGAACATCCCACGGAGAATGATGTTACGCATAATGGGAATGTCTTTAGGCGTGCTTAGTAATGTAAGCAATCTGATTGAATCCTCAAAAAGATCGTCGGTTGAAGGACCGGTTGCCAGACCACTAAATGTTACTGCGGGATCAATATCAAGCAAGTCTATCTCTGTAATTAATTCACGCACTATCTGCAAATCAAGCTTTATCAGAATAGACAGATAAGGTTTATCTTCACTGGCATCAACAACCTCAGCAATAGTAGGAAGATCAATAGAAGTCAGTAAAAAACGGGATTCATCATGAATATAAACTTCGTTCCCAACCAGCGTCTGTTTCTTTCCCTGAGCAATAATGGCAAGACTTGGCTCATAAACAACAGCCTGTGGAGCAACTGGACTTGATCGCCTGAACAAAGTGATACCCGATATCGCCGTTTCTAAAACCTCTGTTTCGGAGGTTAGCTCTTTGATATAGGTCGCAAGCTGCAGGCGCACATTTTTATCCAGCATGGTTAATTTCCAAAATCAGTGCTTCCAGGATATCTGAAAACGATAATAAATGTATCAATTCATAGGGTTCTATTAATCAGAATAAAGCCTCAAGCCTGTTTTGAAAATGGAATATTTGTTCCTATATGTGAATGGACAGGTAATAAACTGGGTGAAAAACATACATCACAGTTGTTATAGCAAGAGGATCGGGCAATTAATCGGAAGTAATGTATCTTTGCTGAGACCCGGCATGAACGTAGGATGAGCCTCCAGGCTATAAAACATTTTGGCATCGGAGGGCAACAAGTATGAAAAATTGGTTTATTACGGGTGCAAATCGAGGTCTTGGTTTGGAAGTTGCTCGGGCTGCGCTGGAGAACGGAGATCGGGTGATTGCGACAGCCCGCAGGCCTGAAAGTATCCACACTACCCTTTCAGGATACAAAAATAGCTTGATAGCACTCCCGCTTGATGTCACATCTGTTGATTCAGTGAATACGGCAATGCAGCAGGCGGTTTCCTTTATGCCTCGCATCGATGTGCTGGTCAATAACGCAGGTTTTGGCCAACTGGGTGCCTTTGAGGAGCTTTCATCAGAGCTTGTTCATCGCCAGTTTGAAACCAATGTGTTCGGCGTATTTAATGTTACCCGTGCAGTATTACCGATTATGCGTGCACAGAAATCAGGTCATATTGTGAACATTTCTTCCACCTGTGGTATCACGGGATTCGAAGGTGCTTCCTTATATTGTGCAACTAAATTCGCAATCTCGGGCTGGTCAGAATCTCTCAGTATTGAACTGGCACGTTTTGGCATAAAAGCAACCTGCGTATATCCAGGACCTTTTCGGACTGATTTTTTAGACAACAGCTCAGTAGTATTTGGCGATATTACTATTAATGATTATCAGTCCATTAGCCAGGCACGGCGAGAGTTACTTTCACAGGCTAATCATCAACAAAATGGCGATCCTGTCAGATTTGGCCAGGCTCTCGTCAAACTTGTTGAATCTGACAATCCTCCCGTTAGATGGGGGGCGGGTAGCAATGCTTATGATACGTTGATGGCTCGTGCTAATGATCTGCGCCATGACGCTATAAAATGGCATGAACTTTCAAAATCTACAGATATAAATTAATCATCACATTATTTTCACCCATTTTTATGCACTGCAGTAGTATCCAAGCTTAACTAAGCTCATTCATCCTTAGATATTGAATGGTTTCTGTAATAAATTTAAAAATCAAAACTACCTATCTACTTTTTATTCAGAGGTTTTCTATATGAATGATTTATCTGGAAAAATAGCACTCATAACCGGCGCGTCAAGTGGTATTGGTGCAGCGACAGCAATTGCTCTTGCTCGCGAAGGTGTTATTGTAGCAATAGCCGCAAGACGGAGAGAGAAATTAATTTCACTCCAAAAAGAAATTGAAAATGAAGGCGGAGCGGCTATCGTTATTGAAATGGATGTTGCAAATGAAGTATCGGTAAATAATGGTGTTTGGCAGCTTGTTGAAAAACAAGGAAAAATTGATATTCTATTTAATAATGCAGGAATTATGCCTGTTTCAGAAATAGATGAATTCAAGCTAGATGAATGGCACAATATGGTCGATATTAATGTCAAGGGTGTGTTAAATTGCATCGGCGCTGTTTTGCCTCATATGATAAAAAAAGAATCAGGCCATATATTTAACACATCATCCATTGCCGGGAGAAAAGTTTTTGGACCTGGGTTTACAGTTTACTCAGCGACGAAATTCGCTATTTCGGCGCTCAGTGAAGGATTGCGAATGGAGCTGGGTAGCAAGCATAATATTCGAGTTACTTCTATTCAGCCAGGTGCTGTTGCCACTGAATTACCCGAGCAAACCACAACTCCTGAAAAACGTAAAGCTCTTGAGGACTATAAAAAAAGCATTCAATTTCTATCCCCAGAGGACATCGCACAATCGATTGTCTATGCAGCAAAAACATCTGCACATATAAATGTTGCCGAAATATATATACTCCCTACGGAACAGATTTAACAAAAATGCCAGGCAAAGAGTGTTCAATCTCTTTGTCTGGTAGGGGGACGCTTGGAAAACGTAGCCCTCATAGCACATATCCCCTTCACTTTCCAAAGAAAAGGGGACGTTGTCGACTCACCTAAAGGTTTAAAACAGAATCCTCACCAATGCTGACTGGAGAGGGTTTGGGCCGGCTACTTTCCGGCAGGACCGAGTTCAATCTGGCGTCCAGCAAAGGCGCCGAACACAGCCATCACGATCGCCAGTAACGCACAGAGCATCAGCGGCAACGACCAGCTCCCGGAAACATCGTGGAGTTTTCCCATTACCGGTGGGCCGAAGGCCGCCAGTAAATAGCCTACGGACTGCGCCATGCCTGAAAGCGCCGCCGCCTGGTGGGCTGAGCTGGTACGTAAAGCAATTAAGGACAGGCCGAGGATCAGCCCCGCCCCGGAACCAAACCCGCCAATGAACACCCACAGGGAAGAGAAGTCAGGCATCAGCCACAGACCAAGCGCACTGATGCACCACAGCATTGACATCAGCACGGCCACCCTACTCTGATCTTTCATACGGCTAAGCACAAGACCAATAAACAAACCGGGGATCGCGGTTGCGAGCTGGAGCAGCCCGTGTATTGAGCCTGCCTGCGCTTCGTTGTAGTTGTGACTAATCAAAATAGACGGAAGCCAGCCAACAATCACATAATAAATCAGCGAGTTAATACCGGTATACAGCGTCACCTGCCAGGCCAGCGGTGAACGCCAGATCCCCCGATTGTGCAGCGCCGGGTTGCCAGAAAGGTTGACCGGTGTCTTACTCCGCAGCTGCGGCACCCAGACTATCATTGCCAGGATCGGGAAAATAATCAGCGACAGCATCGCACCTGACCAGCCGAAACCGTGCATCGCAATCGGCACCACGATTGCCGATGCGGCGGCGGCAGAAACGCCCATTGTCAGCGAGTACGCTCCCGTCAGCTTCGCGACCTGGTCCGGGAAATCACGCTTCAACAGGCTGGGTAACAACACGTTACAGATAGCGATCCCGCTGCCGATAACCGACGTACCGATGTACAGCAGCGCGACGTGGCCGGCAGAGCGCAGCAGGACTCCGGCGCAGATGACAAGCATTGCGGCAAACAGGGTACGCTCGGTGCCGAACCGACGGGCAAAACCGGCAGCCAACGGTGAGACTATCGCAAACGCCAGCAGCGGAAGCGTGGTCATAAGGCCTGTCTGCGCGGTGGACAGAGCCAGAGCGTCACGCACCATATCCAACAAAGGGGCCGCCCCGGTAAACGTTGAACGCAGGGTAGTGGCAATCATCAGGAGAGACTATGAAATCGTTAATTACCCTGATGGTATATTCATCTATTTTTGCACTTACCGGATGCTTGTCCGTTGGTTCCCACCTGTTCACTCGATAGCCATCGCGGCGCAGACGTGCTCTTTCTAATGGGATCTAATTATCATGATCCCATTTATGCTTATGCCTTACAACATTCAGGTTGTCCGATCCCGACAATACTCATATGGCACATCAGCGGGAAGATATGGGCGGTAAAATGGCACACTCTTTATCCAGTAGCGCTTCCACCGAGGCCCGATTATTGCGATCCCAGCCTCGTTTCGTGGTGAGCAAAATAAACCCTTTTTGATCGCCGTAAGCGGTTGGAATGACGGCCACGCCCCACTCTGCCAGCTGTTCCGGCGATAAATGAAAATAGCTGGCGACGCTGTGAACAGGGTCAATTCCCATCACCGTCGGCTGCATCACCCGTCTCGCATACCAGGTGTAACGCAGGAGTTTATCGGGCAAGGGGTGCCATTCTTCCGTGATAAAGGGACGTTCTGCCAGCATCTGACGCCTGACGTCTTCCCGCAGACAGGTCAGATGAATATGAAGCTGGTTTTGGCTGCGTCCATAAGCCGAGTTAAGCGCCAGGCCAAGTTTATCGTCGGGGATTGGGCCGCCATACTGCCAGTCTAAAAGACGACGCATAAGCCAGGCATAGCCGAAATAGTCCGTGCGCCCCGCTGCTGCCAGCGCCGGGCTTTCGATACCGGTCATCTTTGCCGTGGGGACAAGAATAAAATGGTAAGGGTAGCGCGGGTTCTGGATAACGCTAAAACCCTGGGCCTTCCCTTCAGGCATATAGATCTGCTGGCACGGCGCCGGGTTGCTCGTATGCTGATAGTTAGTCATGCAAACCTTATCGACCACGCCCCACAATGCATCGGAGCGGGCACAGCCCACCAGCGTAAAGAGCGCGGCAAAGATCACACCTCGTTTTAAGCTGGTAAAAACCAGGGGCGCGATTCCGTTTCTTTTCATTATTTCTGCATCCTTACCTGGCAGCAACGAAGGGCGATGTTTATCTGATAAAGCATAATCGGACACACGCCAGAGTGAATATGTTTTATTTTACAGAAATCTATATCGCTGTACGTGTCCATCTTTCATTCGAGGAGGTTGTAAATGGCAAGGATTTTTATTACGGGTTCAGCCGATGGCCTTGGCTTAATGGCCGCCCAGCGTTTGGTCGCTGAGGGGCATCAGGTTGTGCTGCATGCTCGCAATAAAGTCCGTGCAGCCCACGCTTTCCGGCAGGTTCCCGGCGCAGAAACTGTTTTTTCAGCCGATCTTTCAAGCATTGCCGAAACCAGAGCCCTGGCAGAGATGGTGAATGCTTCTGGCCGGTTTGACGCGATTATTCATAATGCCGCCGTCGGCTACCAGGAGAGCGAACGTCTGATAACCGCCGATGGGTTAGCGCAAATATTTGCCGTAAATACCCTGGCCCCTTACATTCTCACCGCGCTCATTCAACCCCCTAAACGTTTAGTCTATTTGAGTTCTTCGTTGCACTCTGAGGGTGACGCCACGCTACAGGATCTGATGTGGGAGAAACGTGCCTGGAATGGCGAACAGGCTTATTCGGATTCAAAGCTGCACATCATGCTACTGACTTTCGCTATTGCCCGGCTTTGGCCTGAAGTGATGGCCAACTGCGTCGACCCCGGTTGGGTGCCGACAAAAATGGGCGGGGCAGAGGCGCCAGATGCCCTTGACCTTGGCCCGGCCACTCAGGTGTGGCTGGCGGCCGATCCTGCGCTTTCTGCAGCACCAACCGGCGGTTATTTCTATCATCAAAAACAGGGAAA
Source organism: Cedecea sp. B1(4) (assembly GCF_059414925.1). Taxonomy (NCBI): domain Bacteria; kingdom Pseudomonadati; phylum Pseudomonadota; class Gammaproteobacteria; order Enterobacterales; family Enterobacteriaceae; genus Cedecea; species Cedecea sp. B1(4). Next base: position 731,889 of record NZ_JCAHMZ010000002.1, on the reverse strand, counting down.
TATCTTGAAGGCCGCTTTAGAGCCTGCTCTTCAGCAACGTTTATTGGCCGCTTGTGCACAGTATTCAGGTATTGAAATTAGTCACACTTCCACCGGTGGAAAGCGCTGGAAATAATCCACCAGAAAATCAATGCAGACCTTTAACTTTGCAGAGCCGCTGGTGCGGTTGGAATAAACCGCCCAAATATTGGCGGCCTGATGCCAGTCGGGCAAAATCTGTACCAGCTCACCGCGGGCAATATAGCGCTGCACTTCCCATTGGGAACGCAAAATAATGCCGTGACCCTTCAGCGCCCAGCTTAATACCACGCTGCCGTTGTTGGAGGAAAGCTGGCTGCTGACGTGAGCCTGCACGCTTTCCTCGCCGTTGGTTAACGGCCACACACCGAACTGCGCGCTACGTTCCTGAATGACAAGGCATTTATGGGCTTTAAGATCGGCTATGTTTTCTGGCATCCCGTGTTTTACCAGGTAATCCGGGGCGGCGCAGAGTATGCGGTTGTTGGTGGAGAGCTGCCGGGTGATATACAGGTCTTTGATATCGTCACCCACGCGAATTTCTATATCGACGCCCTCTTCTATCAAATCAACGACTCTGTCCGTCAGCGTTAGCTTGATATTTAGCGCCGGATATCGCTCCGCCAGCGCCGAAAGCGCATCCGGCATATACGTTGAGCCAAAACCAAACGAGCAGCTCATCTGAATATTGCCCTCTAGCGTGTCCCGCCAGGCGGCAAGCCCTGAGACAAAATCGCCCATGCTCTCCAGCACCGAAAGCGCGCCGCTCAGCGCCTTATGGCCGTCGGCTGTTAAATGAATCGCGCGGGCACTGCGGTGAAACAGCCGCATCCCCAGGCTTTTCTCCAGCAGCGCAATGCGTTTGCTGACATAAGACGGAGACAGCCCCAGCTCCGCCGCAGCGTTGGCAAAGCTTTCTTTGCGCACCACGGTGACAAAGACATTCAAATCTTCAACAAGCGGCCAGGCGGCGCGTGAGGTTTCGTTGGGGCTCATCGGTATGCCATCTTCTGCGTCAGGTTAAGAAAGGAATAATAGCGCTCAGCAGCACATCAGGACACTCCTCTTGCGGACTGTGCCCGCAGGGCATGGCTCGCCCACGAACGTCCAGCGCTTTTTCCTGCCAGGTAGCGGGGACATCATACAGCTGGCCTACGGTGCCTTTCTCCCCCCATAACACCAGCAAAGGGTTGCTAATGCGCAGATGCTTGTCGGCTTCATCATCCTCAAGGTCGATTGTGGCCGAGGCGCGGTAATCTTCGCAGATGGCTCGCAGCGTATCGGGATCCTGGTAACAGCGCAGGTACTCGGCAAACACAGCAGGTTCCGTTGCGCCTGGGGTTTTAAGTTGACCATCAATATGTTTACGCAGGAAAAACGCCGGATCTGCGGCGATCATTTTTTCCGGCACAGGCGAAGGCTGGATCAGGAAAAACCACCAGAAATAGCGGGTAGCAAAGGTTTTGTCCGTCAGCGCATACATGGTTGCCGTCGGAGCGATATCAATAAAAATGCTGCGCTTAACCTGCGCCGGGTAATCCAGTGCCAGGCGATGACCGACACGCGCCCCGCGATCGTGCCCCATAAAAGCAAAACCGTCCTGGAAACCGAGCCGCGCCACCAGCAGGACAATATCTTTTGCCATCTCTCGTTTGGAATAGCGGCGGTGAACTTCGTCGCTGGCGGGCTTAGCGCTGTCGCCATAGCCGCGGATGTCCGGCATGATGACGGTGAAATGCTGTGCCAGAACCGGCGCGATTTTACGCCAGGTCACGTGGTTTTGCGGGTGGCCATGCAGTAAAACTAACGGTTCACCCTGTCCTCCCACGGCGGCGCGCAGGGTAATCCCGTTTTCCAGCGCCACGTCCATGAGCTGGAAACCCGGGATAAAGGGCGATTCGCCCCTGTCGCAAATAAATTCAGCCTTCTCTTTCATCATTGAAAATTAATCCTGAGTCAGTAGCCACGGATGCGCAGCAAAATGGCGCTGTTCAAACTCGCGAATCTCCTGCTGAAACTGCAGCGTGTAGCTGATGGCATCGTGGCCTTCCAGCAGCATATGTTTTTTCAGCTCATCGACCGTAAAGGCAATATCTTTGCCCTCCACGCCGATCTGCTGCCGGGCGAGATCGACAGTAATGCGGTTAGCTTCAGGATTGTTTGCCGCCTGCGCCAGCCGCTCGATATCCTCCGCTGGCAGCGTCAGGGTCAGCACGCCGTTACGCTGGCAGTTGTCGTTGAATATCCCGGCGAAGCTGGTACCGATCAGCGCCCGGATGCCAAGTTGACGTAACCCCCAAACCGCGTGTTCACGGCTGGAGCCGCAGCCAAAGTTAGGGCCGACGATAAGAAACTGCGCGTCCCGCCATGCGGGCTTGTTGAGGATAAACTCAGGATTCGGTAAGCCGTCGGCCAGAAAACGCTGGTCGAAGAAAACGCCTCGGTCCAGATTGTTACGATCGATACCTTTCAAAAACTGCTTCGGCATAATCACATCGGTATCAATGTTGGCTGCCATCATCGACGCAGCCACGCCGGTGACGCGGTTAAAGGGTTCCATTTACGCCTCCCCCTGCTGTAAATACGGACGGACATCGGTGAGATGACCAGCCACTGCCGCCGCTGCGACCATGGCCGGACTCATTAAATGCGTTCTGGCCCCGGCACCCTGGCGGCCAGCGAAATTGCGGTTGGTGCTGGAGGCGCAGCGGTCACCCGGCTGCAGCACATCTTCGTTCATCGCCAGGCACATGGAGCAGCCTGACTGCCGCCATTCAAACCCTGCATCGATAAAGATTTGAGCTAAACCTTCTTGCTCGGCACGGGCGCGAACCTGCGTTGAGCCCGGCACAATAATTCCCCTCACGCCCGGCGCAATTTTTCTGTCTCGCAGCACCTCGGCAACCGCCCTGAGATCTTCAATTCGCCCGTTGGTGCAGGAGCCAATAAACGCATGGGTAATCGGAATTTGGCTCAGCGGCGTGCCTGGCGTGAGTCCCATGTATCTCAGCGCATTTTCAACGTCACGGCGTTTGGCCGCATTAGACTCACTGGCAGGATCGGGCACATATTCAGTGATGCCGCCACCCTGGTCCGGGCTGGTACCCCACGTCACACGAGGCGTTAAGCTGGCGCAGTCGAGCACAACTTCTTTATCAAACACCGCGTCAGCATCGCTGTAGAGCGTTCGCCAGTATTTCAGCGCCTGTACCCACATCTCGCCTTTGGGTACACGCGGTGCCGGTTTGATGTAGGCATAAACTTTTTCATCAGGTGCCATAAAAGCACCCCGTGCTCCGGCTTCGACCGCCATATTACAGATGGTCATCCGCCCTTCTACACTAAGCGCATCAATGGCGCTGCCGCAGAACTCGATAGCAAAACCGGTCGCGCCGTCGGCACCAATTTCAGCGATCAGCAGCATGACAATATCTTTTGCCGTCGCGGCAAACGGCAGCTCACCGTTGACCGTCACGCGCAGCGTTTTTAGCTTTTTATAAGCTAACGTCTGCGTCGCCAGCATATGCTCAATTTCAGAGGTACCGATACCGAATCCAAACGCGCCAAACGCGCCGTAAGTAGTGGTATGGCTATCCCCTGCGGCAATCACCATGCCCGGTAGCACGATCCCCTGTTCATGGGCGACGACGTGTTCAATGCCCTGGCGTGGATCCATTACGTCGAACAGCTCAAGGCCAAAATCACGGCTGTTGGACTCAAAGTAGCGAACCTGCAGCTCGCCGCCCGGATCGGTCATGTCTGGCGTACGCTCTGGCCGCGTCGGGTTAACGTGGTCCACGTTAAGCAGGATACTGTTTGGCTGCCAGACCTTGCGGTTGGCGTCACGCAGGCCGCTGAATGCCTGCGGGCTGGTGTATTCGTTGAGGATGGAACGGTCGATATACAGCAGGACATTACCCTGATCGTCCAGAGGGCGGATGACGTGGCTATCGATGATTTTATCGTACAGCGTTTTAGGCTTCATGACGGGTCACCTTGTTGCTCTCACAGCATAAAATAACGGCGTGCTGGCACGCAGATAAAAAATGAACAATTTCTACAGGGATAGTAGCAACCGGGTGATTAGGCTGTCAGTAAAGGTATGATGCACAAGCGTAATAGGATAAAACACGAAGTGTGTTTCATTTATTGTGATGATAAATAAGGATTTTGATCGTAAGCAAGGTTAGTCCGCATCTGCTTGACTTCACGGCGTTAGAGATTGACTTGATGTCGAATAGTATGAAAATGCTTGTTGTTCACCGACTGGCAAAATCTGGAGCACATCATCGCCACTTCAAGCCGCTTCTTCTCTGCCGCCAGGGTCAAAAAACCTGGCGCGATACTTGCCGCCGCGCTGCTTCTGGCGAGCTGCGCCTCTAAACCGCCGGTTTCTCTCGTCACGCCCTTGCCGGGCACTAAGCCGAATGTGACGACCCCTTCACAACATCACGAGCCGATGCGTGGCGTCTGGCTGGCAACGGTTTCCCGGCTGGACTGGCCCCCGGTTTCTTCCGTTAACGGCAGCAGCGCCGCCGTGCGCATCAGCCAGCAGCAGCAGGCGTTAAAAGACAAGCTGGATAAGCTGAAGTCATTGGGCATCAACACGGTGTTTTTCCAGGTGAAACCCGACGCCACCGCCCTGTGGCCTTCGAAGATTTTGCCGTGGTCAGATATGCTGACGGGAAAAATTGGCGAAGACCCTGGCTACGATCCGCTGCAGTTTATGCTCGATGAGGCGCATAAACGCGGCATGAAGGTACACTCCTGGTTTAACCCCTACCGGGTTTCTACCAACATCACGCCAGGCACAGTTGCCGCCCTGAACCGCACGCTTTCTTTGCAGCCCGCCAGCGTTTATGTGTTACATCGCGACTGGATAAAAACGTCCGGCGACCGCTTCGTGCTTGATCCTGGCATCCCGGAAGTGCGCGACTGGATAACCAGCATCGTCGCCGAAGTTGTTTCAAACTACGCCATCGACGGCGTGCAGTTTGATGATTACTTCTATACCGAATCACCGGGCTCTACGCTCAACGACAGCCAGACTTACAGAACCTACGGCCAGGGCTACGCGTCCAAAGCCGACTGGCGGCGGCACAATACTGAGCAACTCATCGAGCAAGTCTCACGCACCATCAAACAGCTTAAGCCCGGCGTAGAGTTTGGCGTGAGTCCGGCGGGAGTCTGGCGCAATATCTCCCACGATCCGGCCGGGTCTGAAACGCGCGGCGCGGCAGCCTATGACGAGTCCTATGCCGACACGCGTCTCTGGGTACAAAAAGGCCTGCTGGACTATATTGCCCCGCAGATTTATTGGCCTTTCTCCCGCAGTGCCGCCCGCTACGACGTGCTGGCAAACTGGTGGGCTAACGTAGTGAAGCCCACTAACACGCGTCTTTATATTGGGATTGCGCTGTATAAAGTCGGGGAGCCTTCGAAGAATGAGCCTGACTGGACGGTGAGCGGTGGCGTGCCGGAGCTGAAAAAGCAGCTCGATTTGAACGACGCCGTGCCGCAAATTAACGGCACCATTTTGTTCCGGGAAAATTATCTTAACCAGCCCCAAACCCAGCAGGCGGTGAATTACATCAAAGAACGTTGGGGAGAAAATAGATGAGAATTAATCAAAATGTTTATGGTGTTATTACGCTCAATGCTATTGAGCTTATTAAACAGCATTACCCGCCAACTGAAGCATGGTCTCATGCTGTGAAAGGTAAAGAAAAAGGCTGCCCTAAATCGGCATTTCTGGCTTTATGTCAGTTTGGTTGGGTTCAAGACATACCCTGCGGAGAATATCTTTCTTCTCGCGCATTGAATGGACCAAATAAGGATTATGCCATCCGGGCTGCACAGATTTTGCTCGCCAATCTCGGAGCTGACTATACTCCTCGTCAGTTGTGGGCATTGAGCCTTGTCGACTTCATCTTGCCACCAGCCAACCACAATCAGCAAATGGACGTGGTGCTTGCCCTTCAGGAAGCTGGCCTACTTATCGAAGGTGCTATACCGAACGTTAACTATAGCCCGACCCGCTTACGCTAGATGAAAAAATCCGGATCGCCCCTCCCAGGGCGGATCCGGGGGCTGTCTTACTGACCAGCCAGGTCGTCATACACATTGCGCAGCCGGGTGCGCAGATACAGAACGGCTTTGTGTTTGCGGGAGAGCAGCGCCTGCACGGTGTCGCCGCTCTCTGCCGCCAGTTCCTTCACGCTATAGTCTTGCAGCTCGGTTTTGATAAACACCTCACGCTGCGGCGCAGGCAGCTCCGACAGGGCCGTCTCCAGCTCCTCCCACAACAGTTGCTTCAGGTACTCGTCCTCCGGCGTTTGCGGGATACCGAACAGCGTTTCGGCCAGCTCATCTTCCGGGTAATCGTCCTCTTCGTCGCCGCCAAACCAGCTTGCCAAAGGCAGCTCGCGTTTTTTCCTTGCCCGGTCGGTCATTTCATTTCGGGCGGCGCGGAACAGCCAGGCGGCGACGTTCTCCACCGGCTGTTCAACCTTCATAAGCTGGTAGCTGACTTCCTGCAGAATATCGTCGGCGTCTTCACGCCCGGCGGTTCTCCCGCGAATAAACGCTTTCAGTCGGGTGCGGCAGCCGGCCAGCGCTGCCATCAGCAGAGATTCCCCCACTATTCCGGCTTTCATCGTCGTCACTCAGCGTCCGGTTTTTTAGCGCTGTTTTCATCTGGCTGGACTGGTTGCACCGGCGGCTGAGGCTGAGGACGTGGATCCATTTTCTCATCCCAGCGGGAATGCCAGCCGCAGCGGTCGCGGTGACCAAATCCAAATTTCTCGCGGCGATGCTGCATAAACTCTTCGCGCTGCTCCGGCGTCATTTGCATCCAGCGTTCGTGCATGCGGCGACGGGCTTTGCCAAACATGCCCGGGCGGAAGCCCAGGCCACCGAACAGAATGCGGCACAGCGCCAGCAGGCCTAAAGACTGCCAGAAGCCAATCTCTTTCACGCCCAGCAGGCCAGGCAGTACTGCATTCCACAGCGTCATCACGATCAGGCCGAGTGCGACAAACAATGCCACGCAGAGCAAAATCGGCTTACCCATGCGGTGGCCACAGAATCCACGGCGGCGGTGTTCATGTCGGTGCATATCAAAATCTCTCATTATGTATACCTCAGTAAAGTCACGGCTAATCACGTGTGATGAGGTAGACGAATCAGCGCGAGAAATATTGCTAAAAAATTCAAAATTTATTTTCACGCCACCGGGTAAGCGCCTGCGCATACGCTTCTGCCTTCGTTTTCAGCCCCGCAGCGTCGAGCTTATCGGCAGTGTAGACCACAAACGGGCTATGCCAGGTCAGGCCGCAGCGATTTGCCGTGGCCCGAAGGGGGGCTAACAGAGATTCGAGGGTAAAAAGATTACGGCCTCCGGGACGATAAGCTTCCTCCAGGTTACCGGCAGTGACCGCCACATACAGCGGCGTTCCTTCCAGCTTTCGCCCCTCCTCCTCGTAATGCAGGTAGAACATCCGGGTCAGCACCGCGTCCTGCCACTGGCGCATAATGGCTGGCATGGAGTACCAGTGGATCGGGAACTGCAGCACAATACGGTCGGCGGCAAGTAGCCGGGCCGCTTCGCGCTCGCCGTCGCGGTAAATGTCGAGCCCGTCAGGGTAAAGCGCCTGTACATCGATCACCTCAACGTGTTCAAGTTTTGCAACTTCTTGCGCCAGCGCGGCATTGGCGCTGGAACGGGACAAGTCCGGATGGAAAAGTAAAACCAGGGTTTTGTTCACGGGGCGTCTCCTTGGGTTGATGAGACGATAATGGCGAGGCCCAGAAAATTACTCCAACAGATAATCAAGATAATCTATTATCTGTCGTATGAATTTAAGAACGCTGGATCTCAACCTTCTGGTGGTGCTGGACGCCCTGCTCGACGAGGCGCACGTCACCCGTGCTGCTGACAGACTTTGCCTGTCGCAATCTGCCACTTCTGCAGCCCTTTCCCGCTGTCGCGATCTTTTTCACGACGAACTGCTGGAGCGTGGCAGAGGCACCATGCGGCTGACCCCCCTTGCTCTGTCTCTTCGTGCCCCGCTGAAATCCGTGCTGGGCGGCATTACTGAACTTATCGACCCGCCGGTGATTCCTCTGCATCAAATTAAGCAGCAACTGCGGATAACCATGGCGGATTTTCCGGCGCTGTTCGTGCTGGTGCCGCTGATGCAAAAACTTCAGCATTCGGCCCCGGGGATTGACCCCATCGTTCAGGGCTGGGCTGGCGCGGAACAGGCTGAAACAGCGTTGCTTAACGGCACCACGGATATCGCCATTTCGGTCTTTCCTCAGCCTGCCGCGGACATTCATAGCGAACTGTTGATGGACGAGCACTATGTCGTGGCGATGCGTGAGGGACATCCTGCCGCATCCGGGCTTAGCCTTGAGCGCTGGCTCGCCTGGCCGCACATTATCACCTCCGGGAAAGGGGAAAGCGTCACTCCGGTGGATGCGGAACTCTCAAAGTTGGGATTACGCCGCCGCGTCGGGCTGGTATTGCCGAATTTCCAGATGGTGCCGCAGCTGCTGGCGGCATCGGATATGCTGGCCCTGCTGCCTTCCCGGGTCATACCTTTTACTGAAGGACTGGTCGCTTTCCCTGCCCCCGTAGAACTGCCTGGATTTTCACTGCACCTGGCCTGGCACAAACGCCGGAGCCAGGATGTGGCCCTGCAGCACGTGGCCGCTATATTGGTAGGGCTTTTAACCTGATCAAATCCGGGGCTGAGCGAGCACAAAATCGACAAAGGCTTTCAGCGGCATGGGGAGCTGGCGGCGGCTCGGATAGTATAGGTACAGCCCCGGATAGTAAGGGCACCAGTCCTCAAGTACTCTGACAAGACGCCCCTCATTCAGCGGGGCGGTGACCAGGTCTTCAAAAACATAGGCCAGGCCGCTGCCGTAAAGCGCCGCCTCGGCAATCAGCCCCATGTCGTTGAGCGTTAACGGTCCTTCTACCGCGTTATCCATCTTGATCCCGTCTTTTTCAAATTCCCAGCGGTAAAGACTGCCGCTTGAAAAACGCAGGCGAATACACGGCAGCGCCCGCAGCTCCTTTGGGTGTCGGGGAACGGGGTAACGGGTAAAAAACTCGGGGGTTGCCACGACCGCCGGGCGTATAAAGGGGCCAAGCGGGATCGCCACCATATCCGCATCCACCGTCTCGCCAAATCTCACGCCGGCATCAAACCCGTCTGACACTACATCCACCAGGGAATTATCGGCATCGATTTCCACGTTAACGTCCGGATATCGGGCAATGAATGTCGAAATAAGCGGCAGCAGTACGAGCTGTGCCGCAGGTCTGCCAGCGTTAATGCGCAGTGTCCCCATGGGCTGGCCGCGGAATTGGCTAAGATCTTCGAGGGCGGCATCAATGTCGCGAAACGCAGGCTGGAGCCTTGCACACAGCCTTTGCCCGGCATCAGTCAGTGCGATGCTTCGCGTCGTCCGGTTGAATAATCGGACGCCTAACCGTTCCTCGATGCTGCGAAGCGAATGACTGAGCGCCGAAGGCGTTACGCCCAGTTCAACGGCGGCGCGGCTCATATTACGGTGCGTGGCAATCGCCAGTACCCACGCCAGTTCGTTATTACTGACCTTTTTCATTTGTGAGTTCTCTTCATAAGGTCATCAAGTTTTATTGGTATTAAATCAATTATTACCGGGAGGTACATTACACACAATCTCGTGAATACGGCGAGTTTTTCTGATGAGGTAAGGCTATGAAAGTTTGGTTTATTACCGGTGCATCCCGGGGATTTGGCGCGCTTATCGCCGAAAAAGCACTTGAAGCAGGTGATGCCGTGGTCGCCACTGCGCGGAACCCTAAGCACATTGTTGAGCGTCTGGGTGAACACGAAAATCTACTGCCCGTTGCGCTGGACGTCACTCATGAGCCGCAGGCTCAGGCAGCCGTCAATCTTGCCCTGCAGCGTTTTGGTCGCATCGATATTCTGGTGAATAACGCGGGCTACGGGTTGTTAGGTGCCGTGGAAGAGGCCAGCGCAGAAGAGGTGGAAAAACTCTTTAAAACGAACGTCTTTGGCCTTCTTTCCGTCACCAGAGCCGTACTGCCGCAAATGCGGGCGCAGAAGTCAGGCCATGTGATGAACATCTCCTCTATCGGCGGATACCGGGCATCTCTGGGCTGGGGCGTCTATTGCTCAACAAAATTCGCCGTGGAAGCGCTCAGTGAAGCCCTGTTCCACGAGCTTAAGCCATTAAATATCAAGGTTACGGTGGTTGAGCCAGGATATTTCCGCACCGATTTCCTCGATCGGCAATCGTTGAGCAGCACAGGCCGTCAGATTGATGACTACGCACCGACGGTGGGAGAGATGCGTAAATTTGCCGCCCAGGTGAACCACAGGCAGCCGGGCAACCCTCAAAAACTGGCTGAGGCGATTATTCAACTCTCTCAAACACCAGTACCACCGCTTCGATTGCCGCTGGGGAGTGACACAGTTGCCGCCCTTCGGGAGAAAAATAACAACGTGAATGATGAACTGGCGCGGTGGGAGGATCTTGCTCGCTCCACTGACTTCTCCCGGTAAAACATCTAAACGCCGGGCATGGACTTCACAGCCCGGCTTCTCGCACCAGCGTTTGCAGTAATTCAGCGGCGGGCATTTCGCGGATCAGGTTCACGCCCTGCCCGGCCCAGTGTGCGCTGTAGCCCTGGTGACCGTGGCTTTTTGCAAGGCCGGCAAGCGCTTTACCAATATCGTAGGCCACCGGATAAGCCGGGACGGCATGCTGGCCGATGATTCGCCCGTGGCGGCAGTAATCGTTCTCCAGACTTCTCGCCGCTCTGCCAGAGATGGCGTGAGTCATCTCCGTCCGGTGTGACCGGCTGGATTGAAGCCGTTGCCGGTAGCCATCATCGGCGGCGGACTCAGGGCAAAGCAGAAACGCGGTCCCCAGCTGTACCGCGTCCGCCCCCACGCTTAGCATGGCGTGAATACCGGCCCCGTCCATAATCCCTCCGGCAGCAACAACCGGCAGCGTGACCTGTTTTTTCAGCAGTTGCACAAGCGTAAAGGTGCTGAGCTGTGTATCGTGAGCCTTCTCGTCGAACATTCCGCGATGCCCACCAGCTTCAAAGCCCTGCGCCACAATAACATCCACGCCGCTCGCCTGGATCAGCAAAGCCTCTTCGGGCCGGGTGGCGGTGGCAAGTGTCACAATTCCTCTTTCGCGGAAGGCCTGAACAACGTCACGCTCGGGCACGCCAAAATGGAAGCTGACCGCGGCCGGAGCCGTCTCCAGCAGCATCTCCAGCATTGCTTCGTGGCCAACAAAACTTTGGTAAATTTCGTGGAGCGTTTCCGGCGGCGTGCCGCCAAACTCAGCGAACAGCGGCCGCAGGCTATCAATCCATGCGCGTTCCAGCGCCTCATCCCGTTTGGCAGGCTGATGGCAAAACAGATTCACGCTGAACGGGCGCGAGGTTAAGGCCTGCGTTTTCAGGATGGCTGCCCTGGCCTGCACGACGTCGCTCGCGCCAACGCCCAGCGAACCAAGGCCACCGGCATTGCTGACCGCCGCCGCCAGTTCCGGGGTGGAGACGCCCGCCATAGGGGCCTGTATGATGGGGTGGTCTATCGCGAGCAGTTGGGAAAGGCTACGAAACATGGCGCTACCTCAGAAAATGAGAGATTGAAGGCTTAACATCTTATTTGAAGATGCTAAGATCAAGATCGTTATCATATTGAGAATAAAAAATATGAACCACACCACACTGCAGATGTTCAAAATCGTTGCCGAAGAACAAAGCGTGACGAAAGCAGCCCAAAAGCTCGGCCGCGTGCAGTCGAACATCACCACCCGCATTCAGCAACTGGAAGAAGATCTTGGCGTCGCGTTGTTCGTGCGCGACAGCAAGAAAATGATCCTGTCGCCGGAAGGCGAAAGTTTTCTCGCCTACACCAAAAAAATACTTAGCCTGGCGGAAGAAGCCCGACAGGCGCTGCATCCGGGTAAGCCTGCAGGCGCAGTGAATATGGGCTCGATGGAAGCCACCGCAGTCAGCCGCCTGATGCCGGTGTTCCAGCAGTTTCACCATCAGTATCCTGATGTCGCCCTCACCTTAACCACCCAGCCGACGCAGCAGCTGCTGGAGCAGGTTCGCCACGCTTCACTGGACTGCGCGCTGGTGAGCCTGTTACCGGAAGCCGGGGGAAAGGTTCACTGCCCCGTAGATCTTGAGTTCATGGACGTGTTCACTGAACGCCTGGTGTTGCTCGTGCCTGAAACCGCCAGCGGCAATCATCCTCGTCTTGCCGCTTTTCCGCGCGGATGTTCCTATCGGGCGCGCGGTGAGGCTTTGCTCAACGCACAAACTCTGGTGGAAGTGCAGGACGTCAGCTCTTATCACTCGATGATCGCTTCCGTTGCCGCAGGACGCTGCAGCGGCGTGCTCCCGGAAAGCGTCGCGGCGACGCTGGTTTTGCCGGAAGGAACGCAGCAACAGTTTGTGGCCGACGCCCTCACTCAGTTAGTCTGGCGTAAGGGCTATCGCTCTACCGCGCTTGAGGCGATGAAGCAGATTCTCGCTTCAGCCAGCAACCTCTGAACGCCCCGTTAGCACCAGCCCGCCGGCCAGCAGCAATGCGCCGCTGGCGGCGGCTAATGACCCATTAAAACTGCCCGTTAAGCCGTACAGCTCTCCGGCAACCAACGGCCCAATAATCTGTCCGATGCCGTAAATAGCGGTCATCGCCGCGATCATATTGAAGCGTACCAGGTGCGCCAGCCTCCTGGCTTCCGGTAAGGCTATCGTCACCGTGCCGGTGAACGTAAAGCCCACCAGCACAGCGCTTAACAGGCAAAAAAGCAGCGAGTGGCTAAAGGCCGGAAGCACTACGCCCGCGGCCTGAACCAGAAGATTGGCGGCAAAAGCGCGGCGATAACCATACTTCAAGACGATTTGATGCCAGACAAAACAGGACGGTATCGCGGCCAGGCCAAAGATAGCCCAAAGCTGCACCGGATCCAGCGTACTAAGTGACCCGGAAAGAAAAAGCGGTAAATAGGTGGCCGTAATGATATACCCGAAGCCCGCCAGGCCGTAGATAGCCAGCAGTTTCCACGCCGCTTTAGCATTCTCTGCCACTGGCTGAAGCTGACTGGAAGCCTGCCTTTGGTCGTCGATCAGATAATCCGGTGGGCTAAGCAGCAGTTTATAAACCAGCGTAAACAATAGCAGCGCAGCGATCCCGCACAGCAGCCAGATTTGCTGACTGGTATAGCCATAAGCTTTACCAAGCGCGATAAATTCCGCAGATAAAAAGATCCCCAGCCCAACCCCGGCATACAGCACCGGCGCGCCGGTATGGTGTTTCATGTGCTGCAGAAGCCACAGTGAAGCCGCAATCAGCGACACCGCGCTCAATAGGCCGGCAAACCCCCGAACCGCTATCACCGCCCACGGCGATTTAGTCCATGCCAGCAGAAGCAGGCAGCCAATGGTTAACCCGACGGAGGCCATGTTTAACCGCTGCGCGTCGGCAGGCTTAGCTTTCGCCAGCAGTAAGGCACCAATAAGATAACCTGCGTAGTTAGCCGATGCGGCGAGGTTGCCCTGATGCAGCGACAGCAGCCCTTCTTTCAGCATCACCGGCAGAATGCCGGTATAGGTAAAACGCCCGTAGCCCATACCTATCGCCAGTACCACTGCACCCGCAAGCGCCAGCTGCAGCGCACGAATTTCTGGCCTGAAATGTATTGTCATGACCCTCACCCTTTAAATCTCTAAATGTGAATATTATTTTTATTTAAATCTTATTTTGAGATTAATGTCGACAAGAGCAACAAGCAAGCGGCTTTTCTGCCGCTTTGCATTTCATCGGAAGATCACAGATGACGCAGATCGGTTTCTATGCGTTGCATCCAGCCTTTTGCCATCTGGGTTTGTGCCAGCAGCAGCGCAGACTGCAGCGCCATGCTGAGTTCCAGGCCATATTCTGGTTGGCCGCCGTAACGAATGTGCGCCTGAACCCGCATCAGCTCGGGCAGGTTCCACAGAGACTGGTTGGCGCCCAACACGGACAGCCGTTTCGCGATCAGCGCCTCAGCTATCTCTGGCTGGCCTTTTTGCGCCAGCGCGGCAGCGAAATCAGAGAGAAAAAGTGAATAAGTGGGATCAAAACCGTTATCCCGCAGCCGGGTAAGCATGGCGAGGATCTGCTGGGGAAGTACCGTTTCAGGTTGCTGGCGAAGCCTGCCCCAAAAGGTAAAAGCGGCCGCATAAAGCCGCCAGAAGCCCAGGCCGTGTTCCAGGGCGATGGCCTCAATCCGCGAGGCTACCTGTAGCACGCCAGCGGTATCTCCGGTTAAGGCCGCCAGCGTGCAGGTGCCTTCCGCGAGGGCCGCACACAGTGAACAGGCATGATCCAGCGCCTGGGCTTCTTCCACCGCCAGCTGCGCCGCTCTTCTGGCTTTCGCGACATCGCCAGTCACCCACAGCGCCCGCACCAGGAAAGCCCAGCCCGCCACGCGCTGATCCAGCCCAAAGCGGAAAGGTGCTCTCTGGCTGTCATCATCCACGGTGCGATCCAGCAAAGCCTGAATTTCGCTGAGCGCGGCCTGTTGCTCGCCGGAAAAGTGCAGCGCGGTGCCTGCCAGGCGACGGGCGGTTAATAGCGCGCCGTAATCACCGGTTTGTGTCGCCATTTCAGCCATTTTTTTGCCGTTCTCTGCGGCATCAGCGTAACGGCCACTGCGCAGGTGATAGAGCCACAGCCCGTACTCGGACTGTAATTGCATTTCCACATCGCCAAGCGTGCTGGCAATCTCCCTGGTTCGCCGCCAGGCCTGGCCGTTTTCTTCAATGGGCCCCTGCGCCCAGCCCAGCGCCGAGCCCAGTGCGGCCTGCATTAGCATCTCTTCGCGCGGCGTGGCCTGACCATTGTGCGAATCGTTAATTGCGGCGGTAATCCGCTGGCGACACTCGCCGTGGAGCGAAAGCTGGATCCAGAACGGCGTGGCGTTAGCGAGAATACTTCTTCCCAGCGGGGCATTTTGGCCCACGCCAAAACACCAGTCTGCCGCCGCACGGAGATCGTCAATTAAATAGCCATACTGACGGCGCCACTGCGGACTGGACTCTTCGGCCCAGGCAACTCTTGCCCGCACCATGCTGTCGGCCACAAGTTGTGCATGGCGAAGAAAATACGGGGTGCTGTTTGGGGCCAGCGTCCGGCGAGCGTACGTGCGCACAATGTTGAGATAGCGATACCTGGCCGGGCGCGTGCCCGCCTGCAAAACCAACAGGGATTTCGCCACCATGCTGGCCACCACGTCGCTGACCTCTTGTTGATCTAACAATCCTTTCGCGGCGGCAAGGTCAAATTCACCGGGAAACACCGCCAGGGCATGAAACACTCGCTGTTCTTCAGCCGTAAGTAATCGATAACTCCAGTCCAGCGCCTCGGCCAGCGTTCTGTGTCGGGAAGCCGTCACTCCCGGCGTTTCGGGTAACGTCTCCCGCCCGCTCAGGTCAGCCAGCACGGCATCCGGTCCCAGGTTGGCAACGCGAGCAGCCACAATTTCCAGCGCCAGCGGTACGGCATCCAGCAACCGGCAGAGCGCCAGGATCGGCCCGATATTCTCTTCGCTCAGGCGGAACGCGTAATCCACCGCTTGAATGCGCTGTACCAGAAACTCAACCGCGCTAAAACTTTGCGCCTCGCTGGCGGCCAGTTGCGCTGGCGGCAAAGTCAGCGGCCCCACGCGGTAAACCTGCTCCCCTTCAATCCCCAGCGGAGACTGACTGGTCAGCAAAATGCTCAGTAATTCGTTTCGCTGTAGTAGATGCTCAATTTCCCTGGCGCAGGCGGCCGACAGATGCTCACAGTTATCAATCACCAGCAGCGCGGGGCGCGGCTGCAACGGTCTCTCGCCACGAATACCGGCCAGTGCCGCCCGCAAAACTGGGGCTGGATCTGATCCGGCGTTCAGGCTGGACAGGTCGGCAAAAAAGACGCCATCGGGATAAAGACTGGCGGATTCGCGAGCCACTTCCAGCAATAGCCGGGTTTTGCCGATGCCCGCCGGGCCCGCCAGCGTACAAACAGTATGCTCGATCAGTCGTTTTCTGATTTCACACAGCTCCCTTTCACGCCCTATCAGCGGTGAACGGGGGCGAGGTAAAACCGCTGCAGGGGCGGCTACGGGCAGCGATGACGTGGCCGCCTGCAGCTTATTCACCGTGGCGGTAAAGCAGTAGCCCCGGCCAAACACTGTGGTAATCAAATTGCGGTCGGGACCAAAAATTTTGCGCAAAGCGGAGATTTGCGCCTGCAGATTATTCTCTTCGACGATCTCTTTTGGCCAGACGGTGGCCAGCAGCGTCTCTTTGGTCACCACCTGCCCCGCTTCGCTGACCAGCCGCCGCAGCACCGCCATTGCCCGCTCGCCCGGCTCCAGCCGAACGCCGTCCCTTAGCAGCAATCCCAAATCGGGAAACAGCTGATAGCGGCCAAAGACCACCATGTCGTCATCTCTTTCTGAGCGGGGTTGGGTCTCGTCGGCAGGCATAAGAACGGTCGCTTTTCAGGTGATTTCAGAAGTCTGAAATTCTAGGGCAAAGATTGCGGGCGGACAATCGTTCAGCATCAGGACTCGTCATTCCCAGAGAGAAAAATCATGTCGGATAATCCCCTGAGCGTCACCCTGAATCGTCCGCCCGAGGCGGAAAAGAATTCGCCTTTAACCTCGACTTTGCTGCTGATCATGGCGCTGGCCTGCGGGGTCTTTGTCGCCAATGTTTACTACAACCAGCCGCTGCTGGAACTGCTTCAGCAGGCGTTTCCAGGGCAGCTTGCGCTTGTCAGCCTGGCGCCGACGGCAACGCAGCTTGGATTTGCCTTTGGTTTGTTTTTGCTTGTGCCGCTGGGCGACAAAATTAACCGCCGCACGCTGATCCTTTGGCAGTCCGCCGGGCTGGCGGTCGCGCTGGCGTGTCTCGCCTTAGCGCCCAATGTTGTCACGATTGTGATTGCCTCTGCAGCCGTGGGCGTAACCGGATCAGTGGCCCAGCAAATAGTGCCGTTCGCCGCCGAGCTGGCTAAACCGGAACGCCGTGGACAGGTGGTCGGCACGGTAATGAGCGGCGTGCTGTGCGGCATACTGCTTGGCCGGGCCGTGGGCGGTTTTAGCGGCGATCACTGGGGTTGGCGAGCGACCTTCTGGCTCGGCGCGGTGGCAACCACTTTCGGCTGGCTGATGCTGTTCTTTACCCTGCCGCACCACGCGTCCGGTAATAAACAGAGCTACATGACCCTGATGCGCTCGCTGGTTTCTCTGTGGCGGGAAGAACCGCTGCTGCGCCGGGCGACCTGGATTCAGGCCGCGCTGTTTGGTTCGTTCATCGGCCTGTGGACCATTCTGGCCTTGCAGCTGCACGCTGCTTTTCATCTTGGCGCAGACATCGCCGGTCTGATGGGCATTGTGGGTGCCGTAGGCATCCTGATTGCGCCGCTTGCCGGGCGGATTGCCGACCGCCGGGGACCGTATACCGTTATCGGGCTTGGGGCGCTGGTCATGGTTATCTCGTTTGCGGTGCTGGGGCTGTGGACTTCGCTCACCGGGCTGGTGATTGGCATCATCCTGATGGATTTGGGCGAGCAGTCGGCGCTGATCTCTAACCAGCACGTGATCTATGCCCTGAGGCCGGAAGCCCGCAGCCGTATCAATACTGTCTTTATGAGCGGCATGTTTATCGGCGGCGCGCTGGGATCCTGGGGCGCGAGCCTGATGTGGCGACTCGGCGGCTGGGAACTGGCTTCGATGCTGGGCGGTGGGCTTAGCCTTATCGGGCTAATCATTCATCTGATCGGGCAGCAAAAACGCGGTTAGTGCCACAGGCGGCACGAAAATCGCCGCCTGAAGCATAAGACGTTACTGAATCAGCACGCCCTGAACGAGGTTGGCTTTCACCACGGTCACCTGAGGGATTTTCAGGGCTTCCATATAGCCCTGAACCAGTAGCAGGTTGCTGACGTCCGTGGCCCGGTAATCACCGCGCAGCTCTGAATCCCCTTTCCAGACCTGGCTGGCGGAAGATTTTTGTAGACCGGCGAGGGTGTAAACTTTTTCATTGAGCTGCTTGCTGACGGAGAAGTCATGCACCCCGCCGATACCCACGACGGTACGCTTAGCCAGCGCCTGTTTCATCTCCGGGCTGACGTGAGTGGTGGCATAGAAGCGAACAAAACGCAGCACGCCGTCACGCAGGGAACCAATCGGATTTGGCGAGCTGACGTCATGCAAATCTTTGTTTTTCACCACGTCGATGATGTAGTTCTTCAGCGTGACGGAGGCCAGCTTGCCCTGGTAAATCTCCGGCTGCCATTTGTCGTGTTTTTGCAGCCAGGTCGTCATTTGCATCGACCCGCCGCCAATGTCCCAGACCACCATCTGATCGTCTGCCAGCGGTACGGGCATCGAGGCTTTGGCGGACAGGAAGCCCAGCTCGGCCTCTTGTGCCTGAGTGATAATTTTTAGATTCACCGGAGCAGCACGGTTGAAGGCATCGATCGTCTGCTGGGCGTTAGACGCGCTGCGAAAAACAGCGGTAGCCACGCCGTTAAAACGGGCAGGATGATAGCGGGCGGCCTCTGCAGCTAGCTCGCGCAGCGCCGTCTGCCCCTGCTGTTGAATCGCTGGGCTGAGAGTGTTATCTGCAGATTTGGATAAATCTTCGTTAAAACCGATTGGACGCTGATCTTCGAACAACACTTTGTTGATGCGCTGCTTGCAGGTATCCACTTTGGCGACCACCAGCTTGGTGGTGCCGGAGCCCATGTCGATGCCCGCCCGGGTCTCCTCACAGCCAGCTGCGTGGGCCGCAACGCTCACGCCGGGTAATGCCGCTACCACTATCAGGGGAAAAAAATTGCGTCGAAATATTTTTGTCATATTGAGTATCCAGTGTCGATCCATTAAAAAGCTATTGATAACGTAGCTTTAATATTCGGTAAAACACTTTTTAACAATACCTGCTGATTTTGTTAGAAAAAGTCACTGCATTGTTCAGTGCAGGGGCCGGCAGGTATCAATGGCGTTAATGATAAAAGCAAGGGTAAGGACATAAAAATGAAGAAAAGTTTATTGGGTGGCGCGGTAGCGCTGGTGCTGGTCAGCCTGACGGGTTGTGCAAATCAGCAGCAGGCGGCGGATCAAAAACTGGCGAGCCAGACGGTGATGGCGGTGAACTGGTTCCAGCAATCCGGCGAATACCGTGCGCTGGCATACCAGTCGTTTAACAGCGCTCGCACCGCGTGGAATCAATCCACTAAACAGGGTCACGCTAAGCGGGCAGTTATCGTAGATCTGGATGAAACCATGCTCGACAACAGCGCCTACAGCGCGTGGCAGGCCAAAAACAACAAAGCGTTTGACGACAAATCCTGGTCCCAGTGGACTCAGGCTCGCCAGGCGCTGGCCGTCCCGGGCGCGGTGGATTTTGCTAACTACGTGAACAGCCACGGCGGCACGATGTTCTATGTGTCCAACCGCGACAGCAAAGACTTTGACGCCACCGTCGCCAACATGAAAGCTCTGGGCTTTACCGGCGTAAGCGACAAAACCGTGCGCCTGAAAACCGACAGCTCCAACAAGCAGGCCCGTTTCGATGCGATCAAAGCCGAAGGCTATGATGTGGTGATGTACATCGGCGACAACCTGAATGACTTTGGCAAAGCGACTTACCACAAGGATCAGTCCCAGCGTCAGCAGTTTGCCAGCGATAACCGCAGCAAGTTTGGCACCCAGTTTATTGTTCTGCCGAACCCAATGTACGGCGACTGGGAAGGTGCTTTAGCGCCAAACTACTACAAGCTGAATACTGCCCAGCAGGCTGAAGCGCGTGAAAACGCACTGCGTACCTGGTCCGGGAAATAAGTTTTCTGGCAACCCCACCCATGCGGTGGGGTTTTTTATGCCGCTATGCTGGGCTGAAGCTGTGCTCTAAGCCAGCGGTGGGCGACATCATCGTCTGTACAGCACTTCCTCGACGACAAAGCCCTCCTTTAAGCCGAAAATCCAGGGAAGACCTCAAGGCTCCCCCCTGGAAAGGGACATATAAGGGATCAAGTGCATTCATTTTGTATCTATAACTCAATAGGTCAGGTGCCTGGTTTTAGAGATTATCTTTCATATCCGTATAAATTAATCCTGCCCGAGAGGTACTCGCCCAAATAGACTTCGCTAATTTTATTAAAGCCTTGTTTGATAACTTCATTTTCTAACCAGGCGTTGTCCTTGTTAAGGATTTCGAGCAAATCATGGTTAGCTAAACCATCAACTATAATTGGGTAACGTATATTCTCATCACCACTTTGTATAATGGTTAATTGCCCATTCTGCTCGAGAACCACTCGCTTCAACTGTTCTATTTCATAAATGCCATTCGCCCTTAACTTGAACATCAAATCATTCGCAGAAACACCATTGCGTAAACACTCCTTAACATTGACGCTACCATTATGTACCAGGGTGATTGGCTTGCCATCAATAATCCTTTTAACTAGACGATTATTCTCTTTTAAAAATTTAAGGACAAAGACGAGGAAGGTCCATATAATTAACACCAAAACAAACTGCAGTACTGTTATCGATTCATTATAAATTACACCACCGATAATCCCCCCGAGCACATAGTTCTGAACCTGGTCCATTGCGGATGAAGGCGCCAGATTACCCTTCCCCATGAGATTTATTTGAATAATCAGACACAATATCCCCAAGCCCAATTTTATCATGATCGGCGTATAAATTATCATTTCTGCTCCTCAGTTTTTTATGATTTCTATGCCTGGGTTTACTAACGATACCTCAACTAAACTATATGTTTTTTGATCCGGGCTTAAATTGACGCGATAGTAAAGATCATTAATTTTAATGATGATGCCATCCGAGAGTTGTACTGAATTTGAAAATATAGAATCCATGCCCACTTCTTTTTCTTTTGATAGCAATTTAACAAAGCTCACCATTTGTGATGATTGAGAGTGTATATTTTGACTGTCAGTATAATCTGCATACTGAACACCCGAAATGAAGAGTAAAAATAAAAATACTATAATTGTTAGATCTCGATATTTAGTTTGTAAGCGATGACGCATGTACAGGCTAAAAAAAACGATCAGGATAAATAAAGTACTAAATATAATGATGTATTTTAAATAATCATTAATATTAGACTGCGTTTGTAGATATTCAATGCCATAAAATCTCATATAGTTATAATCCCTAACCCTTAAGACCCCGTTTTTTATTATAGTAACACATTGGCATTTCCCGCCCTAACGGCCGCGAACCGGGCTTTCTCCTCCCTGCCAGTTCACCCCTATCCCCCTTGCTGCTTTCCATGTTGAAAACTTCTTGATCGACATTTAGTCCAGATATAGATTGTTTGTCTAAATCTGACCGCGCTTGAGAGGATACATGGCCCCGAACATTACGCTGCGCAATATCGAACAGGTTCCTGCCCCCGTGGGGCACTATTCTCATACCGCCACCGCAGGCGGTTTGGTGTTTATTTCCGGTCAGCTTCCCGTGGCGGCGGACGGCACGCCTCGCTGCGAAGCGCCCTTCGAAGAACAGACTCAACTGGTGTTGCAGAATATTGAATCTTGTCTGGCCTGCGCGGGCGTGACAAAACAACATCTTGTCTCCGTGCGGGTGTACATCACGGATATCAATCTCTGGCCGCGGTTTAACAGCCTCTATGCGGCGTGGATGGGCGAGCATCGCCCTTCCCGCGCGGTGGCGGGCGTGGCACAACTCCATTACGGCGCGGCGCTCGAAATTGAAGCCGTGGCGCTCTCTGAATAAGACAACCGTTTAAAGGTGGCAAAATGAGTGAATTAGTTCTCCCCGTTTATGAAGATGTGGTCGCAGCAGCAAAACGCATTGAGGGCCATGCCAACCGCACCCCGGTGATGACGTCTCGTACCGTGAATGAAGAGTTTGGCGCCGAAGTCTTTTTCAAATGTGAAAACTATCAGCGAATGGGCGCGTTTAAGTTCCGTGGAGCCATGAACGCCCTCGCTCAGTTCACGCCGGAGCAGAAAGAAGCTGGCGTGGTGGCCTTCTCCTCCGGGAACCACGCCCAGGCGATTGCGCTCGCCGCAAGGCTGCTGGGGATCCCGGCCACCATAGTGATGCCGGAAGATGCTCCGGCGGCCAAAATTGCCGCCACGCGTGAATATGGCGGCAAAGTCATTCTCTATAACCGCTACACCGAAGACCGCCAGCAGATCGGTAAAGATCTGGCTGACAAATATGGCTTGACGCTGATCCCGCCTTACGATCACCCGCACGTCATTGCCGGCCAGGGCACCGCGGCGAAAGAGCTGTTCGACGAAGTTGGCGAGCTGGACGCGCTGTTTGTCTGCCTGGGCGGCGGCGGGTTGATTTCCGGCTGTTCGCTGGCGGCGCGCAACCTTTCCCCCAACTGCAAAGTCTACGGCGTGGAGCCGGAAGCCGGGAACGATGCCCAGCAGTCACTCCGGCATCGACAAATTGTGCGGATTGATACGCCCAAAACTATCGCCGACGGCGCACAAACCACCTTCCTCGGGGACTATACCTTCCAGATGATTTGCCAGAACGTGGACGATATTTTCACCGCCACCGACGAAGAGCTGATCGACTCGATGAAGTTTTTCGCCGAGCGGATGAAAATGGTTGTCGAGCCGACGGGTTGCCTTGGCTTTGCCGCCGCGCGCGGAATGAAAGAGAGCCTGCGCGGGAAGCGAATCGGGATTATCATCAGCGGCGGCAACGTCGATATCAGCCGCTACGCTGAGTACCTCGCCGCTCGCGTTAATTAACAGGAGAAATAGAGTGTCAAAATCAGAAAACAGTGCCCTGCTCGACCAGCTCGAAAACATCGCCCAGGGGTTGAGTGAAACCTTCGCGCCTTTTTGCGAGGTGGTGGTGCACGACCTGACGCAGCCCGAGCACTCTATTCTCTCCATCCACAACAACCTGTCTGGCCGCGAGGTTGGCCAGGGCGCTACGGAAATGGGGCTGGCGCGCATCGCCTCCCCTGATTTCCCGACGGTGATCGCCAATTATGCCAACCAGTTTGCCGACGGCCGCCCGGTGAAAAGCACCTCGATTGGGCTGAAAGATGACGCCGGGAACTATGTCGCCGCCCTTTGCCTCAACCTGGATATGACTTTGTTCAGAGGGATGCAAAGCGCACTCGCCCGCTTCACCGACACCAGCCCTGGCCCGGTGGAAGAACATATTGAACCAGCAGGTTCCGAAGCCATCCGGCTGAGAATCGATCGTTACGCGGCTGGCATAGGCACCACGCCGCGCGCGCTGAAAACTTCAGAAAGAATTGAGCTGTTGCAGACGCTGAAAAAAGAAGGATTACTGGATATCCGTAAGTCGATGGAGACCGTGGCGCAGCATCTGGGCGTTTCCCGGGCATCGGTTTATTTGTATGCAAAACAACAGCCGTCCGTTGACGACACGGCATAATTCAACCGCAGTAACTTTGCCAGGGCAGACAAATGGGTTCTTTGACGTGGCTAATAGCGCCTCTATTTCGGGCGCCACAGCGCTCCGGTTCTTTACTTCGCTTACTCACCGGGCTGCCGGTTGCGACGTTTCTTCTCAGCGCCAGCGGCTGTAGCTCCCCCAGTAATAACACTTCTTCATCCCTGAGGCTGGATCGACAGCTCAATGAGCAAATCGTGATGTTGCCCGTGCAAATAGAGGGGCGAACCGTTGAGCTGGAAACCACGATGTACAAGCCTCCGGGCAACGGCCCTTTTCCCCTGCTGTTGATGAACCACGGTAAAAATCCGGGCAATGCGCGCACTCAGCCCCGCTCCCGCCATCTTCAAATCGCTTCGGTATTTGTTCATCGGGGGTTTGTGGTTGCGATCCCGATGCGGGAAGGCTTCACGGCCTCCGGCGGCCAATACCCGAAAGACGGGTGCGATATTCGTCGTCATGCGTTTGACGAGGCAAAAAGCGCCGCCGCCGCGCTCGCTGAGCTGGTAAAGCTGCCCTACGTTGACCGCTCACGCATTGTGATTGCCGGGCAGTCGGACGGCGGGCTGGTGACTATGGCGCTAAGTACTCGCCAGATCCCGGGCGTGCTGGGGGTGATTAACTTTTCCGGCGGCCTGCGCATGAAAACCTGCGCTGGCTGGCAGCAAAACCTGGTTAACACCTACGACAGTATCGGGAAACAGGCGCGCTACCCGTCGCTTTGGTTCTACGGCGATAACGACCAGCTCTGGCCGCAGCCGATGCCGGAGCAAATGTTTAATGCCTACACCCGCAACGCGGAGGGCAACGCAGGGCATGCCCGAATGGTTGATATCGGCACCTTCGGCGAAAACTCTCATGACTTTGCCGACAGCAAAGCGGGCGTTAAGCTCTGGTACCCGCAGGTCAAAACCTTTGTTCAGTCGCTGGGAGTGCCGTTCGAACCCGTGTCGAAATAGCTAAGCAGCCGGGCCATTTTACTCTGAGGCGAGGTATGCCCGGCGACGCTGTTGTCAAACCAGCTACCATCCGCCTCCGGGTGTGGGCCGGTCAGCACTACTTTTCCTTTGCCATATCGGTAAGCGGCGATAGCCACATCGCCGTTGCTGTACCAGGCCACGGGCGTAAAACCGCTGCTTTTCGTGCCGCGATTGAAATAAGGGCCATCCTGATAATAAAAAGGCTCTTTTTTATTCCCCCAGCGGATATTCAGCGTGTAGTCACCTTCATCTGAGACGCCGGATCCGGGCCGCCGGACCTCGGACTCAAGGGGCCTGTCGATAAGCCCTAACCAGTCTTTGTCCGCCAGGTAAGCCCCCATACACAGGCCAAGATAACCTTTCCCGCGTCTCACAAACTCTCTGATAGCCTCCGCGCCGTCATCGCCAATGGCATCATACGCGGCCGGAATATCCTGTCCGCCGCCGGGCTGCACGTAGAGATCAAATTGACTCAGATTTTGCCCGGTAAGCTTGAGCTTTTCATTTTCACCGATGTAGGAAATGGCGATATCTTTCCCGGTATTCTGCAGGGATTTTGCCACCATTTCAGAACAGCCCTCGCAGCCTGCGGCCCCCCGGTATATGACGATGTTTAAGGGGCCGCTATTGGCCGCATATGTGGCGAGTGGGCATAATAAAAAAGCGCAGAGCGCCAGGCGAAATACGTTCAGACCTTGGAGGACGTTCATCCGGGCATCCTGTCTCAAAAGCACTTTAGAAGAAGCCAGTATGGATGCCGAAGCCTTTTAAAAACCAGTCAAATCGCGGCGAGGTTTAGCCGGTGTTTAAGCCTTCCCTTCGGCAGGAAACCGCGCACTATAAATCTCTTTCAGCCAGTCGATAAACACCCGCACGCGCGGGGAAAGTTGCCTGTTTTGGGTGTACACCGCAGAAACGGCAATGGCCGGGCTTTGCCAGTCAGCCATCACTTCTACCAGCCGACCTTCACTCAGCGCCTGTTCGACGTGGTAGCGCGGGAGCTGAACCAGGCCGCAGCCGCGCAGCGCGCAGATGACATAGTTCTCCGCTTCGTTGACCGTCACCCAGCCTTTAGGCGAATAAGCCTGGCGCTCGTTATCGATAATGAATTCAAAGGGGTAATTCAGGCCGCCGGTCGTCGAGAAAAAGTTAACGCACTGATGATGCTCGAGATCGTCCGGGTGCACGGGCACGCCAAATGCCGCCAGATAATCCGGGCTGGCGCAGACAATTTGCGGCAGATTAGCCAGATGACGGGCAACCAGCGAAGAGTCCTGTAATTTACCGGCGCGCACCACGCAATCAATCCCTTCGCGCACCAAATCAACCAGCCTGTCGCCGCTGCTGATAATCAGTTCGATATCGGGATAGCGGCGGTGAAATTCATCCAGCTGAGGCAGGACGATGTGCGACGCATGCGTCCCCTGCAGATCGATCCGCAAAATGCCTCGAGGCCGCGCCACAACCGGACGCAGCGCGACTTCCGCGTCATTCAACTCCGCAAGAATGTACACACAGCGCTGGTAGTACGCTTTACCATCCTGAGAGGCTCGTACATGCCGGGTGGTCCGCTCCAGCAAGCGGCAGCCCAGTTGGCTCTCCAGCTCTTTAATGGCATTACTTGCCGTGGCCCTCGGGATACCAAGCTGGTCGGCAGCCTGGCTGAAACTGCCCAGCTCAACAATGCGGGTGAACAGCTGCAAAGTGTCAAATTTATCCATCTACTATTATTAACCAAAACGGAATTATCTAATCAAATTAGCACCGTTTATCCCGAAATCAAAAACATTAACAATGCACCCACGCCCACTCGGGGCGATTCACTCACCGCTTCTGGAGAACAACATGACGACTGCAAACAAAACTGCCCTGGTGACCGGCGCTTCCCGTGGGATTGGCCGGGCCATTGCCGAAAGACTGGCCCGCGACGGCTTTACCGTCATCGTCAACTATGCCGGAAATAAAGCCAGCGCCGATGAAACGGTCCAGGCGATTAAAAACAACGGCGGGAACGCCGTGGCGATTCAGGCCGATGTCTCCTCCGAGAGCGATGTCACCCGTCTGTTTGCCGAAGCGAAAGCCATCCACAACCAGCTGGACGTGGTGGTACACAGCGCGGGCGTTATGCCGATGGTGAAAATCACTCCGGCTGGCCTCGCAGAGTTCGACAAAGTTATCAGCACAAACCTGCGTGGCGCATTTATGGTGCTGGCTAACGCCGCCGAATCGGTACGGGAAGGCGGCCGCATTATTGCCCTTTCAACCAGTGTTATTGCCAAATCATTCCCGGCCTACGGCCCCTACATTGCCTCCAAAGCCGGGGTTGAAGGCCTGGTGCATGTCCTCGCCAACGAACTGCGTGGCCGCAATATCACCGTCAACGCCGTGGCACCGGGGCCAACCGGCACCGACCTGTTCCTGAACGGTAAAACTGAAGAGCAAATTCAAACCATCGCCAACCTCGCCCCACTCGGGCGCATCGGCACGCCAGACGAAATCGCCAGCATTGTGGCCACGCTGGCCGGCCCGGACGGCAGCTGGGTGAACTCTCAGGTGATCCGCGTAAACGGCGGCTTTGCATAAGATCGGCGACGAACGGGAGAAAATCATGCAGCAAATTATTCTGATAACCGGTGCATCCAGCGGATTTGGTGCCTTATCCGCGCGCGCCCTCGCCCATGCCGGGCACACCGTTTATGCCAGTATGCGGGACATTACGGGCCGCAACGCGCCTCAGGTTGAGAGCCTGAAGGATTACGCGTGGCATCACAGCGTTGATCTTCGGGCTATTGAGCTGGACGTGCAGTCCGAGGCTTCGGCGGAGGCGGCAGTCGCGCAGATCATCGCGGAGCAAGGTCGGCTGGATGTCGTGGTGCACAATGCCGGGCATATGTCCTTCGGCCCCGCCGAGGCGTTTCTGCCGGAACAGTTCAGCCAGTTATTCGATATTAACGTGCTGGGAACCCAGCGGGTTAACCGGGCCGCACTGCCTTATCTGCGCGAGCAAAGAAAAGGCCTGGTGCTGTGGGTCGGCAGCAGCAGTACGCGAGGTGGTACCCCGCCTTATCTGGCACCTTATTTTGCCGCCAAAGCTGCGATGGATGCCGTGGCCGTCAGCTATGCCGCCGAACTTAGCCGCTGGGGGATTGAGAGTTCAATTTTGGTGCCGGGGGCCTTTACCAAAGGCACCAACCATTTCCTGCACTCCGGGAAGCCTGCAGACAGCGAGCGGGAGCTGGTGTATACCAAAACCGGCCCTACTGCCGGGCTGGAAGATGAATCGCTGAAAGGCCTGGCGGCCTGTGAGCCAGAGGATGCCGATGTTGCCGATGTCGCGGCGGCGATGGTGGATATTGTGAATGCGCCGTATGGCAAACGCCCGTTCCGCGTGCACGTTGATCCCTCTGACGACGGTGCCGAAGTGGTAAACGCCGTAGCTGACCGTATCCGCAAAGAGTTTTTGCAACGCATTGGTTTAGGCGACCTGTTGACTCCCCGGCAGTAAATCCTAAGTCTGCGGCTTATCTTGCCAAGGTTAAGCCGCAGGCCATTTCCTGGAGTGTTGTATGCGCACGTTGTTATTTCTGCTAAGCGGCTTTTTGCTTGCCGGCGGCTGCTACCTGCTTATTCGGCTGTTTACCCCGGACTACCCGCCGGCCCAGGCTATCATCACCCGAGGCTTTGCGGTGCTGTGGTGCCTGATTGCGGCGGTAAATATGCTGATCGGGGTGATTAAAGTTGGCTACGGCTGGGGCGAAGAGCTGGCCATTTTTGCGGCGATCTTCGCCCTGCCGGTTGTGTCGCTCTTGTGGATTGTTGAGCGCTAATAGAGCTGATGAAGTTGTAAAGGGAGAGTTGGTTAAACCGCAAGGTGGGGCAATGACTCAATTCAACAAAGTAATAGCTATCACTGTAAAGGACGATGGAACGATTGTATTCGGCCTGGAGAAGTTAGGAGTTCGTTCTTATGAGCCTGATCAATGGATCACCTGTTGTACGGGTGGAGAATGGTAAATTAGAAGCGGCTATGTTAATAGCCGCTCTTCTTAAAAGTGCCAAGTAGTGCAGGCTCATACTAGGCACTAAATGACCATTCTGTAAGTAGTAATCAACTCAGGAAACTGTCTCATCATCATCGACACAAAAATGATAGCTGCTATATATACTCTTAAAGGTGGTGACGGCACTGGTGATCTGCCACCATTGATTAACACATCATGATGTCAGATATGTTCGCTTCTGGCACAAAACGGACAAACTTGCTGGGATAAAACCGAAATGAGCGAAGAGCAGACATTCCATTACTCGCATTAGTCAACCTGACGAGCATTCCATTCGTCCCGCGTGATTTCCCAGAGTTCGGAATCCAGCAGACCGCTGACATACTCTTTCTTTTCAGTCCTGATAAGCCGCATGCCGCTACTGTCTGAAATACGTCTGGAACGACTATTGAGAGCCGCTTTCGGCGCACGCAATACTGTCTTATTTAACGTATTAAACCAGTAATCCGTCACGGCATTACAGGCCTCACGCATAAAACCCTGCCCCTGATATTCCGGCGCTAGCCAAAATCCACGGTTATTATCCTCCACGTCATAAAGGCAGATTAAACCCATGAGTTCGCCCGGGGTCTGACGATGTCTGATAGTCCAGATCCAGGCAATCCCTTTTTCCATATCAGGCAGGGCAACGTTATTGACGTAATTTTCAGCCCCGTTATCCGGATAGGGCCATGGTACTGAGGAGACCATATAACGAACGATCTCCCACCGTGGATAAAGTACCTGAATCTGTGAAGCATCTTCGGGGACTAATGGCTGTAACAGCAGGCGTTCTGTATGGAGTTCTGGTATTTGCATATGTACTTCTCCTTCCCGAGTAAATAGCTATTTCCGTTTTACCTGAATCCTTTGTGGTCCAGGCCCTCATCGTGTTTATCGCCAACGAATTTGCCTGAGGGCGTTAACCCACCAGTCCGCTAACAAAGTCCAGAAATGCCCGGGTTTTCGCCGGGACGTGATGTCGGGACGGGTAATAGGCGTAGAGCGGGAAACGGTGATCTGACCATTCAGGAAACAGCGGTACCAGCCGCCCGGCAGACACATACTCCTCACTGCCTAATTCGAAGATTTGCACAACACCGAGTCCGGCCAGACAGGTACTGAACGCCGTTTCCGCATCGTTGACCGTTAACATGCCTCTGGGTCGGATCGTCAGCTTTTTTTTCCCCTGGTGAAACTCCCAGGCAAACGGTTTTCCCGTCAGCGGTTCGCGGAACAATATGCAGCGGTGTGGCTCGCTCTCAAGCTCCGGCGGCGTTTTCGGCTGCCCGAATCGCTGTAAATATTTGGGGGATGCCATGGCAAATACCCGCGTGTCAAACAACTTTCTGGCTATCAGCGACGAGGACTGAGGGTGACCAAAACGCAGCGCCAGGTCAAATCCGTCAGAAATAAGATCGCCCAGTTCATCCCGGCTGCGCAGCTCGATCTCAAGCTCAGGATGTTTATCCATAAACGCGCCGAGGCGTGGCCCTAAAACCTGGCTGGCAAACAATGGGTCAACGTTCACGCGCAGCTTCCCGCGTAGGGTTTGCCCGTCCCCTGCTGCGCCGCCGGTGACTTCAGCCAGGGCGCCAATCAGCGGCATAACCTGCTCGTAGAACTCCCGCCCCTCATCGGTCAGCCGCACTGAACGCGTGGTGCGGTCAAATACGCGGATGCCAAGCCGTTTTTCCAGGCGCGCAATCGCCCGGCTGACGCCGGACTGCGACATATCGAGCATTTCGGCGGCAGCGCCAAAGCTCAGGGTATCTACCACCGCCGCCATCACGTCCACGCCTTCCAGCAACTGCGAACTTAATGCTCTCATTATTGACTCTCAGTCATAAGTGATATGCCTTTCATGCTATCGCATTCTGCCCTGCGCGACGCCACAATTTGTTCGTCATCTCGACCTGTTCACATTTTCAGGATGGTTTTATGCATTCAAGCAGTACAAATATCGCTGCGCCACAGGGCGCACACGTTTCCCGAGCCCGCAGCATCGCGGCCGTGCTGGCACTAAGCCTGGGCTGTTTTACTTTTGTCAGTACCGAACTGATGCCGGTAGGCGTCCTGCCGGGCATGGCTGCCGGGCTAAACGTATCTCTTGGCGTGGCCGGTTATCTGGTCACTATTTTTGCTTTTATGGTGGCGCTTACCGCCGCGCCGCTGACCGGGTTACTGGGGCACATTAACCGCAAAACGCTGATGGCTGGGCTGCTGGCGGCTTGCTTTGCCGGCAATCTGATTACCTGGCTGGCCACGGATTATTTTGTGGTATTCATTGGCCGTATTCTGGTGGCCGCCGCTATCGGGGTGTTTTGGTCCACGGCGGTGGTGACCGCCGTGCATCTGGTGGCTTCCCGTAACGCCGTGCGGGCGACATCCGTTGTTTTTGGTGGCGTTTCGCTGGCAACGGTGCTCGGCGTCCCGGCGGGCACGATGCTGGGCGATTTTTACGGCTGGCGGGCGGTGTTTGCTGCTCTGTGCCTCTTGTGCCTGGTGGTTTTCACGCTTATCGCCTGGTCCGTTCCCGCGGTACGAATCGCTAAATCCGCCAGACGCGGCGCTATTTCCGCGGTGTTTAAAAACAGAGCATTGCTGGCCATTCTTGGTATCACCGCGCTGGTGGTGACCGGCAACTTCCTGGCCTATACCTACATTACGCCATTCCTTGAGCAAATGGCCCGCCAGAGCAGCTCGCAAATCAGTATCTTATTGCTGGTTTACGGTGCGGCAGGTGTTGTCACCAACTTTGCGGTGGGGCCTTTTGCCGCCCGGGCGCCGCGAACCAGTCTGGGCGTGGTGGCCGCACTGTTTACCGCCAGCCTCGCTTTTCTTAATGCGGCGACCGTCAGCCATACCTCAATTTTTATCGCTATCGCCCTGTGGGGCGCAGCTTATGGGGCCCTGCCGGTGTTGCTGCAAACCCTGGTGTTCAAAGAGGCATCCACGCTTGAAGGCGGCCCGGATGCGGCAACCTCGGTCAACGTTTCGGTCTTTAACGCGGCGATTGGCTTCGGCTCACTGGTCGGCGGCGTGCTGATAAACCTGACCGGACCGCGCCCTATTCCCTATGTTGCCGCCGGATTTGCCCTCGCCGGCCTGTTGGCAGTGATAGCTACCCGAGAAAGCAAATCCCGCCGCAGCACAAACTAGTCCGCAAAAATTTAAAGGAATCATTATGAGTAATATTACCGTTCTTGGCCTGGGGGCGATGGGCTCCCGGATGGCAGCTCGCCTGCTGGCGGCAGGGCATTCCGTCACGGTATGGAACCGTACCCGCCAGGCAACAGAAGCCTTAGGCAGCCTGGGCGCCACGGTGGCACCTACGCCCAGGTCCGCGGTGGCCGATGCGGAGTTTGTCATCGCCATGGTGCGTGACGATGCCGCCTCTCACCGGGTCTGGCTGGATGAGGAACAGGGTGCTCTGTCCGGCATGGCCGCTGCTGCCGTGGCCATTGAAAGCTCTACGCTGACGCCGGGTTGGGTGAAAACACTCGGCTCGCAAATACAGCGACATGACATTGCTTTTTTGGAGGCTCCTGTCTCCGGCTCACGCGTGCAGGTGGACTCAGGCCAGCTGGCATATCTGTTAGGGGGAGATCCGTTTGTGGTTGAGCGTTGCCTGCCGGTATTAAAAGCCATGGGATCGGCTTTCCATCACGTCGGTGAGCTGGGTGAAGGGACGCTGGCAAAACTGGCCACCAACGCGTTAATGGCGGTGCAGGTCACCGGCCTGGCGGAGATTATTGGCTTTCTGAAGCGCAGCGGGGCGGATGCCAACCGGGTGCTGTCGGCCATGGCCGGGACGTCTGTGTGGCCTGCCGTCGCCGGCTATCTTTCAGGCAGCATGGTAAGCGAGAATTTTGCCCCTCAGTTCCCGGTAGAACTTATCGAGAAGGACCTGACCTACACGCTACAAGAGATGGGGGCGCCGCAGCTTGCCCCCACTATCGACGCCGCGCATGGAGCATTTTTACGCGCCATGGCTGAGGGGCTGGCCGAAAGTAACATGACCAGCGTCGTCCGGCTTTACGACAAACTCTGAGACATCCGCAATAAAAAGCCGGGCCCTGTGCCCGGCTTTTCTGTTTATGCCACCCCAAAGATCATACCGGGCTACGTTTGTCATTTTTTTGTCATTTCCACGTCAGCACTTTGTTGGCGCCCGAGAGCTAAATTGGCCCTGACCCCCTTTGTTGAACCTGAGGATAGATCATGAAATTACGCCATCTCTCTGCGCTCGCCACCCTTGTGCTGGCTGCTTTTGGTACCACGGCCGCCCATGCCGACACTACACCTGCGTCGCAGGAAGTGAAAAACATCGTGCTGGTGCACGGCCTGTTTGCCGATGGATCGAGCTGGGGCAAAGTTATTCCCCTGCTGCAGGCCAAAGGGCTGCACGTCACGGCGGTACAGAACCCGACAACCTCTTTAGATAACGATGTTGCCGCGGTAAAACGCGCCCTGGCGCAGCAAAACGGCCCGGTGATTCTGGTGGCGCACTCCTACGGCGGAATGGTGATTAGCCAGGCGGGCGATGAGCCAGAAGTCAAAGGCCTGGTGTATATCGCCGCACGTGCTCCGGAAGCCGGTGAAGACTACCCGGCGCTCACCAAAAAATACCCTGCGGCACCGGCTTCCGCTGGCCTAAAATGGAACGACGACGGCTACGGCGCGCTGAGCGAGTCGGCATTTATCCACGATTTCGCCGGCGACCTGCCGGAAAGCGAAGCCAAAGCCTATTACGCGGTGCAGCAGCCGATGGGTAAAGCCATCACCATGGCGAAAACCACGGTTGCCGCCTGGCATGACAAGCCGACCTGGTACGCGGTATCGACCGAAGATCGCACGATCAACCCGGATCTGGAGCGGTTTATGGCGAAGCGTATGCACGCGCAAACCATCGAGCTAAAATCCAGCCACGTTTCGCTGATTTCCCAGCCTGAAGCGGTGGCTAATCTGATCATGAAAGCGGCGCACGTGCCTGGCTACTAAGGTTCACGCCTCTTATAATGACGAGACTGGGGCGGTCTCCACGCCCTTTTCTCTCTTTTTGACGGGACCCGCTGCTTGAAAATCCTCATTATTGAAGACGAAGCGAAAACCGCCGCCTACCTGGTGAGCGGACTGAACGAAGCGGGCTATACCGCAGACTGGGCGGCCAACGGCATTGACGGCCTGCATCTGGCCCGGGAAGACAATTATGACCTGATACTGCTGGACGTCATGCTGCCGGAAATGAACGGCTGGACGGTAATGGAGCGTTTACGCGCCCACAGCCAGACGCCGGTACTGTTTCTGAGCGCGCGCGGCACGCTGGAGGACCGTTTACGCGGGCTTGGTCTGGGTGCCGATGAATACCTCGTCAAGCCTTTCTCCTTTGCCGAACTGTTGGCAAGGATCCGCATTATTTTACGTCGCGGCCAGCCGCAGGCCGAGGCCGAAGAAGTGCTGACGATGGCCGATCTGCTGGTGGATGTCGCCAAGTTTCGCTGCGAGCGCGAAGGCAAGCGCATCACGCTGACCAATAAAGAGTTCAAGCTGCTGGTGTGCTTTCTCCAGCATCCGGGGCAAGTTCTGTCGCGAACGTTTCTGGCTTCCCGCGTGTGGGACATGAATTTCGACAGCGACACTAACGTGGTGGACGTCGCGGTGCGCAGGCTGCGGCAAAAAGTGGACGACCCCTTCCCGGTGCGGCTAATCCATACCGTGCATGGCGTGGGCTACCGCTGCGAGCCAGAGTCATGAAGCGCACTTCACTAACCTTCCGCCTTGCCGTGTTGCTGGCCGCCTTTTCCTTTGTGGCGTTTACCGTCATGGGCAGCGCGCTCTATTACGCCCTGCGCCAGCAGCTTTCTATCCGTGATGACGCGGCGCTGGTTTCCCGCGTGGACCAGATCAGTACGCTGCTGCGGGATCTGGATGCGCGGCAGTTGATCCGCGAAAAGCCCCATTTGTTTGCCAATATGCTGGGCAATACGGAATCCCTGCTGGTGATCCGCTATGTGGGCGGTGCCACATTGCTGGAAGTTAACCCCATGCAGCGCGCGCTTCCCACCGTGACGCCGGTGGCCGCCAATCAGCGGCTGACGCTTGAGGCCGTACATCACGCCAATAATGCGGACGGCACGCCGATGGTTTACATGGCGGCTATTAGCCCCTCGGCCAATAATTTACCGCCGCTGGAGATTGTGTCGGCGCGGGTACTGAGCGACAGAACCCATATTCTCGAAGAGTACCGCAACAAAATTATTCTCTTTGCCTCGATGATGGCGGCCATCTCGGTCGTGCTGGCCGTGATCTTTGCCCGCCGGGGCATCTCGCCTTTGCGTCGTCTGGCCGACCGCACGGCGACTATTGGCACCCAAACGCTCTCGTCGAGGCTGGATAAGCAGGATGTGCCGATGGAGCTTGATGCGCTGATTGACCAAATCAACGCGATGCTCGAGCGGCTGGAACGCGGTTTCCAGCAGTTAAAACAGGTCAGTGCCGATATGGCCCATGACCTGCGCACGCCGATAACCACCCTGCTCGGCCAGACAGAAGTTGGCCTCGGCGCGGCGAGGGACAACGCCTATTATCAGCGCCTGTTGGGCTCGAACTTTGAAGAGCTGCAACGTATGTCGCGGATGATAGACAACATGCTGTTTCTGGCCCAGGCGGAACAGCCTGACCAGGAGATCCAGCGGCGTGATATTGACATTGTTGAAGAGATTCACCGCCTCGGTGAGTATTTTGAGGATCTGGCCGCCGAGCGTGAGGTGGCGATTCAAACCCACGCCAGCGGCACGGTCAATGCGGATGCCCTGTTGCTGCGCCGGGCGCTGGCCAACCTGCTGTCTAACGCGGTGCGCTATGCCGAGCCCGGCAGTGAGATTGAGATTGCTGCCGGGCATGAAGCGGAAGGTATGTCCATCGTGGTGATGAACCGTGGGGAGACCATTTCCCCGGCGCACCAGGAAAGGCTTTTCGACCGGTTCTACCGGGCTGACCCTTCCCGCAACGACTCGGCGCACTCCAGCGGGCTTGGCTTATCCATCGTGCATTCCATCATGCAGTTGCATCAGGGGCGCTGCTGGGTAGAAAGCCAGGCCGGGGTGACCCACTTTGGTTTATGGTTCCCTGACCGAAACTAGCCAAACGCCTCAGGCTTTTTTGTCTGCGGCCAACAGTCCAAAAAGCGCTGAGTCAGAAATCACGCCGTTGATTTCCCAGCGTTGCCGCAACAGCCCTTCCCGAGCAAAGCCCAGCTTCTGCAGGGCGGCGGCAGAAGCCTGGTTGCCAGGATCAATTTCAGCTTCGATACGACGCAGATTAAGCACTTTAAAGGCATAGGCAATCAGCGCCTCGGCGGCTTCGTTAACCAGTCCCTTCCCCCAGTGCTCACGCCCCAGACCAAACCCAATCTCGGCGCGGCGGGAATGAAAGTCAAAGCTGAAAAGCATACATTTTCCCGCCAGCTGGCCCGACTGTTTATCCCGAATGCACAGCGTCAGCGCCGATCGGTCCTGCATCTCTGCCGTTCTGCGGTCGATAAAACGCAGAGCATCATCAAGAGAGCACCAGGACGCGGTGTTCCAGTATTTCATCACCTGTGGATCGGAAAAAATGCTGAGCAGTGCCGGGGCATCTTCCGGTGAGGGGGGCGAAAGTATCAGGCGCGGAGTTTCAATCATTACCTTGAACGGCGAGGCGTGTCCAGCCTGCTCTTCATCAGCAAGAAGCGTTCCGGCCGGGTAGCAAAAAGTTTGCATAACGTTATTTCCCTATAGCGACGGTGGCAGGCTGTTTGTTATGAATGCCGACGTAATATTTTGGCCGGAAGATAGCGCTGCATCGGCGTGGGCGACTGCCCGTCAATCAGCTTGCTGATCAGGTCATAGCAATGAAAAGCCAGCTGGCGGTTATCCTGCTGAATGGTGTCGATGCGCACCGACAGCGAGTCATAGAGGTAGTGGTCGTCAAAGCTTGCCAGGTGAATGTCGCTCTCCAGCAGGTTGTGCTGGCTCATGTAGCGCAGCACGCCCTCAAGCAGGCCGCAGGCGGCGGTAAACAGTGCTTTGGGCGGGCGACCAAGCTGCGCGCACAGCGCGGCAAAGGACTCATAGCCCGAGCTTGGATGATAGTTGCCGTGAATGATCCACTCCGGGCGCAGCGTGACGCCCGCCTGAGTCAGCCCCTGGGTAAACCCTTCCAGCCGATCCCGCGTGGGGGAAAGCCTCGGCTGGCCGCCTAAAAAGTAGAATTCATCCGCATGCTGGCGGGCAATCGGGGCGATCAGCTCGGCGGTAGGCTGCACGGAGTCGGTGGCAACCAGCGGCAATGCGGTGTCGTTCATGTGCCGGTCAAACAGCACCACCGGCAGTTGCTCACTCAGTTTGTGGTAATCCGCAGCTGTCAGCATGCTGGAGGCGACAATCAGGCCGTCAACCTGGCGCGCAATCATGTTGCTGACCACCATGTTTTCCTGGCCCGGATTTTCGTCAGTGCAGGAGATAAGCAGCTGAACGCCCGCTTCACGGCAGAGCATTTCCAGCTCATGGGAGAAAACGGCGAACCCGTAGTTGGTGATCTCCGGGACCACAAGCCCAATGGTATGGCTGCGGTCATCCCGCAGCGAGCGAGCGTGAATACTCGGCTGGTAGTGCTGCTGCTGCGCAATCGTCATGACGCGTTCGCGGGTGGCCTGGGCCACCCTCAGCTCTTTGCCCCGGCCATTTAGGACCAGGCTGGCAGTGGCCTTTGAGACGCCCGCCAGTTCGGCAATATCTTTAATCGTGACGCGTTTGGTTTTTTTCACAGCGCAACCGTGGCAATGAGTCGAAAACCCTCATTGTATCATGCAGGAACGCAGCGGCCAGTAGCGCAACGTGACCGCCGACTCACCGTTGAAAGAGAGCCGCTCCGAAGGATGCGGAAAATAGCGGCTACTCATCACGCCTTCCCCCTGATTGATGAAGATCTCAACGCTTGAGCTGTCGCAGAGGATCTGCAGCGAGGCAACCGCGCCATGCCAGTAACGGTGAAGCGGCTCGCCCGTCGCCAGGCTCGGACGCTGAAGCGTAATGCCCTGCCGGGTAACGTCCAGCGTCAGGCCGCCGCCAAAGCGGAGACTGAAGCTACCCGTGGCTTCTATCTGGAGTTCCAGGCGTGTTGCATCCAGCGCCGGAGCCAGGCTGGCTGGCCCTTGCCAGCGCTGTTCTTCTTCACGCAGCAAAGCCAGTTCCGCTATCGGGTTTTGATAAAGCTTGCCGTTGTTAAGCGTAAACTCCCGCAGGCAGGTCATCTGGTGGATCCAGCCCTGTTCACGGGTTGGCTGCCGCATCTCCTCGCCGTCCGGCACGCCCATCCAGCCGACGAGCAAACGCCGCCCGTCCGGCGCCAGCGCCGTTTGCGGGGCATAGAATTCAAAGCCTGCATCCAGTTCGTTCAAGTCGCCGTGGCTGAATGTCGCAGTGGCGTAATCAAAGTCGCCAACCAGATACGCCGCAGGGTAAACGTTCAGAAAGCGTTCATTTTGACGAGCCAGCCCCTGCGGGCAGCAGAGCAGCACATGTTTACCGTCAAGAGGGAAAAGATCGGGGCATTCCCACATATAGCCTGCGTCAGCCAGCCCGTGGACGCCGTTTCCGGCAATTTCGCCTCTGTTTTCCCAGTCACGCATATTCGGCGAAGAAAACAGCAATACCTTGCCCCGCTTATGAAGATCCTGCGCGCCCAGCACCATGTACCAGACGCCCTCGTGCTGCCAGACCTTCGGGTCCCGCACATGCCCGGTGCAGCCCGCAGGCAGCGGTAAAACTGGCCCCATTTTGTCAAAGCCACCCGCGCTGTTTTCCACCGCAAGGCATTGCCAGGCCGTGCGGCTGCCGTCGTCAAACTTAACGTTGCCGGTGTAGCACAGCGTCAGCCTGCCTTCGAGGTCAACGGCGCTACCGGAGTAGCAGCCGCTGCGGTCGTATTCTTCATCCGGCATCAGCGCCAGCGGCTCGTGTCGCCACTGCACTAAATCAGCCGAACTCCAGTGGCCCCAGCACTTGTATTTATGGTCCGCCGCCAGCGGGTTCCACTGATAAAACAGGTGCCAGCGCCCGGCAAACCAGGTAAATCCGTTTGGATCGTTCATCAACCCGGTTACCGGGGCGTGATGCCACTGCGGATAGTGTTTATCCTGCAGGGCTTTGGGCTGGCCTGTCATCACGGCCTGCAAAATGGCCGGTAAACGGGAAGCAAGCGTCATGCTTCAGACTCCGCTTTGTATTTCAGCAACAGGGAGAGGATGAACGCCACGCCAAAAGCGATAACCATCCCGATGATGTAGTTCACCAGCGAACTGGCCTGCACAATAGCCATGCCCGGCAGCGCCGTTAAGCCGACCGCCGTCATGTACACATGCACGGAAACCACCCAGGCCCCGCCCGCTGCGCCGCCAACTAGCGCCGCAATAAAGGGTTTAACAAACCTG
Organism: Cedecea sp. B1(4); assembly: GCF_059414925.1. Classification (NCBI taxonomy): domain Bacteria; kingdom Pseudomonadati; phylum Pseudomonadota; class Gammaproteobacteria; order Enterobacterales; family Enterobacteriaceae; genus Cedecea; species Cedecea sp. B1(4). The sequence continues at coordinate 692,824 of NZ_JCAHMZ010000002.1, read as the reverse complement.
AGGTTGATCCCGAAAATCGCCGCTTCGGTAATGCCCAGCATGGCAGAAAACGCCGAAGGCAGCGTAATTGCTTTGATTTTCGCATCCCGGGTTTTAAACCATACCGCCAGGCAGGCGCCGCCCTGCGCGACGTTTGCCATTGCCCAGATAGGCAGCAGGAAATTAACGCCGATGGCCGGATTGCCAAGCAGCCCGGCCTCAATAGCGTGGAAACTGTGGTGAATACCCGTGATCACAATGACGGAATACAGCCCGCCAAAAAGTAGCCCAGCGAGCCAGCCCGCGTGGGCAATAAGCGTACTGAGCACTAACGAAATACCGTCCCCCAGCGCGCGCCCGGCCGGGCCGATAATCAGCAGCGCGATAAAGCCGGAAATGATGACCGTCAGGAACGGCGTCAGGATAAGATCCAGCGCATCCGGGATAACCCGGCGCAGCTGTTTCTCCACCAGACTCATAAACCACACCGCCAGCAGCACCGGGAAAACCGTGCCCTGGTAGCCAATCATCGCCACTTCCAGCCCAAAGAAGTTCATGGTGTGGAACCCGGCCGCCACACCCCAGGCATTGGTTAACGCCGGATGGGTTAAAATTCCGCCCAGCGTCGCGCCCAGGTAAGGGTTGCCGCCGAACTCACGGGCGGCGGTAAAACCAATCAGGATAGGCAGAATAATAAACGCCGCGGAGCTGCACATATCCAGCATGATATAGAGCGCGTTATCCGGGCTGACCCAGCCGTAAGTTTTCACCATCCCGAGCAGCCCCATCAGCAAACCTGAGGCCACAATGGCAGGAATGATTGGCACAAAGATGTTCGACAGCAGACGGGCAATGCGCTGGAACGGATTCAGCTTTTTCGCCGCAAGGTCTGCGGCTTCGGACTTGCTTGACTCTGCAATGCCTGCGGCCTGAATAAAGGCAGCATACACTTTATTCACTACGCCGGTGCCAAAGATGATTTGCATCTGCCCTGCGTTGCGAAAACACCCTTTCACGCCGTCTACTTTGCCAATTGCCTGTTGGTCTGCCAGCGCATCATCCACCAGAACCAACCGCAGCCTCGTTGCGCAGTGGGCCGCGCTGGCGATATTGTCTTTGCCGCCCAGCAGAGGAATCAGCTCTCGGGCAATGTGATTGAAATCCATAGTCACCTCTAAACGCTTTCTTGTTATGTCGTGGCACTCCCGCCGAAGCGGGAGGCAAATTGGTTAAAACCAGGTTTCCATCTGAACGCCAAAGTTCCATTCCCCACCGGCGTTAAAACCGCTGCTGCCGAAGGCGTCATTGCCGGCGTATTTGTCCAGTTTGCTGCTCCAGTCCATCCAGGTGGCAAACAGGCGCAGTTCCGGGCGGCTGAAGAAGTCACCGATGCTGCCGGCCTTCAACGTCGGGGCAAAGGTCAGCTTGTAGAAGCTGCCGTTGACCGCATTGCGATCTTTATAGCCTTCTGGTCGCAGATCCATGTACTGATAGCTGCCCTCGAACGCCAGAGCAAAGTTCTGGGTGACTTCTTTGATAAGCCGCGCGTTGACCGTGGCCCATTCATAGCTGTCTCCCTTCACGTAGCGATCTTTACTGCTTTGCGCCAGTAACGCCGGAGCAATATGCCAGCCGCCGCCAATCGGCGTCACGCCAAAGCTGGCAAAGCGCCAGGTATTCGCCTCCGACAGCAGCGCGCCGTCCGACCCGATCCCTTTTACTTCCGCGCCAAGTCCGTGGCCGTAGAGCAGCGCGGTTTTAGCGCTGCCTTCGCGCAGGCCGTAGAAGCTGTCGTTATGCAGCCCTACCAGAGTATGCACGCCGGTATTGGCGGCTTCTTTTTGAATCAAATCGCCATTGGCATCTTTTCGGTCGTCGTTATCCTTTGCCCGCAGCCCGGTGACCATCAGCTGGAACGGCCCGGCAAAGTGATTCATGGTCAGCATATAGTTCTGGACGGTGTTGCCGGTGTCTTCGAGGTTGCCAAAATTGCGGCCATAGACCGCAAAGTTGCTGCGCAGCCCGTCGTTCCATTTCACGTCATATACGCCGCCGCCGGTGCCGGCGAGAAACACCACGTCGGAGTCCAGCCAGTGAATATCGAAATTGTCGCGATCGAAGCGCTTGCCTGCCCACCAGGTACTGCCTTTCAGCGGGCCTTCAAAGCCGGGGAGATTCCCCAGTTCGGCGAAGGCCTGGCGAATATTCAGGTCGCTGGTGTCCGCAGACCAGTCGTTATAGGTCTTTTGCCCGTCCGCGAGCATAGCTTTAAAGCGGGTGGTGGTGCCATTGTCCAGCGTCTGGCGGTGCTCCAGATTCAGCTCAACGTAGGTGTCTGCTTCGTTACCCAGTCGCCCTACTGCCCCCCCGGTTTCCCCGGCGGGCGTTAAGTAAGGGCCGCTTTTACTGCTGGATGCAGAATCATTCATTAACAGGCCGGAACGCGCGTAGCCGTGGAATTCAAAACCAGTTTGCTTATCTGCTTTTGATTCCAGTCGGGCGGTACGGTCGGCCACCGCCTGAGTGGTTGCCTGAGTTTGCTGTTGTTGAGTGGCAAGCAGTTGCGCTTTGCTTTCGGCGGCGCTGGCGCGTTGTTCCGCGGCCTTCGCCCTGCTTTCTGCATCCTGTAAGCGCTGCTCCATCGCGGCAAGGCGTGATTCTATGCTGTTTAAATCCGTGGCGGCCTGCGCGGACGCCGTGCCGATCAGCAAGGCTATCATCACCGCCAGTTTATTTTTTTTATACATGTTCGTCGTATCCCTGAGAGGCTAATGTCATTTGTTTAGCTAAACCGGTTTAGTTGAAAAAGGGTAACCAGGGCGAAATGCCGAAGGCAACGAATTTTGCTAAACCGATTTAGTAAATGTGACAGGCACGACAATCAGAATATATTTTTACCGTATTACAGCGATTGCTCGACCTCTTCCCGGTGAGGCAGCGCGGTCATCGCGCCTTTCGCCGTTGTCGCCAGCGCCCCGCAAAGCTGTGCCTGAGCGATAACCCCGGCCAGTGCTTCTTCGCTGTCGGGTAAGCCTTTTGTCGCCAGGCCGCTGAGCAGCCCGGCAACAAAAGCATCGCCTGCCCCGGTGGTATCCACACAGACCACGGGCCTGGCATCAAAGTGGTAGATCTGACCGTGGTAATACACCAGCACGCCTTCCTTACCCTGAGTGACCAGCAGAAGTCGCATAGCAAAGCGGCTGACCAGCTTTTTAATGCCCTCATGGAGATGGGTTTTCCCGCTGATAAAAATCAGCTCTTCGACGGAGAGTTTTACCACATCGGACAGCAACAGCGCCCTCGTCAGACAAGCCTGCAGCTCTGCAACGTCATGCCAAAGATCGGGGCGGATATTAGGGTCAAAGCTGACCTGGCCCCCGGCTTTTTTTATCTGCTCCATGGCAGAGAACGTCGTGCTCCGGCTGGGTTCCGCGCTTAAGGCTATCGAGCAGACATGCAGCCACTGACCGTGGCTGAAGGACGGAATATCACCGTGTTCAAGGAATAAATCCGCACTGGGGCGAACCATAAAGGTGAACGTGCGTTCGCCGTGTTCATCCAGATCTACCACCACCGTGGAGGTTCTCTGGTTGGCATCCAGACGCATAAATTCGGTGTTTACTCTTTCTTCCTGCAGCGTGCGTCGCATAAAGCGACCAAAGGGATCGTCCCCCACGCGGCCAATAAATCCGCTGCTGCCGCCAAGGCGCGCAATCCCGACGGCAACATTGGCCGGTGCCCCACCAGGGCATTGCAGTAACCGGCCATTGCCGTCCGGAAGCAGATCGACGACGGCATCGCCCAGAACCCAAACTTGTACGCTCATGGTGTCTCCATTCGTAAGCTAAATATTGCTAAACTGATTTAGCTATTTAAGCACACTCGCGGAACGTGCTGAAACAAAATTCCTGCCGATTTGAGGACTTGTGTAACCAAAGTTCTTGGCCTGGCTGTGTCAGATGCCAAACCGCTGTGCCATAATATCGCGCGACAACTCACCGAATGAGCCTTATTGGCAAGACGTTACGTCGAAAAAAGAGTATGCACATGGACATCAAACCAAAAAAACACCGCTCGCTTTACATCCCTTACGCCGGACCCGTTTTACTTGAATTCCCCCTGTTAAATAAAGGCAGCGCTTTCAGCATTGAAGAGCGCCGCAATTTCAACCTGCTCGGCCTGCTGCCGGAAGTGGTTGAAACTATCGAAGAACAGGCGGAACGCGCCTGGATTCAGTACCAGGGCTTCAAAACCGAAATCGACAAGCACATCTACCTGCGCAACATCCAGGATACCAACGAAACGCTGTTCTACCGCCTGGTTGAAAATCATCTGGAAGAGATGATGCCGGTGATTTACACCCCAACCGTGGGTGCCGCCTGTGAACGCTTCTCAGAAATCTACCGCCGCTCTCGCGGGGTGTTTATCAACTACGAAAATCGTCACCACATGGACGATATTCTGCAGAACGTGCCGAACCACAACATCAAAGTGATCGTGGTGACCGACGGCGAACGTATTCTCGGCCTGGGCGACCAGGGCATCGGCGGGATGGGCATTCCTATCGGGAAGCTGTCGCTGTACACCGCCTGTGGCGGCATCAGCCCGGCCTACACCCTGCCGGTGGTGCTGGACGTCGGCACCAACAACCAGCAACTGCTGAACGACCCGCTGTATATGGGCTCTCGCCATCCGCGCATTACCGGCGACGACTACTACGAGTTTGTGGACGAGTTTATCCAGGCCGTACGCCATCGCTGGCCGGACGTGCTGCTGCAGTTCGAAGACTTCGCGCAGAAAAACGCCATGCCGCTGCTGACCCGTTACCGCGACGAGATCTGCTCGTTTAACGATGACATTCAGGGCACCGCCGCTGTGACCGTCGGGACGCTGATCGCCGCCAGCCGTGCGGCAGGCAGTCAGCTTAACCAGCAGAAAATCGTCTTCCTGGGCGCAGGCTCCGCGGGCTGTGGCATCGCCGAGCAGATCATTGCCCAGATGCAGCGCGAAGGGCTGAGCGAAGAAGCCGCCCGTGGCAACGTGTTCATGGTTGACCGTTTTGGCCTGCTCACCGACAACATGCCTAACCTGCTCTCCTTCCAGACCAAACTGGTGCAGAGCCGCGAAAGCCTGGCGGAGTGGGATCTGGAAAACGAAGCGATTTCCCTGCTGGACGTGGTGCGTAACGCGAAGCCAAACATTCTTATCGGCGTTTCCGGCCAGACCGGCCTGTTCACCGAAGAGATCATTCGCGAAATGCACAAGCACTGCGCTCGCCCCATTGTGATGCCGCTGTCTAACCCGACTTCCCGCGTGGAAGCAACGCCGCAGGACATCATCACCTGGACCGATGGCGCCGCGCTGGTGGCCACCGGCAGCCCGTTCGATCCAGTGACCTGGAAAGATAAGACGTACCCTATCGCCCAGTGCAACAACGCCTATATCTTCCCTGGCATTGGCCTCGGGGTGATTGCCTCCGGCGCGTCACGCATCACCGACGAAATGCTGATGGCGGCGAGCGAGTCGCTGGCTCAGCATTCTCCGCTGCTGAACAATGGAGAAGGCATGGTGCTGCCAGAGCTGAAGGACATTCAGAAAGTGTCCCGCGCCATCGCCTTTGCCGTGGCGAAGATTGCCCAGCAGCAAGGCGTAGCGGTAGTGACCTCCGCTGAAGCCCTGAAGCAGGCCATCGACGACAACTTCTGGCTGCCGGAATACCGCGACTATCGCCGGACTTCCATCTAACGAAGCCATTGTGGTACATGTCCAAACCCGCCTTTCGGCGGGTTTTTTATTTTCGGTTTCGCGTCCAGAAAAGCGCGTGATTGCCTCTGACCCACACGGGCAGACGCATATGACAGCTTTTGGCGTACTGACGGTGATTAAAGCGATGCTAAAAAGTGAAAAAGGTGGCCTGGTTGCCGTTGAAATGCTGCTGGATATGGCTGCGGCGCTGCAGCAAATGAAAGACGCCGGGATCGCCATTTACCGCGAATAAGAAAAATATCAGTGCAGGTTACTTCATTATATTCATCACGTTAATGAAGAAAGACTCACGTATAAAACGATTCAGGCCGTAGGCATCAACATAAGTAAATATATGTAACTATATACAATGATCATTGTTGCAAATAGGAATTATTGATACTTTCCCGGCAGTTTAACCACACTCAAAAAAGGGAAATATTATGAGGAAAGTGTCAGCTTTTATCGGTTCATTACTGCTGGTTTCTGGTTCCACATGGGCCGCGCCCGCTAAGGATTGTGTGAAAGTGGACAAAGCCGCGATAGAAGGCTTGTTCGATCGCTGGAATGACTCGCTAAAGACTGGAGATGCTAAAAAAGTCGCTGATACGTATCTTACCGATGCGGTGTTATTGCCTACTGTGTCAAACCAGGTTCGTCTGACGGACGCCGAGCGTGTGGATTATTTTGAACATTTTCTGGCGAAAAAGCCCGTGGGTAAAATTGACAGCAGAACAGTTAGAATTGGCTGCAATAAAGCGATTGATGTAGGAACCTATACCTTTACCTTTGAGGATAAAACGACGGTTTCTGCACGATACACTTTCACCTACGCTTGGGATGGCAGCGACTGGAAAATCTCTTCACACCACTCTTCCGCGATGCCTGAAGTTTAATTAATCAAGGCGGTGGCATTTGTCACCGCCTTGATTGGCTTGTCTGAATACCAACAGGGCCACTTTAATCGTGCGCCTTTCGCTTCTTAAAAAGCGATTATGGCTTTTTGTAGGCGTAGCTCAGCAGAATAGGATCGTCAGGGATCTGCGTGAACTGCGTGATTATCTGGTGGTAGTCCGCCGTTGGGTCAAGATCCTGCAGTTTTTGCGGGTACAGGTCTTTGGCTAAGATTTCCATCCCGATAATGTTGTACGGGTGATTATAGAAGTGGTGATACACGCCGTAGACCTTGCCTTCTTTGACCGGTTCGATGTTCTGGAACGTGTTACGAGCCAGCAGTTTACTGAAAGTGGCGTTAACTTCCTGCGGCGTACTGCCGTAGCCAAACGGCAACACGCTCGGGTTCGGACGTTTGGAGCCGGACATGATATAAACGTCAGGCTTCATGGCGATAATCTGCTCCATCGAGACAAACCCGGCGCTGCCAGGCAGCAGCTTAGAACCAATGTTCTTCCCGCCTACCGCTTCCACCAGCGCGCCCCAGCCGTTATGCCCGTGGGTGAAGCAGCAGTTTTCTGTATTCCCGGCAATCGGTTCAATAAACACCGTTGGTTTGTTTTTAACATCGGCCGCCACCTGCTGAATGCGGGCCAGGTGCTGCTGGTAATAGTCAGTGTACTCTTTGGCGCGTTTCTCCTGATTAAGCACGGTACCCAGTAGCTTCACGCTGTTGGCGGTGTTCTCTACCGGGTGCAGCTCATAATCAACGAACACGACCGGGATATTGAGCTTCTTGAGTGAGTTAATCACGCCCGTTTGCTCCAGCGCAGGTTTAGCCCGCAGTTGCGCAATCATGATGTCCGGCTGCTGCGCCAGCACGCTCTCAAGGTTGACTTCGCCCTGATCGCTAAAGCCCATATCAATAATTTTGGTGGCTTCTGGCCATTTGCGCTTCAGCACATCCCAGGTTTGGGTGTCCTGTTTTTTCGGCAGGTTATTCCAGGCTACAACACGTTTGAACGGATCTTCACGGTCAAGCAGCGCCAGAGACAAAATGTCTCGCCCATCCTGCAGGATCACATGCTGAGGTTCCTTCTGGATGGTAATACGCTGGTTATCCATGTCGGTAACCGTGATGGGATAAGTGGTGGCGCCGCAACCCGCCGAAGCGAGCAGTAACCCTGTCAGGACCAAATTTACTTTCATTGATTGATGCTCTCCATGAGAAAGAGATTAGTTATTATTACTATTTATATTAATAAAGCCTTAATTTCCCACGGCATGGCAAGCACTGATTGGTTTAATTTTATTACGTGACAATGTCACAAAAACTTAAGCAAGATCGTAAACATATCAATACACCTCCCGTAACCCTCATTTGACGCATCTACGCTTTTCCCTTACCCTGCGCGGCATAAATGTATACAGCTCTTCGTAAATGCAGAGGAAAGCGTGAAGAACAGGACTCTTGGCAGTGTTTTTATCGTGGCGGGAACCACCATTGGCGCAGGCATGCTGGCGATGCCGCTGGCGTCTGCTGGCGTAGGGTTTAGCGTCACGCTGCTGATGCTCGTCGGCCTTTGGGCACTGATGTGTTACACCGCACTCTTGCTGGTAGAGGTTTATCAGCACGTTCCGGCGGACACCGGTCTGGGTACCCTCGCCCGGCGCTATCTCGGCCGCCCCGGCCAGTGGTTAACAGGCTTCAGTATGTTGTTCCTGATGTATGCCCTGACGGCGGCTTACATTAGCGGCGCCGGTGAACTGCTGGCGGCAAGCCTTAGCCAGTGGCTGTCCACTTCTATCTCTGCCACTTCTGGCGTGCTGTTGTTTACCGTTGTGGCGGGCGGGATTGTCTGCATCGGCACTCACATGGTCGATATGTTTAACCGCGTGTTGTTCAGCGCCAAAATCATTCTGCTGGTAGTCATGCTGGCCCTGATGATGCCGCATATCCACCACACCAACCTGCTTACGCTGCCGATTGAGAAAGGCCTGGCGCTTTCCGCCATCCCGGTCATCTTTACCTCGTTTGGCTTCCACGGCAGCGTGCCGAGTATTGTCAGCTACATGAACGGTAATATTCGCAAGCTGCGCTGGGTGTTTATCGTCGGCAGCGCCATTCCGCTGGTGGCCTACATTTTCTGGCAGATCGCCACCCTCGGCGCCATTGACTCGCCAACCTTTACCGGGCTGATGGCGGAGCATTCCGGGCTGAACGGCTTCCTGCAGGTTGTTCGTCAGGTGGTGGCTACCCCTCACGTTGAGCTGGCGATTCATCTGTTCGCCGACTTCGCTCTGGCCACCTCGTTCCTGGGCGTTTCCCTGGGTCTATTCGACTACCTCGGCGATCTTTTTGCCCGCAGCCGGAAAGCCTCTGGCCGCCTGCAAACCGGGCTGATGACCTTCCTGCCGCCGCTGGTTTTTGCGTTGTTCTACCCGCAGGGGTTTGTGATGGCGCTGGGCTATGCGGGCGTTGCGCTGGCGGTGCTTGCCCTGCTGGTACCGTCGATGCTGGTGTGGCAAAGCCGCAAACAGCATGCGGAGGTGACGTGGCGCGTGGCGGGCGGTAAGCCGCTGCTGGGGCTGGTCTTTGCCTGCGGGATCGCCGTGATTGTTATTCAGTTCCTGATTACCGTCGGCCTGCTGCCGGAAGTCGGTTAACGCTCTTGATATTCACGCGGGGCATTCGTCCCGCGTTCTTCGTTTTTTCTGCTAATTCCCCGCTAACTCTTCAGGATTTTGGATATAAAACCAGTAATTATGTAAGCAGAGTTAATATTGTAAATGCTAATTGTTGTTATTATCATCTCAATTCCCATTATAAAATCGTTTCAGTTCAGATAAACAACATCATGAATCGCATTCCTTTTGGTTCCACTTTCGTTCGCCAGGCTCTTGTTAATTCAAAATTATTAATCATTTCAACCTTCATCGTTGGTGCTCCGGCTTTCGCCGCCGACAAACCGAAGGAAGACACCTTAACCGTGGTCGCTACCGCTAATCCGGACGGCTCACCAACCAGCTATACCCAGGATGACTCCTCCATCGCCTCCCGCAGCAAAACGCCGCGCAGCGAAATCCCTCAGTCCGTTAGCGTGGTCACGCCGCAGGTGATTGACGACTACGCGGTGACCTCGGTCAATGACGCGATGAAGTTCGTCAGCGGCGTCACGCAGAGTAATACCCTCGGCGGCATCGAGGACGGTTTTGTCAAACGCGGCTTTGGCTCGAACAGCGACGGCTCCGTGTTTATTGACGGGGTGCGAAGCAACCAGGGCCTGGCGATGGATTCCAGCATCGACCATGTTGAGGTGCTGAAAGGCTCGGCCTCCCTGCTCTATGGCATCCTGAATCCTGGCGGCGTGATTAACCTCGTTAGCAAGAAACCGCAGTACAGCTGGAACACCCACGTCAGCGGCACAAGTAGCAGCAACGGCGGCGGGTCCGGCATGGTTGACGTCACCGGCCCGCTCGGCAACGGCTTCGCCTTCCGCCTGGTGGCCGAACGCCAGCATGAGGATTACTGGCGGAATTTCGGCACCGACGAACACACGCTGATTGCCCCGTCGCTCAGCTGGTACGGTGACAAAGCCTCTTTCAATATCAGCTACGTAGAATATAAGTTTGATATTCCGTATGACCGCGGCACAGCGTTTATCAACGGCAAACCGCTCAACATTCCTTACGACCGCCGCATTGACGATTACGCCAACCATGCCTGGGGCAAAAACAAACGCCTGACGACCAACTACTCGTACAAGCTGGATGACACCTGGGAAACGAACCTGAACTACGCCTGGATGCAGCGCCGCTACGACAGTAACGAAGTGCGTGCCACGGCGGTCGATCCTAACAGCGGTCTGGTTTCCCGCCGCGCGGATGCTAACCGTGGCTTTAACCACCAGACGGATTACGCGTCCTGGGACATCAGCGGTAGCCCTGAACTGCTGGGCATGACCCACGACATCACGCTGGGCGCGGATTACGAGCAAAACGAAACCTACAAGAAGTATTCGTACCGTGGGAAGGTGACGAAAACCTTCAATATGTATAACCCGGTGTACGGCGTCTCGCCGGTCACAAACAGCAGCACCTATAGCGATTCCAACAGCAACCTGCGCACTAATCTCTACAGCCGCTCCGTGTTTGCGAAAGACAGCATTCATCTGACTGACCAGTGGATTGCCGTATTGGGTGGCCGCCTGCAGCGCTATACCCAGACCTCCAGCGCCGGTTGGGTAAACCCGCAAACCACGTTGGAGGACCGGGGCAATGCCTTCCTGCCGCAGCTGGGCCTGGTGTACAAAATCGTGCCTGACGTGTCGCTGTACGGCAGCTACAGCAAGTCGTTCACCCCTTCCACGCAAACGGACGACAACGGCAACGTAGCTTCCACCGAAAAAGGGACGACATGGGAAGTAGGCGCGAAATGGCAGATGGCACCTCGCCTGACCAGCAGCCTGGCGCTCTACCGCATTGATGAAAAAGACATGTCGGTCTTTATCAACGGCGTGACCCGCAACATCCCGAAAGCGCGCTCCACCGGTGCGGAATTAGAGCTTAACGGCGAAATTGCGCAGGACTGGAACCTGACGGCGAACTACAGCTATGACAAAACTGAGATCGTGGAAGATAACGTCAATCCGGTGAACGTCGGCAACCACCTGGTAAATGCCCCGACGACCATGGGCGGACTGTACCTCAGCCACACCCTGCGTTTCTCCTGGCTGCCGGGTGAATTACGCTTGGGCGGCGGCGGGCGCTATGTTGGCAGCCGCGCGGGTGACCCGGAAAACAGCTTCACCATGCCGGCTTACACCGTTGCGGATGCGTTTGTGGCCTGGGACAGCAAGCTGCTGGGCAAAAATACCGAGCTGAAGCTGAACGTCAAAAACCTGTTCGACCGCGAGTACTATGAATCCAGCGCCGGTAACCTACGCGTTATCGAAGGTGAACCGCGCACCGCTTATCTCTCAGCCAGCGTGGACTTCTGAGATGAAAAAGTCGCTGTTGCTCGCGGCCCTGCTGGCGCTTAGCGCCGGCAGTCAGGCCAAAACGATAACCGATATTCTGCAGCGTAAAGTTGAGGTGCCGGATAACCCGCAGCGCCTGGTCGTCGGCGAAAGCCGGATGATTTATACCCTCGCTCTGGTGGAGGACGGTAACCCGGCGAAGCGCGTCGTCGGCTGGCCTGCGGATCTGCAGCGTCTGGATCCGCAGACCTGGAACCGCTACACCGAAGCGTTCCCGGCAATCAAAGACATCCCGATTATCGGCAACAATAACTTCTCGCAGATAAGCGTCGAGAAGGTTATCGCCCTGCATCCAGACTTGGTGATTCTGCCGATCTACGCCAAAAAAGAGAGCAATCACGATAGCTTTCTTACCCAGCTGACGCAGGCGCATATTCCGGTGATTTACGTTGATTTCCGCGTCGATCAGCTGAATAACACCGTGCCCAGCCTGCGTATTCTGGGCGAAGCGCTAAACGACCAGGCAAAAACGGAAAAGTTTATCGCCTTCTATCAGCAGCACATGGCGAAAATTGCCCAACGCCTGGCTGAGGCTAAACCCGTGAAGCCGACGGTAATGTTGCAGCTGCATTTAGGGGATAAAAGCGACTGCTGCACCACCGTCGGGCGCGGCAACCTGGCGGATCTGCTGAACTTTGCCGGTGGGGATAACATTGCCGTGAGCCGCTTCCCCGGCGTGTATGGCAAGATTTCCCCGGAAGCGCTGCTCACGGTGAACCCGGATATTTACATCGCCACCGGCAGCGCCGGGCCGGATCAAACAGACCGGTTGAAATTAGGGTCGGAAGTCACAGCCGTTCAGGCGCAGCAAAGCTTTACGCAGGTGCTTAGCCAGCAGAAAGTGATTTCTAACCTGAACGCTATCCAGAACGACAAAGCCTGGGCGGTCTGGCATAACTTCTACCTCTCACCGTGGCATTTACTGGACGTTGAGTTCTTTGCCAAAACCTTCCACCCGCAGCTGTTTGCGGATATGGATCCGCAGCAAACGCTGGATGAGATGAACCAGCAGTTCCTGGTGGTGAAAGAAACGGGCACTTACTGGACGAAACTGAAGTAACCTGTGTGCGGGTCAGCCGCTCTGACCCGCCAATTTTACTAGTTGTATCTTTCATCCCTCAGGTAGACAGTAGTGAAAACCTGTTTCTTTACATGAGGTGTCAATGCCAAACTCGTCCCCCGCTCAGCCCACGCTTCATCTTCTCTGCGGCAAAATTGCCGCCGGTAAATCCACCCTAAGCGCAAAACTGATGGAAACGCCCGATACTATTCTGGTCAGCGAAGACAGCTGGCTCGCGGCGCTTTACGGCGAGCAAATGCAAAGCGTGGCGGATTATGTCGCCTGCTCAGGCAAACTGAAAAAAGCGCTAACGCCGCATCTTGTTTCCCTGCTGAGGAACGGGCTTTCGGTGGTGCTCGATTTCCCGGCGAATACGCTGGCGAACCGCCAGTGGATGAAGTCGATTGTGGATGAAGCCGGGGCAGATAATCGGCTGCACTATCTGGACGTGCCTGATGACGTTTGCCGGGAGAGATTACGCGCCCGCAACAGCAGCGGAACTCATGATTTTGCCGCTACGGACGCGCAGTTTGATTTGATTACCCGCTACTTCGTTGCGCCCGATGAGCGCGAAGGGTTGACGATAATCCGCTACTCATAAGGTGACATTGTCACCTTTTAAAATTGACTAAAGGCTGTAACCCGGTTTTTTCAGCAGCGAATCCATCTCTGGCGCAATCTGCGTATCCCACACTTCGGCTTTCCAGTTCGCCTGATCGATCATTTTCAGCGCCACGGACAGCGACTCGTCCTTCGAGCCGAAGTGCTTTTTCAGCACGTCACACATTTCGCTGGCCACGGCCTGCTTTTGCTCTTCGGTCAGCTCACGAGGGAAGCATTTGATTTCGATATGCGGCACGGTGATTCTCCTTTTTGTTGTTGAACAGTAGTTTTACTGCGTCACGAGGGGATCGGGCAAGAGGTGGGTAAAAGAAAGGCCAGTTTCACTGGCCTTGAAGGGTTACTGGATTTTTCTTGCCGGCGATTTTCTGACCGGCGACTGTTCCGCTGTGTAATAGCTGGCGGTACTGCGCGGCATCGGCGCTTTGCCGCGAATCGCATCGGCAATCTTTTCGCCGATCATAATGGTGGTGGCGTTCAGATTGCCAGTAATGATCTGCGGCATAATGGAAGCATCCACCACACGCAGCCCCTGCAGGCCGTGAACCCGGCCCTGCTCATCCACCACGGCCATGTCGTCGTGCCCCATTTTACAGCTGCCGCACGGGTGAAAAGCGGTTTCCGCATGGTTACGCACAAACTCATCCAGCTGTTCGTCCGTCTGGCAGTCAACGCCGGGGCTGATTTCGCGGCCACGGTATTTATCCAGGGCGGGCTGCTGCATGATCTCGCGAGTAATACGAATCGCATCACGGAACTCCTGCCAGTCCTGTTCATGAGACATATAGTTGAACAGTATGCTTGGGTGCTCGTGCGGGTCGCGCGATTTCAGCTTCACACGGCCCCGGCTTGGAGAACGCATAGAGCCGACGTGGCACTGGAAACCGTGCTCTTTCACCGCGTTTGAGCCGTTGTAGTTAATCGCCACCGGCAGGAAGTGATACTGAATATTCGGCCAGCTAAATTCTTCGCGGCTGCGGATAAAGCCCCCCGCTTCAAACTGGTTGCTCGCGCCTACGCCGGTGCCGTTGAACAGCCACTCTGCACCGATTTTTGGCTGGTTGTACCATTGCAGCGCCGGGTAAAGCGACACCGGTTCTTTGCATTCGTATTGCAGGTACATTTCTAGGTGATCCTGCAGATTTTCGCCCACGCCCGGCAGGTCATGAACAACAGGGATCTCAAGGCTTGCCAGGAATTCTGCATCGCCCACCCCAGAGCGCTGCAGAATTTGTGGCGAAGCAATCGCGCCAGCGCTCAACAAAACTTCTTTGCGCGCTTTGGCCACGGAATGCACCGGGCTATCGTTCACCAGGTATTCCACCCCAACCGCCCGCAAATTATCAAAGATAATGCGGTCAGTGGTTGCATGGGTCACGATGGTCAGGTTTTCCCGGCGCTTTGCCTCGTCGAGATAGCCACGAGCTGTGCTGGCGCGACGGCCTTTTGGCGTCACGGTGCGGTCCATCGGGCCAAAGCCTTCCTGCTGATAGCCGTTCAGATCGTCGGTACGCGGATAGCCCGCCTCAACGCCCGCTTCGATCATCGCGTGAAACAGCGAGTTGTTGCCCTGCTTAGGCGTCGTAACGGACACAGGGCCTTCGCCGCCGTGATAATCGTTGGGGCCGATATCGCGGGTTTCCGCTTTGCGGTAGTACGGCAGGCAGTCCAGATAGCTCCAGTTCTCCAGACCCGGCATCGATGCCCAGTTGTCGAGATCCATCGCGTTTCCACGGATGTAGCACATGCCGTTAATCAGGGATGATCCGCCCAGCCCTTTGCCTCGCCCGCACTCCATACGGCGGTTGTTCATATACGGCTCGGGCTCGGTCTCATAGGCCCAGTTGTAGCGCTTGCCCTGCAGCGGGAACGCCAGCGCCGCGGGCATTTGGGTGCGAAAATCAAAGCGGTAGTCCGGGCCGCCTGCCTCAAGCAACAGGACGGTGGTATCGGGATCTTCTGTTAAACGTGCAGCTAAAACATTACCTGCGGAACCAGCTCCAATAATGATGTAATCAAATTCCATTCATCCTCCTCAGGTGGGGTTAAAAGATTGAGTGATAGGTGCCCATCTCCAGTTGGATTGACTTAACTTGCGTATAGCTTTGCAGCGTCATCAGGCCATTTTCGCGACCAATGCCGGAATGCTTGTAGCCGCCCACCGGCATTTCTGCCGCAGACTCGCCCCAGGTATTAATCCAGCAAATCCCAGCCTCAAGCTGGTGAATTACGCGGTGCGCACGAGTGAGGTCGTTAGTGACTACGCCCGCCGCCAGGCCATAATCCGTGTCGTTAGCGCGGCGAATCACTTCCTCTTCTGATTCGTAGCTAAGGATCGACATTACCGGCCCGAAGATTTCTTCGCGGACGATAGTCATCTCATCCCGGCAGTCGGTGAACACCGTGGGCGCAACCCAGGCACCGTTATCAAACCCTTCTCCGCGCAGCTTGTCGCCGCCGCACAATAGCGTCGCGCCTTCTTCACGGCCGGATTCGATGTAGCGCAGGACGTTTTCGCGGTGCGGGAAGCTGACCAGCGGCCCAAAGTTGGTGTGCGGATCCATTACGTCACCGGCGCGAATGCGGCCCACGCGCGCCACAATTTTCTGCTCAAACTCGGCTTTCAGCGCCGCAGGGATGAAAACACGAGTACCGTTGGTGCAGACCTGGCCGGAGCTGTAGAAGTTGGCCATCATCGCGATGTCCGCCGCCAGGTTGAGATCGGCGTCATCAAAGATAACCAGCGGAGATTTACCGCCCAGCTCCATCGTGACCTGTTTCAGCGTCGTACCGGCGGCATTCGCCATTACCTTTTTGCCGCTGGCGACACCGCCGGTGAAGGAAACTTTGGCAATGCCCGGGTGTTCCGTCAGCAGTTGGCCCGTTTCTGCGCCAACGCCCGGTAGCACGCTAAAGACGCCGTCCGGCAGTCCGGCTTCGGTGTAGATTTCGGCAAGCTTAAGCGCGGTAAGCGGCGTCACTTCGCTTGGTTTGAAGATCATCGCGTTGCCAGCCGCCAGCGCAGGGGCAGACTTCCAAAGCGCAATCTGAATCGGGTAATTCCATGCGCCGATGCCGGCCACAACGCCCAACGGCTCCCGACGGGTGTATACGAATGAGGTATCCCGCAGCGGGATCTGTTGACCTTCGAGGGTGGTTGTCAGCCCGGCATAATATTCCAGCACGTCTGCGCCGGTGGCGATGTCCACGCTGGCGGTTTCGCTGAAGGCTTTGCCGGTGTCGAGCGTTTCCAGCTCGGCCAGCTCATCGTTACGCTCGCGCAGAATGTCGACCGCGCGGCGCAAAATGCGTGCACGCTCAACGGGCGTTTTTGCTGCCCATATTTTCTGCCCTTTCTTCGCCGCAGCCACGGCTCGGTCAACGTCTTCCCGGCCAGCGGCCTGAACGACCGCCAGCACTTCGCCGTTAGCCGGGTTGATGGTTTCGAACGTTTTACCGCTGAGCGCATTCACGTAAGCGCCGTCGATATAGAGCTTTTGTTCACCCAATCGGGACATGATTTCTCCTCGCTAAATTAGCTTTTCACCGCAGCAAGATGCTGGTTGATAAATTGCGTAGTCAGTACGCTCGCCGCTTTGCGGTCAAACGGTTTGCCGCTTAGGGCCGCCCGCAGCCAAAGGCCGTCTATCAGCGCCGCGAGGCCATAGCCCGCCAGCCGGGCTTCCTCCTGCGGCAGCTCGCGCCTGAACTCGGCGGTGAGCGTGGATAACAGGCGGCGGCTGCTCACCTGCTGTAGCCGGTAGAGCATCGGCTGGTGCATGCTGCTGGCCCAAAATGCCAGCCAGGCTTTCATCGCCGCGCTGTGCGTTTGTGTCTCGTCAAAATTTCCGTCCACGATGGCGCACAGCCGCCGTTCGGCAGAAGCGCCAGGTAAAGCTTTCAGTCGCCCCACCACCGCATCGCGGAGCTGGGCGGTGACGTCCCGCATGGTGGCCTCCAGCAGGCCGTTTTTATCCTCGAAGTAGTGGCTGATGATGCCGGTCGAGACCCCGGCCCGGCGGGCAATTTGCGCCACCGTGGCATCATGCATGCCGACCTCATTTATGGCGTTTAATGTGGCGTCGATCAGCTGTCTTCGCCTTATCGGCTGCATACCTTTTTTTGGCATCGCCCTGCTCCATTCATCAGTAATTGTTATCTATTTAAGCGTTTATTGATTGAACGTTCAATATAAAATGTGTATTAATTGTTACTCAATGGTGTGAAAACAGAGAAGCATTCGCGTCCCAAACAATAAAAAAGAGGATTTTATTTGAATAAATTCAATGAATTAATTTTAATCATCAATTTAAGACCATAAATTGATTATGGAATTGTTAAAAAGCAATCTCATCTGCATTCACAAGAAAAACTTAACTGCTCATCTGAGTAGTCACCGTTACTTAACCTGAGGTAATCGATGACGAATCCCGTTACTGCTCCTGCTACCAGTGAAAAAGACAAAATCAACCCGGTGGTGTTCTACACGTCCGCCGGGCTGATTTTGTGCTTTTCCCTGATGACCATTTTTTATAGCGATTTCTCCGCGAATCTGATTAGCCACACGCTAAGCTGGGTCTCCTCCCGCTTCGGCTGGTACTACCTGCTTGCCGCCACGCTCTACATCGTGTTTGTGGTGTTTATCGCCTGCTCGCGCTTCGGTTCTATAAAGCTCGGGCCGGAACAGTCCAAGCCCGAATTTAGCGTGCTGAGTTGGGCGGCGATGCTGTTTGCCGCCGGGATAGGCATTGACCTGATGTTCTTCTCCGTTGCCGAACCGGTGACGCAATATATGCAGCCGCCGGAAGGTGCCGGCCAAACCATTGAGGCGGCGCGCCAGGCGATGGTCTGGACGTTGTTCCACTACGGCCTGACCGGCTGGTCGATGTATGCGCTAATGGGCATTGCGCTGGGCTATTTCAGCTACCGCTATAATCTGCCGCTGACGATTCGCTCGGCGCTGTACCCGATCTTCGGCAAGAAAATTAATGGCCCGATTGGGCACACGGTGGATATCGCGGCGGTGATCGGCACGATTTTCGGCATTGCCACCACGCTGGGGATCGGCGTTGTGCAGCTGAACTACGGGCTGAGCGTGCTGTTTGACATCCCGGACAGCCTGGGGGCTAAAGCGGCATTGATCGTTCTGTCGGTGATTATCGCCACGATTTCGGTCACCTCCGGCGTGGATAAAGGTATTCGCGTGCTTTCCGAACTGAACGTGGCGCTGGCGCTGGGCCTGATCCTGTTCGTGCTGTTTATGGGCAATACCGAATTCCTGCTCAACGCGCTGGTGCTGAACGTCGGTGATTACATCAATCGCTTTATGGGCATGACGCTAAACAGTTTCGCGTTCGACCGCCCTGTGGAATGGATGAACAACTGGACCCTGTTCTTCTGGGCCTGGTGGGTGGCGTGGTCGCCGTTTGTCGGCCTGTTCCTGGCGCGTATTTCACGTGGCCGTACCATTCGTGAGTTCGTGTTAGGCACGCTGATTATTCCGTTTACCTTTACGCTGCTGTGGCTTTCGGTGTTCGGCAACAGCGCGCTGTACGAAATCATTCACGGCGACGGCACCTTTGCCCAGGAAGCGATGGCGCACCCGGAGCGCGGCTTCTACAGCCTGCTGGCGCAGTATCCCGGCTTCACCTTTAGCGCTTCGGTGGCGACGATCACCGGCCTGTTGTTCTACGTCACGTCGGCGGATTCCGGCGCGCTGGTGCTGGGGAACTTCACCTCTAAGCTGAAGGACATTAACAGCGATGCGCCCAACTGGCTGCGTATCTTCTGGTCCATTGCGATTGGCCTGCTGACAATGGGGATGCTGATGACCAACGGCATTTCCGCGCTGCAGAACATGACGGTGATTATGGGCCTGCCCTTCAGCTTCGTGATCTTCTTCGTGATGGCTGGGCTGTATAAATCGCTAAAAATTGAAGATTACCGCCGCGTTAGCGCCAGTCGAGACACCGCGCCGTATATGATGACCGCGCAGGATCGTCTTGGCTGGAAAAAACGCCTCTCCCGGCTGATGAACTACCCCGGCACGCGTTATACGCAGAAGATGATGGATACCGTTTGCTACCCGGCGATGGAAGAGGTTTCTCAGGAACTGGAACTGCGCGGCGCGAAGGTCGAACTTTCCGTTGAGCCACCTCTACCGGATGAGAAGCTGGGGCACCTTGAACTGCGGGTGCATATGGGCGACGAACAAAACTTTGTCTACCAGATTTGGCCGCAGAAGTATTCGGTGCCGGGCTTTACCTACCGCGCTCGCAGCGGGAAGTCGACCTATTACAGGCTGGAAACTTTCCTGCTGGAAGGCAGCCAGGGCAATGACCTGATGGACTACAGCAAAGAACAGGTGATCATCGACATTCTCGATCAGTACGAACGCCACCTGAACTTTATCCACCTGCACCGCGAGGCGCCGGGGAACAGCATTACGTTCCCGAATGTGTAGCGGTTAGCACATCTTCTTATACGCGGCGGGCGTAATGCCCATTCGACGCACGAAGGCCCGCCGCAGCGTATCCACTCCGGAAAACCCGCTGGCGGCGGGTATCGCTTTTACCGGCAGCTCGCCGGACTCCAGCAACTGCCTCGCCTTTGCCACTTTTTCGGCCTCCAGCCACTCGCCCGGCGTGATCTGTATTTCCTGATGAAACAGGCGCGTTAAATGCCGCACGCTGAGGTGAATATGTGCCGCCATCTGCTGGACCGTGGTCACCTCCGCTATGTTGGCGAGGGTCCAGCGCTGGAGATCCTGCAGCGCGCTGCGGCCGCTGAGCGAGGTCTTTTGCTCGCGGGTGAAGTGGTTCTGGTTTACTGGCCGCTTGAAGAACATCACCAGATTAGCCGCTACGTCCTGCGCGACTTCCCGGCCCAGATCCTCTTCCACCAGCCTTAACGCGAGATCCAGCCCGGATGTCACACCTGCCGCCGTGCGTAACGCCCCATCCATGATGTACAGCGCGTCGGCGCTGACTTCCGTTTCGGGGCAACGGGCGGCTAAAAGCGATGCAGCTGACCAGTGGGTAGTGACTTTCCTGCCTTTTAATAAGCCCGTTTGTGCCAATAAAAGTGCGCCGGTACAGACTGAGCCAAAGCGGCGGCTCTGGGTACAAAGCGCGATGATTTTTTTGCCCTGTTCGGCGCTAAGCGTTCTGTCTGCCGCATCCGGCGCACCGGCGACCAGAAATGTGGTTTCCCGCCCGCCCGCCGCGCTTTCCAGCACATCGTCAGCCAGCAGTTTAACCCCGGATGAAGCGACAATTGGCGGGGCTTCCAGCGCAACAATTCGTGAGTGATAAACCTCGCGGCACAGCACGCGGTTTGCTTCGGCAAACACGTCCAGCGGCCCGGAAACATCCAACAGTTGAACGCCCGGCACCGCCAGGATCAGGATTTGATGCGCCATTCTCTTCTCCACGTCGCGAACTGCGGTATAAGTCTTAAATCGTCGTTATGCGACTATTCAAGACATTTCAACGGAGGCCTATGCTACTCCAACACCAACATGAGGAGAAAGAGATGAGCTTAAAAATTAACGGCATCGCCATGCCTGACACCAAAATGGCGCGTGAAGCTACCCAACTGGTCCGCGACACCGAATCAGATTTACTGTTCCACCACTCCAGCCGGGTTTACTACTGGGCGGCGCTGGCCGGGCAGCGACGTGAACTTAAGGTTGATCATGAGCTGCTGTACATCGGCTGTATGTTCCACGATATGGGGCTGACCCACGAACACTGCAGCTGCGACAGGCGCTTTGAAGTGGACGGCGCGTTTGCCGCACAGGATTTTATGCGTCAGTACGGCGTTAGCCAGGCCGATATCGACAAAGTGTGGACGGCGATTGCCCTGCATACTACACCGGGTATTCCTGAGTTTATGGCGCCGGAAATTGCGCTGGTCACGGCTGGCGTGGAAATGGATGTGCTTGGGATTGATTACGACAAATTCAGCGCGGAACATCGCGAGCAGGTGGTGAAGCTACATCCTCGCCCTGCGGCATTCAAGGAAGAAATTATTCAGGCATTTTACGACGGGATTAAAAACAAACCAGCCACCACGTTTGGCAACGTGAAGGCCGATGTCATTCGGGATAAAGAGCCTGCGTTCGAGCCGCTGAACTTCTGCAGCATTATTCGCGCTTCCCGCTGGGCGGGTTAAGCAACGTCAGGCGGGTGGCTTAGGGGTCACCTGCCCTGCACGGCGGCAAGCGAATCAAGCCCGGTGCCAGGCTGCGGATCGTGAGCAAAAGCGCCAATAACCATAAGAGAAAGGATAATTGCCAGAAAGATGTTTTTCATAACCTGTATTAACCGCTGAGCCGCCTGATGAGAACCGCCGATATGCTAAAAGAAAAAGGCTCAAATTGATAAAGGAAATTTTCAAAGTAACGTCAATTTTTGAATATTCCTCATATTATTCGGCCTTTTACCCTTGCATTGGTTTTGAAACAAGATATATCCACTATCTACGCGCGTACCGTTGCTATTTTATATTGAGTTTTAGGATGTGATTTTACGATCCAGACGGATCGCCGCAGCGCGCTGGCACGAACTGCGGCGTTAAAGTGGAAAGGTCAGGCTGGTTTTATCACGCCAATCCGTACCAACATCTCTGAAAACTCTTCGAGGCTGATGCCATGGCGCGGATGGTCGAAGCGCAAATTGAAGTTTTTCTGCAGCAGGTCATAAACTTCTTGTGCACAGGTAAAGACCGGTGCGTTTTCCCCGGCGCTGTAGAGCGTATTTTTTTCGCCATTGGCCTTGTACAAACTCAACGTCATGCAGTGGCGGAAGTGCGAGTGCGGCCACGTTGCCACGTAGTGGTTCCCGGCTTCGTAATCAGAGTCGTACTGCGGTTCGAGGCTAAAGCGATACAGGTTAATCACCTTGTCGGCGTCATGGAATTTCAGCAGCCAGTCGTGGTCAACGCGTTCGAAACTGTACACGCCATGCGTCGTCTGCTGCATTTCACCGGCCACCAGACGAACCGGTTCAGGCAGCGTTTTACCGCCGAAGCCGACGTCAGCGATCCAGTCCTGACCCTCGACGGTCACCTTCGTGAGGCGATGCGTCCTCGCGGGCATTTGCGGCGGGTTGGCCAGCAGTACGCGGGCCGCTAAGTTTTCCACCTCAAAGCCAAGCTCGGCGAGAACATTGCGGAACAGGCCATTTTGCTCAAAACACCAGCCGCCGCGCCCGGCCACGACCAGCTTTTCAAAGACGCTTTCGTCGTCGATATGGAGCGTTCTGCCGAGCAAAACGTCCAGATTCTCAAACGGAATAGCGCAGGCGTGCGCCAGATGCAGCGCACGTAACGTTTCTACGGTGGCGCTGCGCGGCCCGTGATAGTTAATGCGGTCGAAATAAAGCCCCAGATCTAATGCCATTTTGCTGATTCCCTGCTGCGAATGAATGGCCTCACTATAAATGCGGTGGCCGGCAGGCAGATGATCGTTCGTGCTCTAAAGCATGCCGTTTCTGCCCAACACTTTATTGAGCTGCGGCAGCGCACGAACCTGATTCGCCACGGCGGCAAGCTTAGGCGTTTGTTGGTCAAACCAGGCCTGCCGGGGCCGCCAGCGGGTCATCGCCGGCAGATACAAATCCAGCAGCGTCAGCCGTTCGCCAAAAATATAGGGGCCAGCACCGAGCTGCGTTTCAAACCACAGCCACAGCGACTCGCGGTAGCGATAAAGGTTTTCGGTGAGAACCGTGGCCTCTTCTTCTACCCAGCGTTCGCCGTAATCGCCGTAGGTGAAGGTGGGATAAACGTTGGCGACAATCCAGATAAGCAGGCGGTAAAACTGCTGCCGCTCAGGCGTGCCAATGGACGGGGCATACTGTGGGTGGCGATCGAGGATCCAGAGCGCGATGGCCGCGCTTTCGGTCAGCACCTCTCCGTTTTCCAGCACAAGCGTTGGCACCTGCGCCAGCGGGTTAATCACCAGCAGCCGATCCCGCATTGGCCCCGCTGTATCAAACCCATCAACGTCGATGAATTTGTAAGGTTCCTCAACCAGCGTTAGCATCAATTCAGTAATGGCCGACCCAAAACTAGACACGCCATACAGTTTGTACATAAGTTTCTCCCGGCTTTCGCGTTATGTGTAGAATAGCCGCCCTACCAGCGTCTGCGAGAAGGAAGCCTGCAATGAAAGCGAAATCTGTGACACTGTACGATGTTGCCGAGCTGGCAGGCGTGTCGTATCAAACCGTTTCACGAGTGATCAACCAGGCTTCGCACGTTTCGGCGAAAACGCGGCAAAAAGTTGAAGCCGCGATGAAAGCGCTGAACTATGTGCCGAATCGCGTGGCGCAGCAGCTGGCGGGGAAACTCAGCCAGACGCTTGGCCTGGCGACCACCACCCTTTCCCTGCATGCCCCTTCGCAGATTGCCGCGGCGATAAAATCCAAAGCCGGTGAGCTGCAGTTCAACGTAATGATTTCGATGGTTGAACAGCCCGGTGTGGATGCGGCCTGCGCTTCCGTGAATAGCCTGCTTGCCCAGCGCGTTGACGGGCTGATTGTAAACATTCCGCTGGAAGCGGCGGAGGTGGCAGCCGTGCAGGCGGCCTGCGGCGATGTTCCCGTGTTGTTCCTTGATGTTTCGCCGGAGGTTCCGGCTAATCATATTGTTACCGACGCCGCTTCAGGAGCCGATCTTGCTGTGGAACATCTGGTCACACTGGGGCATCGCCATATTGCCTTGCTTGCTGGCCCTGAAAACTCGGTCTCAGCCCGGTTGCGGTTTGAAGGCTGGCAGCGAAAGCTAGCGGAGCATCAGCTTGCGCCTGCGGCCTTTCTGCGTGGGGACTGGAGTTCTCTGTCAGGCTACCAGCAGGTTAGCCAGCTTTTACGCGACGGGCAGAAGCCGACGGCAATTCTTGTGGCTAACGATCAAATGGCGCTGGGCACCCTGCGTGCCATTCACGAAGCCGGGTTCGTGGTGCCACAGGACATTTCCGTTATTGGTTTTGATGACACCGAAGATAGCGCCTGTTTTCTTCCCCCGCTGACGACCATCCGGCAGGACTTCCGGCTGCTAGGCGAAGCCAGCGTGAACGGCATGGTGGCGCTTATTCATCGGGGCGGCGAATTAACGGCGCTGCAGCCTGTCAGCCTCGTAGAACGCAAAACGACAGCCGCACCGGGTAGCCTGATGCAGCCCACGGCAATGCAGCTGGCCGACGAGCTTTCCCGCCTCGCGCAGCAGATTTCGCGCCTGAAATAAAACCGGGGTTCTTTGTGAGGCCCATCACCGAATACGGCGTGATGGCTTTACTCCTGAACAACTCACGCTAAATTGTGAGCGAATAACAATTCTATCGCAGGTGCATCACTATGACCAATATTTCACCTTCGCTCCACGCTACGCTGGCCCGCCGCGACTGGGAATCCCCCGGCGTGACCCAGCTTAACTCGCTGGCGGCTCATCCCCCGTTTTCCAGTTGGCGTTCGCTGGAAGATGCCAGGGATGATAAGTGCTCACCGTCGCGGCAATCTCTTAACGGTGAATGGGCGTTTAGCTATTTTCCTCGCCCCGAAGCGGTGCCGGAGAGCTGGCTCAGGGAGGATCTTCCGGAAGCCGACGCTATTCTCGTCCCGTCGAACTGGCAAATGCTGGGCTACGATGCGCCTATCTATACCAACATCACCTACCCGATTCCGGTCAACCCGCCTTTTGTACCGCAGGACAATCCCACCGGTTGTTACTCGCTCACATTTGAAGTCGATAAAACCTGGCTGACGAGCGGGCAAACGAGGATTATTTTTGATGGCGTAAACTCCGCCTTTCATCTGTGGTGCAACGGCATCTGGATCGGCTACGCCCAGGACAGCCGTCTGCCCTCCGAATTTGATCTCAGCGCCGGGCTAAAACCCGGCTGCAACCGTATTGCGGTGATGGTGCTTCGCTGGAGCGACGGCACTTATCTGGAAGATCAGGATATGTGGCGCATGAGCGGTATTTTCCGCGATGTTTCGCTGCTGCATAAGCCGGAAACTCGCCTTGCCGACGTGCAGTTACAGACCGATATTAACGAAGATTTTTCACGCGGCGAGCTGCGCGCTTTAGTGAAGATCGAGGGTCAGAACATCAGCGCCTGCGAAGTGCTGGTACAGCTCTGGCGCGGAGAAACATTGCTGGCGGAGAAACAGCAGGCCATCGGCAGTGAGATTATTGACGAACGCGGGGCTTATCACGACCGCACTAGCCTACATCTGCCGGTTGAACAGCCGCTGTTGTGGAGCGCGGAAGTGCCGAATCTCTATCGCGCCGTGGTTGTCCTGCAGCAAGGCAATGCGCTTATCGAAGCTGAAAGCTATGATGTTGGCTTCCGTAAAGTGGAGATTACCGGCGGGCTGCTGAAGCTCAACGGCAAACCGCTGCTTTTGCGCGGCACCAACCGGCACGAGCATCACCCGGTCAACGGCCAGGTGATGGAGGAAGAAACAATGCGGCGCGATATCCTGCTGATGAAGCAGAATAACTTCAACGCCGTGCGCTGCTCTCATTATCCCAATCATCCGCTGTGGTACAGGCTGTGCGACTTTTACGGCCTTTATGTCGTGGATGAAGCCAATATTGAAACCCACGGCATGGTGCCGATGAACCGCCTGAGCGACGATCCGACGTGGCTGCCAGCAATGGTCGAGCGCGTGACGCGCATGGTGCAGCGCGATCGCAATCATCCGTCCATTATCATTTGGTCGCTCGGCAACGAGTCCGGGCACGGCAGCAATCACGATGCCCTCTACCGCTGGATAAAATCCAACGATCCCACCCGACCAGTGCAGTATGAAGGCGGCGGCGCGGACACGGCGGCCACCGACATTATCTGCCCGATGTATGCCCGGGTGGATCAGGATCAGCCCTTCCCGCAGGTGCCAAAGTGGTCGATAAAGAAATGGCTGGGGCTGCCTGAAGAAAGTCGCCCGCTGATTCTGTGCGAATACGCCCACGCGATGGGCAACAGCCTGGGCGGGTTCACTAAATACTGGGAGGCATTTCGCCATCACTCCCGGCTGCAGGGCGGTTTTGTCTGGGACTGGGTCGATCAGTCGCTGGTGAAACATGATGAAAACGGGCAGTCCTGGGCTGCCTACGGCGGCGATTTTGGCGACACGCCAAACGATCGGCAGTTCTGCATGAACGGCCTGGTCTTCGCCGACCGCACGCCGCATCCAGCGTTACATGAAGCGAAATATGCGCAGCAGTTCTTCCAGTTCCGCCTGTTGCCGGACAACACGCTGGAAGTCACCAGCGAGTACCTGTTCCGCCCCAGCGATAACGAACGGCTGGTCTGGACGCTGAAACTCGAGGGTGAAGTGCTCGCCAGCGGTGAACTGGCGCTGGACCTGGCCCCAGAACAAACCCGCGTGCTTCATCTGCCGCTGCCGGAGATTACGCGCCCCGGGGCTGTCTGGCTCAGTGTCGACGTCCGGCAGGTACAAGCCACCTCATGGAGTGAGGCCGGGCATTGTTGCGCTAGGGCGCAGTGGCAGTTGCCGTCCACGTTAGTCCGGCCCACAACCCTCCCCGGCGGTTCAGCGCCACTGCTGCAAATGGACGACAGACACGCCGATGTGTTCCACGGCGATCAGCACTGGCGCTTTGAGCGTAGAAGCGGCCTGCTTTGCCAGTGGTTTAGCCATCAGCAGCCTACGCTCCTCCAGCCGCTACAGGATAATTTCACACGGGCACCGCTGGATAATGACATCGGCATCAGCGAGGCCGCGCATATCGACCCTAATGCCTGGGTAGAGCGCTGGAAGGCCGCAGGCATGTACGACCTGACGCCGGAACTGCTGAGTTTCGACGTTGACAGGCTGGGCAACGCGGTGCTGGTTCGCACCGTCCACAGCTGGCAGGGCAACGGTAAAACGCTGTTTATCAGCCACAAAAACTATCTCATCGACAGCGAGGGCGTGCTGCATATTACGGTGGATGTGGATATTGCCTTCGGCACGCCAGCCCCGGCGCGCATTGGCCTTTGCTGTCAGCTTGCGGATATTGAAGCTGAGGTGAACTGGTTTGGCCGCGGCCCGCATGAAAACTACCCCGACCGCAAAAGCTCAGCGCTGATGGATCGATGGACGCTGCCGCTGGCGGACATGTACACCCCCTACGTTTTCCCGAGTGAAAATGGCCTGCGCTGCGACACCTCGTCGCTTGAATACGGCAGCCACCGCTGGCGTGGGGCGTTTCACTTCAATCTCAGCCGCTACGGCCAGAAACAGTTGCGGGAAGCCACGCACCGGCATTTATTGAAAGAAGAAGAAGGCTGTTGGCTGAATATCGACGGCTATCATATGGGCGTGGGCGGGGACGATTCCTGGAGCCCGAGCGTCTCGCCGGAGTTTCTGCTCTCCGGCTCGCATTATCACTACGCGGTTAGCTGGCAGAAAAAGTAGTCGAAAAGGCCGCCTGTTGTTCAGGCGGCGTTCAGTGAGAGAGTTAACGTGCCATCGCCGCCGCCGAGAAATTTATCCTAAATAATCAGTAGGATCTCGGTGACAATAATAACCGCGAGACCCAGCAGGATCCCGGCAAGGCCGGTTTCGAAAATGACCTGCAGCTTAATAGCAATGCCGCTCCAGTCAAAAAAACGGTCATTAAAATAGCGAAAAATTATTTGTAATATGCCCCCGGGCATTCTGTTCCATACAATGTTCGGGGGTGAATCAAATTAACGCGTCAGGCCGAAACTTTCGTCGATCAGCCCCAGGATTAATTCATCCGGCACCTTGTCAATTAATACCGTGACCCAATGCTCTTTATTCATATGATAAGCAGGTAAAATACCCGGCTGCATTCTCAGCGAGCCAACGGCGCCAGGCATCACTTTGACGTTGAGAATATCGATGACTTCATCGCTTTCCAGCCCCAGTTTTGTGGCGGAAATACTCAGCACCACGCCAAACCATTTGCGCTTGTAGCGATGGCGCAGCACGGCGTAGTCCTTAAACTTGTCCCACGGATAGTCGGGCTCGACCTGATACCGGTCAAATACCGCAGTGAACAGCGCTTCTCGTTGCATCGTTTTTCCTTCACAGCGTAGCCCGGAAACCTTATCCGGGCTCGCGGCTAGTATAACCACAATTATTCGCAGCCGGTGCCCGGGTTAACTTTTTGCGGTGTGCGTTTTCTTGTCCGGGCTTATGACCAGCCAGACAGAGAAACAAACAATGGCTGCCCCGATGATAAACGCTTCGCTAATGGTTTCGTGCAAAATGAGGTAGCCCCACAACACACCGAACGGTGGAATGAGAAAAGTCACCGTGAGGCTGCGTAACGGCCCGATATCAGCAATTAAGCGGAAGTAAAAAATATAGGCCACGGCGGTACAGAGGATCCCCAGGCCCAGCACGCTGAGCCAGACATCACCCTGCAGCCAGTTTATTTCCGGGCCGGTCGCCACACTCCAGGCAAAAAATGGAAACAGGAAAAGCGTGGCCCCGACCTGGCTGCCGAAGGCGACGATTTTAGGGTCAAGCCCGCCTTTATTGGAGATCCAGCGGCGGGTTAAAAAGCCTGCCACACCGTAGCAACTCGTGGCCACCAGGCAGGCGATAATTCCGGCGATCTTCTCCTCGCTGGAGTGCGCGTCGCCGACCGAAGTAATCACCATTATCCCCGCCAGGCCCAGCACTACGCCCAGCCATTTTCGCGGCGTTAATTTCTCACTAAAGAAGGAGAAGCCAATAATGGCGCCCATTAGCGGCGTGGTGGCGTTTAAAATGGCGGAGTATCCGGCAGGTAACCATTTTGCGGCGAGACAATACATAAAAAAGGGCAGCCCGGAGTTAATTGCGCCCAGAATAAGCGCCGAACGGAATTTCCCTTCAAAGCGGAAGGATGATCTCAGAGTGAACAGAATCACCGCCAGCCCTGTAAAGCCAAAAAACACCCTTAAAAAGGCCGTATTTACCGCCCCGAACTCTGGCGCCGCTATTTTCATAAAAAGGAAGCTGGCTCCCCACACCGCGGCAAGAAATAACAGCCGGATATAATCTGACACACGCATGCCTTCACCCTTCCCTATAAAATATACGGTTGTTTATTATTTTCTGGCTGAACCCCGTTCAGCCAGCAAGAATTTAAACGAGCATCCGCGAAAGAAAAACCGTTTTCTATTTGGGGAGAATTAGTTAGCAAGATTTAGGGGAAAGCAGACGACCCGCCAAACTCGAGATAAATTTTTGCCAGATTCTGGAACTGATTAAAGCGATTTTCATCCAGCAATAGCTCTGCCTGGCGGCGTTTCTCCTGGCCATCTAGCCAGAATGAGATACGCGCGGCGCCCTGCCGGTAACGTACCTCATTCAACCGCTCAGACTTACGCGCAAGATCCAGCCCCTCCTGGAGTCTTATCTCCTGAGCCAGGAGCTGATCGCGCAAGGAGAGTTCATCTTCAAGGCTGCTCATCGCCTTATAAAGCGACTGTTTAAACTCAAGCACTCGCTGCTCGTAATCGTTGCGGGCAATTTTTACCTCCACGCCCCGCTGCCGCCAGTCCAGGAACGGCAACGTCAAGCCAGCCCCAACGGAAGCAATCGGATTATGCAGCACCGTAAGTAACGAGCTGCTGCCGGTGCCGAGAGAGCCTGTCAGGCTAAAGGCGGGATAGTATTCAGTGCGCCGGATATCAACGGTGGCCAGAGCTTCACGAACCCGCCACTCTTTAGCGCTGATATCGGGCCGATGCATCAGCACGCTGGCAGGGATATTCGCATTAACCTGCGGCATCCTGCCTGTGGGTAACGTAGTGGGTTCAACCCTCGGACTGCCCGGCGCGGTACCCAGCAACACGGCCTGCTGATTTAGAACCTGCAGGCGATCGCGCTGCAGGGCGGTGAGTCGGTTTTCCTGTGCCAGCAAACTTTGTTGCGCATCAACCACATCGAGTGAAGAGGCTCCGCCTGCCTGATAGCGTGCGTTGGCCAGGCGGAGCGTCTCTGTCGCATAGCCAATGCTCTGCTGGAGGACGGCAATCTGCTGGTTCACAAAGCCAATATGCCAGTAATTATTACTGGCTTCGGAAAGCAGCGTCAGTTTTGCGGAGCGCAAATCCTCTGCGCTGGCGCGGCTTGCCCACTCTGCCGCATCGCGCTGGCGAGCAATTTTTCCCCAGAGATCCAGCTCGTAGCTGGTGCTAAGACTGGTGGAACTGCTTTTTGTCCAGCCGGATGCGTTGCTCAGCTGATTTTTTCCGTCCACGCCCAGCGAGCCTTTTAGCCCAGGATCGTTAATGATGCCGACTCTTTCCGCATCAAGTCGCGCCCGGTACAGGCGCAACACGGCGAGAGCCACATCGGTGTTGCTGGCCATGACCTGACGCAGCCAGTTATCCAGGTGGGGATCGTTAAACGCTTGCCAGTCAAACGGGGCCAGGTCGCGGGTAGCATCGCTCTTGTCCCAACTGGCGGGATAGCGTACTTCCGGAGCGTGATAGTCGCTTTTAAGCGTATTTGCGCAGCCTGCGCTCAGCGCGGTAGCCAGGCACAAAGCCAAAGGTGATAAAAATTTCATAGGTTACTCGCTGGCCAGTGAAACGACCGGGTCCATCCTTGCCGCCTTGCGGGCGGGGAGATAACCGAAGATCATGCCGATTAATGTTGAACAGAAAAACGCGGCGGCGGCGGCCTGCCACGAATAAATAGCCGTGAACATCCCGCCGGCCAGGGCGGTAAATAGCGCCCCGGCGGCATACGACAGCGCAATACCTAACGCGCCGCCAATCAGGCAGACCAATACGGCCTCAATCATAAACTGCTGCATGATGTCGCTCCGCCGGGCGCCTACCGCCATACGTACGCCGATTTCATGGGTTCGTTCGGTGACCGACACCAGCATGATGTTCATCACGCCGATACTGCCGATCATCAGCGAGATGCAGGCAACCATCAGAATTAAAATGCTGAAGGTCATCGAGGTACGCTCGATAGATTTTCTGATCTGTTCGAAGTTATAGAGCTGGAAATCTTTTACGCCGTGGCGCTGAGTAAGTAGCTGGGAGATAGCGCTCACCGCCGCTTCGTTTGCCACATTGTCTTTCAGACGGACGCTGATGCTGGTCAGCACCGGTTTGCCTACCATGCGGTACATCACCGTGCTGTAGGGCATCCACACGGTAATGCGATTTGGCGCGTAGCTCCGGTTATTGCTTTGGGCAATGCCCACCACCCGTGCCGGCACGGAACCAAGAAAAACAATTTGCCCCAGCGCCTGTAATCCGGCGGCGTCGAACAGCGCTTTGCGGGCATTTTCATCAATGATGACCTCCTGCAGGGCGGTACGGTCGTCCCTGAAGGTGGTTCCTTCCAGAAGCTGAATGCCATTAACGCGGAAGTGATCTCGCCCTACGCCGTTGATAGACGCGGTTGCAGACTTACCCAGAAAACGAATGTTGTCTGAGGCACTTACCTCCGGGCTTACGCTATCGACAAATCCCTGTTTTGCCAGCGCCTCCGCGTCAGCCGGCACCAGAGTACGAATGCCCTCAATACTATCATCAAAGAAATCTCGTCCGGGATAGATACTCACCACGTTGGTGCCCAGATCTTTAATATTCTCCAGCGTCTTTTGCTTCGCGCCCTCGCCCAGTGCCACAACGGTCACAACGGCGGCAATACCAAAAATGATCCCGGTCATGGTGAGCGTGGTGCGTAAACGATGCGCATTCATCGCTTTGAGCGCCATTTGCAGCGATTCACGCGTGCGGTCGAGCATACTTTGCCAGCGGCTTTGGCGGGTACGGTTAGGCGGCGGCAAAGTTTGCGTGGCGGTGACCTTGCTGCCGCTATCGGCGATAATTTCACCGTCCCGCAGTTCGATAATGCGCTGAGCGTGCTGGGCCACCTTCATATCGTGGGTCACCATCACGACCGTATGACCACGCTGGTTAAGTTCGCTCAGGATGGCTAAGACCTCCTGGCCTGACTGAGAATCCAGCGCGCCGGTTGGCTCATCGGCCAGAATAATTTCCCCGCCGTTGATCAACGACCGGGCAATACTCACGCGCTGCTGCTGGCCACCAGACAGTTCGCCGGGCTTATGGTGCTCACGCCCTTCCAGGCCCAGCCTGCCAAGCAGTGCAGCGGCACGCAGTCGGCGCTTGTCACGCTCGCTGTTGGCGTAAATAGCCGGGATCTCAACGTTGCCCAGCGCGCTAAGGTCGGGCATCAGATGGTAGCGCTGGAAGATAAAGCCGATATGCTCCCTCCGAATCCGGGCCAGTTCATCCGGCGAAAGCTGAGCGGCATTTTGCCCGCCAATGTAATAATCGCCGCTGTCGGGTACGTCGAGACAGCCCATGATATTCATCAGGGTCGACTTACCCGATCCTGATGCACCAATGATCGCCACCATTTCTCCGGCGGCGATGGTCAGATCGATATTTTTCAGCACGGTCAGCGCCTGGCCGCCGTTACCGTAGGTCCGGCTAATGCCCTTCAGCTCGATGATGTTACTCACAGAACAAACCCTTCCCCAGGCGCTTTCTCACCCGGCTGTGACAGCACGACATTTTCCCCGACGTTTAGTCCTTCGAGGATCTGAATATCCACGCTGTTGGTGATCCCGGTTTTCACCTTTCGGGCCTCCAGCTTGCCGTCAGCCAGCAGCACCTGCACCTCCTGCTTATTCCCTTCAACTTTATGCACGGCCTGAATCGGGACCAGCAGCGCATCTTTGGCTTCACCGGCCAGCAGCGTGACCTGTGCCGTCATCGCGATACGCAGGCGATTTTCTGGATTAGGCACGTCGAGCAGAGCGTTGTAGTAAACGGAAGCATTTGAGGTGCCAGACCCTGATGCCGAACTGCTCCCGGCAAGAGAGTCATCTTTCATTACCGACTCTGGCGCCAGTTCAACGGTGCGCAGCGTCGCGTCATAGTGCTTGTCCGGCTCAGAGAAAATCGTGAAACGGGCCTTTTGTCCTGGAGAAATACGGGTGATATCGGCCTCAGAGATCTGTGCTTTGATGGTCATCACATCGAGACGAGCCAGCTTGATAATCGTCGGCGCACTCTGGCTGGAGTTCACCGTCTGCCCCTGCTGCGTGACCACGGCAATAACTACTCCGTCCATTGGCGCAACGACTCGGGTATAGCCCAGATCGACTGTTTTCTTATCTACTTCGATTTGCGCCTGGACAAGCTTGGCATTCAGAGAGAGCAATTCCGCCCGTGTTGTGGCGAGCGTAGCCTCCGCAGACTCATAATCCTCGCGCGAACTGGCGTCTTCTCTCAGCATTTGCCGCTGACGTTTGAACCGCAATTCAGACTGTTTCAGTAGCGCTTGTTTAGCCTGCAGATCGGCTTTGACTACATTGAGTGCGGCTTCGGCGTTACGCAGGTCGTTACGCTGCGGCACATCATCAATGTCGGCAATGGACTGCCCTTTGGTGACATGGTCGCCCAACTTCACTTTGAGCGACTTGACCTGGCCTGAAACCTGCGCCCCGACGTTAACGCGTTCGATAGCGTCGATTCGCCCGGTTGCCAGGACAGCGTTTTCGATATCGCCCTTGCGTACAGGAGCCGTGACATAATCAGGTATATCGGGGCTTCTGAGGAAGAAGAACAGAGCGATGGTAAGGGCAATTATCAGCGCCACGGCCACGGCAATGGCACGGCGAGAAAAGTATTTCAATAGCATTGGGCAGGTTTTCCATAACAATAAAAGCGATGATCCCAGAAACTCATAGTGAACGCCCCAGTCTCTACTGGAGCTAAACACGTTTCATCTGTTTGGATTTTATTCAGGTCGGCACAAAAGGCTACCTGTTTACCTCACTGAGACTCATTCCGCTTAGTATTGTTCCTGCGAGCAGAGATTATTCTGCCGTTTTTAAACCGTTTCATGCCGCGGCAAAGATAATGTGAAGGTACTACCTCGCCCAGGCTCGCTGACCGCGCTGATTTTGCCACCGTGCAGTTCCGCAATGGTTTTCACAATCGCCAGCCCCAGTCCGGTGTTTTCCGTGGCGCTGCGGGAGGCTTCTCCCCGGAAAAAGCGATCAAAAATCAGCGGCAGATGTTCGGGTTTGATGCCTTCGCCATCATCACTCACGCTCAATATCACCCGTTCATCGGCAATTTTTGCGCTGAGCGTGATATGCCCTTTTTCAGGCGTGTGGCGCAGGGCGTTAGAGAGCAAATTTGAGAGCGCCCGCTGGATAAGCTGCTGGTCAGCATAGAATGAAACGTCCCCCCGGCTTTCGAGGGTGATCTCTTTTTCTTCTGCCAGAATGTCGTAGAAACCAATCAGTTTTTCGAATTCATGGGGGCTGCTTAGCCATTCGGCATTCAGCACTCCCCGGCTGTTATCTGCCCTGGCAAGGAACAGCATGGAGGAGATCATCCGCGACAGCCGCTCGCCCTCTTCCACAATGGCGGCCAGCGTTTCCTGGTACTCTTCGACGCTGCGATCTTTGGTCTGAATGACGCTGGCGGCAGAGATCAGGTTATTGATCGGCCCGCGCAGCTCGTGGGCAATGTCCGAGGAAAAGCGATTTAGCTGATGGAACGAGGCCTCAAGCCGCATCATCATGCGGTCAAACGACGCCGCCAGCGCGTGCAGCTCTGGCGGCCAGCGCTGATCCAGGATTCGGGTGTGCAAATCGTTGGCGTGAATTTTCTCAATTTCAGTGGTGATCGTGCGCAGCGGCGCTAATCCCCTTCGGGCAAGCCACCAGCCAAAGGCGGCAAACAGCAGAATCGCCAGCGCGGCGAAAAACTGCATTCGCTTGTAATAGGTGTTGATAATTTCGTTGTTGCCGGAGACGTTGAGCGCCGCCTGCACCAGCCATTTCTGGTTATTTTTCAGGGTGAACAGCGTGGACGTAATTAAGTATTTTTGCCGGATATTCTCCGCACGATAATGCCATTCCCGGTAGCTAAACCCGGGGCCCGGCAGCGGAAAATCCTGCTCAGGAATAACCATATTGTTGGATTGCGCGTACACCTTACCTTCCGGGCTGAAGATGCGCAGCGACAGGCGCTCCTGCCGTACCACGGACTCCAGCAGCTCGGTTTGCCACTCTTCCCCGTTGTCCTGCCGCTCGCCAATCGCCGTAGCAATTTCCTGCTGGAACTGAATGGAACTTTGTAGCTCCAGCTCATCTTTATGGTTGAGCTGCTGGCGCATGGTCGAATAAAGCACGCCGGATACGCTGTAAAGCACGATGGCCATCGTGACGGAGAAGTAGAGCGTCAGGCGCGCCGTGATCGACAAATGCGACAGTTTTATCATCCGCGTAATTCCAGCACGTACCCCGCGCCGCGCAGGGTGTGGAGTAATTTATCCTCAAAACCATCGTCAATTTTGTTGCGCAAGCGGCGGATGGCGACGTCTATGACGTTCGTTTCCGGATCAAAATTCATGTCCCACACCTGCTCTGCAATCACCGTGCGGGAGAGCACTTCGCCCGAGCGGCGCATCAGCAGGCTTAGCAGCAAAAATTCTTTTTGCGTCAGCTCTATTCGCACCCCGGCGCGGGACACTTTGTGCCGCAGAAAATCAAGCTTCAGATCGCCCACCTGCAGCAGATTTTCTTCAAGAATGGCGGTGGGCGGCGCGGAACGGCGCAGAATCACCCGCGCACGCGCCAGCAGCTCGCTAAAGGAAAAGGGCTTGATCAGATAATCTTCCGCGCCCAGTTCGAGGCCGTGAACTCTGTCCTCCACATCATCCCTCGCTGTCAGAAACATGATGGGCGTCTGTTTTCCGGCCTGACGCGCCATTTCGATGATTTTCCAGCCGTCAATACCGGGCAGCATCACGTCCAGGATCGCCAGGTCATAGTCCGTAGTCAGGAGATAATGCAGGCCGTCGATACCGTTCCCGGCGACGTCGACCACGAAATCGTTCTCGCGCAGCCCTTTGGCAATGTACTCCGAGGCCATTTTCTGATCTTCCACCAGCAGAATTTTCATCGTCACTCCTTCGTTCCTTGTGGGTTGCCGTCAAACAGCAGGAACAGCACCGGCGTAATAAACAAGGTGATCAGCTGCGAGAACAACAGCCCCCCGACAATCGCCACGCCCATCGGCTGGCGCAGCTCGGCCCCGGCCCCCAGGCCAAGCGCAATGGGGATCGCCCCCATGATGGCGCAAAGCGTGGTCATCATAATCGGGCGGAACCGCTGCAAGCAGGCCTGCATAATCGCATCATGCGGCGTCATGCCGTGTTCACGCTGCGCCACTAACGCGAAATCTATCATCATGATAGCGTTCTTTTTGACAATACCTATCAGCAGCAGAATACCAATCATCGCGATAAACGTAAGATCGAGATTAAACAGCCTGAGCGCCAGCAGCGCGCCCACTGCCGCCGACGGCAGGCCAAGCAGAATGGTCAGCGGGTGGATCCAGCTTTCATACAGCACGCCGAGAATCACGTAAATCACCGCCAGCGCCAGCACAATCAGCCAGATCTGACTGCTCTGGGACTGCTGGAACAGCGCCGCCTGCCCGGCGTAGGTGCCAAACACCGAAGACGGCAGATGAATCGCCTGCTGGGCCTGGGCAATGGCCGCCGTCGCATCCGACAGCGATTTCCCCGGCGCAAGGTCGAACGAAAGCGTAATCGCCGGCAACTGTCCCTGGTGGTTGACCGCCGTCACGCCCTGGGCGCGCGAAATCGTCGTAAAGGTGGTGATCGGCAGCAGCGCCCCACTTGATGACCGGACATAGATTTTCGACAAGTCGCTTTCGTCCTGCCGGAACGGCTCCTGCACTTCCATGATCACTTCATAGCTGTCTTCCGGGGCATAAATCGTGGAGACCTGGTAAGTGCCGAAGGCGTCATACAGCGTGTCGCGAATCTGCTGAATATCCACGCCCATCAGCGAAGCTTTGTTTCTGTCGATGACCAACTGCGCCTGTAGCCCGTTGAGCTGGGCGTCGGTATTCAGGCCGACAAACACCCCGCTTTTTTGCATCTCTGCCATCAGCCGGTTGGCCCAGTCGTTGAGGCTGGTATCGCCGCTGCTGACCGCCTGCAGCGTGTACTGGTAGCTGCTTTTCGCACTGCGGCCTCCCACGCGCAGGTTTTGCACCGGGCTGAAGTAAACTTTTATGCCCGGTAAATAGCCGGTTTCAGAGCGCAGTTGTTTGAGCACTGCATCCAGCGGCGGGCGCTGACCTTGATCTTTTAACGTCAGGCTTAACTGCGTGGTGTCGTGGTCAACGCGGGTCAGTACGTCGCTGACGGCCGGATCTTTCATCAGCGTTTTACCCAACTGCTGCGCCACGCCCAGCCGACCGAGATAGGACATATCCTGCGGCGCATCAATGCTGGCGGTGATCTGCCCGATATCTTCCTGCGGGAAGAAGCCCTTCGGTGAAAACCAGTACAGGCCGATGGTCAGCGCAATCGTGCTGAGCGCGACGCCGATCATAATCACGCGGTGAGACACGGCCCATTCCAGCCCGTTCCCGTACTGGCGGCGCAGCGCTTCGAACCCACGCTCAAAGACCTGGCTCCAGCGCGGTTCAGGTTTGTCTTCCGGCGTGTGCTCGCGAATAAGTTTAGGGACCAGCAAAGGAATAATGGTCAACGATGCTGCAGCCGAAACCAGAATCGTCAGCGACACCACATAGGCAAACTCGTGGAACAGCAGACCTATTGTCCCCGGCATAAAGAAGATCGGAATAAACACCGCCACCAGGGAAAGCGAAATGGAGATAACAGTGAACGCTACCTCTTTCACCCCTTTCAGCGCGGCGCGATACGGCGTTTCCCCTTCTTCCATGTAGCGCATGATGTTCTCCAGCACCACAATCGCGTCGTCCACCACCAGGCCTACAGCAATGGTCAACCCCATTAGCGAGATATTGTCGAGGCTCAGGCCAAAGGCGTACATCAGGCCGAATGCGCCGAGCAGAGAAATTGGCAGGCTGAGCGCCGGAATGATTGTCGCCCGAATATGGCGCAGGAACATCAGGATCACCATCACCACCAGGGCGATGGTCAACAGCAGAGTTAACGTCACGTCATGAATCGCCGCGCGGATCGACAGCGAACGGTCATTCAGAAACTTCACGCTCACCGACGACGGCATTTGCGCCTGCAGTTTAGGCATCAGTTGGCGAATGGCATCGATGGTAGAAACAATGTTCGCACCAGGCTGACGCTGCACGCTGAGTACAATCGCGCGGTTACCGTTCACGGCGCTGTAGCTCAGCGTATTCTCGATGCTGTCCTGCACGGTGGCCACATCTGATAGCCTGACCGGCTGGCCGTTTCGCGTGGCGACAATAACTTTGGCGAAGTCTGCCGCGTTGCGCAGATCGCCGCTGGTTTGCAGCATCACCATCTGGCGTTTACCGTCCAGTTCACCGATCGGCGAGTTGTTATTGGCGTTTGCCAGAGCGGTATGCACATCTTCCAGCGTCAGATTTGTCGCCGCCAGCTTGTCCGGGTTCACCTCCACGCGCACGGCATAGCGTTTCTGCCCCAGCACCGTCACCTGCGCCACGCCGTTCAGTGTGGAAAGCGCCGGTGAGATCAGGTCATCCGAGAAGCGGTTCAGGTCAGACAGCTCCATCGACGGGGAATCGATGCCAATTTGAATGATCGGCGCATCTGCCGGGTTAATTTTTCGAAATGACGGCGGCGTGGTCATCTGCGACGGCAGCTGTTTTAACGCCTGGTACAGCGCGGACTGCACGTCCACCGCTGCCGAATCAATATCCCGGGACGGATCGAACTCAATGACGATAGTCGTGGCGCCCTCGAGGCTGTTGGAGGTCATGTTCACCACGCCGGGAATGGTCGACAGCTTTTTCTCCAGCGGCGTCGCTACCGACGAAGCCATGGTTTCAGGGCTGGCACCGGAAAGCGAAGCGCTGACCTGAATCGTCGGCGTGTCGTAGTTGGGCAGCGCGGCAATGGGCAGTTTAAACCAGCACACCGCGCCGGCGACCATCACCGCCAGCCACAGCAGCATCACGGCAATCGGCCGTTTCAGGCATTGTTCGGCAAATGTCATGATGCAGACCCCGCTGGCGCGTTAACCACCTTCACGGCCATTCCCGGGCGCAGGGCGTTGGCCCCTTCCAGCACCACTTTCATGCCGGGCTGAATGCCGCTCACCACCGCCATTTGCTGCTGGATGCGCAACAATGTGACCGGTTGCGTTGTGGCGTGCATTTGGGCGTCGATAACGTAGACAAAATGCCCGTCGGGGCCGTCCTGTACGGCCTGAGGCGGTAAAACAACGACATTCGGCGTACTCCCTGCGCTCACCGTAATGTTCTGGTAGGCCCCAGGCCAGAGCTGGTTTTCACCATTGGCAAAGCGGGCTTTAAAGTTCACCGTGCCGCTGTCCTGGCTGACGGTGTTATCAATGAAGCTAAGCGTGCCGGTCACCGGTTTTCCGCTGGCGTCGGTCACCTGCACTTCTACCGGCCCCTGATGCTGCGCGGCGACCACCGCGTTGAGATCCTGCTCCGGCAGGGTAAATTCTGCGCCAATCGGGTCAAACTGATTAATACTGATCATCGGTAACGTACTGCCCGGCTGTGCAAGGCTGCCGATGTGCACGTTCAATGCGCCTGTTTTGCCGCTAACTGGCGCGTAAATGCGGGTATAGGCGAGCTGCGCCTGGGCGGTGTGAATATCATCCTGGGCGGACTTGTACTGCGCCGCCGCCTGCTGTTGCGAGCTAACCAGCGCATCCCAGTCTGAAGACGAAATGTAGTGGGTTTTCAGCAGCGGCTGGCCACGGCTGAGGTCGCGAGCGGCTTTATCCAGCTCGGCTTTAATTACCCCCAACTGGGCCTGGGCGTGACCCAGCGCGGCCTGCTCTTCGGCATCATCCAGCACAAACAACAGTTGCCCTTGCTTAACAAAATCCCCTTCGTGGAAGGCAACCTGGCTCACCGGGCTGGTGATTTGCGCGCGAATATCCACCTCATTGAGCGACACGAGATGCCCCTGGGTGGAGAACGTTAGCGGCAGCGTTTGGCTGGCCGCGGCTATCAGGCTAACTTTCGGCAGCGCCGTTTTCTTTTGTGTTGCTGGCGATGAAGCCTGGGAGTACAGCCAAAGTCCCGCCACCCCCGCCAGCACGCAGGCCATCGCCAGCCCTTTTTTTGACCATTTTATGTTCATGATGCAGCGCTTCTCTGAGTCCCGGTATAGCAGGAATGTTACGCCCGTCACACCAACAGAACGCCGCCACTAAAATGACAAGTTTGTAATTTTGCTTCTCATTCAATTTTCTGCCAGGATTCCTCGCCCTCTTTTTCACGGCCTCCGCAGCCAGAATTAACGGGCGGAAAAGGACGGCGCTTTTTAACTCAAAGGCAGACAGGAATCTCAATGAAAACAAAGACTGAAGCGGAACACCGCGCCGCCAAACGACGCTGGTTGAATTCTCAGGACTCGGGGTATCACCAGGCGATGAGCAATCGCCACGTGCAGATGATTGCTATCGGCGGTGCCATCGGTACCGGCCTGTTCCTCGGCGCAGGTGCGCGCCTGCAGGCAGCAGGGCCCGCGCTGGCGTTAATTTATCTGGTTTGCGGCATTTTCTCTTTCTTCATCCTCCGCGCTTTGGGCGAGCTGGTTATCCATCGCCCGTCCAGCGGAAGTTTCGTCTCCTACACCCGTGAATTCCTCGGTGAAAAAGCCGCCTACGTTTGCGGCTGGATGTATTTCGTCAACTGGGCGATGACCGGTATCGTGGACATCACCGCCGTGGCGCTCTACATGCATTACTGGGGCGCGTTCGGCGATGTGCCGCAGTGGGTCTTCGCCCTCGGCGCGCTGGCCGTGGTCGCGGCGATGAACATGATTGGCGTGAAATGGTTCGCCGAGATGGAGTTCTGGTTTGCGCTGGTCAAAGTGTTGGCTATCGTTGCCTTCCTGATCGTCGGCACCATTTTCCTCGGCACCGGGAAACCGATTGACGGTAACAGCACCGGGTTCCATCTGATAACCGATAACGGCGGTCTCTTCCCCCACGGTCTGCTGCCTGCGCTGGTACTGATTCAGGGCGTAGTGTTCGCCTTCGCCTCTATCGAATTAGTGGGTACCGCCGCCGGGGAATGTAAAGACCCGAAAACCATGGTGCCGAAGGCTATTAACAGCGTTATCTGGCGTATCGGCCTGTTCTATGTTGGTTCCGTGGTGCTGCTGGTTCTGCTGCTGCCTTGGAACGCCTATCAGGCAGGGCAAAGTCCGTTCGTGACCTTCTTTTCGAAGCTCGGCGTGCCTTACATCGGCGACGTGATGAATATCGTGGTGTTAACCGCCGCGCTCTCCAGCCTGAACTCCGGCCTGTACTGCACCGGGCGTATTCTGCGCTCGATGTCGATGGGCGGTTCCGCGCCACAGTTCATGTCGAAAATGAGCAAGAATCAGGTGCCGTATGCCGGGATTCTGGTCACCAGCGGCGTGTACGTGCTTGGCGTGTTCCTCAACTATCTGGTGCCTTCGCAGGTGTTTGAGA
The DNA here is from genome assembly GCF_059414925.1 of Cedecea sp. B1(4). NCBI lineage: Bacteria > Pseudomonadati > Pseudomonadota > Gammaproteobacteria > Enterobacterales > Enterobacteriaceae > Cedecea > Cedecea sp. B1(4). The sequence goes on along the minus strand of NZ_JCAHMZ010000002.1, from coordinate 651,007 downwards.
TCGTGCTGAATATGGCGTCTCTGGGCATCATCACCTCCTGGGCGTTTATCGTGCTGTGCCAGATTCGCCTGCGCAAGGCGATTAAAGAAGGGAAAGCGGACGACGTTAGCTTCAAGCTGCCGGGCGCGCCGTTTACTTCCTGGCTGACGCTGCTGTTCCTGCTTGGCGTGCTGGTCTTGATGGCGATGGATTACCCGAACGGGACGTTCACGATTGCTTCTATTCCGGTGCTGGCGATTCTGCTGACGCTGGGCTGGTTTGGCGCTCGTAAGCGCGTGCATGAAGTGGCTCAGCAGGTTCACGATCACCACGAGTAGTGCCCCTCACCCTAACCCTCTCCCGACCGGGGAGAGGGAATACGTGTCCCCGCTATCGCCTTCATCGCCATCACATTCGCAGTAAACTTATTCACAACACCCCGCTGTAGACGACCGGCCCCGTTGGCTGCCCGGTTGGCGAACCGCCCTGCGGCTCCAGGCTGATGGCGATCGTCATACCTCGTGACAATGTCACGTTTCCGTTACTCACCTGGGTCACCGATTTACTGTCCAAAAGTCCAAGCGAGACGGGCTTCGCGCCAACCGGGATAGCCCACAGCTGCAGGCTATTGCTGGCGGAGACGGAGGCCAGCTGCAACGGCGTCAGGCGCAGCGTTTTACGGTCGCTGTCGGCACTAACCAGCCACTGCCCCTGCTGGCTGGCACCGTTAAGCACCATAAGCGGTGCCAGCTCCGGTGCTTTGCTACTGAAGTATGGCACCAGCGCAACCGCAGCAAGCCCGGCGGCGAGCGCCCAGCCAAGATAGTTCCAGTTCCAACGCGAGCGCACAACGGCATTACGTTCGGGCGGCAGGCTAAGCTGAATTTTCTTCCACACCGTTTCCGGCGGAAGCTGCGGCTGAGTCTGGCTTTCCAGCCCACCAAGCAGGGTTTGCCAGCGGCCCACGAGCGCGGCGAGATCCGGCTCGGCATGGAGACGTTCTTCGAAGCGCAACCGGGCACTTCCGCGCAGCGTGCCCAGCGCGTATTCAGAGGCCAGTGCGTTATCTATTTCTTGGCTGCTGTTCATAGTCCGACGCAATCCTTAAGGTGATCCAGCGCCCGGCGGATCCAACTTTTCACCGTGCCGAGCGGCTGCTGTAGCCAGTCGGCAATATCGCCGTGGGACATCCCCTGATAGTAGGCCAGCACCACGCTCTGCCGCTGCTCGCTGGTCAAATTGTCCAGGCAACCGCGCAGACGACCTGCCTGCTGTTCATCGCACCAGCCGTTGTCTCCTTCATTTTCAATGTCGGCCGCGTTGTCGCCGAGTTCGTCTTCCTGATTTGCCGCGCGGGACTGGCCGCTGCGCAGCCAGTCGATACAGCGGTTGCGAACGATGTGGGTCAGCCAGGTTACGGGGGCGCTGATGGACGGATCGTAGCCTGAGGCTTTATTCCATACCGTGAGAAAAGCATCGTGCAGAATCTCTTCGGCCCACGCCCGGCGCTGCACGGTACGCAGCGCCACGGCAAACAAGTGGGGGGACGTGAGGCGATAGAGTTGTTCAAATGCGCGGCGGTCGCCTTCAGCAACCGCCCGCATCAGTTTTACCTGCTGTTCTACCAGAGTTTTATCCATAATTTTCTCGACCAGGCGACGGGCCTGGATCGAGTATAGACACTCACTTCGGCATCAGTACGGTATCAATCACGTCTATCACGCCATTTTTCTGGTTCACGTCATAGGTGCTGATATTGGCGATGTTGCCTTTCCCGTCTTTAATCTGAATATTGTGCGGGCCATTGTTCATGATCCACAGCGGCTGGCCGTTCACCGTTTTTAATTCTGCGCTGCCGCCACCCTGCTGGATTTTTTTCTCCAGCGCTTTCATGTCGTATTTCCCTGCCACCACGTGGTATGTCAGGATGCTGGTCAACGTGGCTTTATTTTCAGGTTTCACCAGGTTGCTGACCGTGCCCGCCGGCAGTTTGGCAAACGCGGCATCAGTTGGGGCAAAGACGGTAAACGGCCCTTTGCTCTCCAGCGTATCCACTAAACCTGCGGCCTTCACCGCCGCAACCAGCGTGGTGTGATCTTTAGAATTCACAGCGTTCTCAACAATATTCTTTGACGGGTACATCGCTGCCCCGCCGACCATTACGGAATCGTTCGTCATTGAGGCAATGCTCAGCGTACTGAAGAAAGCAGAGGCGCACACGGCGGAAGCAAAATACTTGTTCATGTTGAATTCCTCAATTGTAGGGAGCAAGAGAGTTGCTCACAGTCTGATATACGGCTGAGGGTGTGCCGCTGGATGCAGTAAAAATAAAAAATATTTCGCCGTTAATTTCATCAGTCATAACTTATTGTTAACGTTACGTGCGCTAATAATTTTCAAAACTTAAACACAGGAACTAACATATACAGTTCACAATCCTGACAATTGCGCATACCGTAAAACACTCCCCGATGAAGAAACCCCAGAAAAAAACACGTCACACGCATAAAACCGTCCTTTCCCTTCTTCTGATCCCGGCTGTCACTCCCGGTTTTACGCAAGCCGCTGAAACACAGCCCAAAGACGAATCTACGCTGCTGGTCACCGCTAAACCGACAACCGTTTCTGAGCTCGATACGCCAGCTGCGGTCAGCGTGGTGTATGGCGATGATTTGCGCCAGGCCGCCCCACGGATAAACCTGTCGGAAAACCTCGGCAGCATACCGGGCCTGCAAATTCAAAACCGCCAAAACTATGCTCAGGATTTGCAGCTTTCCGTGCGTGGTTTTGGTTCACGCTCGACGTACGGCGTGCGCGGCGTGCGCATGTATGTGGATGGCATTCCCGCCACGATGCCCGATGGCCAGGGGCAAACGTCCAATATTGACTTGAACAGCGTGGACAGCGTGGAAGTGCTTCGCGGCCCGTTTTCCGCGCTCTACGGTAACTCTTCCGGCGGCGTGGTTAACGTCATAACGGAAACAGGCCGCCAGCCGCCGACGATCGAGGCCAGTAGTTACTACGGCAGCTTTGGCAGCTGGCGCAACAGCGTGAAAGCCACCGGCTCCACCGGCGACGGCACGCAGGCCGGGGATGTGGACTATGCGATTTCCGCCTCGCGCTTTACCACTCACGGCTACCGCGATCGCAGTAGCGCGCAGAAGAATCTAGGGAATGCGAAGCTCGGCGTTCGTCTGAATGACGTCAGCAAGCTGACATTGCTGTTCAACAGCGTGGATATTGACGCCAACGATCCCGGCGGCCTGACCGAGCAAGAGTGGCGCGCCAACCCGAGGCAGGCGCCCCGCGCCGATCAGTTCAATACGCGAAAAACAACGAAGCAAACCCAGGGGGGACTGCGCTACGACCGCCAGCTCAGCGAGCACGATGACCTGAGCGTGATGATGTACGCGGGCGTGCGCGAAACAACGCAGTATCAGTCCATTCCCGTGTCAGTGCAAAAAAACGCAAACCATCCAGGCGGCGTGATTCAGTTGGCAAGGCATTATCAGGGCATCGATACCCGCTGGACGCACAACGGCGAACTCGGCAGCGTGCCGGTCAGCTTCACCACCGGGCTCGACTACGAGACGATGACCGAGAAGCGTAAAGGCTACGAGAATTTTGTGACGGTGAACGGCGCCACGGTGCTCGGCGAACAGGGCAATCTGCGCCGCAACGAACGCAATCTGATGTGGAACCTCGACCCGTACCTGCAAACCACGTGGCAGCTCACCGACAAACTCAGCCTGGATGCGGGCGTGCGCTACAGCTCGGTCTATTTTGATTCCAACGATTATTACATCGTCGGGACAAACGGAGACGACAGCGGCAGCGCCAGCTATCACAAGTGGCTGCCTGCGGCCTCGCTGAAATATGCCGTCACCGACGGCTGGAATATTTACACTTCCGCTGGCCGTGGGTTTGAAACGCCGACCATTAACGAGCTTTCTTACCGCAGTGACGGCAAGCCGGGGCTTAACTTCGCCCTGCAGCCCTCCACCAGCACGACGGTTGAAGTGGGCAGCAAAAACCGTATTGGCAATGGCCTGTTCACCGCCGCCCTGTTCCAGACCAACACCGATAACGAGATAGTATCCGATAAAAACGATGGTGGCCGCGCTACCTATAAAAATGCCGGTAAAACTCGCCGCCAGGGGGTAGAGCTCGCCTTAGACCAACAGTTTGCCGCCGACTGGCGGCTGAAAATGGCCTGGACGTACCTGGACGCGACCTACCGCACCAATGTTTGCAAAACAGGCGACTGCAGCGGCAACCGAATGCCGGGCATCGCCCGCAACATGGGTTACGCGTCGTTTGGCTACGCGCCTGAAGACGGCTGGTATGCGGGCGCGGATGTTCGCTACATGAGCGATATCCAGGCGAATGACCAGAACAGCGCCAAAGCCCCGACCTACACCACCGTGGGATTGAACACCGGCTACAAGCTTCACGTGCGGCAAAACTGGTTGTTTGACATCTGGGGACGAGTTGATAATCTGTTCGACCGCGATTATGTCGGCTCGGTGATTGTCAATGAAGGCAATGGCCGCTATTTTGAGCCAGCGCCGGGCCGCAACTATGGCGTGGGCGTCAACGTCAGCTACAGCTTCCAGTAAGCTTTTTCCCTCCGGCTTTTGTCGGGGGGGATTAAAAAGGAATTTTATGTCACCCAACCTGACCCTCCGGGATGCCACCCTGGCAGACATCGAGACCATTTTCACCATCCGAACCAGCGTCAAAGAGAATCATCTGTCGCGCGAAGAAATGGCCGAAATGGGCATCACACCGCAGGCTATTGCCGAGATTATTGCCGAATCGCCATGTATTTGGCTGGCAGACGTGGACGGTGAACCCGCGGGGTTTGCAATGGCAATTGCCGAAGAAGCCTGCCTGTTTGCCATGTTCGTTCTGCCTCAGTTTGAAGGCCAGGGCGTCGGCAGACTGTTGCTGGAAAAAGCCGAGGCGTTCCTGTTTGCCCCACAGTCCATTATCTGGCTTGAAACGGCGGCAGGCAGCCGCGCCGCCGCATTCTATCAGCGTCACGGCTGGCGGCCTGTGGGTGAACAAGACGGCGAAGATATTCGCCTGGAAAAATCACGCCCCGCAGCTGCGAAATAACAACTCCCTTACCCATCGGTGCGCACTGTCGTGATGCGTGCGCTCATGCCAGGCGGCGACTTTGGTAAAACCAGGGATCGCCAGCGGCGGCTGATGGCCGACGATATTCGCTTGTCCGGCAATAAGCCTCGCGGGTACCACGGCCATCAGATCGCTGGTTTTTAAAATCTCGGTTAAAAATAAGAAGCTCTGCACTGACAGGCTAACCCGCCGCGAACGCTTTATTTTTTGCAAAGCGCTGTCGGTAACGCCGCTAAACTCCCCGCCGCTCCACGACACCAGCGCATGATCGCAGGCGCAAAACTGATCCAGGGTGATCCGCTGCTGCCTCGCCAGACTATGCTGCAGCCCCAGCGCACAAACGTATTGCTCCTCGTACAGCGTATGAACGTGGAGGTCAGCCGGCAGCGAAAAAGTCGTCATGATGGAAAGGTCCAGCTCGCCGCTTTCCAGCATCGGCTGAAGCTGGCCGTCAACCGGCGGGCGCACCGAGACGCGCATATTCGGCGCTTCACGCCGGAGTGCATTAATAAAAGGCAGCACGATGGCCTGTAATGCGTAGTCCGTGGCCGCGAGGGTAAACGTCAGCGTAGAAGTTTTAGGGTCGAACTCAGCCGGGCGCAGCAGCAGTTCAACTTCGTGCAGGATGCGTTTCACTTGCTGCTCGAGCTGTAATGCTCGTTCCGTAGGCACAATGCCCCGCTGGCTGCGGATAAACAGCGGATCGTCGAAGCTTTCGCGCAGCCTCGTCAACATCCCGCTGACGGCAGGCTGTGTCAGAGACAGGCGCGAGGCAGCCCGCGTCACGCTGCGTTCCTGCAGCAGAGCGTCGAAGGTTTTCAGTAAGTTAAGATCCAGACTGCGTAAATCGCGCATCGCTTGCCTCCAGATATAAAATTACATTATATCTGAGATTAAATTTGACGATTGGTTTTATATCCAGGGTGTCGATATTCTCGCTTCACAGCAACGAAACGAGAGGAATCAAACATGCATTCAATTCATTGGCCGCAGGGCTTTATCCCCGGTTTTAGCGACAACTTCGCTTCTAACGAAATCATTATGACCGGGCTGGACGCCAGCGAAGTCTGGCGCTGGCTGACGCAAACCTCGGCCTGGGAACGCTATTACAGCAACGTGTCCGATATTGTGTTTCATGATGCCAGCGGGCCGACGTTAACGGCAGGTTCGCGCTTCCGCTTTACGACCTTTAGTTTCCCGGTTGAAGCCGAAGTGGTGGAGTTTGTCGCCCCGCTGGGGGAAATCCCAGGCCGTCTCGCCTGGCACGGCTGGGTTGGCAGTGCAGAGTCTCCCGATCTGGACGTGCATCACGCCTGGCTGATTGAGAATCTATCATCTGGCCGGGTACGCATCTTGACTCAGGAAACGCAAAACGGGCAGCCCGCGCGTGACCTGGCGAGCACGTTGCCTAACCCTATGCTAAACGCACATCAGGAGTGGATTTGCGGCCTGGCAAATTATGCGCTGAGCCAGAAGAAATAGCGTTAAGGTTTTTGCCCCGTCATTTGCGAAGTCAGCCAGCGGTATACAATACCCACCACGTAGCGCTGTTCCTCATCGGTCAGCGCTCTCCCCGGCCGTATCGCGTGCTAATTTCCTCAGAGGAAAAGAGTGTTGTCCAGATGGCAATTCGTATCTGCAGGATTCTCCCCTTATGCTGAGCGTCGCTATTACACTGAGGACGCCATGACACGCTTTCTAATCTGCAGTTTTGCCCTGATTTTGCTCTACCCTGCGGGCATTGATATGTATCTGGTTGGTTTACCGCGTATTGCGTCCGATCTTAACGCCAGCGAGGCGCAGCTGCATATTGCCTTCTCCGTTTATCTTGCCGGAATGGCCTGTTCCATGCTTTTTGCCGGCCGTGTGGCGGACCGCTCGGGGCGTAAGCCGGTGGCAATATTCGGTTCGGTAATTTTTATTGCCGCCTCCCTGATATGCGCCTCGGCGCAGCACAGTACGCTGTTTCTGGCGGGCCGGCTGGGTCAGGGGATCGGGGCGGGAGCCTGCTACGTGGTTGCTTTCGCAATTCTGCGGGATGCCCTGGATGAGCGACGCAGAACCAAAGTGCTCTCGTTAATGAACGGAATCACCTGCATCGTGCCGGTGATGGCGCCGGTGCTGGGGCATTTGATTATGCTTATTTTCCCGTGGCAAAGTTTGTTCTATACCCTGACCGGAATGGGGCTCGCGGTATTGCTGCTTTCCCTGCTGGTACTGAAAGAGACGAGGCCAGCAGCCAACGGCGCCAGCTCATTGGTTTCTTTGCCGAAAGCCGAATCGCTGATAAACCGTTTCTTCCTCAGTCGGCTGGCCATAACAACCCTCAGCGTAACGGTCATCCTCACCTTCGTTAACACCTCCCCCGTGTTATTGATGGAGGGGCTGGGCTTAGCCCGCGGGGAATACGCCACAACAATGGCGTTAACGGCCGTCGTCAGCATGAGCGTTTCATTCTCTACTCCGTTTGCCCTGAGCGTATTTCAGCCCCGCACAATGATGATAACGTCTCAGACGCTGTTTCTGGCGGCGGGTCTGCTCCTGAGCATGGCCGATTCAAACTTGCTCACGCTGGTCGGACTCACGCTTGTGTGCGCCGGTTTCTCCGTCGGATTTGGCGTAGCCATGAGCCAGGCACTGGGGCCATTTTCACTTCGGGCAGGGGTAGCCAGCTCAACGCTCGGAGTGGCACAAGTGTGTGGTTCATCATTGTGGATATGGCTGGCCGCCATTTTTCGTATCGATGCGCTGAATATGCTGATCGGAATTCTGATTGGCTGTAGCATTGTCAGCCTTTTACTGATTTTCCTTGTCGCCTCTCCCAGAGCCGTAATTGAGTATGAAGAAAACAATCAACAGCCTCGATCTTAACTTGCTGCTCTGCCTGCAGTTGCTGATGCAGGAACGCAGCGTCACACGCACGGCAAAACGGCTGAGCGTCACGCCTTCGGCGATCAGCAAATCGCTGGCAAAACTGCGCGCTTGGTTTGATGATTCATTATTTGTAAATACTCCTCAGGGACTCGTCCCTACGCCACTGATGGTGAGCATGGCGCAGGAACTGGCGGACTGGATGCAAATGAGCCATCAGCTGCTGGATAACGCTCACCATGAGACGCCGAGCGGACTGAAGTTTGAGCTTGTGGTTGAATTACCGCTGATGATGATCATGTTCAACGCCCTGTCGCAGCAGATTTATCAGCGTTATCCCCAGGCGACTATCAGGCTGCATCACTGGGATTACGACGCGCTGGACGCCATTACGAGTGGAAGTGTCGATGTTGGTTTCACCGGCCGTGAGAGCTATCCGCGTTCTCAAGGACAGCTGAATCTGCCGTTGTCTATCGACTGTGAAGTGCTCTTTTATGACTCTCCCTTTGTCTGGCTGAGGGAAGATCATCCGGCTCTCGAGGAAGAGTGGAACCTGGACACTTTTTTGCGCTATCCCCATATCAGCATTTACTGGGAACAAAGCGATACCTGGGCGCTGGATGATATCCTGAGAGAAATGGGGCGCAAGCGGGATATTGCGTTGAGCCTGCCGGGATTCGAGCAGTCTCTGTTTATGGCCGCTCAGCCCGGGCACTCTCTGCTGACGACCGCTCCGGGCTACTGCCGGCATTACGGCCAGCTTCACCACCTGCCGCTGGTCTCCCGCCCGCTGCCGTTTGATGCCGAGCTTCTGCAAAAATTCCGGGCACCCTATATGATGATCTGGCACAAACGTAACCGCCATAACCCGAAAATTATCTGGCTCAGGCAGGCGATTAAGGCGCTTTATGCCGATCTCGTTATCGCCGGTAAAACAGCAAATGTCTAAACGTTTTCCAGACAAGCAAGGCCGATAGAAGCCCGGCGCGAGTGAATGTTTCTTCTCCCGCGCCAGGGCAGGCTCTAGCTGCGTTCGATGTCTTTTGCCGCCTGATCCAGCGTGTCGATAATCTTATACAGCGTCTCTTTCGACAGCTCGGCGCTGCCGAGTTTGGCGTGCAGCGCCGTTTTAAAATTATGAATAGCCCGCTGTACTTCGGGCAAACGGCGGTTGTCGCCGAGAACGCCAAGGGTAGCGAGTCGATTGGTTACCGCTTCCAGTTCGAGCTGCTGCTCTTCAAGCGAGGTTTGTCCTTCCGCCGTCAGCGTGAAGGATTTTTTCCCGCTTTGCCCTTCGCCCACCGTAATAAAGCCCATCTCCTCCATCAGCGTCAGGTTCGGGTAAATAATACCGGGGCTCGGCACATATTCCCCTTTCGCCATCCCTTCGATGGATTTGATCAGTTCGTAGCCGTGGGCCGGGCCATTTGCCAGCAGATGCAGGATCAGCAGGCGGATATCGTTGGCGTCAAACAGACGTTCGCGCCGATGGCGGGCGCGCCCCTCCGGGTGGCTTTGCTCAAGGCGGCCATGACCGCCCCTGCCGCGATGCTGTTCATGGCGCTCGCATTTGTGCTGTCTCAGATGATGAATACGCATAGTTTGTGACCTTATTTGACATGCCAGTAGGCGACGGCGCGCACCAGGTCGGCGTCCAGGACGCGGACGTCCAGCAGGTAATCTCCCAGCGCTTTAGCCTCTTTGCCTTCGCCAACAATCCAGATGTAATAGTCGTCGGCAGGGATCTCAATCTGCTTCAGGTACCCGACGATCTCCACGTGAGTTAACGCCCGCACATTTACCGCAGGGAATTCGCTCAGATAGCCGAGGCTGTCGGAATGGTGGCAATTAACCAGGACTTCGACCTGAACATCCTGACTCAGCGACTGCAGACGGCGGCGCACCGCAGGCAGCCCGCTTTCATCGGTCACGTACAGCTGCCAGTGATAATCTGTTGGGGTGACCAGAGAACCGCGTGGGCCACCGATGAACAGCTTGTCGCCCGGCTGTGCTTCTTTCGCCCAACTGCTGGCTACGCCGCCGTCGTGCAAATAGAAATCCAGGGTTAATTCACCGCGTTCGGCATTGAAATCCAGCGGCGTATAGTCACGCGACTGTGGGCGAGCACCCTCTCCCCAGACAATGCCCTCGCTGGTGACCTGCGGCGGAGTGAATTCGCCATTTTCAGCCGGGAAGAAGACTTTGATGTGGTCATCAAATCCCTGGGAAGCGAAATCCGCCAACTGCGGGCTGGTGAAGACCAGACGGTAAAACGTATTGGCAATCAGCGTTTTCGTTTTAACCGTTAATTCACGAAACTTCAGTTCGTTACGAACCCGAACCGGCACTTTTTTAGCGTTATTTTGCGTTGTCATAGCGTACCTTTTAGGTGTGTAAGATATATCATAGACATATCTTAGTGCACGACACCGCGGCTGTCTTTATCATTTTGCGGCGTTATCACCAGGTTTAAACAATGAGAATGACATCCATTCCGGCCAGGTGCTGCCGGGATCGCAAATTGACAAAACGATGCTTTTTTGTACTTTCCCTTATCGCAAATTCGGTTCTAAACTGAAGTTGGCGTCAGCCAGTTGTTAATCCACTCACCAACCTACTGACCAGGGAGGCCTGACATGTTTCCTGAGTACCGTGATTTGATTACCCACCTGAAGTCCGAAAACCCCCGCTTTCTCAGCCTGTTTAATAAGCACAACCGTCTTGATAGCGAGATTTTACGCAAGGAGGGGCCGCAAGGGACGGGATACAACGATGAAGTTGTGCAGATGAAGAAAGAAAAACTGAGGGTAAAACAAGAGCTTTACCAGATGTTGAAACAGGCGAGCCAACCGGCCTGATAGCATTGAAACCGGGGAAGGGTTTGCCCTTCCCTTGTTGTCTCCAGAGATTACAGCGCCACACCCAGCGCCCGCAGTATGCTAATCATTTTCCCAGCCCCCAAATAGTTCAGGTGATCGCCGTCGCGGAAATCTTCGCACACAAAAGCGGGATGTTCTGAGAGATCGATAAAACGCGAATGCGCCCCTTCAAGGTCTGCAAAATATTGGCGATGCGTCTGTTTCATCTCAGCATCAAGATTGTCCACGTAGTCTGACGGGAAAGACGGCGTTAGCCAGATAACCTTTTTGCCTTTTGTCGCCAACTGAACGCTCATCTCAGCCACGCGGGGTTTATTCTCTGCAAGCGTTGTCTGGTGCTTCACTGATTTCGAGTGAGAGATCCCCCGCTTTTGGGCTTCCTCTTTCTGCTGCATGGCAGGGAGTGAGTCGCTGCGGGCAAAAACAAGGCGTGCGGACTCACAAATTTGCGCCCTGGCATTATTATCCTCGAGTCCATTTATCGCTTGCCCTTGCACCGGCGTAGGCATCACCAGCCGGCTAAACGCCTGCATGCCGTCGGCGGTTATCCCTTCTTCCGGCTTTATCCTGTAATGGCTATTGAGCTGGCTCCAGGCGTGGATGATTTGCTGGTTAAAGTCATCTTTTGTTTTTAACAGGTCGCTATACAGATCAAAGAAGCCCAGGCAATACACAAAGTTTTGCACGTGCGGATAACGCTCAATAATATGCGCCGTTAATTGCTGGGCCTGCTTCAGCCCCAGGCTGTGGGTAGAAAGATTTATGCTGCGTTCAAACAGCGCGTCAGGGAAGCCATAAAAACTGTAGGAGTTACCTATAATAACTGTTCTGACGTTTGGATTAGCCAGCGCGGTATATTGCTGCGCCAGCAAATGCGTGTACTGAGTAGCTGTTGTGCTTAAGGGAATGAAATTATCAATCAGCAAATCGTACAACGAAATGCAGCCTATAGCCTGAGGATGTTCAACCGCAAAGGCCAGCTTTAGTCCCTGCGGATCGTAGAGAATAAAAGGGGCCGTGCTGGCGGCAATTTTGTTATGAAAAGCGGTGATTTCCTGCTGATTTGTCTCTTCATAACTGAGGTAATAGAGGTTGTTGATGGCCGAATCTCTGAAGCGCGATCCGAGCATTTGCAGCTTGTTCAGCTCGCCAAAATAAAAAATATCGATACCGTTGCGCGCCAGCGCGCTCAGCCAGAAAAGATAGAGTGACAGGTAGAGTTGATTCAGGTTTTGCTGTTTACCTTCCAGCCAGTCACTCAGGGCATTAATCAAATCGAGCGTAATATTGCTTTCATCCAGGCACGCCTGGTTTGAGAAAAGATAATCGGCGAGCCTCTGAGGAACCTGAGTCGCCTGCTCAGCGTTTTCTATGTCCCTCAGAAAATGCTGGAGCTGTTTTAAAAAGTGATTTTGCATAATGTCTTGTTGTATTCGCGCAAGAAGTATCGCTGATACTACCAGCCACCAATACAAGCAAACGCACGATTACCCCCCCTTCCATCATGCTAATCTCGGGCGAAGGATTAGCGCACCACACGGAATGAAATTTCGTACAACGCATTCAATCCCGGATAGATTTCACCAATCAACTGTTTAAGCTCTGCCAGCGTCATGTTCTCCTGGCGGGCGTGTTCCTCGTCCAAATCATCAAGCAGCACCGGCGTCACGCTGGTCACGTCGATCGTACAGAAATAGACGTCATCTTCGTAGCGGCCCACGCGCAAACGCTGGCCGGGCTGAAAATGGGATTCGCTGCTGTCGCGCAGCGTAATCGTTTTTAGCCCGGCGATAATGTCGTGCTCAAAACGGCGGAAAAAAGTGATGTCGTTAGCCATGCTGCCTCCTGATATACATTCGGCAGCATGATAAATCCCTTAGACGAACGGCGCTAACGGATCCGCCGTTTCAAAGGCGATTTTTCTGTCTGCCACCGGCGGGTAAATGAGTTCCTGAGTAATCGACAACTTAATTTTCTTCGCTTCCTCGCGCACGTGCGTCACTTTTTGCTCCCAGCCTTCGGTAAACACCGCGCCCCAGCCGCCTAGATCGAGACAGGTGACATAGTTAATCTGGCGGTATGGCAGTGGCGCGACGTCCAGCAGGCTTGCCGCCACGTTATAGCCCACAAAGCGGCCCAGCATGATGGCGTGCTGGCAGGTCATTAGCGCGAGGTTGCCCTGTTCATCCGTCTCGGCACGCGCCACATCCCCCGTCGCAAAAATAGCTGGCTGCCCTTCCACCCGCAAAAAGGCATCCACGTGCAGACGGCCTTGTTGATCACGCGGGGCATTAATCTGCGCGGTTAGCGGGCTGGCCTGTACACCTGCGGTCAGTATTACCGTGCTGGAGGCGATGCGTTCGCCGTCGGCCAGTACAATGCCGTTCGCATCAATTTCGCGGACGTCGGTATTCAGTCGCCACTCCACGCCCAGGTCTTCGCTGGCAGTAGCAATCACATCCCGCAGCTCGCGGCTGTAGCGACCGCCGATTTTATCGCCCCGTTCCACCACAATAACGCGAGCATTTGTTTCTTGGCCCAGTACCGCGCGCAATCTGCCCGGCAGTTCGGTCGCCATTTCAATGCCTGTAAAGCCGCCGCCACAGACAATGACCGTGTTGCGGGCTTCGCTTTCCGGCTGCTGCGCTAAGTCTGAAATATGCTGCTCCAGGCGGAGGGCGCTCTCGAGCTGGTCGAGGTCGAAAGCATGCTCTGCCGCGCCGTCGATCAGGTCGCGCTTGAGGTTGCTGCCGGTAGCCAGAACAAGCCGATCGTACTGTCGCGGTGTGCTGTTGCCCTGCTCGTCACGGTACCAGACGCACTGATTGACGCTGTCGATACGCTGCGCCTCGCCTTTCACAAAGGTCACGCCGGTGACGTCGAACAGCGGCTGAAGAGGAGCGACCAGCGAAGCCACCTCGGTTTCGTAAAAACGTGGGCGAACGCGCAGCTCAGGCTGGGGAGCCAGCACGGCGATCTCAATGTCGTCACGGTTATGCATCGCCGCCAGTCTGGCCGCGCTCAGGGCCGCCCACATACCGGCAAAGCCGGCGCCAAGGATCAGGATCTTCTGTTGCATGGTTCTACTCCGGTAAAGGCCCTCAGTGGCCAACGACTGCGACTATACTTGTCGCAGTTAACTACGACAAGATCTTTCGGAGTTTATTTTTAATCCGCTGTTTTCGGGGTTACAGATTGCATCGCGTGAGTAAAATCCCTACATTACCTGGATTAAATGAGTCGGAGGCAGCATGGCGTTTTACAGTTCGGGCGTGGAGTACGGCATTCATAGCCTGATATGCATGGTGGATGGCAAAGGCGAAGGCCGCGAAATGAACGTGCGCGAAATCGCCGAACTGCAGGGCGTGCCCTACGACTATCTCGGTAAAATTTTCACCAAACTTTCCAGGGCTGGGCTGGTCATCAGCAGCGAAGGTAAAGGCGGGGGGTTTATCCTTTCTCGCCCGCCGGACCAAATCAGCGTGCTGGACATTGTGGCAGCCATCGACGGTGAGAAAAGCATTTTCGACTGCAAAGAGATTCGCCAGCGGCTGGCCGTGTTTGAAACAACGCCGCCCGAATGGGCCTGCGAAGGGATTTGTGGCGTGCGCGCGGTAATGAACATTGCCCAGCAGCGTATGGAAGAAGCGCTAGCCCAGCATACCGTGCTGGATCTGGCCCGCCGCATGTACCGCAAGGCACCGGATGAATTTGTTATCGAAGTCCAGGACTGGATCCGCGACCGGCGGAGCAATTAGCCTTTCGCTTAGTACAATTTCGCAGATTCAAAGCCAGCCAGCGCATAAGCCGCTGGCTTTTTTGTTTAAAAAAAAGGCGCAAACCAGCAAAAGATGGCTCGTTTAGCCATCCCCCATTCCAGACATCCGAACGGCTTTCCTTCCCCACCGCCAGAACAGCACATTATATTACTTTCCGATCTAAACCACGGGTTTATGTTCTTTAGAGGCGTCAATTCGCCGTCCTATCATTCCATACATGAACACTTTTCATGTTGAGAGAACGATGATTGCCGATTCCGTCCTGGACCTGATAGGCCACACCCCGCTGCTGCGGCTCAATCACCTTGATACCGGCCGCTGCGAGCTGCTGCTTAAGCTGGAAAATCAAAACCCCGGCGGTTCAATTAAAGACCGCGTTGCCCTGTCGATGATCGAACATGCCGAGCGCAGCGGTAAGCTGCAGCCCGGGGGCACGATTATTGAAGCCACGGCGGGCAACACCGGGCTGGGGCTGGCGCTGATTGCCACGCAAAAAGGCTACCCGCTGATTCTTGTGGTGCCGGACAAAATGAGTCAGGAAAAGATTTTCCATCTTCGCGCGCTGGGCGTGGACGTACGCCTGACCCGTTCGGACGTCACTAAAGGCCACCCGGAATATTACCAGGATTACGCCCTGCGGCTGGCGGCAGATATCCCGGGCAGTTATTACATCGATCAATTTTCTAACGCCGCAAATCCGCTGGCCCACACCAGCGGCACGGCCGTTGAGCTTTGGGAGCAAACCGGGGGCCACATTGACGCTATCGTCGTAGGCGTCGGCTCCGGTGGCACGCTGGGCGGCCTGCAGCAGTTTTTCCACCAGCATTCCCCGCAAACCGAGTTTGTGCTGGCCGATCCCTGCGGATCCATTCTTGCCGATGTGGTTGAGCACGGTAGATATGGCGAAGTGGGCAGTTGGCTGGTGGAAGGCATCGGTGAAGACTTTGTGCCATCGCTTGCCGACTTTGAGCGCGTCCAGCACGCATACCGGATCAGCGACCGCGAAGCGTTTTCCACGGCACGCGAATTGCTAACCCACGAAGGCATCCTGGCGGGTTCTTCTACTGGCACCCTGCTCGCCGCCGCCTTGCGCTATTGCCAGGCACAGAACACGCCCAAACGCGTGGTCACCTTCGCCTGCGATAGCGGTAACAAATATTTATCGAAAATGTTTAACGATCAATGGCTCAGCCAGCAAAACCTGGCGTAACTATTAAGGAAAATTCATGAATAAATTTGCTACCCAGAGTGTGCACAGCGGTACTTTCGAGGATGCACACGGCGCGGTGATGCCACCGATTTATGCCACATCGACTTTTGCCCAACCGGCACCTGGCCAGCACACCGGTTTTGAATACTCTCGCAGCGGCAACCCCACCCGCCAGGCGCTGGAAACGGCGATTGCCGAACTCGAAGGCGGCCAGCGGGGTTACGCGTTTGCTTCTGGACTCGCGGCTATCTCAACCGTGCTCGAGCTGCTGGACAGCGGTAGCCATATCATCGCCGTTGACGATGTGTACGGCGGCACCTGGCGACTGATTGAAAACGTGCGCAAACGCAGCGCCGCGCTCCAGGTAAGCTGGGTAAAGCCTGACGATCTCGACGAGCTGCAGGCGGCCATTCGGCCTGAAACACGCATGATTTGGGTGGAAACCCCCACCAATCCGCTGCTCAAGCTGGCAGACCTGGCGGCGATTGCGGATATCGCCAAACGCCATCGCCTGATAAGCGTGGCCGACAATACCTTCGCTTCGCCTGCGCTTCAGCGCCCGCTGGAGTCCGGGTTCGATATCGTGGTGCACTCGGCCACCAAATACCTGAACGGCCATTCTGATGTTGTCGCCGGGCTGGCGGTGGTCGGCGCGAATGACGACCTGGCGCAGCAGCTTGGTTATTTGCAAAATGCGGTCGGCGGCGTGCTCGACCCGTTCAGCAGTTTCCTGACGCTACGGGGCATTCGTACTCTGGCGCTGCGCATGGAACGCCACAGCAGCAACGCGCTCCAGCTGGCAGAGTGGCTCCAGACGCATCCTGAGGTAGAAAAAGTCTATTTCCCATGGCTGGAGACTCACCCTCAGCATCAGCTTGCGCGCCAGCAAATGTCGCAGCCTGGCGGCATGATTTCTATTGTGGTTCGCGGGAATGAAAGGCGGGCCGAGGAAGTGATCAGCAAGCTGAAGCTGTTTACGCTCGCCGAAAGTCTGGGCGGCGTGGAAAGCCTGGTCAGCCAGCCATTCAGCATGACCCACGCTTCTATTCCGCTAGAACAGCGTTTGAGTAACGGCATTGTGCCGCAGCTGATTCGTTTGTCGGTCGGGATTGAAGACGCGGAAGATTTGCGCGCGGATCTGGCGCAGGCGCTGAGTTAGCAAATAATTCGCTAAAGCGCGGGAAGAAATACCGCCATAAATATAAATAATGGCCTTTTGTTACAAGCCTGGAGCACATCCAGAGTAAGACAAAAGGCCATTTATTTGCTGTGCGTTAATAAATTAAAGATGCTTAGTCTTTAACCAAAGTACTGTCGGCGCAAAATATCTGCCCCGTCGTCTATCGCTTTATGAATTGCTTTCACGCTGCGCTTTTCATCTTTTTCAGCCAATGCTTCCAGCAGATCGTCATAATTATGGTGCCCCTGCGTCATTTCTTCCGACTGCGGGTAGAGATAATTAAAGCATGGCCCAATGCGCACCCAAAGCTGCTCAATTAACACGGTGAGCGTTGGCATCTCTGCATACTCAAACAGCTGGAAACGAAACTCCCGATTGGCCTGCAGCGCCGCCTCAACGCTGATATGTTTCGCTTCAAGAAACGCATCGCAAAGCTGCTGCAAACGGGCGAGTTTGGTTTTATCCATGTAACGTGCCGCCTGCTCTACCGCCATACCCTCCAGATTTTTACGGATGGTTGTAATTTCGTGGTAGCGCCCCAGAGAAATTTCAGGCACCAAAAATGCCTGCGCCGGCGTTGCGTCAAGTGCGCCAGAAGAAACAAGACGCAAAAGCGCTTCACGCACAGGTGTAATACTGGTGCCAAGCTGCTCTGCAATCTCTTTGGTCACTAATCTCGCGCCGGGTTTTAAGGTTCCCACGATCAACGCACTCTTTAACCTGCCCTCAACTTGCATGGTTAAACTCATTCTTTGCGCTTTTTCTAACTCAAGCATGTTTATTTCCTATAGCAAAATAACTACTTTGTATTTGCAGTTTAATAACTGGCTTGTCATCAATGGAGTATATAGGATATATCATGTACTCTTACCACAAATTTATACCACCATGCGAATTAACCTGACGAAACATTCGATATCCGTCAATAATTTAGACGGTAACGTATAGGGATTGACTACAATGAAAGCATCTGGCCGTAAGCTCGCAACTCTGGCTGTATTAATTAGCCTGGTAACCCCCTTTAGCTACGCAAGTGAATTAGTTATAGCCCAACCTGCTTCCGCCACCGCGATGGATCCCGGTTTTCTTAAAGAAGCCGCCACCCTGGTGGACAATATTTTCGATACGCTGGTCCTGCGCGATAAAAACATGCAGCTTCAGCCCGGCCTTGCCACCTCCTGGAAAGCGCTGAATGACACGACCTGGCAATTCGATCTGCGCCCTGGCGTTACGTTCACCAACGGTGAACCGGTTAACGCGGCGGCGGTGAAATTCTCTATTGACCGTATTCTGGACCCGGCCAACCACGCGCCAACCATCTCTTACATCCGCACCATTAAGTCGGTAGAAGTGACCGGCGACTATCAGGTTCGTATTCACACGGATGGCCCGGACCCGCTGCTGCCAACCCGTATGAGCCGTTATCCGACCTACATCGTGCCGCCTGCCTATGTAAGTAAAGTCGGTGCTGCGGAATTTGCACGAAAACCTATTGGTAGTGGAGCATATACATTAAAAGAATTTATACCAGATGAACGTGTGGTTATGCAGGCTAATCCACATTATTGGCGTGGAAAACCTACAATTGACCAGGTGACATGGCGCCCAATCCCGGAAGCAACTGCCCGCATTACCGCCCTGTTAACAGGGGAAGTACAGCTGGTTGACAGCGTCCCTGCTGACCTCGTTTCTACGCTGAAAAATAAACCGGGCATTCATCTTGAGCAGGTGAAAGGCGGCGGATTGACTATTTACCTCGGCCTGAAGAATGGTGAGAAACCTTTAAGTGATGCCCGCGTTCGACAGGCGCTGTCGCTGGCGCTGAATCGTCAAGCCTATACCACCCAGCTGCTGCACGGTTTTGGTACGCCAACCGGCACCATGGCTGGCGCCAAGGACTTTGGTTACCTCAATGTTCCGGCCCCTGAGCAGGACATCGCCAAAGCTAAAGCCTTGCTTAAGGAAGCGGGTTACCCGGACGGCTTCACGCTGAAATTCCAGGCGCCGCGTCGCTATATCGCCAGCGCCGAAGTGGCTCAGGCGATTGTGCAGGACTTGGCCGCCATCGGCGTGAAGGCGCAGCTTGAAGTGCCTGAGTGGTCCGTCTATACCCAGCAGGTGGCTTCCGGTAAACAGGCGGAAATGTACATGCTGGCGTGGGGTTCAACCCAAACCCTGGATGCCGATGCCGCGCTGTACCCTATCCTGCACTCCGGCGAGCCGTACTCCACGGTCAGCAACCCTGAACTGGATAAACTGCTGAACGCTAGCCGCTCAACGGTAGATGCGAAAAAGCGTGAAGTTATCCTGCAGGACATCCAGAAAGTTGTCGCCAAAGAGCAGCCGCTGATCCCGCTGTACCGTGAGGATTCGCTGTATGCCAACAGCGACAGCCTGAACTTTACCGGTCGCGCCGACGCGCGTATCCCGCTGTATGATTTGAGGCTGAAATGATTTTTCCCGGACGCGCCCTGGCCCGCCGCCCGCGTCGCCTGATTTCAGGTGACGGGGCGCTGGGGGGATTATTGCTTGGCATCGTGATCCTGCTGGCAGTGGTGGCCCCGTGGCTGCCCTTGCCCGACCCGTTAACCAACAACCTGGCGGATACCTTCCTGCCGCCGGGCAGCGAAACGGCAAGCGGGATGCACTGGCTCGGCACCGATCAGCTCGGGCGCGATTTGCTGGCAAGGATCCTGGCGGGTACCCGCCTATCCCTGACGGTGGTGTTACTGGCGGCGGCAATTGCCGCCGTTATCGGCACCCTGCTGGGCATGCTGGCAGGCTACGTTGGCGGCTGGCTGGATGCCGTTATCATGCGCCTGATGGACATCCAGCTGGCGGTGCCCTTTATTCTGCTGATTTTGCTGGTGATGGCGCTGTTCGGCACTTCACTGGAAAACATTATCCTGATCATGGGCGTGACCAGTTGGGCGATTTACGCCCGCGTGGCGCGCGCCAAAACGCTCGAGTTACGCGAACTGGAATACATCGAAGCCGTTCGCGCCATGGGCTTTTCCACGCCGCGTATTCTGCTGCGACATATTCTGCCTAACCTCGCCACGCCGCTGGTTGTTCTGCTGACGCTGGATATTCCAAGGCTGATTGTCCTCGAAGCCTCCATTGGCTTTCTCGGGATGGGGATCCAGCCGCCAACGCCTACGCTCGGCAACCTGATTGGTGAGGGACGTTCCTACATGCTGCTGGCGGAATGGCTGGTGCTGTGGCCGGGGCTGATTATCGCGGCGCTGGTGATCGGCTGTAACCTGCTCGGCGACAGCCTGCTGCGTAAAACCCACACGAGGCTCGACTGATGCTGCGCTACATTCTTTCCCGCTTCGCGCAGGCCGTGCTGGTGATGTTTGGCGTCTCACTGCTGATCTTTTACAGCCTGCACCTGACCGGCGATCCTGCCGCGGTGATGATGCCGCCCGGCTCTTCCCAGCAAGAAATAGACAACTTCCGCCACGCAATGGGTTTTGACCGTCCGCTGCTCTGGCAATACGGCCATTACCTGACCGGCCTGCTGCACGGCGACCTTGGCCTTTCGCTGCGCTATGACCAGCCGGTGACCGAGCTTATCGCCCAGCGCGTGCCTGCCACGCTGCTGCTGGCCGTTTCTGCCCTGGCCTGGAGCACCGTAGTTGGCCTGCTGCTTGGCCTGGTGAGCGCGGTCTGGCGCAACAGCGTTTGGGACTTACTCGCCCGCCTGTTTGCCTTCAGCGGGCAGGCCGTGCCGGTATTCTGGCTGGGTCTGTTGATGATTATCGGGTTCAGCCTGCATCTACGCTGGCTGCCCTCCAGCGGCTACGGCACCTTCAGTCATCTGATCATGCCCGCCATCAGCCTTGGGGCCTATTACATGAGCGCCATTGCGCGCCTGGTGCGTGCCAGCCTAATCGACGTTCTGGCTCAGGATTACATCCGCACGGCGCAGGCCAAGGGGCTAAGTTCGTGGCGGATCCTGATTCGCCACGGCCTGCGCAATGCGCTGATCCCGGTCGTCACCGTGCAGGGAATGTATTTCGCTTCCCTGCTGGGCGGCGCGCTGGTCACCGAAATTATTTTTGCCTGGCCCGGCATTGGCCGCCTTGCGGTGCAGGCCATTCAAAACCGTGACTTCCCGCTGGTGCAGGCGATTGTCCTGCTGGCCGCGCTGGTGTTTGTGGTGGTGAACCTAATCATTGATTTGCTCTACGTGGTACTGAACCCGAGGATCCGGCTATGAAGTCACTCGATGCAACGCTGGATCTCCTGCACCAGTTGACGCCTTTCCGAAGCGTGGCGGGCAATATCGACCAGCAGCGCGACATGGCGCAGTGGCTTGAGCGTTGGTTAATTGAAGAAACTGACGCTGAAGTGCTCTACCCGGTCAGCCAGCAGCTTCAGGACGACGCACCGCCGCTGGTACATGTGCGAATTAATACCGGCTCGCCACGAACCCTCGTGCTGTACAACATGTACGACGTGATGCCCGCCGAAGAAGACGGCTGGGAGGTCGACCCGTTCGTGGGCGGCCTCAAACACTGGTCGGATAAAGGCGATGTGTTTATTTCTCGCGGGGCAGAGAACAACAAAGGCCCGCTGGCAGGCATGCTGATGGTGGTGCGCGATCTCTATCACTCGGGCCGCCTGCATACCAACATTGAAATCCTGCTAGAAGGCGAAGAAGAGATTGGCAGTGGCAACCTGCGCCGCTACCTCGCCCAGCAGCCTTGCCCGGTTGCCCCGGCAGAAGCGGTGCTTTTCCCTTCCCTGTGCGAATACGGTGGCGGCGCACCGCGCATTTACCTCGGCTTCACCGGCCGCAGCGGTGGCCGCCTGGTAGTCAAAGGCGGCAGCTGGGGCGGCCCGAAAGCGGCGATTCACGCCAGCAACGCTGCATGGATTGATAACCCGGTCTGGCGGCTGGTGCAGGCGTTAAGCACTCTTGCCCCGCCTCACGCCAACGGCGTGCTCGAAACGGGCGAGCTGGACGAAGAAGCAAGCTCAATTTTGGACGACCTCGCGCTGGAATTTAATTTGACGGACGAACTGACCTTCCGCCGCAGCGAAAAATACGCCATCACTGGCGACAGTTTCAGCAACCTGGCATACCTGCTGGGCAGCGCGGTGCTAAGCGTGTCGGAGATAGCCAGCCTGCCGCGCGGCGCTCAGGGCGTGATCCCTCCGGAAGCCTTCGCCGATGTGGTGCTAAGAACACCGCCCGTCGTCGATGGCGAACGCCTGATGCGGCGCATAAAAGAACAGCTTGCCAGCCCGGCACTTGCCGGAGCGGTGCTCGAGCCCGGGGACAGCTACCCCGGCTACCGCTTCAGCATTGATGACGCTGGCGTGCTTGAGCTGATGGCGAGCTATCACCAACAGCAGGCAAAACCGCAAATCTGGCCCTGGGCGCCAGGCTGCGCCCCGGCCTACGCCTTCGCCCCTGTGGCACCAGCCTTCCTGATTGGCGGCCTGGGCTACGGCGGCAACGCCCACGGCGTGAACGAATTCGTCACGCTCAGGGGCTTACAACGCTACCAACAATCGCTTAATGACTGGCTACTTGCCTTTTAAATACGGCCAGCACCCGGGAACCAGACAGGATAATGCATGAAAAACGTCAATGATTTTGAACGTGTTACGCTCGGATTTTTCCCCACGCCGCTGGAATCTTTACCTCGTCTGAGCGAAACGCTAGGCGTTAACGTAAAAATTAAGCGCGACGACTACAGCGGTTTTGGCGGCGGCGGCAACAAAGTCCGCAAGCTGGAGTACCTGATGGCCGAAGCCTGCCGTGAAGGGGTAAAAGTGGTGATAACCACCGGCGGCCACCAGTCTAACCACGCGCGCATGGTCGCGGCGGCCGCCCGTAAATTTGGCATGAAGCCGGTGCTGGTTTTACGCGGCGATGAGCCACAGACTTATCAGGGTAATCTCCTGCTGGACAAACTGTTTGGGGCAGAGCTGCAGTTCCTCGACCCGGAAGGCTATTTCACCCAGATTGAAGGCGCGATGCAGGCCCATGCCGATGCGGCCACGGCTCGCGGCGAAAAGCCGATGATCATTCCACTGGGTGGTGCCACGGCGCTAGGTGCGCTGGGCTATGTTCGCGCCGTTGAAGAGATGGATGCCCAGCTTCGTGCCGCGGGCGAATCTGCCCCGGACGTGATTATCGCCCCCACCGGCTCCGGCGGCACGCTGGCCGGGCTGTATGTCGGGGCCCGTCGATACTGGCCGAAAACGCAAATTATCGGCGTCAGCGTCAGCGCCAAAGCCGACTGGTTCCAGACCCGAATCTCCGCCATGGCCGAGGACTGTGTTCGCCTGCTCGACTGGGATCAAACCTGGCAGCCGCAGGATATCCTGATCGAAGACGGATTTGTTGGCAGCGCCTACGGCGTGCCTTCTGACGGCGGCATTGAGGCGATTTATCAGGTCGCGCAGCAGGAAGGCGTGCTGCTGGATCCGGTTTACACTGGTAAAGCAATGCACGGTTTAATCACCCTCGCGAAAGAAGGCCGTATTGCCGCCGGCAGCAGCGTAGTGTTCATGCACTGCGGGGGCTCTCCGGCGCTTTACCCGTTCGCTCAAAAACTTCTGGAGCACTGATCATGCAGATAGTGAGCCGTCAGCAGGTGGCCGACCTTGGGGGGAATGACCCGGTGCAGGCTCTGCAGGACATCGAGGACACCGTGCGGTTGCTGAGGCGCGGCGAGGCGGCGATGCCCGCCGAAACCCACGTCAACCTCGATACGCCGCTGGGGAAGGTTTACGCTCTCCCGGCCAGGGTCGGCGGGCGGTTCAATGCGACGGGCGTAAAATGGACGGCGCATCGACCTCGCGCCAACGACGGCTATCCACAGGCGATGGCCACCACGCTGGTTAATCGCGCAGACAACGGTTTGCCGATAGGCCTGGTCGAAAGTGGCAGCCTGACCGCGACCCGAACCGCCGCAGTGTCGGCCCTCGCCTTGAAGCTGGCGGCTCCCCGCCGCCCTTCACGTGTTTTATTGCTCGGCGCTGGCGTGCAGGCCCGCGCTCATCTCGAGATGCTGGCTGCACATTTTCCCGATCTGGACATGGTCTATTGCTGGAACAAAACGCCGGAGCCTCTCGCCGACATGCTCAGCCATGCCGACAAACTCCCCTGGCCTGTCACCCAGTTTGAAACACTAAGCGATGCGCTGCGCCAGCACTGGGACGCGCTGATTACCTGCACCAGCGCCAGCGAGCCGTTTTTACGCCCTGGCATCTGGCGGGCCGGCACCCTGGTGCTGCAAATCGGCTATCACGAAGTGGCCTTTGAGACAATTGCCGCCGCCGACAAGGTAGTGGTCGACCTTTGGGGAGACTTCAAGCTGACCAGCGCCAAAAGCCTGTTCCAAATGTACCGGGCCGGGCTTTTTGACGAGCAAAACGTCTCTGCAGATTTAACAAATTTACTGGTCGATGGCTGGCGGCCTGCGGAAACGGACAAGGTATATTTCTCTTCTTTCGGCCTCAACGTGTTTGATATCGCCCTCGCCGCCCGCGTTCTAGGCGCTGCTGCCGAACAGGGCAAGGGCAGCAATCTGCCTTTTGGCTGGGAGATCACCGATGCTGATTAACGCTCCCGATCTGGTAAAACGAATCGAGAACGGCGAGACATTTGCGCTGATCGATGTCCGTGAACGAGAAGCCTGGCAAGCGGCCTCCCTACCGGGCGCGCTGAATCTTAACGTCTACGACTATTTTGTGTCTGACTCGACCCCGAAAGGTTACGCCGCGATGGCCGGGGCATTTATTCATGCCTGGCAACAGCTCGGTATCGTGAGCGGGGCTACGCCGGTATTCTTCGAGCAAACCGTGGGCATGCGCTCTCCGCGTGGAATGTGGTTTTTGTGGTTCGCGCTGGGTACAGAAGGACTGATTCTGGACGGCGGTGTAGAAGCCTGGGCAGATGCCGGGGGGAAATTAACGCCGGGGAAAGGCCCAACTGCGATTGTTTCTGACGCCGGAGTCCCTGAATGTCAACCGGCCATGCCTCAGTTGGCGGCCACCCGCGCCGAAACGATCGACGCCGATCCGGCATCAACCTTACTGCTGGATGCCCGCAGGCCAACGGAATATGACGGCAGCTTTGTGCATGAATGCTGCGAGCGAGCGGGACGTATTCCTGGCTCAAAACTGCTTTTCTGGGAAGATGCAGTCGAGCATGGCCGGTTCAAATCCGCTGCAGCGCTGGCAAGCCTTGCCGCCGAAGCCGGATTTACGCCGTCAAAAAGGGTGATTGCCTGGTGCCACCGTGGCGCTCGCGCCGCCACGGTTCTGGTGGCCCTCAAACTTGCAGGTTACCAGGACGTGGCCGTTTACGTCGGCTCCTGGCACGAATGGGCTAGTCACCCGGAATTACCGCTGCTTAGTGGGGAATAATCACCCCACCTTCCGCAGCTTCAGCGCCTGCTGAATATCCGGCGCGGCGGCAATCAGCTTCCGCGTGTATTCATGCTGCGGCTTGTCCAGCACCTGCTTTGTGGCACCCGTCTCCACAATTTCACCGCGATACAGCACCACCACTCTGTCACACGCCTGACGTACGGCGCCAAGGTCGTGGCTGATAAACAGTACGGTCAGCCCCAGGCGGTCTCGCAGATCGGCGAGCAAGGCGAGGATCTGCCCTCGCACCGAAAGATCCAACGCCGAAACGGCTTCATCGGCCACCAACAGTTCGGGTTCAAGCGCCAGTGCGCGCGCAATGGCAATGCGTTGACGCTGCCCGCCGGAGAAAGCCGACGGCAAACGATTCGCCGCCGCAGCATCCAGCCCGACCAGCTCCAGTAATTCGCGAACGCGGCTTTGAACTTCCCCCGCGGGTCTCAATTTATGCACGCGCAGCGGTTCGGCAATTTGCTCACCCACCGGCATTTTGGGATCTAGGCTGGCGTAGGGATCCTGGAAAATAATCTGCGCCCGGCGGCGCATCCCCCGCTGCTGCTCACGGCTGGCGCGACGTACGTCCAGGCCATCAAAAATAATGGTGCCGCTGTCGGCCGGAATTAAACCTATAGCCGCCCTGCCGAGCGTCGTTTTACCCGAACCGGACTCGCCGATCAGCCCGACGATCTCGCCTCGTTCGATTTCGAGACTGGTTGGCTTGAGCACGGTCTGCCGGCTGTCGGGGAAAAACGGCAGCGTATGCGCCTGCGGATAGCTTTTGGTGAGCTGCGACAGCTGCACCAGCGGCGAACGGGTAACGTCTTTGAGCCTGGCGGGCTGAGGTTCCGGCTGAGAAGCGGCAATCAGCCGACGGGTGTAGTCGGCCTGGGGCGCGGTCAGCAGCGTTGGCACATCGCCCTGCTCAACAATATTGCCCTGATACAGCACGCAGGCACGGTCTGCATAGCGAGCCACCACGCTTAAATCGTGGGTGATGAACAGAATGCCCATCGCCATTTCCTGCTGCAGTTCCTGTAGCAAAGTAAGGATTTGCGCCTGAATGGTGACGTCCAGCGCAGTGGTGGGTTCGTCGGCAATCAGAAGCGCAGGTTTGCAGCTAATGGCGCTGGCAATCATCACACGCTGGCGCATGCCGCCGGAAAGTTGATGAATATACTGTTTTGCCCGCTGCTCAGGGTTCACAATCCCGACCCTGTCCAACAATGCGACCGCCTCACGGTGCGCCTGCTTCCAGCTGAGTTTTTGGTGGCGCACCAGCACTTCCGCAATTTGCTCTCCCACTTTCAGCACCGGGTTCATGCTGCTCATCGGCTCCTGAAAAATTGTGGCGATTTGCTGCCCGCGAAGCTCTCGCGGATAGGTTTTCCCCACAGCCGATACAACCCGTCCATTAAACGTTACGTCACCGCCCGTTTGCCACACGCCCCCCGGAAGCAAACCCATAACCGCCAGCGAGGTTAACGTTTTCCCTGAGCCTGATTCGCCTACCAGCGCAACAATCTCCCGGCGAGCAACGCTGAATGAAGCGTCCCTCACCAGAGGTTTACCTTCCAGCGTACTGATACAAAGCGAATTAACGGTTAACAGCGGGGTTTGATCGGTCATACGGGTTCCAGACGGGTGCTAACAGCGTGATTTTTGAGACTATAATATCTGCCCCAGTGCGACAAGATGATTTGCTGATAGCTTATTCATTTGGTCTTACTCTCCGGCATTATTTATACTTTAGTCATGCAGACCTGATGTGATTGCCGCCATGACAACTCAAACTCTTCCCCGCCGTTGGGCGTTGCCTGCGGGCTTATTGGCCGTGCTGTTAAGTACCCTGGCGCTGGTGTTTATCAGCCATCACTGGAGCGCTTTTATTCAATGGTGCCTGAGTATGCAGATTGGTCTGCATCGCTACCTGGTCTTCTATTTACTGCAAATCAACAACCATCAGTACATCGGCGGCGTCTGGCTGCTGGTCGGCAGCTTCTTTTACGGTGTACTCCACGCCATCGGCCCTGGGCACGGTAAATTTATCGTCACAACCTACCTCAGTACCAACCAGGAAACGCCTCTCGCCGGACGAGTGGTGCCGTTTCTTGGCAGTTTGATGCAGGGCGTGAGCGCCATCGTATTTGTCTTTGTGCTGGCGATTGCGCTTAATTCGTCCAGCGGCGATCTCAGCGAAAGTCGCTGGTATGTGGAAAAAATAAGCGCGGTGATGATTGGCTGTTTCGGGGTTTTTATTGTGCTGAAAGCGCTGCGGCAGCAAGCCCCGCTCAGGATGAAATCCTTCACGCCGATAAGCAGTGATGCAACAACGCTGAATCATCACTCACACGATGATCGGTGTGGCTGCGGGCACAACCACGGCGTTGGCTACAATGGCCGGGGTGGTAACTGGCTCACGCACCTGGGCGTCATTCTGGCGATTGGCGCTCGACCTTGCAGCGGGGCCATCATGATTTTGGTGTTTTCGAATGTGTTGGGATTTATTAGCTGGGGCATTGCCGCGGTGATGACTATGGCTCTCGGTACAGCCCTGTCGATTCTCGGACTGTCCGTGCTGGTCACCCGCACCCGCGACTCGGTGGGCAAACTCTGGCTTTCGCGCACTCCTACTCAGGTTCGCATTATTACCACCGGGCTGAAAGTGATTGGCGGCTTGCTGATCGTGCTTTTTGCCGTGGTGCTGTTTATCACCACGATTCCCGTTAGCGCCAACGGCGACTTTATCGCGGCAGGCTGTTAGTTCAGAACGGGTTAGAACAGAGAGAACAGCAGCGCGACCGGGAAACTCATCGGCCAGGTGGCGCCAATCAGCACTGAACAAAGCAGCTTAATGCGTTTAGAGTCTTTGGCGAGCAGCCAAGTGATCCCGGCGCAGATTAACGCCATTACGGCGTAAAAAACCAGCATGTGTTGATAAAGCGTCATACAAGACATTACTACTTGTTAAAAATTTTTGCAGAATATGCTCTTTTTTATGACGCAGATCAAGTTTAGAAACTTTATTTACTCAGTAATAGCTGACTTCCGTCGTCACCTGCTGCCGCTGGGTCTGCTGCGTTTTGCCGATGCCGGTCACCAGCGTGATGTCGCAGGCGATGGGCGACAAGTGCTCGTCGTAGCGGCAGTGGCTTTCCGTCGTCAGGAACGGCGTTCTCATCGTTTCAGTCACCAGTTTGTAGTCAAACGGACGGCGCTCCGCATTCTCGTAGCTGACTTTGGTTTGCGAAGCCACTTTGTCATTCAGGTAAAAATCGATCTGACGAGGGAGACCGTTAGCATCGTATTCATGGTGAGCGATGCGCTGCCCGCCCGGCATGAAAAAAATATCCTTCAGCAGCCCGCCAGGCCAGTAGGCATATTTCACTTCGCCCAGCTCATCTTTTCTCTTTTTTACCAGACACTTTTCATCCAGCTTGAGGGATAACGGTTTGCCGTTTTGGGTCCCCGTTAGCGCGTTGCCTTCGCGGTGAAGCTGTAGCACCATTTTTTGCGCCGAGTCTCTGATTTCAAGGCTGGTAACACACCCGGTACGGTCTACCTTTAGTCGGTTCTCATAGTTGACTTCCCCTGACGGATGCTTCATGACGGTATGCATTTCGCGCACGTTGCCTGCCGGGGCATTGAAATCAAACATTGTCGCCAGGTTGGCGATAACCGGGTTTCTTGCCGTTTGGGCATAAGCGAAAGAACAGAAAACAAGTGGCATCGCCAGCAGAATGGCTCTTTTCAACGTCATACATCATCCTTGAAAGCAGGCCAACACCTCGTCGGCAAATAGCAGAAAATAAACAGATTAATTCTGAGGTTTAACGTGACACTTTACGCGATCCACCAAACAAAACCCACCGAAGTGGGCTTTTAGGGCACTTACAGCTTAGGAATAATCAGTACCTGTCCGGGGTAAATTTTATCCGGATGGCTTAGCATCGGTTTATTCGCTTCAAAGATGGTGTTGTACTTGTTGCCATCGCCATAGACATGTTTAGAAATGGCGCTCAGCGTGTCGCCTGATTTCACCGTATAGTAAGTGGCTTCCTGCGCAGCATCCGCCGCCTGAATATTATTTTCAACGCTGCTGATACCGGCCACGTTACCTACCGCCACCTGAATTTTTTCTTTCAGCGCCTGAGTCAGCCCGTCTCCCCCGGAGATCACAGCTTTGCCGTTTTCTACGGTAACATTCACTTTGTCAGCACCCGGAATGCCGCTTTTTTTCAAATGCTCCTCAAGCTTGCTGCCCTGCTCGCCTTCGTTCCCCTTCAGCGAGTCCCACAGTTTGGCACCCGCGTCTTTGACAAAATCAAATAATCCCATGGTCTTTTCTCCTGTTTACTGGTCCCTGTAAGTCTGGCAAAAGCAGCCAAAACCGCCAGTCGCACGCTCAGTGCTTAATCATCACGTGCCGAATAACGGTGTAATCCTCCAGCCCGTAAAGCGACATATCTTTGCCGTAGCCGGACAGTTTTTGCCCGCCGTGCGGCATCTCGCTCACCAGCATAAAGTGCGTGTTCACCCAGGTGCAGCCGTACTGCAACCGGGCACTCAGGCGATGCGCCCGGCCCACGTCCTGCGTCCA
Source organism: Cedecea sp. B1(4) (assembly GCF_059414925.1). NCBI lineage: Bacteria > Pseudomonadati > Pseudomonadota > Gammaproteobacteria > Enterobacterales > Enterobacteriaceae > Cedecea > Cedecea sp. B1(4). The sequence goes on along the minus strand of NZ_JCAHMZ010000002.1, from coordinate 620,973 downwards.
TACCGAAGATGCCAGGCCGTAGCTGGAGTCGTTGGCCCACGCCAGCACCTGCTGCTCATCGTCAAATTTTGTGACGCTGACGACCGGGCCAAACACCTCTTTTTGCACAATGGCATCCCCCTGCTTCGCCCCGGCCAGCAGCGTGGGCTGGAAGTAATAGCCCGCGCCTGCGACTTTACTGCCACCGGTAATCACTTTGATATGCGGCAGCGCTTTGGCTTCCTCCACAGCGTTGCTGACTCGCTCAAGATGTGCCTCTGAACTCAGCGGCCCCAGCTCGGTGCTTTCGTCCTCGGGAGGCCCATATTTGAGACTGGCCACGGCTTCCCCAAGCTGCTCAACCAGCCGGTCGTAAATCCCGCTTTGAGCGTAAATCCGGCAGGCGGCGGTGCAGTCCTGCCCGGCGTTGTAATAGCCAAAGGTTCGCACGCCTTCAACCACCGCCTGTAAATCCGCATCGTCGAACACGATAACCGGCGCTTTGCCGCCCAGTTCCATGTGCATGCGCTTAATTGACGGAGCGGTGTGGCTAATAATGTGTTCCCCGGTGGCGATAGACCCGGTGAGCGACACCATGCGCACTTTTTCATGCCCGGTCAGCGCATCGCCGACGGTTTGCCCGCGCCCAAACAGCACGTTAATCACGCCCGCCGGGAAGATATCCTTCGCCAGTTCGGCCAGCTTGAACGCGGTCAGCGGCGTAATTTCGGAAGGTTTGATCACCACGCAGTTCCCGGCGGCCAGCGCCGGAGCCAGTTTCCAGGCCGCCATCATCAGTGGATAGTTCCAGGGAGCAATAGACGCCACCACGCCGACCGGATCGCGGCGGATCATCGAGGTGTGCCCGCTCAGATATTCTCCGGCGGCCAGGCCGCCGAGGCAGCGGCTCGCCCCGGCAAAGAAGCGAAAGATATCCACCACCGCCGGGATCTCATCGTTGAGCACGCAGTGGAAAGGTTTGCCGCAGTTCTGCGACTCCAGCCTGGCTAAGGCTTCCGCGTGTTGATCGATGGCATCCGCTAGCGCCAGAAGATGTTCGGCACGTTCTTTCGGCGTCGTCTGCCCCCATGCGGCAAAAGCCTTATCCGCCGCCAGGACCGCATCGTTAACTTGCTGAGCCGTGGCTTCCGCCACCTCCAGCAGCACCTGCCCCGTGGCCGGGTTGTAGACAGGCTGCTTCTCTCCAAGGCCAGCCACAAGCAGGCCGTTAATCAATAACTGACTTTGCATCCCCATCTCCTTTCCCGTTCTGATAATCATGGCCCCAGCGGCGTTCTGGCTTAAAAGGACTGAAGTAAAAAGCATAGCGTCGGCTTGACGGCGGCAGCGGTGCCGGGCGGTGATTTTCACCAGGTTGTGATGCACTGCGCAGTAAGCCTGTCCCGGCGCTCCCCTTTGGTATATCAGGCCGCGTCGCAAATGAGGTATCTATTGAAAATTAATATGAAAAGAAGGCGGGATCCCCCTATGCTTTAGGCAGTCTTTTTCTTAGTTCACCGCCAGGAGGCACCATGAGTATTTCCGCCCGCAATCAGTTAACCGGCACCATCAGCAACGTCACGGCCGGCGCCGTTAACGACGAAATAGAATTAACCCTGAACGGCGGCGGCAAGCTGGTCGCCGTGGTGACCCGCAGCAGCAAGGAAGCGTTAGGCTTGGTTAACGGCAAAGAAGCGCTGGCCCTGATCAAAGCCCCGTGGGTGGTGCTGGCCAGTGAAGACTGCGGCTATCACTTCTCCGCCCGAAACCAGTTCCCAGGCGCGGTGAAAGCCATCGCGGAAGGCGCGGTGAACACCACCGTACATATTCAAACAGACGCGGGTTTTGCATTAACCGCCGTGGTGACTAACGAAGCCGCTGATGAAATGGCGCTTAAGGTGGGGTCTCGCCTGCTGGCACTGGTGAAAGCCTCATCCGTGCTGATTGCGGTGAAAAAATAACGCCTTAACGTCCGGCAGCCACTCCGGCTGCCGATTTTAACTCGCTTACTTGTAGCGTACGTCAAGCTTGCTGTAGGCCACCACCGATTCAGTACCGTCCTTGTTTTTGTCCTGGTTGTAGTTGCCCGCCTTGAAGTACAGCTGGATCCCTTCCCAGCCCTGCTTCGGATAGTCAAAGATTTGGCTGGCCTTTTTGCCTCCGGCACTGGCCTCAACCGTCACCTTCATACCGCTCGCCGTGCCTTTAGCTTTGATGCTGTAATCAATTTTGTCTTTCAGACCGACGCCCGAAAGCAGCGTGGTGCGCTTTTCCGGGTCGCCATAGTTTTCTTTCACGCCCACCACAATCGCGCCGTCTTCCCAGCGCAGTTTCAGCATCTCTGAGCCGCCGGGTTTGTCGCCGTGAATTTGAGCAAAAATAATCGAGCGCGTGGACGGATTTTTGACGATATACACCGACCCGCGCTGCTCATTGTCAAACTCGCTGCCGTTAACAAAATTGTGCGTGGCTCTCAGCTCGACGCGAGGAAATTCACTGTGCGGCGTAGATCCAAACCCGGACGGTGCTTTAAACACCATCGCCCCCGCCGGAATGGCAGAATCACAGCTTTTGTCCCCACCGCAGTTGCTGTAGAAATAGCGGTTATGCAGCCCTGGCGTGATTTTCACCTCATTCGGTTTTTCGCTGCTATCAAAGGATTGCAGCAAATAGTCCTTTGTCACCATCGGATAATTTTCGCCCGGCGCGTTCTGACCGCTCTCGGCCCATGCACTGCCGCTTAGCGCCGCCAAAAACAAACTCACCGGCAGGCCGTAACTTACTGTTTTTCGCCTCATCTTTAACCCCAATGCAAAATGTAAACCCGCCCCTCAGCTAACCATTTATCAGCGGAGATGTTTTACTTAAAATCTGTTGCGGTAACATGTCAGTAGTAACAATGGGTTTCCGGTAATTAACCTGATGCATAAAGGGAACAGTCATGATCAAAAAGTTGCTTGTTTCAGTTCTGTTTGCGGCCAGCTACTCCGCCTTCGCACTGGCGGATAACGCAGGCGCGGCGTTTAAAACTTTTCCGCTCGGCAAGCTTGAGTTAACCGCGCTGCACGATAAAAACAACGCCCTGCCCAACGATGGCAAAGTGATTGGCGTCGACGTGGGAGAAAAATCGGTGGCCGAAGTGCTGTCTGCGGCGGGCGCGCCGACGGACAAGATTAAGCTCAGCGTCGATGCCCTGCTGGTGAAAGACGGCAGTAAAGTCATACTGCTGGATACCGGGCTTGGCCCCAACGCTCAGGGCCAGCTGGTTGAGAGCCTCGCAAAGGCGGGTTATAAGCCAGAGCAGGTAACCGATGTGCTGATCACCCACGTTCACGGCGACCATGTTGGCGGGCTGCTGACGGCGGACGGCAAGCAGGCATTCCCCCACGCCACGGTGCAAATCTCCGCCCCGGACTGGGCATGGCTGCAAACGCTGCCGGAGATGAAGGTGCTGGCTGAGGCCATCCAGCCGCAGGTGAAAACCTTTAAGCCAGGCGACCAGGTGCTGCCGGGGATCACCTCTGTGCCGCTGCCGGGCCACACGCCGGGGCACGTTGGCTACCAGATTGTCTCCGGCAAGCAGCGACTTTTAGACATTGGCGACTCGGCGCACAGCTCGATTGTGTCTCTGACGAAGCCCGAATGGGCGATTGCCTATGACAACGATCGCCAGCAAGGAATAGCCAACCGCCAAGCGCTGCTGGCCAAACTGGCCGCCGATCGTGAACTGATTTTTGCCCCGCACTTCCCGTTCCCGGGCGTCGGGCATATTGTGGCGAAAGGCGACCATTACGTTTTTCAGCCGACAGAATAGCGGTAACACAAGCCGGTTCGCCGGCTTTTAAACCCCCTGCCGGTGAATCTGATACCAGACATGCCGGAGCAGCGGATGCTGCTCCGGCACCATGGGATGGTCAAACTCTCCGCTTCGGCGCATGCCCAGCTTCTCCATCACCCGCTGAGACGGCAAATTTGGCAGTGCGGTAAATGCCACAATGCTGTCCAGATCGTATTCGTCGAAACCAATGCGCAGCGCTTCCCTCGCGGCCTCAGGCGCGTACCCTTTACCCCAAAACGCTTTTCGAAGCCGCCAGCCGATCTCGATACAGGGGCCAAACGGCAGCGAGTTGCCGGGGCGATTCAGGCCAACAAACCCGGCCAGCTCACCGCTGCGTTGTTCTTCCACCGCCCAGAAGCCAAAGCCGTTTTCAGCCATACGATGGCGGAGTGTCTCGAGGTAACGCTGGCTTTCTTCCGACGTCAGGGGCTGCAAGAAATAGCGCATCACCTCCGGGTCAGCGTTCATTTCGGCAAACGGAACCAAGTCCTCGTCTCGCCAAGCTCTCAGCAGCAATCTTTCAGTCTTGTACATGGTGTTCCTCAATCAATTCCTTGATTAAACGTGACAACGTCACCACGGCCTGACGCTCTCTTTCGCCCCAGCTCCACGAGGCGTTGAAGCGAAAATAGTTATCCCAGGCCCTGCCCGTTGTGAACATTTTCCCCGGGGCGATGCTTATTTTATGCGCCAGCGCCCGCTCGTTAAGCAGGCTGCTATCCAGCCCTTCCGGCAGTTCAATCCACAGGAAATAGCCGCTTTCGCTGCGGTGGATTTTGACTTCAGAAGGGAAAAGATCACTTAGCGTTTGCCAGGCCTGCTGCTTGCGTTCTGCCAGCTGTCGCCGCAGGCGGCGCAGGTGTGTGTCATAGCGGCGGGTAGCCAGAAAATCGACCAACGCCAGCTGCATCGGCGAACTGGTGGACAGGGTGCTCATCAGCTGCAACTGCTGAATGCGGCGGGCGTGCTTCCCGGCGGCGACCCAGCCGATGCGAAATCCGGCCACCAGGCATTTTGAAAACGAGGAGCAATGCAGAGTCATACCGTGGGTATCATACGCCCGGGCAGGCAGCGGCCTTTCCCGCCCGTAATAAAGCTCGCTGTACACGTCATCCTCAATCAGCGTGACGTTATGGGCTCGCAACAGTTGCACCAGCCGCGCTTTTTTCTCCGGCGGCAGCGTCACGCCCAGCGGGTTCTGGCTGTTGGTCATTAGCCAACAGGCCTTGACCGGGTATTCGGCCAGGGCCTGCGCCAGGGCATCGAGATCAATCCCGCTTACCGGGTCGGTGGCGACCGATAGCGCTTTCAGCCTCAGACGTTCCAGCGCCTGCAGCGCGCCGTAGAAACAAGGGTTTTCGACAATGACCCAGTCACCCGGCTCGGTGACCGCCTGCAAACTAAGGTTGAGCGCCTCAAGCGCGCCAGCGGTGATAACAATTTCGTCCGGTGAAACCTGCATCCCCTGCTGGGCGTAGCGCTGGGCGATAGCGTGGCGCAGCGCTTCGTTACCCGGCGGCAGGCTTTCAATCACGCTGATGGCGGTCGCCGTTTTGCTGACTGCCGCCATTGAACGGTGGAGCGCCTGGAGCGGAAACAGGCGAGGGTCCGGGAACGCAGAGCCAAACGGCACCACGGAGGCATCCGTGCTTGCCTGCAGCACATCAAAAATATAGGTATTGATATCGACGGTTTCCGCACGGGTGACCTGCACCGCTGGCGGCGCAGTGCGTGCCACGGGTCGGGGCGCAACGTAGTAGCCGGACTGCGGCCTTGCCACAATCGCCCCCTGGCTTTCCAGCATTTGATAGGCGTGGCCGACGGTCATAAAGCTCATGCCGCTGTGGCCAACCTGCTCGCGCAGCGACGGCAAACGATCCCCCGGCTGCCAGACGCCGAGGGCAATCTGGTCGAGGATCTGCTGTGCCAGTTGCTGGTACTTTTTCATGCGCTGCTCCCTGTCTATATCACAGCGCTAAAAATACGCTGTTTTGTACAACTGTTATAGTCAGAAAGTGAGTTTTTTAACACGAAGATAACGGGCGGTAAAACCGCCCGTGAAAAGGTAAACGTGGGGATTTTACTTCACATCGGCCAGCGCGGTTTTCTCAACGTACGGCTTCATCAGGCTGTCCGCCGTTTGCTGGGCGGATTTCGCTGCCGCTTCCGGGGTCACCTTTTGATCGTTCACCACCGCCGCCAGCTGGTTTTCCATCGCCTGACGGACGGCAACCGTTTCATAAGTCGAATACCAGGGATGGGCATATTTCAGCTGATCCAGCGCGATTTGCGCCCGCGGATCTTTCTGCAGGTACTCTTTCATTTCCGGCGTGTCGTAGGAGGCCTTCAGCGGCGAGAAATACCCGGTGAAACGGCTCCACGCGCCGTTAACCTGCGGGCTAACCAGATACGTCAGGAACTGATAAGCCGCCTTTTTCTGCGCGTCGGAAATGCCCTTGAAGCTTACCAGGCTCGCGCCGCCGATAGGCACCGCCCGCTGTTCTTTGGCGGGCATCATCGCCACTTCCATATCAAAATCTTTGCTATTTTCGCGCATAAAGCCCAGCGCGCCGGTGCTCAGCATCGCCATCCCCAGTTTACCGCTGAAGAACGCAGCGCTGATCTGCTTGGAGTTAAGCACGCCGGACGGCATCACTTTGTCGCGGTAAACCATGTTCTGCCAGAAGCGCAGTGCACCAATGGTGGTCGGCGAGTCGTAATACACTTCGCCCGGATAGTTTTCGTTGAAGTAGTTGCCGCCATTGGCTCGAACCAGCGAGGAGAAGATCCAGCCGCCGTAATCGTCGTTGGTGGACGGCAGCATGATGCCCCACAGCCCTTTGCTGGCGTCGGTCAGCTTCTTCGCATCGGCCAGCATTTCGGCCCAGGTCTGTGGCGGCTGCTTGATACCTGCCTGATCGAACATGGTTTTGTTGTAGTACAGGATTGGCGTGGAGTTATGGAACGGAATCGCGTACGTCACGCCCATTACCTGGGCATTCTTGTGCATTGCCGGCCAGAAGTCGTTCATCAGGAAATCGCCCGCCTTGCGGTTGCCGTATTTAAACAGCTCGTCCATCGGCAGGATTTCGTCTTTTAGCGCGAGGTCGGTGGTGAAGTTGGCCGACATAATGACCAGCGCCGGCGGCTGCCCGGCTTTCTGGGCGGATTCCGCTTTAATTTTGGTGGTGTCGTAGCTGCCGGTAAAAATACCGCGGACTTCGACGTCCTGCTGCGAATCGTTAAACGCCTTGATGACGCGGGTCATCTCCATTGTCAGCTTGCCGTCGACCGGCGCCGGGAACATAAAATCAATTTTCTCTTTTGCCAGCGCTGCGCCGCTCACGGCCAGCGAACAGCAAACGGCAAGCGCCCGCCATTTATGCATCAGGGGGTTAAACATGGTCAATCTCCTGGTGTAAGTTGTGGTGAAGGTCTGTGTGGAAAAGGTGTATATCCGATGAAGAAAAACCGAGGGTAAGCGTATCGCCTTTTTCTGGTACCTCGCCGCGGTGGCGACGGGTGTAGCGTAACGTTCCCAGGGGGGTGCTGACATGGAGCAGATAATCTGCGCCCATCAGTTCTCGTTGCAGCACCGTCGCCGTTAGCGTCAGGTGCCCGTTTTCTGGCCTGTCGGTGAGGTGCTCGGGGCGGATCCCGAACCAGACGCTTTGCGCTTTTTCCGCAGCAGGCGGCAGAGGCAAATTCATCGTGGCGGGCAAAACGCGGCCGTTTTCACAAGGCAAAGAAACCAAATTCATGGCCGGGGAGCCAATAAAACCGGCAACAAACAGGTTGGCTGGATGGGCATAAAGGTGCTCTGGCTCACCCACCTGCTGCACCACGCCGCCGTTCATCACCACTATGCGATCCGCCATCGACATGGCTTCCGTCTGATCGTGGGTGACGTAGATGGTGGTGGTTTTAAGCTGATGGTGCAGCGCCATGATGCTGTCGCGCACCTCGGTGCGCAGGCGGGCATCCAGGTTAGAGAGCGGTTCATCCATCAGAAACAGACGCGGATTGCGCACAATGGCTCTCGCCATTGCCACACGCTGGCGCTGCCCGCCGGACAGTTTGGCCGGTTTACGGTCGAGCATTTCACCCAGCTGCAGCATCGTGGCCACCTGCTCGAGGCGCGGCTGCCAGCTGGCTTTATCTTCTTTACGGATCTTCATGCCAAAGGTGATGTTGTCCCGTACCGTCAGGTGCGGAAACAGCGCATAGTTCTGGAAGATCATCGCGAAGTTGCGCTCACGCGGCGACATCGCAGTAATGTTCTCGCCGCCGAGCCAAATCTCGCCGCCGCTAACCTCTTCCAGCCCCGCCAGCATCCGCAACAGCGTACTTTTACCGCAGCCGGACGGCCCGACCAGCACCACAAACTCGCCTTCGTCGATGCTGAGCGATAGCGCGTTCAGCGCCGCTTTGCCTTCAAACTGCTTACTTACCTGGTTCAGTCTTAACATGGCGATTAATACTCATCCGTCGGGCAACTGATCGCCGCGTCATACAGCCACGGGCCAGCATAATGCGCCAGAGAATGCTGATAGCTCACCCACTGGTCGCCCACCTGGCGGTGCATCAGGCAGGACGGCGGCGACAGATCGTAATACGGGCGGCTGTCCTCAAAGTGATACGGGACCTGGTGAACCGTGCCGGGAATCGTCGCTATCGTTGCCTGGCGGTATTGGGTCATCGTCAGGCTGTGGTTGTGGCCGCAAAAAATACGCACCAGCGACGGGAAACGGACGACCAAATCCAGCAGCAGGTGGCCGTTTTCGCAGGCGATTTTGTCCATTTGCGCGTTGCCCAGCGGCAGCGGTGGATGGTGCATAAAGATCGCTGTGGGCTTGTCGCCGCTCGCGGTTAACTGCGCTTCAAGCCAGGACACGGTATTGTCGGTCAGCCAGCCTTTAGAGTGCCCGGCGAGGCTGGAGTCGATAAACAGCAGCCGGGTAGCGAAGTCGTCCACCGCATAGCGGATGTTTTCCGGGTCGTCACCCAACGGCGGGCAAAGCGGGCGCAGGTATTCCAGAAAATGCGCTTTATCGTCGTGGTTGCCGGGGATCAAATAAAGCGGCGACTTAATGGTGCCGAGCACCTGGCGCGCGACCTCGTACTCTGAAGGGCGCCCGCAGTTGACGATATCCCCGCTGACGATGACCGCATCCGGGCGCTCACGCAGCGCGTTCAGCTGCGAGGCCACGTCGGCATTGCCCGCATTGATGTCGATAAAGCCGTACAGTTTCTGGTTCTGACTGCGGAAATGGGTGTCGGAAATATGGGCCAATAACATAACTCAACTCCTTACTTGATACCTGAAAAACCAAAACTTCGCAGAAACTGCTTCTGGAAGGCGATAAAGGCGAGCATCAGCGGCAGGCAAACCATAATGGTCCCGGCGCTAATGGTGCCCCACTGGCCGCCGGATTCGGCGCCCATAGCAAACGAAACGAGCCCGACCGTCAGCACCTGTTTGTCCGGGTCGTTGAGCATCATTAGCGGCCACAGGTACTCGTTCCAGTGGTAGGTAATACTCACGGTGGCGAAAGCCAGCACCGACGGCCAGCACATCGGCAGCAGCACGCGGTAAAGCACCTGCCACCAGCGGCAGCCCTCCATCAGCGCGGCCTCCTCCAGCTCTTTCGGGATGGCGAGAAACGCCTGACGCATCAGGAACACGCCGAACGCGGAGGTGAAATACGGCATCATCACGCCGGTCAGCGTATTGAGCAGGCCCAGCGCTTTGAGCGTCATCATGTTCGGCACCATCATCACGACGGGCATGATCATCAGCTGCACCAGAAACAGCAGGAACAGAGTTTGCTTGCCGCGAAACTCATGGCAGGCAAAAACGTACCCGGCGGTGGTGATGGTGATGAGCTGCACGAAGAAAGTACCGAAGCTGAAAATCAGCGTATTGGCGTACAAACTGAGCCAGTCGGCGCTCTGCCACGCATCGCGGAAGTTATCCAGCGTGAGCGGAAAACGCGGCAATATTGAGGCCATGCCTTCCCCGAAGGTGCTGGCGCTAAAAGCCGATGAAAGCATCCAGATAAACGGACTAACCCACAGCAGCGCCAGGCAACACATCAGCACGGTGAGCGTCACGCCCTTTGATTTTCGCAGGCGCAACCACAGCGGCTGCGGTACGCTACGCGCGTTGACAACGGCCCCAGAAAACTCAACGCTCATGGTGGGCGCCCCTTTCCAGCAGTTTGAGGTTAACGAACGAGAAGACAAACAGCCCGGCCAGCGTCAGGAAGGTGGCGGCAGAGGCTTTGCCTAAATCATGGGTGTCCCAGGCGAGGCTCTGGATGTAATACAGCAGCACGGTGGTGGCGTTATCCGGCCCGCCGCGCGTCATCACCGCCACGTGGTCAATCTGCGTAATCGAGTAGATAAGCGCCGTGGTTATCACAAAGCTCAGCGTCGGGCGAAGCAGCGGTAAAGTGACTTTGAAGAATACCTGCGTGGAGCTTGCGCCTTCCATGATCGCCGCTTCACGCGCCGAGGCTGGCAGGCTTTGTAAGCCGGCGAGGAAGAACAGCATGTAATAGCCCGCGAACTTCCAGACACCAATCAGCGCCAGGGCGTACAGCGCGCTGTTGCTGCGGCCGAGCCAGTTGTTATTCATCGGCCCGAACAGCTTCGCCAGGTAGTAATCCAGCATCCCTATGCCCGGCATAAAGATGAACAGCCACAGCGCCGCTGCGCTGACCATGGGAATGATCATCGGGAAGAAAAACGCCGTCCGCAGCCAGCGGTTAACGCGATGATTTTCCCACAGCGCAACCGCCAGCAGCAGCGCGAGCGCCACGCCGGGGATCACGGTCAGCACGATATAGAACAGATTATTCACCAGCGATTTCCAGAAAACCGCGTCGGCAAAAAGGCGAACATAGTTACCTGCGCCCACATACGCGCCGGCCTCCCCCGCCAGACGCGTATCAAACAGGCTGTCGTACACCGAGCGGATCAGCGGGAACCAGGTAAAGAGCAGTAAAAAGATCAAAGATGGCGTGAGGATAAGCCACGGAAGCCAGGGACGTTTTGCCATTGTCTGCAAACCTGTCAGGGGTCAGAAGTCAGTCAGTATGGGAGGGGTTTATGGCAGAAACGTGACGGGGAAATGGCAGTTTTGCGCCAGATAAAACAGGCAGCGTCCCGGCTGAGGGATAACTGCCTGTCGTTCAAAGAGATTGTCTTTGCAGGGATATATTCTTTAACCGTGCAAAAATGCTACTGCATCTGTTCCAGACTGGCCTTTTTCGTTTTGCGGTTATAAAGACACAGTTCTTTGCCCGGCACCGGCTGGCTGTTCTTAAATTTGTAGTTGCCTGAAATCACCACCGCCGAGTAGCCGACCTCGTCGCTGAAGTCAGTGCGTTTACCTTGTATCTTTTTCTCCTGCAGGGCGCTGATGGCGAGACAGCTTTTTTGCACGTCTTTGTCCAACTGCTGCCAGGCCGCTTCCGAGGAAGCCAGGGAGCTAAAGGTCGTCAGTAAAACCGGAATTGCGGCGAGAGCATATCGCTTCTTCATGGACACCTCGAAAACAAACGGATAACGGGGTTTTCCCCCCTCAGGCGGATAATCTAAAACATTATCCGCCCGGAATTATCTGTATTGTAGCCAATGCCCTGCATCACTTGCCCAGCTTCGACAGCATCTCAGGCCGCATAAACTTATGGATGACCAGCATAAACAGCAGCGACGGTACCAGCAAAATCAGCGCGGTAATCGACGATACCTGGTAATTCCCGGACATGCTGGCGTTGTAAAGCAGCAGCGGCAACGTGGTGATATCCGGCGCGCCGACGAAAAAGGTGCCGGTAAACTCATCCAGCGATTCCAGGAACACGAAAATCCCGGCGGCCATGATCCCCGGCAAAGCCTGCGGCAGCACGATATGCCAGAAGGTAAACAGCGGCCCTGCCCCTAAATTACGGGACGCCCGCGCCTGCAGCGGGTCGACAGCCGAAAACGCGGCGACGCAAATCCAGACTGAATACATCAGGCCATGTACGCTGTGCACCAGCACCACGCCAGCCACCGTGCCGTTCAGCCCCCACTGATAGAAAAGCCGGGCGATGTTCATATACACCGTCAGGTTTGGAAACGCCTGCGGGATCAAAAACAGCAGCATAAACACCACCCGGAACGGCATCGCGCGACGGGAAAGCGCGTAGCCTGCGGGAACGGAAATCAGCAGGCAAACCAGCACCGACAGCACGGCAATAAACACGCTGGTCAGCAGCGAGCCGGACACATCGCTGTACGGACTAAACACCTGATACCAGTACTTTAATCCCCACTGGCTCGGCAAGACATGCGGATAAAACCAGCTTTCAGCCACCGTCCAGACCAGCAGGTTTAGCAGTGGGCCGAACATCGCAAACAGCATAAAAGCCAACAGCAGCCCCTGCAGCGGCAGGCCTAATCGGCCTTTTATCAGGCTCATGCTTCCCCTCCTTTCTGGCGCAGACTGTGGCGCAGATAAAACCAGGACAGCGCCCCGCAAATCAGCAGGGAAATCACGCCCAGCGCGTTAGCCACCGCATAATCGCTGTAGGAGTTAACGCGGAATGCCATGTCCACGGTCAGCATCGTTGGCGTTCCGGTGCCAATCATCAGCGGCACGGAAAGCACGGACATCATGGTCACCGTGGAAAGCACCAGCGCGACGCCAATGGCCGGTAACACCTGCGGCAAAATAATGTCGAACAGAATGCGACCGCGCGAAGCGCCCAGGTTTCTGGCCGCCAGCACCTGCGCAGGCTCCAGCGCCGCCATCGCCCCACAAATCAGCAAGGTGGCAAACGCCAGCTGTTTCCAGACAAAGGTAATGATGATCCCTTTCCAGCCGAGCCAGGAGATCGTGTCCAGTGGCTGCACCAGATCGCTGGCAACCAGCAGGTTATTCATCAGGCCGTTTTTGGCCAGAAACGTGCGCATCATCTGCGCGGCAACGATAAACGGAATAAACAGCGGCAGGCGGTAAAGCATGCCCAGCAACCGAACAACAGGGCGGCAGGAAGAAAGCGCGATCACCGCCGAGATCGTTATCGACAACGCGGCCAGCAGCGCAACCGACACCAGCACGATAAACACCGTGAACAGGATATCGTTGGAGTACAGCGTCAGGACTTTGGCGAAGTGCTGTAACGTCAGCGCCCCGGCATCAGAAGTAAAGGCGGCCACCAGAGAAAAGCCCAGCGGGTATAGAAACAGCACCATAATCATCAGCGCGGCGGGGCTCACCAGCAGCAGATAGTTTAACGAAACGCGCATAGCAAACCTTTGAACTTGAGCGTGGCACCCGACCTGAACCGGGCGCCAGGAAAGGATTAGTTAGACACCTGGCTTTCGTACCCTTCTTTGATGTCGTCAAAGTAAGGCGCTATCGGGAAACTTTTACCGTAATCGGCGAGCGCTTTCGGGGAAATCTCGGCAAACAATTTGCTCCAGGTTGCGTCATCCAGCTTCGGTTTGACGTACTGAGCGTCAATGCCCGGATACCAGTTGAACTGCTTCACGATCCCGTCGGCCTGCACTTCCGGGCTGGTTGCCAGCGCAATGAACTCGCGAGCCAGCTCAGGCTGTGCCGCTTTGGCCGGCGTGACGTAATACATCGGCTGCCCCGGCATGCCCGGTGAAAGCAAAGCGAGCTTGATGGACGGCGGCAGTTTGCCCTGATCTTTCCAGGTGTAGAACATATCCACCCAGACCGGCCCCATGGCGATTTCCCCGCGGGTCAGCATATCTAGCGTACCGGCGTTGCCCGGCGTAAAGGTCACGTTCTTATTAAACGCTTTCAGCTTTTCAAAAGCCTGCGACCAGTTTTTCTCTACGCTCTTATCGTAAGGCAAGGCGGATAAACGTTGGGCGTCGGTGCCGTAGGCGTAGATCCAGCCAACGACAAAACTGACGCCAGACATGCCGTTTTTAATGCCGTTGTAGCCGAACGCCTGCGGGTGTTTCGCCGCCCACGCAACCAGCTCGTCATAAGAGGCCGGTGGCGCTGTCATGGTTTCACTGTTCCAGGCGATAGCCGTCTGGCTCAGGAACATCGGCATCACATAGCCGTCCACGTTCACGCCCAGCGCATTTTTCGCGTTATCCGCGGAGACCATGTCGCCCGTTTTGATGTGCTGGCGGTATTTTTCCAGCAGCCCTTTTTCCACCAGCTCGCCGCCCGCTTTCTGGTGAACCACCGCCACGTCGATATCCCAGGTTTTGGCCCCGCTCTGCTGCTGAGCGCTCAGTTTTTCGATGATTTTATTCGAGCCTGCGTCCCCCGGCCCGGTGCCGACCACACGCACTTTCACCCCCGGATGCGCGGCCTCAAACTTTGGCCCCAGCCAGGTTTTGACGTAATCCACCATATTCTGGTCACCGGCGGTGGCCACGTTTAAAACGGTTTCTGCCTGTACGCCATAACTTAAAAACAGCGCCGTGACGGCGGCAAGTCTGGTTTTAGTAAACATAATTACCCCTCAGAAAAATAGACTGGTTCAAGCTGTGTGGGACGAACTAAAAATATGCAGGGCTGACTCAGGCACATGCAGCCTGACTTGTGTATTCAACGGCAAATTATCAACGGAATCGGCATGGAAAAGACGCTGCCGGCAGCGAATGGCGTAGCGATAGTTGTGGCCAATAAAAGCATTTTGCTCAACCACCCCTTCAAGCGTTAATCCCCCCTCCGGGAAAGATTTATTTAATGATGAAAGCGCGGCATCCGAACTTCTGAAATAGATTTCCTGGTCGCCGCTATTATTTAGCGAGGCCAGGCCCAGGGTATTTATTTCTTCCGCCGTAATACGGTTATCGGCTCCCATAAAATCAGCTACGAAGGGCGTGGCGGGCTTTTGATAAATCTCTTCCGGGGTGCCGGTTTGCTCGATTTGGCCGTTATTCAGCACCACAATGCGGTCGGCCATCACCAGCGCTTCCTGCTGGTCGTGGGTGACGATCACCGAGGTGAAGCCCAGCTTTTTCTGCAGTTGCTTGATTTCGTGGCGCACGTTCAGCCGGACTTTGGCATCCAGGTTCGACAGTGGCTCATCCAGCACCAGTACGTCTGGCTCGATGGCCAGCGCGCGCGCCAGGGCCACGCGCTGCCGCTGCCCGCCGGAAAGTTCGGTGATTTTAGCCCCGGCAAGGCCGGTCAGGTTCACCATCTGTAATAGCTCAAGCACTCTGGCCTGAATCACGTCCCGCCGCCACTTGCGTAGCTTCAGGCCATAACCAATATTTTGTTCCACCGTTAAATGCGGCCACAGCGCATAGCTTTGAAATACCATGGTGATATTTCGCTGCTCCGGCGGGCTTTGGGTAATATTATTCCCGGCCACAACAATGCGGCCCTGCTTAACAGGAATAAACCCACATAACGCGTTCAATAACGTTGTTTTCCCGCAGCCGGATGGGCCCAGCAATGCAATCATCTCGCCTTTCTTCACGGCAAGATTAATTTCTTTTAGCACCACCTTTTCGCCGTAACTAATTTGCAGGTGCGCCATTTCCAGGTAGCTCATAACGGTATCCGACATGTTTGTTTACGTCTTTTTTGCTCTGAATGAACACGTGTTCATTTCGTTGTAAAAAAAATGAAACGCCGCTCAGAGATGATGTGAGCCTACTGTGGCGTGTCTTTGTGACACTTTAATTAACCGCGATAAATTTTTAGCGAGGGGCAATGAAAATCGACGTGCTTGGCTGCGGCAGCGCTTTCTCCCGCTGGCAAAATACTTCCGCGCTGCGGATTGTTGATGACGAAAACCGGCAATGGCTTATCGACTGCGGCCCCACCATTCCCCGTGCACTGTGGCAGCGCGGCGGCGGCATAAACGACATCGACGTGCTGTTTTTCACCCACGTGCATCCCGACCACTGCTCTGGGTTAACGGCGCTGCTCAATCACTGGAAGAGTTTTGCCCGCCAAAAGCCGCTGGTGATCTACTGCCAGCCGGCACAGCGCGAAGTGTTGATGCAGCTGGCCTCGCTCGCCAACTGGCCAGAACCTTCGCTCTGCTTCCCCATCGAATGGCGCGACAGCGAAGCTGATTTTCACTGGCATCACTGGCGGATTCGCACCGCCCCAACCCGCCATGAAATGGCCAACCTGGCGCTGCGCGTGGATATTCGGGAATATGCGTTGTTCTATAGCGGCGACGGACGGCCCACCGAAGCTTCCATCGCGCTGATGGCCGGCGTGGACCTGGCGTTTCAGGAGTGCGCCTCGCTGTCTGAACTGGCGGAGGACGCCTCCCACGGCGACTTCCCCGGCTGCCTGACACTGTTTACATCGCTGGGGCTGCCGTCGCTGGGGTTATACCACTGCAACGATGCCATTTTGCCCGCGCTGAAGCTGGCCTGCCGCCCTCACGCCGGGCTGTTCGTCAGCCAGGACGGGCTGCAGTACGACTTCCATCAGCAGCGGTTTTACACTGAGGATTATTTGCCTTGAGTTCGTCGATGCATAAACAAAGCGTGACCGCCGAAGATGTGGCCCGCCGGGCGGGCGTTTCGCGCGCCGTGGTTTCTCGCGCGCTGAGCAACAACGGCAGTATTTCTCCCGCCACGCGGGAACGTGTGCTGCAGGTTGCCAAAGAGCTTGGCTATCAGGTCAATTTTCTTGCCCAAGGCCTTAACCGCCGCCGCAGTCATCTGATTGGCGTCATCGTGTCGCGCATCAACGATCCGTTTCGCAGCAGCCTGCTTGACGGCCTTCTCAGCGAAATTCAGCGCAACGGCTTTCAGGCTCTGGTGACGGAGATCCGCTCTGAGCAGGAGCTTGCGGAAACGCTGCGGCACTTCACTCAGTTTCGCGTCTCCGGCGTCATCGTCACCTCCGGCAAGCCTCCCGAAGCGCTGGTGAACGAGTGCGTGCAGCAGCATATTCCGGTGGTTGGCATCAACCGCCAGCCCGACATTCCCGGCGTGGATTACGTCTGCTCGGATAACGCCGCCGGGGCGGTGCTCGCCGCCGAACAGCTGGTCAACAGCGGATGCAAACTTTTTGGCTGGCTCAACAATCACTCTTCTACCTGGGCCGGCAGAATGCGCGGCGAAGCGTTCCGCCAGGCGCTGATCGAACGTGGTATAAACGTTGAGCAAAACCTTGCTTCGCTACTTTGTGAAGAGGAAGGCTATGAAGGCGGCTGGCAGGCCGCAGCGGCCGTAACGCAGATCCCCGACGGTATTTTCTGCGCCAACGCTCAGCTGGCGTGTGGCTTTCTTGACGGGATGCGCCAGCGCGGCAAATATGCTCCACAGGATTTTCAGCTGATCGGCTTCGACAACACGCCACAAACGGCGCAGTACAGCTACCGGCTCACGACCCTTAACCAGGACGTGGCGGAAATCTCCCGGCTGGCGCTGGCTCACCTGCTGGAGCGCGCCCGTACGCCTGCACAGCCTTCACGCACCAGTTGGGTGAAGGTCAACCTGATTCATCGACACACGTCAATTTCCCTTACTTAAGAGCAAAACATGACCGAACAACAGCTACAGGCGTTATGCACGTTAATCCGCGAAGCCGGCGCCCGTGCCCAGGCGCTGCGCGATGCAGGCTTAAGCGTGGAAAAAAAAGGCCGCCAGGATTTTGTCTCACAGGCGGACATTCTGGTTGAGCAGGAGATTAAAAGCTGGCTGCAGACGCATTGCCCGCAGGACGGTTTTCTGGGGGAAGAAAGCGGCCTGGAGGAAGGCGAACGCGGCGTCTGGGTGCTCGATCCGGTTGATGGCACCACTAACTTTATTCTTGGCATGGACTATTGGTGCGTCTCCCTCGCTTACGTCAGGCAGAACGTGATTGAGCTGGGGATTATCTACGCCCCCGACCGCGATGAGTTCTTTTTTGCCCGCCACGGCGCGGGCGCATTCCTGAACGGCAAACCGCTCAAGCTTCACGATCCGTCCCCGGAAGGCGTGGTCATCGGCCTGGGCCGTTCCAGCCGCGCGCCGGTTCCACTTTATGCGCGCACTATAGAAGATGTGCTGAACGACGGCATGGAGTACCGGCGTTTTGGCGCAGGTGCGCTGATGCTGGCGCACGTTGCCGCGGGCCAGGTCCACGCCTACTACGAGGAGCATATGAACAGCTGGGACGCGCTGGCCGGGCTGCTGCTGATCACCGAGGCGGGCGGCAGCAGCACTGCATTTCTCGCCAACGGCGGCCTGTTGCAAGGTAATCTGGTACTGGCCGGCTGCATCAGCGTGCAGGAAAGGCTGGCCGCCTTGCTGGATGGCGAAATGAATTGATTAAGCCCTCTGCAACTCCGCTAATTCTGAAGTAGTGCAACGTTCTCATGGGGTACCCAACCCCATTCCCCTTCAGATGTCTCTGCCCAGTACCAGCCGTTCAAAGAGCGCTTGACGGTAAGTCTCTCATCCACGTTTACCGTCAGTTCGTGTGCAGTGTAGTCTTCCAGACAGACCGCTTCATGCGGCCCCGACAGGATAAAGATTTGCTGCGGCGCCCAGCCTGACTTGCCGGATGAGAGCGTGACCCACACCCAGCCGCGCCACTCGAGATCGCTATGGCTAATGGCGACGGTTTCATGACGTTTGATCTGAATGGGATTCGGGAAAGCTGAGAGATAATTCTGGGTAACAATCACTACGCTATTCACAATACGGCCTCCTTTGCTCAGTGAACAGCTAAAGCCTGGCATAACGCTGGTGACTGCGAAAGTCACCTTTGTGCCCTTCGGGCTAAATCGCCCTGAAGGACAAAAAAGTTAGCATTCAGTGCTCAATAACAAAGTCTTCGTCATTGGTGCGCCAGCGCAGCGGCGGGGACAGGCTGTAATTTCCTTCTCTGAGAAAGCGGCGCTGTTCAAGCTCAACTCGCGATGTATCCTCGTGGGCTTTTTCTTCCCGCATAATTGTCACCCGGGCATCTAAAAACGCGTTCAGCCAGGCTTTTTCGTTGCCGCCCTGCGCGGGCGTTTTAGCGACTTTTTTTGCCGCCGCGCGTATGCCCCCAAACGCTTCTCGCTGGTTACCCGGCCCATGCATCACCAGCGCATCGTAATAGATAAACTGCCCGAGCGTGCTCAGCCCGTCTTCTTTCGCTTGCTCGACGGCGGGCTCCAGATACTGCTCAGTCAGAATTTCATCCTGTGCGGCCCTGAAGGCAGGATCGCTGACGGCACTTTTCCAGGCGCGGACAAAATCAGGGTCAAGTCCGGTATGGGCGCTGCTTTCTTCTTCCGCGAGCGTTTTCAAGGCTGGCAGATACTTCGCAAGCGGGTTGGCCGCCCGCTTTGACGTGTAGCGCTCCACAACGTCGAGCATATCGCCATTGGCGGAAGTAAAACCGATCAGACCAGCGGTATAGCCGCGATCGTCGTCGATATCTTCTATATAGGCATACTGTTTTCGCCAGTCCAGCGAAGCGTTTTCCGCGCTGGACACCAGTTGCATGGCGATCTCGCTTTTGGCGGGGGACAACAGATCCACGGCAAAAGCCTGGGACGCCAGGCAGAATCCAATCAGTAAAAATACGCCAAACTTCGGTGACAGCATCTTGTTCCCCTAAAAGAGCATTCGCGATATAGACTGGAAAGTGTCGAATTAGTTCTCAGTCAAACTGTTATCCCTTTTTCGTGCCCCTCTGTTTCTACATCCCAGACGTGGCGCGGCCTACAATCGAGCCGAATAATTTGCTATGCGGAGTTCTGCATGTTCGGTTTAGACGCTTTTCACCTGGCGAGGATTCAGTTTGCTTTCACTGTCTCCTTCCACATTATTTTCCCGGCCATCACCATTGGGCTTGCCAGCTATCTCGCGGTACTTGAGGGGCTCTGGCTTAAGTCTAAAAACCCGGTTTACCGCTCGCTATACCACTTCTGGTCGAAGATTTTTGCCGTTAACTTTGGCATGGGCGTGGTCTCCGGGCTGGTCATGGCCTACCAGTTCGGCACCAACTGGAGCGGGTTCTCGCAGTTTGCCGGCAGCATCACCGGCCCGCTGCTGACCTACGAAGTGCTGACCGCTTTCTTCCTTGAAGCCGGTTTTCTGGGCGTGATGCTGTTCGGCTGGAACCGCGTTGGCCCGGGCCTGCACTTCTTCGCCACCTGTATGGTGGCGCTCGGGACAATCATTTCCACTTTCTGGATCCTCGCCTCAAACAGCTGGATGCAAACCCCGCAGGGCTTTGAGATCCACAACGGGCAGGTCGTCCCGGTGGACTGGTTAGCGGTGGTCTTTAACCCGTCATTCCCTTATCGCCTGCTGCATATGTCCGTGGCGGCGTTCCTCAGCAGCGCCTTCTTTGTTGGGGCCTCCGCCGCCTGGCACCTGCTGCGCGGCAATAACACGCCAGCCATTCGCACCATGTTTTCAATGGCCCTGTGGATGGCGGTGATTGTCGCCCCCCTTCAGGCAATGATCGGCGACATGCACGGCCTGAATACGCTCCAGCATCAGCCGGCTAAAATCGCCGCCATTGAGGGACACTGGGAAAACCGTCCCGGCGAGCCGACGCCGCTGCTGCTGTTCGGTTTGCCGGATATGGACCAGGAGCGCACCCGCTTTGGCCTGGAAATCCCGGCACTCGGCAGCCTGATCCTCACCCACAGTCTGGAAAAACAGGTGCCTGCCCTGAAAGAGTTTCCGAAAGAGGACCGCCCTAACTCGCCAATTGTCTTTTGGTCGTTCCGCGTGATGGCGGGCTTAGGCATGCTGATGATCCTGCTCGGCGTCGCCAGCCTGTGGCTTCGCTACCGCGACAGGCTGTTTGAGAGCCGCCCGTTCCTGCGCTTTGCGCTGTGGATGGGGCCATCGGGGCTGATTGCTATTCTGGCCGGGTGGATTACGACGGAGGTTGGCCGCCAGCCGTGGGTCGTGTATGGCCTGCTGCGCACCAAAGATGCCGTGTCTGCCCACGGTACGCTGCAAATGAGCGTCAGCCTGGCCGCTTTCTTTGTGGTGTACATGTCGGTGTTTGGCGTCGGCTACGGCTACATGATTCGGCTCATCAAAAAAGGCCCGCAGCCGTTCGACGACCATCCGGCACAAGGCACCCCATCCCGCCCGCTGTCTGCGGTCGCTGAATCACTCGAGGAGACGCGCTAATGGGCATCGATTTATCCGTTATTTGGTTTGTGATTATCGTCTTCGCCACCCTGATGTATATCGTGATGGACGGTTTCGATCTGGGGATTGGCATTCTGTTTCCGTTTATTCGCGACGCTGAAGACCGCGATGTGATGGTCAACAGCGTGGCACCGGTCTGGGACGGGAACGAAACCTGGCTGGTGCTGGGCGGGGCTGCCCTGTTTGGTGCCTTCCCGCTGGCGTATGCGGTTATCGTCGATGCCCTGACTATTCCGCTCACGCTGATGCTGGTGGGGCTGATTTTTCGCGGCGTCGCCTTCGAGTTCCGCTTTAAGGCCACGCCGGCGCACCGCCCTTTCTGGGACAACGCGTTTCTGGGGGGATCGATTCTGGCAACTTTTTGCCAGGGTATCGCCGTCGGAGCCGTTATCTCCGGCTTTTCAGTCAGCGGGCGGCATTTCGCCGGTAGCCAGCTTGACTGGTTGACGCCGTTCAACCTTTTCTGCGGCCTGGGTCTGGTCATAGCCTACGCTTTACTGGGTGCCACCTGGCTGGTGATGAAAAGCGAAGATCCGCTGCAAAGAAGAATGCGGAGCCTGACCCCGGCATTGCTGCTGGCGCTTTTGACCGTGATAGCTGTGATCAGCCTCTGGACGCCGCTTCGCCACGCGAATATTGCCGAGCGTTGGTTCTCCCTGCCAAATCTGCTGTTCCTGCTGCCGGTCCCGCTGCTTGTCGTGCTCTTCAGCCTGTGGCTCTGGCGCAGCGTGCGGGCAACCGACAGCCTGCACGCCACGCCGTTTGTGCTGACGCTGGGGCTGGTTTTTCTGGGCTTTAGCGGGCTGGGCATCAGCATCTGGCCAAACATCATTCCGCCGGACATCACGCTGTGGCAGGCCGCTGCGCCACCGCAAAGCCAGGGCTTTATGCTGGTTGGGGCGCTGTTTATTATTCCGATAATCCTGGTTTACACCTTCTGGAGCTATTACGTATTTCGCGGGAAGGTGCAACCTGGCGAGGGCTACCACTAATGAAAGAGACTGCTAAACGTGTCATGTGGATGGTTATTCTATGGAGCGTCAGCGTATTTGCGCTGGCCGCAGTGGGGATGGGATTTCGCCTGCTGATGACCGCCGCAGGCTTTAAATCTTAATTCGCTGAGCCGTACGTCGTGGGAAGGAATATGTTCAGTCCTTCCCCGTTAATTCATCCTGAATCCATGGTGAAGAAATTGATTTTCTTTAAAACTGTGCTAATTCTTTAATGCGTTAATGAGGAAAAACAGTTAACCATTTCAATGAGACATTCAGAGGATGACAAAGATGAAATATATGCTACCCGCTTTGGCTTTAACGCTGTTGGTTTCATCACCTGTTTTTGCGGCAAAACAAATTACTCATGAAGAATCATCTGGTTATACAAAAATCGGCGACCTTTCACTGGAGCAAGATGGCACCCCGACCGTCGGGCATAAGGATTTATCCAAAGAGGTAAATCAAAAATGTGAAGCGTCCAACGTGAAGCCTGCCGACTGCTTTTATGTGATAATCGCCGCCACCGGCGACGAGTCTAATCATAAAAACATTAATATCGAAGTCTTTAAGAAATAAATAACCAGACGGCCCTTAATACAGGGCCGTCATTCATTTTTATTTTACATCTGTTTTCACACTGGCCTGCGGCACATTACGATATTGTAATATTCCGCTGGCAACATCTAAATAACGTAGCGAGAAATACACTCTGTCCTGCCCCGCTGCGGGTTTGATCGACATTAAGCGCTTCTGCTCGGCGGTTGCAACAGGCTCGGCGCTAAAGTGAGCGGTATTTTTATCCTGACGGAAAAGTTCGATAACCTCACCGCTGCTTTGCGTTTGCCGGTACAGCGCTCGCGCAGCAGGCGTTAACACGCCCGTCCCGGCCCCGTCCTGCACCCAGATTTTCACCCCGCTGTGGCTCAAGGTGGTCACCCATTTTTGGTAGCCATCCGGCGACATATTGCCGGCAAAGAAGCTGCTGACGGCAACCGGTTTATCGGCCACCGAGACCAGAGACTCATGGGTTTTTGTCAGCCATGCCAGCGCGGCCTGCTGCATATCCGGGCTTCGCCAGCGGCGGTCGTCCAGCTCGCTGCTGATGTACCAGCCCGCAATGTTTTCAGCCCCGAGCACCTGCGTCCAGCGCGTGGCAACCGCCACGTCCCGGGCGCGCAGCAGGTTAAAATAACTTTCAAGCGCAGTGAGCGGCTGATTTTGCCGTTCGAAGAATCTATCGTCCGCGGCCAGGCCCAGCACCAGCTTCAGTCCGCTGCTTTTGACCAGACGCGCCTTTCCTTCCAGCCAGTGTTGCGACTCCCCGCCGGCAAAGGCGTCCCCATAGCGGCTCCACTGAAAGACCAGAGTATCAATGCCCTGTTGCTTCAGCTGCGCCAGCATCGTGGTCCACTGCTGGTCGGTCATCGACATATCACGCAGCTGGGGCTGATACATTACCGCGTTAATGGCAAAGGAAGACGCCGGGCAAAACAGCACGGCCGCCAGCGTTAATGCCGGAGTAAATTTCATTACCAACGCACTCCTATGGTAAGGAACAGACTGTTTTTGGAATCTATATCGCGGTTGCGGCCGTCGAATACCCGCTGGTATTCCAGCCCCACGCTCGCCTTGTGGGGATAAGCATCATAATGTGTTTCGCCAAACCAGGTGTTATAGCGAACGCCTACGCCGCCGAGCCTGTTATCCGTACTGCGTGAATGCCGCGTCTGGTTGTTGTACTGCACATGCCAGTAAGGTTCGATCGTGTGTCGCTCCGAAACCTTGTGGTGCCAGCTTTGGCGGTAATCGGCCGTGTACAGCTGATAGTCGTATTTCACGAAATGCGCCGCGTCCAGATAGAGGTTCTGCGCAAACCAGCCTTTACCCAGCGGGTGCCAGTCATCGCTGTACTCCCCGCCGTTCAGGAACGAGGCGCTGGCTCGCAGCATCATATCCGTCCGGGCATCGTCTGCCTTATCGAGAGGAAGCTGCTGCTCCACCGCCAGATAAATAACCTGCTCACGCAATGGCTTCCAGCGAACGCCCATTCCCACCATCGGCTGATAGATAGGCGCGATATTGCTGTGCCCTGCGCTGCCGCCAAACAGTCGGGTATAAACCGAAAGCTGATCGCCATCCAGAATTTGATTCTGACCAATGCGGTATTCAGCTTCAGCCTGGCCATAACTACGGTTGCTTTTATCTCGTGAGACGCCGCCGCCTGCGCCCGCTTCATTTTTAGAGGCGGAAGTCAGGCCCAGCGAACTGTCAAAGGAGAACGTCCAGCGCCGCTGGCTATCTTCGTGCACGCGGCGGAAGGCGAAGCGCTCTTTTTGCTGCGCGTCGGTTAAGCCTTTAGACGGGGTCAGCGTGTTGTCGATATCATCCACAACGCGCTCGCTGTAGCGTTTGGTTTGCGGCTTGTCATCCAGCCGCTGGTTGATATAAACCATCTGTCGCAGGATTTCCGGCGAGTCAGGCATGGTTTGCAACGCTTGCTCCAGCTCGCTGCGCGCGCCGGGCATATCTCCCGCTTTAAACAGCGCAAAACCGCGAGTGGCGTGATCCTGCTCCGGCGGGGTCTCAAAGTTCAGCTCCGGCATAGCTCGCTGCCAGGCCACCTGTCGCCAGTAGTCAAGCGCGGCGCTGTCTTTCACCAGCCAGGCGCTGCGCGCTGCGGCACGGATGTCTTCATCGCTAAGCGTTTTAACCGGCACGCTCCGCAGGCTACTTTGCGCCAGCGCGTAGTCTTCTACGGCAAACGCCAGATAAGCCACCTGCCGCGCGTAGTAAGGATTAGCATCGCGGGATTGAGCCTGCTGGGCGGCATACAGCGCCATTCCCGGCGAGGTTTGCTGGTAGCATTCCGCGAGGTGCGACCAGCTCTGCGCATCGTACTGCGACGACATGTCGCCCAGGATGGTGATGACTTTATCGCACTGGTCTTTAAGCACGCGCGCCTGAGCCATACGAATTTCAGCGGCGGAGAGCGGTTTTGGCTTCACAATCGGCAGCGTTGCCTCTGGTAGCTTCAGCCCGCCCCACGTCACCATCAGATAGCGCCAGTTATGTTTCTCACTGTCCGTATCAAAGGCAGGCTTGTGGCTGGACAGGTAATTTTCCAGT
The DNA here is from genome assembly GCF_059414925.1 of Cedecea sp. B1(4). NCBI lineage: Bacteria > Pseudomonadati > Pseudomonadota > Gammaproteobacteria > Enterobacterales > Enterobacteriaceae > Cedecea > Cedecea sp. B1(4). The sequence goes on along the minus strand of NZ_JCAHMZ010000002.1, from coordinate 595,920 downwards.
TCGGGATGTTTCTTGCGCGCCGCCAGGGACTGAGCGTAGGCCAGCTGCATACCCGGTGTGTTCATGACGCCCTGTTGCTGGAGATCCAATATACGGCGGTCGCGCCCAAGATGAAGCAGGATGGCAAACCACTGCTGATACTGCTCTTCGCTCAGCGTTGCCAGCCTGTCCTGGAGGGCAAAACCGCGATCGGCTGTTTGCCATTCCTGCAGATAAATAGCGCGCTGAGTCAGGTTGTGAATCAGCGTGTGACCCGCAGGCGAGGTGCGAAACGCATCGTCATTAAACTGCTGCAGCGCGATATCCAGTGCCCCAAGCTTAACGGCAAAGTTACCCACTTCGGCGCGGCATACCACGGAAGGAGAAGCGTTGCATTCATCGTTAAACGCCAGCAGTTGCTCACGCGTTGTCACATTTTTAGCTGGACGGGGAATCGCGTCCAGCGCCTGACGGACCTGTGCGTTGTCGGGCGTTTTGCGCAGTTGCTCATTCAGCAGCGCGATTGCTTTATCGTCATGGTGAAAATGGCGATACGTTTCGGCAAGCCAGAGCGTCAGTCGGACGCTGTCCGGGGCCAGCTCGCGGGCGTGCTGAAAACTGCTGATGGCGCGCTGTTCATCGTTGGCTTTCAGCGCCTTTTGCGCACGCTCAATATGCGGATACACCTTGAAGTAGCGGTAATCGCTTAACCCCAGATCCTCTTTCGAACCTTCGGTTGCCGCCAGAGAATACCCAGCGATCATCAGGCCACAGGTTAAAATGGCTAACGGTTTAAGGCTGAACTTCATGCTATTTCTCCTGCAAGGCTGGAGATTTGCAGGCTGCTTAACCCGGCTTTATGCATCAGCCCACTTAAAGAAGGCTGGAGTATTTTCTGCTGTTCCAGCGCGTGATCGACCGCGTGTTGGTCGACAACTTGTTCCTGCACCAGGAAATCACCAAACTGCATTTCACTGCGTTCATAGCGCAGCAGTACTGCTTTCAGTACCGCCTCATCCAGGTGACTTTCCGTAATCAGCACTTCGGCAAACAAAATTTGCCCGGAGACATATTCCTGCCAGATAGCCTCGGCCTGAGCCGAAGTTAACATTTCCGCATTGACCGCTCTGGTGAGCAGTTCCGACGGGTCGTTTTCTGACTGGAGATACCAGCGACGTAGCCCCACCACAACTTCACCTCGCGGCACGATAACGTAACTTACTGGGCGCTGAACTTTGCGCCCCAGCGCAGCAAGAGAGACGGGGTCAATGGCACTTTCGCTGGCAAAAATCAGCGTTCCCTGCTCCACGCGTAGCGGAAGCACCGCGTAGTGCAGCGCCACATTTGCCGGCACAGATTTAACCAGCGCCTCATCTAAACGACGGCTGTCGATGATTTCCATCGGCACGCTTGCCTGTTCCGCCAGAGCATTCGCTAGCTGTTGGGCCGTAATCACCCCGCGATTAACGAGGCTACCCCCAAGTTTGAGGCCAGGTACTCTGTTTTGCAGCGCTTCCATCAGTTGCTCTTCGCTGATAACGCCCTGGCTAACCAGAATTTCACCCAGCGGACGAAGAGCACGGTTGCGGGTGTTGACTGTCGGGAAGTCATGAGTTGTTTTATCCCAGGCAACGCGCCTCGGATCACCATGCTGGATCACCTGACGAATTGCACGCCAGTTGGCCATAAAGTTGATTAAGTTACCCCAGAACAGGCGTGGAATGGACATCAGTCCCTGCCCTAAGCCGTAGTAGCCGGTGACGAAAATAATTCGCTGTAAAATTCGGTTGGCCATCAGGAAAAAGTTTATCCACAGCAGAGTGCTGAGCCATGCGCCGCCGACAAAGATCGACAGGAACTGCCAGGCGCCTTCTACGCTGCGCTGATAAATTAACAGCGCCACCAGCTGCAGCATCACCAGCATGGCGGCAAAACTCAGGAAGTTAGCCACGGCACCTTTCCGGTCGCGCCACAGGAAGTAGTTAAGTACCCAGTTGTTGCTCCAGCGATGCGTCTTAAATCCCTGAAAAACGATACCAATAATCCAGCGGGACTTTTGGCGTACCGCCGTTGTGTAGGTATCAGGGAAGTATTCACGCACGCAGATCACTTTAGCGGTGCGTTTGCGCTGGCCGAACGGCCTTGCGGAACGATCGGTGTCATCCACCACCGGGAAACGACAGAATATCTCCTCCATACCCTTTTGCCGCAGGCGGAAACCGATGTCATAGTCTTCGGTCAGACTTTGCACATCAAAGGCGATACCGTCACCATCGGCAAGCAGCGCCAGCACCGCGCGGCGACTGAAGCAGGTGCCGACGCCAGCGCTTGGCACCTGGCCTGCCAGCGCCTCACGCACCGGGACATCCTTGCCGTGGAGCTCGGAGAACTCGTCGAGATAGCTCAGGCTGGTGAAATGGGTCCAGCTCCGCTCGAAGGGGTAAACCGGGATCTGAATCAGATCTTTACGGTCAACGAGGTAGTTGAACAGCCGCAGCTCCATCGGGGAGATAACATCTTCTGCATCGTGCAGAATAAACCCTGAAAAGGAGAACCGGGCGTTACGCTCAAACTGCAAAATCGCATCAAGGATATTATTCAGGCAGTCGGCTTTACTGGTTGGGCCTGGGCGGGCACAAACCACTTTGTGCACGTTAGGGAAACGGGCACACACCTCATCGACGTCGCGCTGCGTGTCAGGGTCGTTGGGGTATGTACCGACAAAAATATGGTAATTCTCGTAGTCGAGCGTGCTTGCTGCAAGGCTCGCCATATTGCCAATAACGCCGGTTTCATTCCAGGCCGGTACCATAATAGCAAGCGGCTTTTCCTGTGGTTCATACAGCTGCTTATAGCCTAAATGATTATGCCGGCGATAAACGGTACAGGCGCGCCAAAGGCGGCGGACCCAGAATACAATATCAATAAACAGATCGTCGATTCCGCTGATAAGCATCAGAATCGCCAACCCAATCGCTATGACCTTCAACCCATACAGATAAGTAGAAAAATAGTCTACTAACCAGTCCATGCCTCACCCCGAGGTTATTTATCGTTAACGACACTACACGACATCGCAGGCATACGGTCAGCCTAAAATGTTACCGGTATCATAGTTGATAAGAAAAATCTTACAAAGGATAATATTTTGCTATTTTCTTTCCTAAACATTAAAGACACCACTCATTAACCATATAACCAGCGCAAGATTCTTTAATTAACAAATTAAACAGTTCATAAACATTCATCAGGATGAATACGCCTTTTTACTTATCCGTCTTTCGAAAAATACGGCACCAGGTCAGAATAGCGCCCGCAACCGCCGTCTCTCACTGGATACACCGACATGACCTACAGCTGGCTTATTCTCGCAATCGTTGCCGAAGTGATTGCTACCACCGCGTTAAAACTTTCCGATGGTTTCAGCCGCCTGTGGCCAAGCGTCGTCACGATTCTTTTTTATGCTGTCGCATTTTACGCGCTATCTATTACCATGCGCACTATCCCAACCGGGATCATTTATGCCATCTGGTCCGGCGCCGGCATCGTGCTCATTGGTATGATTGGCTGGCTTTTCCTCGGGCAAAAACTCGACTGGCCTGCGCTGGCAGGGATGGCGCTGATTATACTCGGTGTGCTGGTTATTAACCTCTTTTCTAAATCCGTTGCACACTAACGAGCGCCGTCCGGGCTGTATTATCACGGCAGCCCGGGTCTGTTAGTTTTGCTCGGCCACCATAATGGCCATCGTGTCCGGCTCCAGCGCCCGAAAAATATGTGACTGATCTGCCGGATAGCAAATATAGTCCCCGACGCCCAGCTCCGCGGCAGACTCCGTCAGGCCGACCAGAGCCCGCCCCTGCGTCACAATCATATGCTCCACCGAACCCGGTGGATGCGGCTCTGAAAGCCTTGGCGTTCCGGGCTGCGCTTCGATCAGATAGATATCCCGACGCACGCCTGGCGGACAGGTTGCCAGCAAAATAGCGACATAATTAGCCTGTTCGGCGGCAATGCGGCTGCCCTCTCCCCGGCGAATAATCTGCGTTCTGGCACTCTGCGGCTCCAGCAGCGTGGCGAACGGAATATTTAACGCCACGCACAGCGCCCAGAGCGTCTCCAGGCTAGGATTACCGTTCCCGGCTTCCAGTTGTGAAAGCGTGGATTTCGCAATCCCGGCCCTGCGGGCGACTTCCGCCAGCGACAGCCCCGTCCGCCCGCGTTCACGCACCAAACTTTTTGCGATGGTGTCTATTGGCTGGGTCATAAAACTCCCCCACTGTTCGTTAAAATGAACGATTCGTTCGCTTGATATGGTAACAGATTACGGTCATTATAATGGCGATTTCGTTCGATATGGAAAACATAAGATGATGCTAGAACATCTCCGCACCCTGCCCGAAGACACCAAAAAAGCGATATTTCTGGTCTGCCTGGCCGTCGGCGTCGTGGGCGTCTCCTACGGCTCGCTGGCGATGGCCTACGGGTTCCCGCTCTGGCTGCCGGTTCTGGCCTCTTTTGTCGTGCTGGCGGGGGCATCCGAATTTATGTTTATCGGTATTATTGCCAGCGGCGGTAATCCTTTTGCCGCCGCGATGGCCGGTCTGCTGGTCAACGCCAGGCATATTCCGTTTGGCGTCGCCGTGCGGGAACTGGTGGGCACACGCCTGCTAAGCCTGTTGGGCTGCCATATCATGAACGACGAAAGCGTGGTGTTCGGGCTGTCCCAGGCCACGCCTGAAAAACGCAAAGCCGCCTACTGGCTCTGCGGGGCTGGCGTCGCGCTCTTCTGGCCCGCAGGAACGCTGCTTGGCGCAGGCGTAGGCAGCCTGCTTCCCTCTCCGGAGGTTATCGGGCTGGATGCTGTATTCCCGGCTATCCTGCTGGCGCTGGTGATCCCGGCGTTTAAAAGCCGTACCACCCTGGTTCGCGCCTCGACCGGGGCCGCCATTTCACTTGCCGCCACGCCTTTCGCCCCCGTTGGCCTGCCGGTACTGCTTTCAATGCTGGGCCTGCTGGCGAGGAAAAAATAATGACCAATACATTCACCGTGCTTGCCGGCCTGGCCGTACTCTCCGCAGGAACATGGCTGATGCGCTTCAGTGGCGCAAAGCTCGGTAGCAAGCTGGCGCTTTCCGAACGCTCGCAAAAGCTGCTTAACGACGGGGCAACGACGCTGCTGTTTTCGGTGGCGCTGGCAACCACCTTTTTTGAAGGCGCGCACTTCGCCGGATACGCAAGGTTTGCAGGCGTTGCCGTGGCCGTAATCCTTGCCTGGCGCAAAGTACCGCTGATTTTTGTTATTATCGCTGCGGCGCTGGTTACCGCGCTCCTGCGCCTCGCCGGTCTTCACTGATGGGCTGCCGCTTCGGCGCGGCCCTTTGCATATTCAGCCTTAACCACAGCGCAACAAAACGCCTTCCTTGCCCGTTTTTACCTTGCTGACAAACCTTTAAATCACTTTTGATTCACCGAATAGTTTCGTACGGGGGTTATCGCTAGAGTAGCCAGATTGTGTGCTGACACCGCCCCTCACCCTAGCCCTCTCCCTTTGGGGTGAGGGGCGCAAACAACAATCGCTCAAGAAAAAACACCCATGAGGCGTGGCAAGATGGCAATAAAGCAACCGCTCAACATTATCCTGTTATTAATTGTTACCGCACTCTTCTCCGGCCAGACCCTGGCTGAACGTCACGGACATGAATACTTCGTGGTGAAAGATATGGACATTCAGCTTAGCCACCAGGCAGACAGCGACGAACTGCGCCAGGCGGCAGAAGATTCCGCTGATGATTTTCGCGAACACCATCATGCGGTCACCCACAGACGGCCAGCCACCTATTTACGTTAAGTCGATTTTCAACAATCGTTAGTAAATTTTCTTCGTTCTCATCCTTTATTGCCTGAGTTGTTATGAGTTTCAAGGCGCTGCGTGCGCCGCTAACAATCAGACAATAAAGGATAACGCCATGCCATCATCGCCTCGCCAGAACACGATCGCTCGCGGTCTGGCATTAGCAGCAGCCTTTGCTGCTTTCAGCACCAGCGCCGCCCCGGTAAAAGGCGGGGAATTGGTCTACCTGGAACAACAGGCTCACACTAACCTTTATCCTCCGGCCGGGGGCTTTTACCCGAATGGCGGCATCCTGAACCAAATTACCGACAAACTGACCTGGCAAAACCCCAAAACGCTGGAAGTGGAACCGTGGATCGCCGAATCCTGGACCAGCAATGCCGACAAAACCGAATACACCTTCAAGCTGCGCCCTGGCGTGACTTTCTCCGACGGCACCCCTCTGGATGCCAATGCCGTGGCCAAAAACTTTGATACCTACGGCCTCGGCAACAAAGCCCTGCGTCTGCCGGTATCTGAGGTGATCAACAACTACGACCATAGCGAGGTTGTTGACCCGCTGACCGTCAAATTTTTCTTCAAAAAACCGTCACCGGGATTTTTACAGGGCACGGCAACCATCGGCTCCGGCCTGGTTTCCCTGAAAACGCTGTCGCGCACCTTTGACGAGCTGGGCGATGCCCGCAACATCATCGGTTCCGGCCCGTTCGTGGTGCAAAACGAAACCCTGGGCCGGGAAGTCGATCTGGTCGCGCGTAAAGACTACCAGTGGGGGCCGAAAAACAGCCCGCAGCAGGGGCCAGCAAACCTCGACGGTATTAAGATTCTGGTGACGCCGGAGGACAGCGTGCGCATCGGCGCGCTGCTGGCGGGCCAGGCGGACTTTATTCGCCAGGTGCAGGCCTATGACGAAAAACAGGCCACCGATCAGAAGTTCCCCATTTACGCCGCCCCGACCCGAGGCGTGAACGACGGCATAGCGCTGCGCCCGGATAACCCGCTGGTCGCTGACGTTAAAGTTCGCCAGGCGCTGCTGCACGGCACCAACGCTCAGCAGGTTGTCGACACCCTGTTTTCCGCCAACTATCCGGTTGCCACGTCGGTGATCGCCAGCACCGCAGCGGGCTATGTTGATCTGCGCGACAAGCTGAAATATGACCCGGCGCTGGCGAACAAACTGCTTGATGAAGCCGGATGGAAAAAAGGCAGCAACGGTATTCGCCAGAAAGACGGCAAGCCGCTGGCGCTGACCATTTACGAATCCCTGCCGCAGCCGCAGAACAAAGAAGTGCTCCAGCTGGTTGCCCAGCAGTGGAAACAAATCGGCGTGGGCCTGAGCGTGCGCGCCGGGGATGCCGGAAGCCGGGTGCTGGATACCAACGATCCGCAGAAAACCGGGGTTAACGTCATCGAAGTGGGTCGCGCGGACCCGGACGTGATCAAAAGCCAGTTCCATCCGGCCAACCGCGATGCCCTGCTGCAAAAAGGCGGCCTCAGCGCCGACTCCCAGTTTACCGACGACAAGCTGAACGCCCTGCTGGTGGGGATTTCTTCCGAAGTGGATCCGCAGAAGCGCCTGGCGCTGGCGGGCGATGCCCAGCGCTACCTTATCGACCAGGCCTACGTGATTCCGATCTTTGAAGAGCCGCAGGTCTTTGCCGGTGCGCCGTGGCTGAAAGGCGTGGCGTTTGAAGCAGTCGGACGCCCGTCGTTCTACGCCGCCTGGCTTGAAAAACACTAAGGGGCAACCATGACACGTTATCTGGCCGGGCGCATAGCCCAGGCGTTGCTGGTACTGTGGGCGGCCTATAGCGTGTCGTTCATTCTTCTGCAGCTCTTGCCGGGCGATGCCGTCCTGATCAAATTCCAGAACCCGGATCTCGGCCTGAGCGCCGAACAAATTCAGGAGATGCGGGTGATCTATGGCGAAAGCACCCCGCTCTGGCAGCAATATTTGACGACGCTCGGCCATATGCTGCGCGGTGAGTTTGGCTACTCCATCGAGGCTGGAGTGTCCGTCAGCCAGCTGATTGCCGCCAACCTTCCTTCGACGCTGCGGCTGGCCGGGCTGGGTTTTGCCGCCGCGATTATTCTTGCCGTGGGCATTTCAGCGGCCTCTACGCTAGCCCCGCTTCGCTGGCTGAGAACGCTATTTGCCAACCTCCCCGCGCTGTTTATTGCCGTCCCGACGTTTTGGCTCGGCATTGCGCTCATCCAACTGTTTTCCTTCCAATGGCGCCTGATTCCGGTGATCAACCCCGGCTTCTGGCAGGGGCTGATTTTGCCGGTCGCCACGCTTGCGGTGCCCATTAGCGCCCCGCTGGCCCAGCTGCTGATGCGCAATATCGACCAGGTGCTGACTCAGCCGTACGTCGCCGTTGCCAGGGCAAAAGGCGGCAGCCGCGCCGGGGTACTGTGGCGGCACGTGGCCCGGAACGCCCTGCTCCCGGTGCTGACCGTGGCCGGTTTGCTGCTGGGCGAGCTGATTGCCGGGGCACTTATCACCGAAACCGTCTTTGGCCTTAACGGCCTTGGCCAGTTGACGCAGCGGGCGGTGAATAATCAGGACGTCGCCGTGCTGCAGGCGGTGGTGATGATCTCCGCCCTGAGCTTCGTGGTCATTAATCTGCTGGTGGATGTGCTTTATCCCCTGCTCGATCCGCGCCTTAAGTCTATTCGGGGAGTCACCGCATGACGACTGTTGATATCAATACCCCGCTGCCGCGACGGGCGGTAAGCCGCTTTTCGGGCCTGCGCGATAACGTTCAGCCCGGTCTTTGGCTGGCCTGGTTAACGCTGATTATTGTCGCGCTTTGGGCGCTGTTTCCGGCGCTGTTTACTCAGTGGAGCCCAACCGAAGGCGTCCCGGGCGCGCAGCGTCTTGCGCCACAGGCCGGACACTGGCTGGGCACCGATCAGCTTGGCCGCGATCTCTACGCGCGAATCGTCTGGGGCGCATCTCATTCGCTCTCCGGTGCGCTGGTCGCGGTAGCGCTCGGGCTGGTGGTCGGCACTGCACTTGGCGTCCTGGCCGGGGCAACCGGAGGCAAAACGGAACACGCGCTCATGCGAAGCGTGGATGTCCTGCTGGCGATCCCAGGTCTGCTGCTGTCGCTCAGTGTGATTATTCTGCTTGGATTCGGTACCGTAAACGCCGCCATCGCGGTGGGCGTGACGTCTATCGCGAACTTTACCCGCCTCGCCCGCGCGGAAGTGGTTCGTATTCGCCACAGCGATTACGTCGAGGCAGCGGTCGGCAGCGGCGGCACCTTCCTGCAGGTGCTGTGGCGCCATATTTTGCCGAATGCTTTGACCTCCGTGTTCGCCTTTGCCGCGCTGCAGTTCGGCTCCGCCATTCTGGCGCTGTCTACGCTGAGTTTTCTGGGTTATGGCACGCCGCCGCCGACGCCGGAATGGGGCCTGTTGATTGCCGAAGGTAGGAACTATCTGGCAACGGCCTGGTGGCTTTCCACCTTCCCCGGCCTGGTTGTCGTGGCCGTCGTGCTTGCCGTCAACCGTCTTAGCCACCCTTTTGCCCGGAGATCGTCATGAATACGCCGCTGTTAAAAATCACCGACCTGAGCATCGCATGGCGCCATCGCGGGGGTAACAAACGCGTGGTGCATAACGCCTCCTTTAGCCTGAACGCTGGCGAGGTGCTGGCAATTGTGGGCGAATCCGGCTCAGGGAAAACCACCCTCGCCCAGTCGATTATTGGGCTGCTGGGCGACAACGGCGTAATTGAATCCGGCGAAATTCATCTCAACGGGGAAGCCATCAGCCGCTGGTCTGAACGCCAGCTCGATGCCCTGCGGGGAGCCAGCATCAGCCTGATCCCGCAGGATCCGGGCAGTTCCCTGAACCCGGTAAAAACCATCGGCGAACAGGTGGCCGAAGTGCTGAAACTTCACACGCGGTTGCCTAAAGCCGAGCGGGAAAGCCAGGTTGTGGCCCTGCTAGAAAAAGTGGGCTTGAGTCACCCTGCGCAGCGCGCTGGGCAGTATCCGCACCAGCTTTCCGGCGGGATGAAGCAGCGGGTGCTGATCGCCATGGCTATCGCCCTGAAACCCGCGCTGATTATCGCTGATGAGCCGACCAGCGCGCTGGACGTTACGGTGCAGAAACGCATTCTTGATTTGTTGGATACTCTGCGGCGCGAGTCCGGTACGGCAGTGCTGTTCGTCACCCACGACCTGGCGCTGGCCGCCCAGCGTTCCGACCGTATTCTGGTGTTCCGCGACGGGCGAATCCAGGAGGCTGGCCCTACGGCTAATGTAGTTAAGCAGCCTAAAAATCCCTATACCCGCCAGCTGTTTGCCGATGCGCCAGGGCTGTCTCGCACACTGCGAGCATGGCCTTTACGCGCCCCGCAAACGGCGGCCATCGAAATCCGTAACCTCAGCCAGCACTTCTCCCTGGGGAAAGACAGTGACCAGACGCTCCGGGCTCTGGACAACGTGTCATTTACCGTAGCCAAAGGCACCACCCACGCGCTGGTTGGCGAGTCAGGCTCAGGTAAATCCACGCTGGCGCGCATTCTGCTTGGCTTCCAGAAGCCGGACAGCGGGCAAGTGCTGATCGACGGCATCGACACCACCGATCTCAGCCCGGAAGCGCGCCGTCAGCTCCGGCAGAAAATTCAGCTGGTGTACCAGAACCCCTTCGCCTCGCTCGATCCGAGCCAGACGCTCTTTCGCATCATCGAGGAGCCGCTGCTTAACTTCGGCAAGCTGTCGAAGGCCGAGCGGCGCGCTAAAGTAGAGGCGATTACCGAACGCGTGGCGCTCCCGCTGGAGGCATTGACCCGCAAACCTCGTGAACTTTCCGGCGGGCAGCGGCAGCGCGTGGCTATAGCCCGCGCGCTGATTCTTGAGCCGCAAATTCTGGTGCTGGATGAAGCCACCTCTGCGCTGGATGTCACGGTACAGGCACAAATTCTGCGTCTGCTCGACGACCTGCAGCAGCAGCTCGGCCTGACTTACCTGTTTATCTCCCACGACCTCGCCACCGTGCGCCAGCTGGCCCACAGCGTTTCGGTGCTGCGCGCCGGAGAACTGGTGGATAACGGCCCGATTGCCGACGTATTTAACGCCCCGGCCAGCGATTACACCTGGCAGTTGCTGAACGCTATTCCCGATATTGGCTTTGGCCATAAGGACGTTGCATGACCATTAAACGACTGGGCTTTTTTACCCGCCTGCTTGACCATGCCCCGGCAGCAGAACGCTACCGGCTGGCAACGGAACAAATTATTCACGCTGAATGGCACGGTTTTGATGCCGCCTGGGTGGCGCAGCACCACTTCCACGAAGCCGAAGGCGGCCTTCCCGCCCCACTGGTGTTTCTCAGCCACGTTGCGGCGCATACCCGGCGCATCCGCCTTGGCACGGGGATTATTACCTTGCCGATGGAATCCGCGCTGCGCGTGGCCGAAGACGCGGTTGTCCTGGATCTGCTTAGCGGCGGGCGCTTTGAACTTGGCGTCGGCTCCGGCGGCACACCGGGCTCCTTTCCGGCATTTGGGTTACAAAGCGCGGAAAGGGGCAAAATTTACGCCGACAACCTCTCATTACTGCGCTCAGCCCTGAACGACGAGCCGCTTGCGGGCACGGATAACCATCTTTACCCGGCCTCCCCGCAGCTAAAAAACCGCATCTGGCAGGCGACTTTTTCTGTTGACGGCGGCGCGCGGGCAGGAAAAGCGGGCGACGGGCTGATGCTTTCCCGAACTCAGCCTCGCCCGGCTGACGCGCTGGATACCCCGCTGGATGAGATACAAAACCCGATCATCGATGCCTATCTGGACGCCTTGCCCGAGGGCGTTGAGCCTCGCATCCTCGGCTCCAGAACCGGTTTTGTCACCGACGACGGCGAGTTGGCAAGGCAGCTAGCGGCCAAAGGTCTGCGCCAGCAGGCAGAACAGCATCGGGCGCAGGGGCATCCGGTATTGGGCGAGACGCTGGATAACCATATTGCCTCGTTTGACGTTCACCTGGGGACGCCGCAGCAGGTCATTGCCTCGCTGACACGCGACAGCACGCTCCAGCGCGTGACTGACCTTTCGTTCCAGGTGCACTCCATCGATCCGCCGCATGCCTACATTTTGCGTTCTATTGAACTGCTGGCGCAGCAGGTTGCCCCGGCGCTCGGCTGGGTTCACAGCAGCGCCCGCCCAACCTCTACCTCGTCATTGTCTAAGGAGTCATTATGAGTCATTCGGATTTGCTCAATCATCTGGCGGGCGTTATTCCCGGCACCGCCCTTGCGGAGGCGCGGGAAATCCGCGAGGCCGCCACAGCCCACGCGCAGGGCAGCTATGAGGCGCTTTTCGGTGAGGCAAGTTCAGGTGGCCTGAGCCTGCCAGAAAGGTTGCATCTCGCGAGGCGAGTAGCGGACTGGCACGACGATGCCCGGCTCGCGGACCATTACGCCCAGCGTCTGGCTGGCCAACCCGCCAGCGAAGGCTTTAGCGCTTTGCTCGATCATGCCGAAAGGCTGAGTTTCCAGCCCGTTCAGGCGGGGCCGCAGGACGTCCAGACACTGATTCAGGCGGGCTTTAGCGAAGAGGAAATTGTGACACTGTCACAAATTATTGGCTTCGTAGCCTTCCAGAGCCGTCTGCTGCGTGGCCTGCGCCTGATTGGCGGCCAGCCGGTAGACGGCGAACAGGTTCGCATTCCCGCCGCCGGAGAGTGGCACCGCCAGCCGTTAACCGCCCGCGGCAAATCCGCTCCGGTGGCGTTTACCCAGGCCGAGCTTAACTGGGAACCCTGGATAGCCGCCCTGCCTTACGCGGAATACGACCCGGAACAGCAGGCAACCCTGAAACGTTTTGGGCATCAGGATTCGGATTATTTCCGCCTGTTGGGCCGTAATCTGCCGGTGCTGGAACAGCGCACGCTCACCGATAAAGGCATTTTCTATACGCCGGGCGGTTTGCCTCGCGCCGAGCGCGAACTTGCCGCCACGGTTGCCAGCAAGATCAACGGCTGTATTTACTGCGCCTCCGTGCACGCCCGCAAGGCCAGCCAGCTGTCAAAACATAACGAAGCGATTGAACGTCTACTGGCCATCGAACCTGGCGGGACGCTGAGCGACGGGCAATCCCCTCGCTGGCAGGCGGAAATTAACTTTTCGGCGGCATTATCCGCCACTCCGGCAAGCGCTAATGCGCAACAGATACATGCCCTGAGGGAACTGGGATTAAGCGAGCTTGAGTTGTTGGATTTGGTACAGTCCACGGCCTTTTTCGCATGGGCTAACCGCCTGATGCTGACCCTGGGCGAGCCTTTTAACTGATTGCAGGAAGGCAAACGTGCCGGGGAATTATGATCCACCGGCACGCTTGAGTGAAACCGTCACGGATGATTAATGATTCGCCGCCTGACGAAGATCGCACACCCGGATAGCTTTTCCTTCTGAACGCGGCAGGCTGCCGCAGTTCACAATGGTGATATCCGTTGAAATCCCCACCATCGACTTAATGCGGTGGCGCAGCTCATGGCAAACCGCGCAGCGCTGTTCGTGGCTGAGATACAGGCTGCTTTCCTTCAGTTCCACCTTGATCGCCAGGGTATCCAGGTGCCCGCGACGATGCACCTCCAGCTGATAATGTGGCGCCAGGTGCTGGAATTTCAGGATCTCCTCTTCCAGCTGGGACGGGAACACATTCACGCCCCGGATAATCAGCATATCGTCTGAACGGCCGGTTATCTGATCCATTCGGCGCATGGTACGAGCGCTGCCCGGCAGCAGGCGCGTTAAATCGCGGGTACGGTAGCGGATCACCGGCAGCGCCTCTTTGGTCAGCGTGGTGAACAGTAGTTCGCCGTGCTCGCCGTCGTCCAGCGGGACACCGCTCTGCGGGTCAACGATTTCCGGGTAGAAATGGTCTTCCCAAATCGTCGGGCCATCCCGGGATTCCAGGCATTCCATTGCCACGCCCGGTCCCATCACTTCCGACAGGCCGTAGATATCCAGCGCGGTAATGCCCAGGCGACGTTCGATTTCCGCCCGCATCGCTTTGGTCCACGGCTCAGCACCAAAAACCCCGACGCGGAGCGAGCAGCCGCTGGCGTCGCCGCCCATCTGCCGCTCCAGCTCTTCAATCAGATTCAGGCACCAGGACGGCGTGACCATGATCATGTCCGGTTTAAAATCACGGATCAGCTGCGCCTGTTTTTCCGTCTGGCCGCCGGACATCGGGATCACTGTCGCCCCGAGGCGCTCTGCGCCGTAGTGCGCCCCCAGCCCGCCGGTAAACAACCCGTAGCCGTAGGAGACGTGAATTTTATCTTTGGGTGTTCCGCCTGCGGCACGCAGCGAACGCGCCACGAGGTTAGCCCAGGTATCAATGTCGTTTTGGGTGTAGCCCACAACGGTAGGTTTGCCCGTGGTGCCGGAGGAGGCATGAATGCGAACCACCTGCTCCATCGGCACGGCGAACGTGTCAAAAGGATAGTTATCGCGCAGATCCTGCTTGGTGGTGCACGGGAACAGGCGAATATCTTTCAGCTCTTTAAAATCGTCAGGGTGCACGCCCATGGCGTCAAATTTGCGCTTATACATCGGGACGTTGCTGTATGCGTGATTCAGCGTCCATCTCAGGCGCTGCGTCTGCAGGGCCTGGAGCTCATCCAGCGATGCGGTTTCAATCGGTTCCATCTTAGTTTCAGAGGTTATCATTATTAGGGTACTCGCAGGTTTGACTAGCTCACACGCTCAAGGACCAGGGCAATGCCCTGACCCACACCGATACACATGGTGCAAAGGGCATACTGCCCGCCGCGCCGGTGCAGCTCCAGGCTGGCCGTTAACGCCAGTCTGGCACCGCTCATCCCCAGCGGGTGTCCCAGGGCAATCGCGCCGCCGTTAGGATTCACATGCGGGGCATCATCCGGGAGCCCCAGTTGGCGAAGCACGCCGAGCGCCTGCGCGGCGAAGGCTTCGTTGAGTTCAATCAGATCCATGTCATGGATGCTTAATCCGGTCATCTCCAGCACTTTACGCACCGCAGGCACCGGCCCCAGCCCCATCAGGCGAGGCTCCACGCCCGCCGTCGCCATCGCGACAATGCGCGCCTTAGGCGCGAGGCCGTGCTGCAGCGCGGCGGCTTCACTGGCGATAAGCAGCGCTGCAGCCCCGTCGTTCACGCCGGAAGCATTGCCCGCCGTCACGACGCCGTTCGCGCGGAACGGCGCTTTTAGCGCAGCCAGCTGTTCAAGCGAGGTTTCCGCACGCGGGTGCTCGTCTTCCCTTACTTCCGTCACCGCGCCTTTGCGACCGCTCAGCGTGACCGGCACAATCTCTTCAGCCAGAATGCCGTTCTGCTGCGCGAGAGCGGTACGCTGCTGGCTGCGAAACGCAAACCGGTCCTGGTCTTCACGGCTTACTTTTAACAATTCCGCTACATTCTCTGCCGTTTCCGGCATGCTGTCAGTACCAAATTGCGCTGCCATGAGCGGGTTCACAAAACGCCAGCCAATGGTGGTGTCAAACATCTCGGCCTGGCGCTGGAACGGCGAGCTGGCTTTGCCCATCACAAACGGTGCCCGAGACATGGATTCCACCCCACCCGCCAGCATGAGCTGGGCGTCACCGGCTTTGATGGCGCGAGCCGCAAAGCCCACGGCATCCAGCCCGGAGCCGCACAGGCGGTTGATCGTGGTGCCCGGCACAGTCTGTGGTAAACCGGCCAGCAGCGTCGCCATGTGCGCCACGTCGCGGTTATCCTCCCCGGCCTGATTCGCGCAGCCAAAAATCACGTCGTCTACGGCGCTCCAGTCGAGAGTGGGATAGCGTGCCATTAGCGCTTTTAGCGGCAGCGCGGCCAGGTCATCCGCGCGCACGCTCGCAAGCGCGCCGCCGTAGCGGCCAATCGGGGTGCGTACCCCATCGCAAATAAAAGCCTGACTCATAATTTATCTCCTGAAACCGTCGTCCCGATGCGATGGGCGCGGCCGCGAAACAGCGCCAGCGTCTTCTCGTCGTGATTCATGATCTCGATGTCGTAGACGCCCGTCTGCCGCCCCTGCTGGCGCACCCGAGCCACCGCTTTAAGCCGGTCCCCGGCCTTGCCGGGGCGCAGAAATTCAATGCTGCAGCCGGAGGCCACCGCCGCCAGCCCCTGGCTGTTGCAGGCGTAGGCAAAAGCGGTGTCGGCGAGCGTAAACAACTGCCCGCCGTGACAGGTCTGGTGCCCGTTAAGCATGGCCTCAGTGATGGTCATGGTGAGCAGCGCAAAACCGTCGCCCATCTCAACCACTTCAATGCCCATCTGTCTGGCGCAGTTGTCCCGCGCGTACATCACGCGGGCGTTATCCCAGGCGTTAGTGCTCATGTTGGTTCTCCAGCAGCGCGCGCTGGCGCAGTAAAGAGGTCGGGCGGTAGCGTTCTTCGCCGTAATGGCGCTGCAGATTTTCCAGTAGCGTCAGAATGTTTTGCCAGCCCAGGCGGGCTCCCCAGGCCAGCGGCCCATGCGGATAGTTCACGCCGAGCTGCATCGCGGTATCGATGTCGGCTTCCGCAGCCACGCCTTTCTGCAGCGCATCCAGCGCTTCGTTGGCGAGCATCGCCACGGTGCGCCAGGCCAGCATGCCGGGGTAGTCACCGATCACCAGCACCTGTTTACCCTGCTGCTGGAAGTAATGGGTGACCTTCGCCAACTGCTGAGGCGTGACCGAAGCCGACGGCGCCAACACTTCCAGCGAAGACTCGGCGAGTCTGTCCCGCAGCACTACCGGGCGTTTCAGCTCGGCCGACATGGCGGAGGCCGTAATACCGCTGGTTATGGCAACAGCGATGCCGTCAATTTCAAGAGTTTTACCGACCTGCGTGACCTGTTTAGCCGCCAGTTCGGCAGGCACTTGAGGCTGATACTCCGGTTTCGCCTCAAGCGGCCAGCGGTAGACGCCCTGCCCGGTTTTCTTGCCCAGCCGCTTGCCAAGCACCAGTTCCTGCTGGGTGAGAGAAGGCAGGAAACGACGTTCCTGCCAAAAGGCGTTAAACACCGAGCAGGTGACGGCGAAGTTGACGTCCTGACCTATCAGATCCGTTAACGCCAGCGGCCCCATCGGGAAGCCCGCCCCGTCGCGTAACGCGGCATCGATAGCCGCTGCCGGGGCAACCTGCTCCTCCAGCGCGCGCCAGGCCTCGGCATAAAAAGGCCGTGCCACGCGGTTAACGATAAAGCCCGGCGTGGAGTGGCAGCGCACCGGCTGTTTTCCCCAGCGCAGCGCCAGCTCGCAAAGCCGCTCGGCAATCTCCGGCGAAGTTTCCAGGCCGCTGACCACTTCGACCAGTTTCATCACCGGCGCAGGGTTAAAGAAATGCAGTCCGACCACGCGCGCCGGATGGCTGATGCCGCTGGCGATGGCGGTGATAGAAATGGATGAGGTATTGCTGGCAAAGACGGTATCAGCCCCGCAGATCGCCGCTAAATCGCGGAAGATGGCCTGCTTGACGTCAATTTGTTCGGCGGCGGCCTCAATCACCAGCGCGGCCTGAGCCAAATCAGCCAGCGTTTCCGCTGGATGCAGCCGGGCAAGCGTTGACTGACGGAACGCCTCGTCAAGTTTGCCTTTGGCTACACGGGCGCTGAGGGCGGTATCAATGCCGTCTATCGCACGCTTTGCTGCGCCGGGCTGAATGTCGTACAGCCACACCGTATGACCCGCGCTGGCGGCCACCTGGGCAATACCTGCGCCCATGGTGCCGCTGCCAATCACCGCAATCACGGCCTCAGGAGTTAACATACTTATTTCCCCTTAAAGGTGGCCGGGCGCTTCGCCAGAAAAGCAGACACCCCTTCGCGGTAATCTTCGCTGCGGCCAGCCAGGCGCTGATAGTCGCGCTCCAGGTCGAGCTGGGCGTCCAGGGTGTTGGTTTCCGAGGCGTAAAGCGCCTGCTTGATAAGCCCCAGGCCAAAAGTCGGCTGGGTGGCAAAGTGCTGGGCCAGTTGGCGGGCGGTATCGCTGAGCTGCTCGTCGTCCACGACCTGCCAAATCATGCCCCAGTCGTGCGCCTGCTCGGCGGTTAGCGTGTCGCCAAGTAACGCCAGCCCCATAGCACGCGCCCGCCCGGTCAGGCGAGGCAAGAACCAGGTGCCGCCGCAGTCGGGCACCAGCCCCAGCTTGCTGAAAGACATAATAAATTTTGCTGAACGCGCGGCGATAACCATGTCGCAGCCCAGCGCCAGCGTGGCCCCGGCTCCTGCCGCCACGCCGTTAACCGCCGCAATCACCGGCTTTGGCAATTTCGCCAGGCGGCGCAGCAGAGGGTTATAAAACGTTTCAACCGAGTAGCCGAGGTCCGGGGCGTCACCGCTTGGGTCAACGTTGCGGTCGTTGAGATCCTGCCCGGCACAGAAGCCGCGCCCTGCGCCAGTGATTAGCAGGCAGCGGATGGTTTCGTCCCGCTCGGCCTGGGTGAGAACTTCCGCCAGTTGGCGATGCATTTCGTCGTTGAAGCTGTTCAGCCGCTCCGGGCGGTTGAGGGTAAGGGTCATCACCCCGCTTTGCACATCGCTGACAATAAAACTCATGATTAGCGTCCTTTGAATTCAGCAGGTCGTTTTTCCAGGAAAGCGGCGAGGCCTTCCCGACGATCTTCGGTGGCGGCGAGCAGCGTAAACAGCTGGCGCTCCTGGAGCAGCCCCTGACTCAGGCCCGTGTTCTGCGCCTGCTGAAGCGCATTTTTGGCGGCCTGCAGCGCTAGCGGCGCATGACGAGCAATACCGGTGGCAAGCTTCTGCGCGTATTCCAGCGTTAGGGCTGTGGGATGCACTTCGGCGACCAGCCCGGCACGTAAAGCCCGATCCGCGTCGATAGCTTCACCGCTCAGCACCATGCGGTACGCCAGCGCTTTGCCTACGCTACGAATAAGCCGCTGCGTGCCGCCTGCGCCGGGCATAATCCCCAGCGTGATTTCCGGCAGGCCGAAGCGCGCGTTATCCCCGGCCACGATGATGTCGCTCAGCAGCGCCAGCTCGCAGCCAGCCCCGAGCGCATAGCCGTTCACGGCAGCGATCAGGGGTTTAGGGAAACGCTCGAGACGAGCCCAAAGCTGTGGCCGGGGGTCGTTGAGCGTGGCGGGCATATCCCGGCTTGCCATCTCTTTGAGATCGGCTCCGGCAGCAAAAAAACGTTCGTTGCCGGTAATGATGACGGCACCAATGGCGGCGTCCTGCTGCGCAGCTTCGAGCGCTTCGGCAATCAACGTCAGCAGCGCGTTGTTGAGCGCGTTCCGCGCCTGCGGGCGGTTCAGCGTCAGGGTTAACACCCGGCCGTTTTGTTGGCTAAGAAGTTCGCTCATCACAACCCCTGCGCGTCAAAATCGAGCACCACGTCGTCGCCCTTCGGCAGCGCCTGGCAGCTAAGGACGTAGCCTGCGGCCAGCTGATCCGGCTCCAGGCTGTAGTTGACGCCCATTTCCACTTCGCCCTGCAGTACCTTGCAGCGGCAGGTGGCGCAGACGCCGCCTTTGCAGGCATACGGCAGATCCGCGCCCTGGCGCAGGGCCGCGTCGAGAATGCTTTCGTCCCCGGCGGTCAGGGTAATCTGGCGATCTACGCCGTCCTGGCGCAGGGTGACGGTTTTACCCGCCGCCTGCGCGCGGGAACGGGCGCCCGGCGCAATGCCCGGCGTGTTGAAATGTTCGAGGTAGATATCCTGAGGCGCGACGCCCATCTCTTTCAGCGCGGTTTCGGTGGCCTGCATCATGCTTTGCGGGCCGCAGATAAACGTGCGGTCAAAGCCTTTGACGTCCAGCAGGTGGTCGCCAAGCTGCTTCATTTTTTCGCCGTCCAGCCTGCCGCTGAGCAGGTCGCTGTCCGATCTTTCCTGGCTGAAAAGGTAAATCAGCTGCAGGCGCTGCGGGTAGCGATCTTTCAGGTCGGCCAGCGCCTGGCGGAACATCATGCTGGCGCTGCTGCGGTTGCCGTAAACCAGGGTCACACTGCTTTCTGGCTCGGTGGCGAGCGTGGCGCCGATAATGGCCAGCATCGGCGTGATGCCGGAGCCGACGGCTAGCGCCAGATAGTTGCCGCGAGTTTCCGCTTCCGGCTGGTAGCCAAACGTCCCCTGCGGCACCATCACCTCGAGCGACATCCCGGCGGTTAAATCGCTGACCGCATATTGTGAAAAACGACCACCTTCAATGGCTTTTACCGCCACGCAGATTTCGCCGGGATCCTCAGAGCGGCAAATAGAGTAGCAGCGGCGCAGCTCTTCCCCGCCCAGCCGGGCTTTCAGCGTCAAATGCTGCCCTGGACGAAAGCGATACTGCCCGCGCAGCGCGTCCGGCACCGCAAAGGTAATCGCTACCGCCTCTGCGGTTTCGGGTTCGATGCGTGCCACTTTCAGGGAATGAAACGTTGTCATAGCATCCTCAAATACATTTAAAGTAATCAAAGGGTTCCCGGCAGCTGTCGCAGCGGTAAAGCGCTTTACAGGCCGTGGAGCCGAATTCACTGATGAGCGACGTGTGTTCGCTCCCGCAGCGTGGGCAAGTTACCTGGGCGGCGACCGTCGCGTGGCAGGCATGTCCCTGCGGCGGGCTGATGCCGTATTCGCGCAGCCGGGTTTTCGCCTCCGGCGACATCCAGTCCGTCGTCCAGGCGGGATGCAAAACCTGCCTGATGTGCACCGGACTTATCTTTGCGCCTTCCAACGTTTCCCGGATGGCGGCCAGCAAAAATTCAGTGGCCGGGCAGCCGGAATAGGTGGGCGTAAAACCGATATGCCAGCCGTCCGGACGGTGCTCGACGCTGCGTACCATCCCGAGGTCGGTGATGGTCAGCACCGGGATTTCCGGGTCGCTGATTTCACTCAGCAGACGCCAGACGTCGCGGACGGCAGCGGGCTGAAGCGTGGCGGTTTGCATCCTCTCCTCCTTACCACTGCTGGTTCGGGTAAGCGCGCTGCAGGTATTGCATTTCAGCCAGCAGCGGGCCGAGGTGTTCGGTGTGTAAGCCTTGCTTCCCACCGGTGCGGTATGGCTGCTCTGCCGGGGCCTGCAGCGAGGCATCGCTCAGTCCGGCGGTCACTTCTTGCAGCCATTCGGCCTTGAGGCTAAGCGAGTCGACGGCGATGCCCTGCTTCGCCAGCATGGTTTCCAGCTCATCGGCAACGAACATTTCGCCGCTGAAGCGCCATAGTTTGTTTAAAGCACTTTGCGTTTTTGTCTGCGAAAGCTCAGTGCCGTTGCCCAGGCGAACCAGCCAGCCCCGGCTGAAGCGCAGGTGATAGCGCACTTCTTTAATGGCTTTGGCTGCGATGGCCGACAGTTGCGGATCTTTGCTTTCTACCAGGCGGCTGAACAGCGAGACGTGCCACGCGTCCAGCAAGTACTGACGCACCAGCGTTTCAGCGAAATCACCGTTGGGCTGTTCCGCCAGCAGCAGATTGCGGTACTCGCGCTCGTCGCGGCCAAAGGCCAGCCTGTCTTCGTCGAGGTGCTCGCCTTCGAGCTCGGCGGCGTAGGTCAGGAAGTTGCGCGCCTGGCCGAGCAGGTCGAGGCCAATGTTGGCCAGCGCCAAATCAATCTCCAGCTCCGGCGCATGGCCGCACCAGGCGCTCAAGCGCTGGGCCAGCACAAGGCAGGTGTCGCCGAGGCGCAGGCTGTAGGTCGCTACAGGATCGCGTGTCATTGGCGGCCTCACATGTGCTCGATGCCGTCAGGCAGCGTGTAAAACGTTGGGTGGCGGTAGACTTTGCTGTCTGCCGGGTCGAAAAATTCCGGGCGCTCTTCCGGCTGGGAGGCGACGATTTCGCTCGCTTTCACTACCCAGATGGAGCAGCCTTCGCTGCGGCGGGTGTAGGCGTCGCGCGCGTTTTCCAGCGCCATCTGGTCGTCGGCGGCGTGCAGGCTGCCAACGTGGCGATGGGACAGCCCATTTTTATTGCGAATAAAGACTTCGTACAGCGGCCAGTAAATTTTGCTCATCTCTTACTCCTTCAGGCGGCGGTGCGGGCCTGTTGTTTTTCGGCATACGCAAGGGCGGCTTCGCGCACCCATGCTCCCTCTTCCCAGGCTTTACGCTTGGCGGCGAGGCGCTCTTCGTTGCATAAGCCGCGCCCGGCCACCACTTCGTTGAATTCCTGCCAGTCGATCTCGCCAAAGCGGTAATGGCCCGTGGCCTCATCGCGATACAGATCGGGATCCGGCACGGTCATGCCCAGCAGCTCAACCTGCGGCACGGTATTGTCGACAAAGCGCTGGCGCAGCTCGTCATTGCCGAAGCGTTTGATTTTCCAGGCGAGGCTTTGGGCGCTGTTCGGCGAGTTGTCGTCGTTGGGTCCGAACATCATCAGCGCCGGCCACCAGAAGCGGTTAATGGCGTCCTGCAGCATCTGGCGCTGTTCGGGGCTGCCGTTCGCCAGCACGGTGCAGGCTTCAAATCCCTGCCGCTGGTGGAAGCTTTCTTCTTTGCAAATTTTCACCATCGCCCGGGCGTACGGGCCATAGGAGGTCCGGCACAGCGCAACCTGGTTAACGATGGCGGCCCCGTCCACCAGCCAGCCAATCACGCCGATGTCGGCCCAGTTGAGCGTCGGGTAGTTAAAGATGGAGGAGTACTTCATCTTGCCGTCGAGCATCTTCTGGTAGATATCTTCCCGGGCGCAGCCCAGGGTTTCCGCCGCGCTGTAGAGGTACAACCCGTGCCCGGCTTCATCCTGCACTTTGGCCAGCAGAATGGCCTTGCGGCGCAGGCTGGGGGCGCGAGTTATCCAGTTACCTTCCGGCAGCATGCCGACGATTTCCGAGTGCGCATGCTGGCCTATCTGACGGATCAGCGTTTTGCGGTAAGCCTCCGGCATCCAATCCTGTGGTTCGATGGCTGTTTCCTGCTGGATGCGCTCATCAAAGCGTTCTTGTTCTGTCACGGCATCACCTTATGATTCAATTTAACTCAACAAATTGCGATATTGCGAATCACTTAATGATTAAAAGTTACAGATAAGTTAACGAAGATCGCAAAGATTACACCGTATGTTTGTGAGGGCTATCACGTTAAATATCGCAGAAACAATACTTATCATTGAGATAAATCAAAAACAAAAAACACAACCCATCACAATGTTAACAATTTATTAAATTACAGCTTGATTTTTATGATTCATAAAACAAACACTGTAATGATTAAATGCAGCATGTAATGGAGAGTGAGATGCAACAGTTAACCAGCTATCTGTCCGGGACGTGGTTTAGCGGCCAGGGAAAAGAAAGAACTATTTTTCATGCCGTTAGCGGCGAACCGCTGTGGCAGGTTACCAGCGAAGGGGCGGATATGGCGGCGGCAAAGCACTTCGCCATTGCGCAAGGTGGCAAAGCGCTGCAGGCGATGACGTTTATTCAACGTGCCGCGATGTTAAAAGCGGTGGCTAAGCACCTACTGGCGCAGAAAGAAGCGTTTTACCAGGTCTCTTACCAGACCGGTGCCACCCGCGCCGACAGCTGGGTAGACATTGAAGGCGGTATCAGCACGCTGTTTGCCTACGCCGGCATGGGTAACCGCGAGCTGCCGGACGACACGCTGTGGCCGGAAGACGAATTGATGCCGCTGTCCAAACAGGGTGGATTCGCGGCCCGCCATGTACTCACTTCGAAGTCAGGCGTAGCGCTGCACATCAACGCCTTTAACTTCCCCTGCTGGGGAATGCTCGAGAAATTGGCTCCAACCTGGCTGGCCGGGATGCCCGCGATTATTAAGCCCGGCACGGCGAGCGCGCAGTTAACTCAGGTGATGGTGAAAGTGATTGTGGAATCAGGGCTGGTACCTGACGGGGCGATAAGCCTGATCTGCGGTGGCGTGGGCGATCTGTTTGAGCACCTGGATGAGCAGGACGTGGTGACGTTCACCGGCTCGGCCAGCACCGGTCAAAAGTTACGTTGTCACTCAAATATCGTTACCCGTTCAATTCCCTTCACCATGGAAGCCGACTCGCTGAACTGCTGCGTACTGGCGGAAGATGTCACGCCTGAACAACCTGAATTTGCGCTGTTCGTGCGGGAAGTCGTGCGCGAGATGACCGCCAAAGCCGGGCAAAAATGCACCGCCATTCGCCGGATTATCGTGCCGCAAAACCGGCTGGGTTCGGTGATTGAAGTGCTGAAAGCGAAACTGGAAAAAATACAGCCCGGCGACCCGGCTCTAGAAGGCGTGCGCATGGGGGCACTGGTCAGCCTTGAGCAGCGGGATGACGTGCAGCGGAAAGTCGACCAACTGGTTGCCGCCGGCTGTGATGTCCTGCTGGGCGGCAAGGCCGATACTGCGCAGCCGGGCGCGTTCTTCCCGCCAACCCTGCTACTTTGCCAACAGCCTGACGAAACGCCTGCGGTGCATGAGCTTGAGGCCTTCGGCCCGGTAGCGACGGTAATGCCATACCGGGATGCCGAACATGCCATGGCGCTGGCCCGCGCCGGCCAGGGCAGCCTGGCGGGGACGCTGGTGACCGCCGATGAGCAAACGGCACGTCACTTTATTCTCGGCGCGGCCCGCGCTCACGGACGCCTTCAGGTGCTGAACCAGGAATCTTCAGTGGAATCCACCGGGCACGGTTCCCCGCTGCCGATGCTGGTGCACGGCGGCCCTGGTCGCGCGGGCGGCGGGGAAGAACTCGGCGGCCTGCGGGCGGTGAAGCACTATATGCAACGCACCGCCATTCAGGGCAGCCCGACGATGCTGGCCGCCGTTAGCGGGCAATGGAACTACGGCGCAAAAGTTCACGAGGACGCCGTGCATCCATTCCGCAAACATTTTGAGGAGCTGCGCATCGGGGAAAGTATTCTGACTGCCCGCCGCACCGTCACCGAAGCTGATATCACCAACTTCGCCAACCTGAGCGGCGACCGGTTCTACGCCCATACCGACAAAATTGGCGCGGCGGAGTCGTTCTTCGGCGAGCGCGTGGCGCACGGTTACTTTGTGGTGTCTGCCGCCGCCGGGCTGTTTGTTGACCCAGGCGTCGGGCCGGTGATTGCCAACTACGGCATGGAAAACCTGCGCTTTATCGAGCCGGTAAAAATCGACGATACCATTCAGGTGCGCCTGACCTGCAAACGCAAAACCGCCAAGCCTCAGAAGACGGCGGAAGATAAGCCGGTTGGCGTGGTGGAATGGGCGGTGGATATCACCAACCAGCATCAGCAGACTGTTGCGCGCTACTCGATCCTGACGCTGGTGGCCCGTCTGCACGGAGATTTTGCCTCTTAAGACTTCGTCACCGATTCTGTTTTGCCCCTCACCCTAACCCTCTCCCTGGAAGGGAGAGGGAAAATAAAAAACGCCCTCTCTTTTGTTTTCCCTCTCTCCCTTTGGGAGAGGGTCGGAGTGAGGGCTGAAGTTAACCTCACGCTCATCGACCCGGAGTCACAATCCTCCTCGATCCCTCATTCTGGCAACCACAGCAAAACACTTGGCAGGGAGCACAAGGGAAGCCCTGGCGGAAGTTGTTATGTTGAATCCGACAGTCTTTATCCAGCACGCACATAACAACACAACGCACTTTTAAGGTGAGAAAGCGATGACAATGAAAACTGGAAAAAAAGCGCTGGCGCTGGCTATTGCGCTCCTGACTTCGGCGGGGATTAACGCCCCCGCTTTTGCCCACGGCGGCGAGGCACATATGGTGCCGATGCAAAAAACGCTGGCGGATTTTGGCGCCGACGTCCAGTGGGACGATTACGCGCAGATGTTCACCCTCGTGAAAGATGGTGCCTATGTGAAGGTGAAGCCCAACGCCACCTCCGCGATCGTTAACGGCAAAACGCTGAAGCTTGAAGTGCCGGTGATCTTTAAAGGCAAAACGGCGTTTATCTCCGAAGGGTTTATCAATGAAGTCTTCCAGTCCGGGCTGGATCAAACCTTTGCCGTCGAGAAAAAGCCGCACCCGCTGAACTCTCTGAGCACCGGCGAAATTAATAAAACGGTGGAGATAATCAAAAACGCGGCTGACTACAAGCCGACTATTCGCTTTACCGAAATCTCACTACGCGAGCCGCCTAAAGAACAAGTCTGGAAGTTTGTGATGGAGGGCACTAGCGTCAGCCAACCACGCGAGGCGGACGTCATCATGCTGGATGGCCGCCATATTATTGAAGCCACGGTGGATCTGGCCGCCGGGAGAGTTAAGAGCTGGAAACCTATCGAAGGCGTACAGGGCATGGTGCTGCTGGACGATTTTGCCAGCGTGCAGTCAATCATCAACAACAGCAAAGAATTCGCGGAAGCGGTGAAAAAACGCGGTATCAGCGATCCGTCGAAGGTCGTCACAACGCCGCTGACGGTTGGCTATTTCGACGGTAAAGACGGCCTGAAGCAGGATCAGCGCCTGCTGAAAGTGGTGAGCTACCTTGACGTTGGCGACGGCAACTACTGGGCGCATCCGATTGAAAACCTGGTCGCGGTGGTGGATCTCGAGCAGAAAAAAATCATCAAAATTGAGGAAGGCCCGGTCATTCCTGTGCCGATGACGCCCCGCCCTTATGATGGCCGCGACCGGCAGGCCGCCAACCTCAAGCCGCTGGATATCATTGAGCCTGAAGGAAAAAACTACACCATTACCGGCGACACGATTCACTGGCAAAACTGGGATTTGCACCTGCGCCTGAATTCCCGCGTTGGCCCGATTATTTCCACCGTGACCTACAACGACAACGGCACTAAACGGAAGATCATGTATGAAGGATCGCTCGGCGGGATGATTGTGCCGTATGGCGACCCGGACATCGGCTGGTATTTTAAAGCGTATCTCGACGCAGGAGATTACGGCATGGGCACGCTCACGTCCCCTATCGTGCGCGGCAAAGATGCGCCGGCTAACGCGGTCCTGCTGGACGAAACCCTGGCCGATTACACCGGTAAACCTACCACCATTCCGCGAGCTATTGCTATTTTCGAGCGCTACGCTGGGCCGGAATACAAACATCAGGAAATGGGGCAGCCGAACGTTAGCAGCGAACGCCGTGAGCTGGTGATCCGCTGGATAAGCACCGTCGGTAACTACGACTACATCTTTGACTGGGTCTTCCATCAGAACGGCACCATTGGCATTGATGCAGGCGCGACCGGCATTGAGGCGGTAAAAGGCGTGAAGGCTAAAACCATGCATGATGCCAGCGCCAAAGAAGATACCCGGTACGGAACGCTGATCGACCATAATATTGTCGGCACAACGCATCAGCACATCTACAACTTCCGTCTGGACCTGGACGTGGACGGCGAAAACAACAGCCTGACCGCGATTGATCCGGTGGTGAAGACAAATACCAGCGGCGGCCCACGCACCAGCACCATGCAAACGAATGAATACGCGATCAAAAACGAGCAGGACGCCGCGCAGAAATTTGACCCTGGCACTGTCCGCCTGCTGAGCAATCCGAACAAAGAAAACCGCATGGGCAACCCGGTGTCCTACCAGCTGCTCCCGTATGCGGGCGGGACTCACCCGGTCGCCACCGGCGCGAAGTTTGCACCGGACGAGTGGATTTATCATCGCCTGAGCTTTATGGATAAGCAGCTGTGGGTGACCCGCTATAACCCGGATGAGCGCTATTCCGAAGGGAAATACCCTAACCGCTCTGCGCACGACACCGGTTTAGGGGCTTACAGCAAAGACAATCAGTCGCTTGAGAACACGGATAATGTGGTCTGGCTAACCACCGGCACCACGCATATCGCCCGCGCCGAAGAGTGGCCCATCATGCCGACCGAGTGGGTACATGCCCTGCTGAAGCCGTGGAACTTCTTTAACGAAACGCCAACGCTTGTGAAATCAGAGGAAACGACCAGTAAATAAAGGGTTTGCGGCGCGCTATTACAGCGCGCCGTTTATTTAACGCCGAGACTAAATATTCGACCTGGCTTAGGTAGTCATTTTGGTTTGTCATGAATAATAAAAATGTGGCGTCACCATCATTGGTTTAGTCTTTTTAAATTTATTTTCAACATGAATGTAAACACCCCCACATTATTTATCATACCGATTATTCCTTGGTGCCTACCATAATGATAGATTTGCTCATGACCACCCTATGACCATATTTTTCCATGAAAGACATTCGCCAATTGCTGCGCAATACTTAGCTCCTCCGAGTTCTCTTTTACTGCGCCGGAATAGCAGCTAACCAGATAATAAATGAAATAACAAACCAACTATAACACCTTAATTAAGGCGTTATAGTTGGTCATTACGAAGAAAAAAACGATGAACTCTCAGTTTCGCTGCGTGCTATTCCCGCCCGCCTGAGGATTTTACCGCATGCCAGCCGTGAATCAGCAGCGACTGGAAGAACGGTGTTACGCTGGCGAACCCGGCTTCGCGCAGCAGAGTTTCGGTCTGGCGAGGCGGCAACAAGAGCAACCGCTGGTTGAGCTCAGCTTTTACCTCAGCAATATCGCGCTGGCGTTGGGTATAGGCCTGCTGCAGCGCAACCCAGTTTCTTAATTGCCCGTCAAAATCGGGGTCCGCCATATCTCCCGCTATTTCTGCGGCAATCAGCTGTCCCACGGGTTTTAGCCTGTCGCCGATGTGCTGATAGATCCCGCCCCGCTGCGGATGTTGAATAAAATGCGCCACCAGTAAGCACAGCGCAGCATCAAATTCATCCTGTTCCGGGACATCTTTGACGTGTCCTACAATCAGCTCACAGCGGCCGCTCAGCCCTTCCCGTTCAAGCTTTTCTGCACAGACGGCCAGCATATCGGGGGAAGGATCGACCCCGGTAAAATGCCACTCAGGATGCTGTTTTGCCAGCCGGACGATTTCGGTGCCGGTCCCTACGCCAACGCAAAGCACTTTCGCCTCAGCCGGAAGATCCCTGAGAAGCAATGACAGCAAGGCGTGCAGGTTGTTAGATATGTCTTTCAGACGTTCGCTGCTGGCATCGTACTGACGGGAAAATTCCGCGTTAAAGATATCATTTGTGTCGTTCATCATTTCACCTCCGGCGGTGCACTGCGGCTAAACATCACCATCATGGATAAAAGATCAAAATGACCTTTTAAATATCATGTAACTTACGATATCACATGAAAGATGAGTATAGAAAGACTTTGTATCTTGCTTTTCTGACGACTGCCGAAGCCTGTTTTTGTAGCAAAAGATAACTATTGCTCCCTTTTCACAGCCCGCTGTTAAGGACAAAACCTGCCTTTTAGCCACGACGATACCACTCGCCGCTGGCTAAAACATTACCCTTTCTTTAAGGAGTTAAAATGGTGAGACTGGAGAAACTAACGTCCCTACGAGGGGGACTCTCGGCTTAGTATCAGAAGGTTCTCGTTGCTTAAAAATAATTCCCTGATTATTTAAAAGACCTAAAACCCCTTGATATTCAGAGTTATAAGATAAGCGCGCATATCCACCATATACATATATTCTTCTCTGCAATACATTAGCTAGTCTCTGCGCCACGCTAAGCTCTTCAGAATTTTCTTTTGCCTCGCCAGAATAACAGCTTAAAAGATGTAGCGGTCTTTTATCTCTCGAGAGGTCAAGTGAATGGCGAAAAATAAGATAACGGTGAAGTTCTTCCGGTGTAAATGCCTGATAAACAGGATTAGGTCCATCCCCCATGATGTACAACTTACCGCTTTGAGAACCATGCACCATAAGGCCAGGCTCTCCTGTACCCAAACAATCATTGACGTATCCTAGACAGAGTCGAGTAGCCTCTCCATTCTTTTTCTCACCTATTTCAATCGTTTTATAATAAGTAACTGGCTTTGCACTAGCAGGATTAAAATTAACGCTTAAATTTCTCTTTTTTCGTTCAAATAAAAATTGATTAATGCTTTTACAAATAGTCATAGCAATATCCATATCATAAATAAAGCATAGGGCATTATAATAAAATGGCGAGAAGCACCATGAACAAAATCTTAATTAAGGTATTATCCCCCGCTCTGAACGGAGAGCATTTTAAACCCTAAAAAAAATAGAAAATTAAAGATGAAGCAGAAACAAAAGTGAGTTCTTCGTTGGCATAATCCTTAAACATTTTACCGAAGTCGCCGCAACTTTAACTGCTACATCGGCTGCAAACCTGACGGAAAAGACAGCAATCCAGGCGTAACGCTCGCTGCATGTTTTTTGTACATGACCTCACACTGTTTTCCTCTGCCCGGAGATATTATTTCCACATAATTTCAAAATCAAAAAAATGAGAACGATAAGCATTTTTGGTTAATAAAAATTAAAAACAAGAAAAAACAGAATCATATTTTTAACTTTAAAATAAACAGTGATATACTCAAAAACGATATCAACTTGCAATCACTAAATAAAAATCACGTATAACGTGCATTTTATCTCTGCCTTTAGCAGTCGTTTTATGGGGCATTTGCGCCATAGCTGAATACCGAGAAAAAACAATATGACACGACACAAACTTCAAGACACCATCGAAAAATACAGCCAACAAGTTAAAAAACATCCTCGTTTTCGAGAAGCCATACAACATCATTATGATCACCTGCTAATCACCTATAAAAAACAACCGCTTTTTTATAAAACCATTCTGCAAAGCTCGCGCTTTCATGTGGTTCTGGCCCTGCTCTGTTTTCACTACGGTGACCGCCAGGCGGTGCTCGCAGACATCAAAGAGTTTTGCGTAAAAATGGGGTTAACCAGCCTGAACACCGTGAATTCTCTGGTCACGCTGCTGCGCATCACCGGCAGAATGACGCTTGAAAAAAGTGAGGATGACCGCCGGGCCCTGTTGTATTCCCCGAGCGTAAAGGGCCTCAATGAAACCCGCAGCTATATGCAAATATCCATCCCTTCATTGAAATTTTTGCTACCGGAAAATGCTCTGTCGTTTCACGCCCTGGAGGATGAAAACACATTTGCAAATTTTTTCCGGCGCAGCGCTAATCTTCTTTTTGACGAAGTTATTTTAAGTCGACTGGTACCCAACAGCGCCATGTTTGTTGACAAAGATGCCGGGCATATCATTATGTTGAGAATATACCTGGGGGCAAAACAGGATGATGATGGCCGCTGGTGGCTGAAGCCTAATTATAATAAAACGTCCAAAGATCTTTTTGTGTCGAGAATGCATCTGAGACGCATTGTTAATTGCGGCATTATGGCCGGGTTATTCAGTGAAGACAGTGAGGGCACGCTCGAAATACACCGTACCTTTATGGAAACGGCTGAATCTTATTTTGGATATTATTTTTCTTTTATCATGTACGGTCTGGATATCGACCCGACGATATTTTAAGCAGCATTAAGCCGGCATTCGCCGGCTTTTTTGATTATCGTTCTCTGAGTGCTTCCTTCGTTTTATTCAGCGGTTTCAGCAGGTAATCAAGCACCGATTTGCTGCCGGTTTTGATATCTACGGTGGCAATCATCCCCGGAAATATCGGAAACGTTTTGCCGTCCCTGTTTGTCAGTTGGCTGACATCGGTGCGGATGTAAACCCGATAGTAGTAAACATCACGCTTGACCTCGTCCTGAATCGTATCCGGTGAAATAGTGGTCACCACGCCCTTTAACCCGCCATAAATCGAGTAGTCATAGGCGGTGATTTTCACCAGCGCCTTTTGGCCGGGATGAATAAACGCCACGTCACGAGGTGAAATTTTTGCCTCAATCAGCATTTGATCGTCGAGCGGAACCAAAGTCATGAGTTTTCCGTTTGGCGGGATGACGCCGCCCACCGTCGTGACCTCGATGCCCTTCACTATCGCCCTGACCGGCGCGGTAAATTTGAGCCGGGTTAACGAGTCCTCTCGCCCACGCATCACCGAGCGCTGGGTTTCAATTTCTTCGTTAGTTTTCGCCAGCTCTTCGCGCGCGCGCACGTAATACTGGTTCTGCATTTCGGTAATTTTGTTTTCCAGCTCGTTTTTTTGTCTCTGCAGGCGCAGGACTTCCACGCTGCTGGCAGCCCCCTGTTTAACCAGCGGCTGCGTCATCGCCAACTCGCGCTGAACCAGCGAAATGGCTTCCCGCAATCCGGCAACCCCTTTTTCAAGACTGCTCCGGCGCGAGTTATAAAGCGCGGTTTCCTGGCGAACAAGTTCGCTATCTCCGGGTAACATGTCGGGAAAAACCAACGGCGTGGCGCCTACTTCTGCCTTCAGCCGTGCGGCGGTGGCCATCGCAGCATGTAGCCTGGATTCACTCTCCTGCACGCCTGACTCGGTTTTCGTGCGATCAAGCTGCGCAAGGACCTGACCCTTCTCTACAATATCCCCCTCCCGAACGTCCAGTTTGTAGAGGATGCCGCCTTCCAGGGACTGAATAACCTGCTCGCGAGAGGACGGCACGACTTTGCCAGCCCCGGTGGTCACTTCGTCCAGAGAGAAAAAGTTTGCCCACAACACAAATGCGAGCAGCATCAGTCCAAGTGCCCACGCCACCAGGCTTGCTCGTGGAAGCGCCGGCTCTTTCAGTCGACTGTTATAACGCGTGATGTCGTTCATGCCCGAACCTCCGTGTCACCTGTCGGTTTTAAGGTCGCGGTTCTGCGAGGGGCAGCTTTTTTTTCCATAAGACCGTGCTGCTGCAAGATTTGGTCCCTTGGGCCGTCCATTACGATGCGGCCGTTATCCAGCACGATGATGCGGTTAACCAACTGCAAAATTGGGATACGATGCGTGGCCACCACCAGCGTGCGGTTGCCGAGCCACGGGCCAAGCTGCTGGATAAGCTGCTGCTCGCTGACTTCATCCAGCCACGCTGTAGGTTCATCCAGTAATAAGATTTGCGGCTGCAGGATCAGCGTTCTGGCCAGCAAAAGTGCCTGCCGCTGGCCTCCCGATAGCCCACTACCGCCTTCGCTGATCGTGTAGTTGAGGCCATTTTTCTGTTTTTGTACAAATTCCAGCGCCCCGCTTAGCGCCAGCGCCCGGTGGATTTCTTCGTCCGTGGCTAACGGGCGCCCCATGGTGAGGTTGTCACGTATTGAGCCGAAGAAGAGCCGCGCCTGCTGGCTGAGCAGATTCATGTCGCGTCTCAAATCGGCAGTGTCGATTTGCCCGAGGCTGGTGTCGTCCAGCAAAATCTGGCCGTGCTGAGGCGTTTGCATCCCCGCCAAAAGCTGAAGTAGCGTGCTCTTACCCGAACCGTTTCGCCCGAGAAGCGCAATTTTTTCCCCGGCGCGGATCGTCAGGCTGGCAATGTCCAAATCGTTGACCTTCTCTTCTTCATCGTAATAAAACGCCGCGTAGTTGAGCTGGTAGTTCCCCTGCAGGTGGGCTTTATGCACTTTCTTGCCCTGTTCAGGATCGTCCAGCGGGCGCTGCATCAGGTCGTCCAGCCCTTTGCGCGCCACCTTAGCCTGCTGCCACCGCGAAAGCACGCCTGAAATCTGCGCCAGCGGCGCGATGGTGCGTGAGGCCAGAATCGAGGTGCCCACCAGGGCGCCTGTAGTCATGTCACCGTTAATCACCAGGTAACAGCCGACGAGTAGCACCACGGCGTAAACGATGGACTGCACTTCCTGCGTCCAGGTCATAAGCAGGCTGGTCAGCCAGCGCTGTTTCATCCCGACCGCCGCGGCAACGTCGTTGGTGTTGTTCCACTGGTTCTGGAACCGCTGTTCGGCGCGCAGCAGTTTAATGTCTTCGATGGACTGCACGGCTTCTACCAGCGTGGCATTGCGAATGGCCGACTCGCGCATCCCCTCATTCGAAAGGTGCGCCAGCGGGCGCTGCACCAGTAAACCTGGGATCAGCAGCAGCGGGATCGCCAGCAGCACAACGAACACCAGCGGGCCGCCTATCAGCCAGAGAATAAAAACAAACAGCAGGAAGAACGGGATATCCGATACGGTACTGATGGTGGTGGAAGTAATCAGCTCGCGCACCGACTCCAGCTCGCGAATTTGCGAGATAAAGGAGCCGGTAGATTTTGGCCGGGCGCTGTTTTTAATGCGTAACGCCCTGGCAAAAACCCTGTCGGAGATACGCAGGTCGGCCCGTTTGCCGACCACATCGGCAATATGAACGCGGAGCATACGCATGGTGAATTCAAAGAGGATAGCCAGCATGACGCCGCCAAACAGCACCCACAAAGTGGGCACCGACTGCGAGGGCACCACGCGGTCATACACCTGCATGGAAAAGATCATCCCGGCCAGCGCCAGCACGTTGGCCGCCATCGCCACCAGCATGATGTCGCCGTAACGTTTCCAGTCTTTCAGCGCCAGCGTCCAGAACCAGTTTTTCTGATAGGGCTTCACGTAATCATCGACGCGCGCATCGGGAATTGAATTCAGCGGGCGTAGCACAACCAGGCTTTTTAGCCTTTTGGCCAGCACATCCCGAGCGATCACCGTCTCCAGGCCGCCATCGCCGCTAAGCTGCAGGCTCAGTTGCCCGTGATTATCCATATGGGTAACCACCGCTATTTGGCCCCCCTCAAGCTCGGCCACCAGCGGCAAGCGCCACGGGTCGATAAGCGAGACGTCCGCCGGGGCGCGACGCATCGCTAAACCAAGCTGGCGGGCCATATCTTCCAGCACCAGCTGCTGCGGGCTTTGGTTTTCCTGGTTAACCACCACGCGGACGTGCTCTTCCGAGAAATCCAGCCGATAGTGGCGCGCGACGGCCAGCATGGCCTGCAGCCAGGGTTCATAGCTTGTATTCGTTGAAGTCATGGTGTTTCACATCCTGCGAAAATGGCAAAAAACGCCTGTGTCGTCCTTTCCGCGGCTTGTTTCATAAACATGTTTTATACCGGGTAATAAAAGTTAAGCTGCTGATATTCCGCCGGACTTAAGGCCCGGCGGAATAAGGGCTAGATAACTAACAGTTGGTGGTTAGCCAGCAGCGTGGCGAGATCGGTTTGTACCCCGTTGAGCGTGACCACCGTGGTCGGGTCAAAGACGCCGCCCTTGCCGTCGCGGTCAATTTGAATCTCAGTGCTGCTGCCGTTCTGCACCACTTTGATGTAGTCCCCGATATTGCCCGCCCCGGCCCCCAGTTGCGCAACGCCATTGATGTAATGCGCCGATGCGTCCCCGGCGTAGCCGCTGCCCTGCAGCAGCTCACGAAGGTCAATACGGTCGCTGTCCGCCGTACCTTCCCAGGTTCCCACGCTGAAGCCGTTCACCACATCATGGCCGTTGCCGCCGGTGGCGTCCGAACTGTTCAACAGCTTGTAGAGCAACGTATCGTGGCCGCCGCTGCCGATGTTGAAGGTGTCGTTGCCGCCGCCGCCTTCGAAGGTGTTGTTCCCGCTATTGCCGGTGATCACGTCGTCATGGCTGGAGCCGACGATCCCTTCGATGTTGGTGAAGGTTGCCGTGTTAAAGCCGGTGTTTTGCGCCCCGGCTTTACCCAGATCAACGGTGATACCTACCCCGGAGTTACGGAAGTCAACCACATCCATCCCGCCCGTCGCGCTCCAGGTCTGGTGATCGGATGAAGTTTCCCAGCCGCCGCCGCCGTTATAGACGTAGGTTCCCTGCTCGGCGATAAAGGTATCGTTATAGCCAGTGCCGTTCAGCGTGCCGCCGTGAACGCCGGTGGCGGCCTCCGCCGTCAGGGCATAGCTTTCTTTCCCGTCTCCGGCGGCCAGCCCATTCCAGGTCACATTGCTGGTGACGCCGTTAATCGCTCTGACCAGCTCGGCATGGTAGGTTTCATTCGGGTTGAGCCCGTAGAAGCTCACCAGCGCCGACGCGTCGTTCGCCCCAATGCCCGACTGGGCGTTGATAATCTGCGTCGAAACCAGCTTCCCGGCAGAGTCATACAGCCGGACGGTATTGCCGTAGAAGACGTTGATCCCTTCACTGTCGACAATGCGCAGGTGCATCGCGGTACCCGGGGCGATGGTGTTGGTGTTGGCCACCAACACCACTTTCCCGTTTTGCTGAGAAACCAGCAGATCCTGAGTACCGTTCCAGTCGTAGTCCGCCACCGCAACGCCCGTGACGTTAACCAGTCCTTTTGCCAGCTGGCTTTCGGTCCAGTTCTTGCCGGTGCCGTCGTTGCTAAACAGACGCGCTGTCTGGCTGGTGCCGTAGGTGGAAAACTTAACAATATCCATGTCGCCATCACCGTCCCAGTCCACGGCCACGGACAT
This sequence comes from Cedecea sp. B1(4), assembly GCF_059414925.1. Lineage (NCBI taxonomy): Bacteria > Pseudomonadati > Pseudomonadota > Gammaproteobacteria > Enterobacterales > Enterobacteriaceae > Cedecea > Cedecea sp. B1(4). The sequence continues at coordinate 560,043 of NZ_JCAHMZ010000002.1, read as the reverse complement.
ATAGCCCGCGTTAGCCGCGGTCGACGTAGACTCCACGCTGGTGTAGTTGCTGTTCAACTGACCATTGCCATCGTTGTAGAAAATCTTCCCGCTGTAATTCACCGTCGCAGAGGTCACGCTCCGACCGGTGGCGATATAGAGATCCAGGTAGCCATCGCCGTTGAAGTCAGCCCACGTCATGGAGGCAGCGGTCGTCGTGTTCGCCACGTTATCGACAAACACGTTGGCAATAGACTGCAGGGTCGTCAGCTTGCTGCCGTTGTTAGAAATCACGCTCAGCGCACTGGTCCCGTTACTGTTGGTATGCTGAACAATATCGATGTTACCGTCATTGTTGATGTCCACCCCGGACAGTTCGCGGTAGCTGACGCCGGTCAAGCCGCCGTTGCCATTCGTCCCGTCGGCCACCATGCTGCCTTTGTTGTTAATCAGGTAGGTTCTGGAGTCCCCCCCGGCGTCACCGTAGGCCAGGTCGACATAACCATCGCCGTTTTTGTCATAGGCAATGACGCCGCCGTACCAGATGGTGGTGCCGTTGGCCTGGGTACTGGTGGTGTAGGTGCCATTGGCGTTGGCAATCCACATGGTCTGTACCGCGTTGCCGTAAGTGGTTTCCGTGCCGTAGATATCAACGGTGCCGTTACGGTCAAAGTCCAGCGCGGTGTAGCTGACGGTATTCGCACGCGTATTAGGCAGCGACGTCTGGGTGTAACTGTTCAGATCCGTGCCGTTGTATACCGAGGTGTTGGTCACCAGCGTCCACAGACCGTTATTGTTGAGCATTAACGTGCTGGCGCTGTTGTTCGCATTGCCCGCCGTGCTCGCCCAGCTGGTGTCATTGGCCGTTTCGGCATGCACGACCAGCGATCCTGTCTGGATCCCGGTGTTGTTGCCGTTACCCGCGCTACTCTTTACTTGAGCGGTGACGTTGTAGCTGTTCAGCCCCAACAGGTCGTTGTCAGGAATTTGCAGATACCAGCGGTTAGATGAAGGATCGACCACCACCGGACCTCCGCGCTCGGAGCTGTACGTTTTGCCATTCACGGTCACGACCACGAATTCACCCTTCATCAGTTGGGCACTGACATCCCCGGTGAGAATCGGCGTGGTATCTGAAGTCGATACCGCATCTACGTGGGCAATTGTCGTCGGCACCGAGGTATCGACCGTCAGCGTGAAGTCGTTCGACTCGGTGTAGTTCCCCGCTTTGTCCGTCACGCGCAGAACATAGTGGTAATTTCCGTCCAGCAGGCCAGAATCCGCAAAGGTCCAGCTTGTACCGCCGGTAATGGTCACTTTGCCTACCAGCACGCCATCGCGGAAGATCTGGGCAATTTCACCGTCGGCCAGCGCATGGTTCAGCGTACCGTTCAGGACCGGCGAGGTATCGTCGGTGGAGTAGCTGCTGTCGAAATTACCGGTACGCTCGCCGTCATTATCCGTATAGCTGACGATAGTGCCGACGGTATCCGGCGCCACGGTATCAACGGTGACAACCTGGGCTGCGGTTGAACCCACGTTTCCGGCCTGATCGATAATCCGCACCTGATAAAGATGGTCGCCGTCCGGCAAAGTACGTCCATCCACGTAATGCCACGCCGTGCCGTTCACCACGGCATCCACCCAGCTCTGACCGCCGTCCAGGCTGATTTGCACGCGTTCGTCGCTGGCAAGGGCGTGGCCCAGGGTGCCGTTCAGGGTCAGCGTGGTATCCATAGTGATAAAGTCGCTGGCGCTCTGCCCGGTATCATCCGAAATACTGTCGATGGTGATGCCATAGGTTGGCGCGACGGTATCTACCGTTACCGTCTGGCTGGTGGTTGCTCCCACGTTTCCGGCAAGGTCGACAACGCGAACCTGCCAGGTGTGGTTACCGTCCGCAAGCTGGCGTCCATCGGTATAGCTCCAGCTTGTCCCGTTGACGGACGTGGCGTTAACCCAGTTGGCTCCGCCGTCGAAGCTCACCTGAACATATTCATTTTTGCCAAGCACCGCGCCAAGTGAGCCGTTCAGCGTCAGCGTGTTATCGTTGGTGATAAAGTCGCTGTTGCTGAAGCCGCTGTCGGTGGTGATGCTGTCCACGGTAACGGTGATAGCCGCATCCGGCGGCGTGGTGTCTACCGTTACCGTCTGAGAAGCGCTCTGCCCGACATTACCCGCAGCGTCGACCACGCGAACATAGTATTGATACGTGCCGTCGGTTAACGTCCGTCCGTCGGTAAAGTACCAGGTTGTGCCTACCGTGGTGACCGTTTTCCAGGTGAGACCGCCGTCCATGCTTATCTGCACATATTCGCCGTCCAGCAGTGAAGCGCCCAGAGAACCGTGGAGAGTCAGCGAGGTGTCGCTGGTGACAAAGTCGCTATTACTCAGCCCTGTATCGTCGGCAATGCGGTCAATGGTGACGGATTTGCTCGCATCCGGTGCCACGGTATCAACGGTGACCAACTGGCTGGTGGTTGCCCCGATATTGCCCGCATCATCAATCACGCGCAGTTGATAGAGATAATCTCCGTCAGCCAGCGTGCGGCTATCGATGTAGCTCCATGTGGTGCCGCTGATACTCACGTCAACCCAGGTTTTTCCGCCATCAATACTGATCTGGGCATGTTCACCGGCCGCCAGCGTTCCCCCTAACTTGCCGCTAATGGTCAGCGTATTGTCACTGGTAATAAAGTCGTGCGCATCGAGACCCGTATCCTGGGTAATGGCCTCAACGGTAATGGTTTTACTGGCATCCGGCGCAACAGTATCAATAGTTACGTTTTGCGTTGCCGTCGAGCCCACGTTGCCGGCATTGTCGATGACGCGCACGTTATAGGTCACGATACCGTCCGGCAGCGTGCGCCCGTCGGCATAGCTCCAGGATTTGCCGTTAACCACAAGGTCAATCCAGCTGGATCCCCCGTCGAGGCTTATCTGCGCCTTTTCGTTATTGCCGAGTGCCGCGCTCAGGGAACCTTTCACCACCACCTTGTTATCGGCGGTAATAAAGTCGGTCTTGCTCAGCCCGGTGTCGTTTTGCAGAGCGTCAATGGTAATGGTCATCTGCGGCGGTGTAGTGTCCACCGTGACGGTGCGGTCTGCTCCCGCACTGTTACCGATGCTGTTGCTGACGCTGGCATGAATCACATACGAGCCACCATCGACCAGCGCGGAAACCGCACCGCTGCCGAGGGTGTAGCTCCAGGTGCCGTCGCCGTTGACCGTGGTGGTATAGCTCTGGTTATTCAGGGTGATGGTCACCGTCTGGCCCGCAGGCGCGTTGGTCACGCCGCTTATCACCAGCGGAGTGCCGTGTTCTGCGGCGCTGACAATGTTGTCTTGCGCGAAGTCATTGACGCTGATGGTCGGCACTTCGCCATTCAGGGTCACCTGCTTATTCGCACTACTGCTGTTGCCGGCTTTATCGCTAACGCTGGCGGAAATCTGGTAACTGCCGTCTGTCGCGCCCAGGAAGTCCTGTGCCGGAACCGTCACAGACCATGTTCCGGTGTCGCTCACCACCGCCTTATAAGAGTGATTATTGAAGGTGATGGTCACCGTCTGCCCAGGCTGAGCGTCAGTGGTGCCGCTAATGACCTGGCCTGCCTGCTGCTCGGCGCTGTTGATGATGTCGTCCCCCGCCACCTTGTTAAAGGTGATGGTTGGCGGGGTGGTGTCCACCGTCAAAGTACGATCCGCGCTGCCCGGGTTTCCTGCCTTATCCTGAACGGAGGCGCTAACGTTGAAGTTGCCGTCGGTAAGCTTAGCCAGGTCGTCCGCGGCAACGGTCACGCTCCAGGAGCCGTCCGCCTGCACCGTAGCTTCGTAGCTCCCGCTTCCCAGCTTAACGGTCACTTTTTGCCCGCCTTCCGCGCTGCTGGTACCGCGAATGGTTAACGGCAGCTGCTGTTCCGCCGCGTTGATCACGTTGTCACCGGAGATATCGGCGAGGGTGATGACCGGCGCTGCGGTGTCTATGGTGATGTTATGGCTTGCCGAAGTGGCATTATTTGCGCTGTCCGTCGCCGATGCCACGACCGTGTAGCCGTTACCGTGCACCAGGTTTTGCACCTGACTCGCCGGCACGGTAACGCTCCAGCCACCGCCTTGTTGAACAGTGGCGTGGTACTGTACGCCGTTCAGCGTGACGGTCACCTGAGTGCCGACGGCCAGTTCAGCGCTGCCGCCGCCGATAACCAAATCCTGCTGAGATTCTGCGGCGTTAATCACGTCGTCATCGCTGATAGTCCCGATGGTTAGCCCAACACGGACGGCGTTAACCTCAACCGTATGGGTGTTAGTGCCCTCGTTGCCGGCGCTGTCGGTGAGCGTGGCGGTAATCGTTGCCGTGCCGTTTTTCAGCGATGAAATCGCCGAAGCCGGGACGCCTATGCTCCAGTTGCCGTTGGCATCTATCTGGGTGACATACTGAGTGCCGTTGAGGGTAATAACAATTTTATTCCCTGCTGCTGCGCCGCTGCTGGAGCCAGAGATAATCTGCGCCTGAGCGTGCTCTTCAAAGTTGATGATGTCGTCACCCGCCACGACGTTAAAGCCGATCGTCGGCGCGGTGGTGTCTAGCGTTATCGTTTTGCTACTGGTTGATCCGTTACCCGCCGCATCGCTGACGCTCGCACTAAGCTGATAGTTGTTATCTGCCAGGCTCCCCAGGGCTGTAGCATCAAGCGTTACGCTCCAGGTGCCGTCCGCTTTCACTACGCCAGTATAGGTTTTTCCGTCCAGGGTCAGCGTGACCGTCTGTCCGGCTTCCGCGTTTGACGTTCCGGTGACGACGACGCCCGCGCCTGCTTCTGCGGCATTAATAACGTTGTCCGTGGCAATGGGGTCAATGGCAAACCCCGGCGGCGTGGCATCCACGCTGAACTCACGCTCTGCGCTGGCTCCGTTGCCGTTCACGTTAGTCACGGTAGCTTTTACTGACGCATCGCCATCCTTCAGCCCTGCCATATCGCCTGCTGGCACGGTGTAACTCCAGCTCCCGTCGGCCGCAACCTGCACCGTATAGGTGTGCCCGCCGAAAAGAATGGTGACGTTTTGCCCGGCCTCAACGTTCTGGGTCTTACCTGAAAGAACCAGATCGGCCCCTTTCTCAGCCGCGTTAAGCACGTTATCTGCTGTGATAGCGTCAACGCTGACCGCAACCGGACTGAGGTCGACATTCACCATGCGATCGATAGAGATCGGGTTCCCCGCGCCACTGCTGCCCGCGGCGGTAACAGTGACATTGCCTGCCGCCCACTGGCTGACATCTTCCGCAGGTACGGCGGCCGACCAGGTTCCGCTGGCGCTCACCGTTGCCAGGTAGCCTTTGCCGTTGATGGTGACGGTCACGGTACTGCCTGCGCTCATGCCGCTGGCGCTTCCGCTAACAATCAGGTTCTGATTGTGTTCAATGGCGTTGATCACATCGTCCCCCGCCACGGTGTGGATCCGAAGACCCGGCAGGCTGGCATCAATGGTAAATTCACGTTCTGCCGTGCCGCTGTTGCCGTGCCCGTTAGTGACCGAGGCCGTGGCGGTGAGTTTTCCGTTCCCCAGGGCGGTAAGCACGCTAGCAGGCAGGTCGAGGCTCCAGCTCAGATCGCTCTGCACCGTCGCGGTGTAGGTTTTCCCCCCCAGATTGATCGTGACTGTGTCGCCGGCTGCCGCATTGCTGACTTTTCCGCTCAGAGTCTGGCCTGCTGCGATTTCAGACGCGTTAAGGACGTTGTCTGCGGTCACTGGATTAATCGTGACGCCCGGCGCGGCGGTGTCGACCAACAAACTGGCGTGAGTGCTGGCGCTGTTGCCGATAGCGCTTGTTGCGGTAGCGGTCAGCGTATAGTTGGCTTCGCCCAGCCCGACCAGATCGCCCGGCTGAACGTCAACGCTCCAGTTACCGCTGGCGTCGGTGGTGGCGGTATAATTTTTACCGTTCAGCGTGACAATAACCGCAGTGCCCGGGGCCAGATTAGCGCTGGTCCCGCTCAGGGTTAATGTTTCCCCTTTTTCACTGGCGTTAAGCACGTTGTCACCGCTTAACGGATTGAAGCTGAGCGACGGTAAACCGGTATTGACCACAACGTCATGGCTACCGATCCCCGTATTACCTGCTGCATCCGTCAGGCTGGCGTGAATAGTGACGGTGCCGTCCGCCAGCTGGCTGACGACGCTGGCCGGGACGCCAATGCTCCAGTTGCCCGCAGCATCCACGGTGGTGCTCCAGCTGTTGGAGCCAATGGTCACGGTAATTTTGTCCCCTGCCGCAGCGCCGCTGCTGGAACCGGAGATAATTTGTGCCTGCCCGTGCTCGGCGAGGTTAATCACATCGTCGCCCGCAACCACACCAAAGGAGATGGTCGGCACGGTGACGTCCACGCTGAAGTTATGGCTTGCGGAGGTGTGGTTGCCTGCGGCATCGCTGACGCTGGCTGCAACGGAATAGACGCCGTCACCAAGCGCAGAAGCTTTCTCCGCCGGAACGGTTATGCTCCACGTTCCGTCAGCCTGCACGGTGCCGGTATAAGTTTCATTGTTCAGCTTCACGGTCACGGTCTGACCCGGCTCCGCATTGCTGGTACCGTTGATGACCAGCGGCTGCCCGGCCTCGGCTGCATTGAGCACGTCATCCCCGGCGATAGTGTTGATTTGCAGGATCGGGGCCGCGGTATCCACGCTGATTTCACGCCCGGCCGATGCTCCGTTACCGCTCACGTTAGCGACGCTAACTTCCACAGAAGTCTCGCCGTCTTTCAACCCTTTCATATCATTAGCCGGTACGGTGAATGTCCAGCTACCGTCGCTTGCTACCTGAGTAGTGTAGGTGTGCCCGGCAAAGGTAATGGTGATAGTCTGCCCGGCCTCCACATTCTGTGTTGCCCCGGACAGCAATAAATCAGCGCCCTTCTCGGCAACGTTCAGCACGTCGTCCCCGGCAATCTGGCCGATGGTTATCGCCACCGCGCTGAGATCAACATTGACGGTGTGATCGATGGACACCGGGTTGCCTGAGCTGCTGGTTCCGCCTGCCGAAACGGTAATATCGCCGGCCTGCCACTGGCTGACTTCGTTTCCTGGCACCACAGTCTGCCAACTGCCGTCGGCGCGTACCGTCGCGGCATAGTCTTTACCGTTGATGGTCACAGTTACCGCACTGCCTTCGCTCAGGCCGCGGCTGGTGCCGTTGATGACCAGGTTCAGGCCATGTTCAATGGCGTTGATAACGTCATCGCCCGCAATTGTATTAATCCGGATGCCCGGCAGGGCCGCGTCGATAGTGACTTCGCGAGAACCGGTACCGGTGTTACCCGCGCCGTCCGTCACGGAAGCATTAATTTTAAGCGAGCCGTCGCCCAGTGCGGTCAGCACATCCTGGCTAAGGGCCAGGCTCCAGGTGAGATCGCTTTGCACCTTCGCGGTATAGTTGACGCCACCGATGTTAATGGTCACGTCTGCGCCGGCCTGCACGCCGGTCACGCGCCCGGTGATCGTCTGGCCAGCGGCCAGCTCGGAGGCATTGATAATGTCGTCGATCGCCACGGCATTGATAATAACGCCCGGCAGCGTAGAGGCGACTTCCAGCGTGCTGCTCTGGCTGCCAGCGTTGCCCACGCCGTTGCTGGCGCTGACGGAAACTTCATAGAAGGCCTCGCCAAGTTTGCCCACGTCGCCTGCTGGTACGGTGGTGGACCATTTGCCGTCGTCGCCCACGGTAGCGGCATAGTTTTTACCGTTCAGATGTACGGTGACGGCGCTCCCGCTCGCCAGCCCGGTAGAGGAACCGCTGATGATGACATCCCCGGTTTTCTCATCGGCATTGAGGATGTTGTCCCCCGCAATAATGTCGATGGTCAGGGTTGGTGCCGCGGTATCGACCTTGACGCTATGAATCGCATCGCCGGTATTGCCCGCTTTGTCGGTAATGAAGGCCGTCACGGTGTAGGTGTTATCGCCCAGCGCGCTGATATCCGCCCGCGGGATGCCGACGCTCCAGTTCCCGCTCGCGTCCACTACGCCGGTGTAGCTTTTACCGCCTAGCGTAACGGTAACAATATCGCCAGCCTGCGCACCGGTGCTGGTACCGGAGATCACCTGCGCCTGGCCGTGTTCGGTCTGGTTAATCACGTCGTCAGTAGCGACGGTGCCGATGGTCACTACAGGCACGGTTTTATCAACCAGCACGTCGCGGCTGGCGCTGCCCGGGTTACCCGCGCGGTCTTCCACGCTTGCGGTGACGGTGACGTTACCATCAACCAGTTTACCGACGTCCGATGCAGGTACGGTCAGGCTCCAGTTTCCGTCTGCCTTTACCGTTGCCTGATAGCTTTCTCCGTTCAGCTGCACGGTCACGGTCTGGCCCGCCTCTGCGGTACTGGTTCCGCTGATAATCAGATCCTGCTTAGCCTCTGCGGCATTCAGCAGGTTATCCTTGCTGACAGGATCCACGGTCAGGGTCGGAGCAAGGCTGTCGACGCTGACGTTTTGCGCCGCTTCTGTACTGTTGCCATTTTTGTTGGTCACGCTCACCTGAACGGTGGTGTCACCCTCTTTCAGGTTCACCATATCCGCCGCCGGGACGGTGTACTTCCAACTGCCGTCCGCCTGAACCGTGGCGGTGTAGGTGTGCCCGGCAAAGATAATGCTGACGGTTTGCCCCGGCTCTACGTTTTGCGTCGTGCCGGAGAGTTCGAGGTTGGCGCTCTTTTCAGCGGCGTTCAGTACATTATCGCCGGTGATGGCGTTAATGCCGATCACCACTTCGCTGAGATCGACGGTAACCTGATGCTGGATAGCCACATCATTTCCCGCGCCGCTGCTGCCCTTCACCTCAATGGTGACGGCACCTTCTGCCCAGCGAGCGACATCTTCTCCCGGTACGGCGGCCTGCCAGCTGCCGTCCGCGCGAACGGTTGCCGCGTAGTCTTTACCGTTAATCGTTACGGTTACCGAGCTGCCCGCGCTGAGGCCGGTGCTGGTGCCGTTGATAATCAGGTTCTGGTTATGCTCGATGGCGTTAATCACGTCATCGCCCGCGACGGTACCCACGCGCAGCCCCGGCAGGTTCGCGTCGATAACAATATCGCGGCTGCCGCTGCCGGTGTTGCCGTGTCCATTGGTCACAGAAGCAGTAATGGTCAGCTCGCCATTGCCCAGCGCGGTGAGGATCTCTTTGGAAACCGACAGGCTCCAGCTTAAATCGTCCTGGACGGTCGCCTGATACAGCTTGCCGCCGAGATTAATAGTGACAACGTCACCTTTTGCCGCCCCGGTGACGAGGCCGCTGAGCGTCTGGCCGCTGGCGATTTCCGTGATATTGAGAATATTGTCGCTGGTGACGTTGTTGATAGTAACTGTTGGCAAGGCGCTATCGACCTGCACGCTGTGGCTGTCGCTATTGCTATTGCCGTGGGCGTCGGTTACCGCCGCGGTCACCGTGTAATTAGCCTCACCCAGCTTGCTGACGGCAGAAGCCGGAATCGTTGTGCTCCAGCTGCCGTCGGTTCCGGCCACGGCCTGGTAATTAATTCCGTTCAGGGTGACGGTGATGAGGGTGCCAGCGGGCTGGTTGCTGGTCCCGGAAAGCACAAGGTCCTGCCCCTTTTCCGTTGCGTTAATAACGTCATCCACCGCAATGGCCGCAATCGAGATCGCCGGCAGCGCGGTATTCACGCTCAGGCCTCGATCGGCGCTGCCGCTGTTGCCAGCCGCATCGGTGACGCTGGCGGTGATGGTGTAGCTGCCGTCCGCCAGGCCATTAATGACCGACGCCGGGATGCCGACATTCCAGTTACCCCTCGCATCAAGCGTTGTGGTGAAGGTGAACGACGTTCCCTGCCCGTTGGTCACCACGACGGTAACCACATCCCCCGCAGCAGCTCCGGTGCTGGTGCCGCTCACGGTGTGGGCCTGGTTATGCTCGCTGGCATTAATGATGTCATCGCCTGCCACGGCATCGATAGTCAGCTTCGGCTCGGTAATATCAACCAGCATGCCGCGATCGGCGTTTGCAGGGTTACCTGCTTTGTCAGCCACGGAGGCGCTGACGGTGATGATGCCGTCCTTGAGCGCGGCTAAATCATTGGCCGGAACGCTGACGCTCCAGCGGCCATCGGCGCCAACGGTCGCGGTATAGTTGACGTTATTCAGCGTCACCGTAACGTCCTGCCCCGGCTCTGCGCTGCTGCTGCCGCTGACAATCAGCGGCTGCTTGGCTTCTGCGGCGTTAAGCAGGTTATCCCCGCTCAGCGGATCGATAAGTAGCGTTGGCGCGCTGGCGTCCACGCTGTATTCCTGGGCGGCGTTTGCCGGGTTACCGTTCACGTTGCTGACGCTGACGGTCACCTGGGCATCACCGTCTTTCAGTTTTGCCATGTCGGCGGCTGGTACGGTATAGCGCCAGCTCCCGTCGTCATTCACGACGGTGGTATAGCGATGCCCGGCGAAGGTAATGCTGACGGTCTGGCCCGGCTCAACGTTAGTGGTCAAGCCGGAGAGCACCAGATCGCTGCCTTTTTCTGCCGCGTTCAGCACGTTATCGGCCGTGACGCTATTCACGCTGATGGACACCGGCGCTAAATCGACATCCACGATACCGTCGATGCTGACCGGATTTTGGGCACCATCCTCTGCTTTTGCGGTTACCGTCAGCACGCCGTCAGGCCAGCGGCTAACGTCGCTTCCCGGTACGGCGGCGCTCCAGGTGCCGTCGGCGTTTACCGTTGCCAGATAGTCTTTGCCGTTTAGCGTCACGGTCACCACGCTACCCGCGTTGAGGCCAATGCTGGTGCCGCTGACAATGAGATCCTGGCTATGCTCCGCGAGGTTGATCACGTCATCGCCCGCGATAGTATTAATACGCAGGCCCGGCAGCTGGGCTGCGATCGTGATGTCATGATCCGTGCTGCCGGTGTTACCGCGCCCGTTGGTGACGGAGGCGTGAACGGTAAGCTCACCATCGCCCAGCGCGGTGAGCATCTCTTTGCTCAGCGGCAAACTCCAGCTCAGGTCGCTCTGGACGGTAACCGTATAGCTTTTACCGCCAAGAATGACGGTAACTTCATCTCCTGCCGCCGCGTTGAACGCGCTGCCGCTGAGCACCTGTCCGGCGTTAACCTCCGCCAGGTTGATGATGTTGTCGCCCGCGACGGTATTAATAGTGATGACAGGCAGCGAGCTGTCGACCAGCACGCTGTGACTGGCAGAATTGCTGTTACCGCTGGCATCCGTGACCGATGCGTTAACGGTATAGTTAGCTTCACCCAATTTTGCGACGTCCGGCGCCGGGATCTTAACGCTCCAGGCACTGCCGTTGACGACGGCAGCATAGTCAACGCCGTTCAGATTCACGGTGATTTGTGTCCCGTCCGGCTGGTTGCTGGTCCCGCTAATGGTAACTTCTGCGCTCTTTTCTGCCGCGTTAATCACGTCATCCTGCGCGATGACATTGATGGTGATTTGCGGCAGTCCGGTAGCAACATCAAACGCCAGCGAGCTGCCGCCGACGTTGCCTGCTTTATCCGTCACCGCGACCGTTGCGGTATATTTGCCGTCTGCCAGACCGCCTATCACCTCTGCAGGCAGGCCAATGCTCCAGTTTCCACCGGCGTCCAGCACCGTAGAATACTCGACGCCGTTAACGGTGACTTTAACGCTGTCGCCCGCGGCCGCGCCGGTGGCTTTACCGGACAAGATCTGCGCCTGGGAATGTTCGGCGCGGTTAACGATGTTATCGCCAGCGAAAACATTGATGGTGACCACCGGCACGGTGGTATCGACCAGCATGCCGTGGTTGGTGCTGGCCGGGTTGCCAGCTATGTCGCTGACGCTGGCGCTGATAGACCAGTTTCCGTCGGTTAGATTAGCCAGATCTGCAACCGGCACGGTGATGCTCCAGGTGCCATCGGCCAGAACCTGCCCGGTGTAGCTTTGGTTATTGAGGTTCACGGTGACCGTTTGCCCCGGCTGTGCGGTGCTGGTCCCGGTGATGACCAGGTCTTGTGCCGCTTCGGCATGATTAAGAATATTGTCAGCCGTGACGCTGTGGAGCGTGATTGACGGCGGTTGGGTATCGACCAGCACTTCCCGTGCGCCGCTGGCGCTATTACCGCTGGCATTGGTGACGCTCACGGACACTTCTGCGCGGCCATCAATCATGTCGCGCATATCCGCCGCTGGCACGGTATACGTCCAGTCACCGTTTTCGTTAACGGTTGTGGTGTAGGTGTGCCCGGCAAATTTAATGACTACAGTTTGCCCGGTTTCTACGCCCTGAGTTTTCCCGCCCAGGGTAAGATCTGCGGCCTTCTCAACCGCATTCAGCATGTCATCGCTGGTCACGCTGTTGATGGAGATAGCGACGGAGTTCAGGTCAACGTCCACCGGGCGGGAGGCCGCAACCGGGTTGCCCCATTCATCGGCAGAACTGGCGCTAATGTTCAGCTTACCGTTCGGCCAGCCGGCCAGATCGCTTGCCGGGATCCCTATTTGCCAGGTGCCGGTGGCGCTTACAGCCGCCGGGTAATCCACGCCATTCACGCGTACGGTAATAATTGTCCCGGCGTTGAGGTGCGAGCTGGTGCCGCTCACCGTCAAATCCTGATGCTGCTCGATGGCGTTAATCACGTCATCCCCGGACACGGTATTGATGCGCAGCCCCGGGAGCTGGGCGTTGATATTAAAACTACTGTCACCCCGGCCGGTGTTGCCGTGACCGTTGGTCACGGAGGCGACTACGGAAACATCGCCATCGCCCAGCGCCTGCAGGTCGCCCGCAGAAACAGTGATGCTCCAGGTCAAATCGCTTTGTACTTTGGTGGTGTAGTTTTTTCCACCTACGTTAAGGGTAACCGTGTCGCCTTCATGCGCGCCGGTGACTCGCCCGCTCAGCGTCTGGTCGCTGGTGATTTCGCTGTTATTGACGCGGTTGTCGCCCGCGAAGGTCGACACCACTACCGTAGGCAGTGCCGTATCAACCAGCAGCGTCGCGTTCGCCGTCCCCGTATTTCCCGTACTGTCCGTGCCGCTGACGCTCAGCGTGTAAGTGGTATCGCCCAGCTTGACGACATCCTCAACGGGTACCTGAACCTGCCAGACACCGCCCTGAACGTCGGCGGTATAATTGACGTTATTCAGCCTGACGGTGACGGTGCTGCCGTCCGGTAAATTGCTGGTGCCGCTCAGCGTTAACGGCTGAGTCGCCTCAATGGCGTTCAGCACGTTGTCCTGGCTTATCGGATGGAAAGCAACCGCTGGCGGCGTGGAGCTGACGGTGATGTCATGCTCTACTCGGCCACTGTTTCCCGCCGCATCGGTGATGGTCACGGCCACGGTATTTGTGCCTTCCGGCAGCGATGAAATAACTTCTTTGGGCACGCCGACGCTCCAGCTGCCATCCTGCTGCACGCTGGTTTGCCAGGTTTCTCCGCCAATGGAAACGGTGACTTTGTCGCCAGGGGCTGCGCCACGGCTGGTGCCAGAAATGATCTGTGCCTGGCCCTGTTCGCTGACGCTGAGAATATCATCCCCGGCCACGGTATTGACGCTGGCTTCCGGCGGCGTGGTGTCGACCAGCAGAGAGGTGTTAGTGGTGGTGGTGTTGCCCGCTTTATCGCTGACGCTGAAGTTCAGCGTGTAGCTATTGTCCGCCATAGTCTGCACATCATCCGCCGGCACGGTCATGCTCCAGCTGCCGTCTGCGCTTACCGTTGCGGTATAGGTTTTGCCGTTCAGCTTAAGCGTGACCACCTGCCCGGCTTCGGCGTCAGTTTTACCGCCGATGATCACCGCCGCGCCGTGTTCAACCGCATTAATGATGTTGTCGTCGGCGATGGCATTTACCGTCAGCCCAGGCGCTTTCGTGTCCACCACCAGCGTTTCACTGGCAGTGACATTGTTGCCTGCGGCGTCTTTCCCGCTCACGGCTACCGTCCAGCTCCCGTCCGCCAGGTTTTTGGCGTCGGCTGCAGGCACGGTTACGCTCCAGCTGCCGTCGCTACCTACGGTTGTGCTGTAAGTTTTCCCGTTCAGGGTGAGGGTTAACGCCGTGCCGCTGGCCAGTGCCTGCGAACTGCCGCTGATGATAACGTCGTTTGCCTGCTCCGCCGCGTTGATCATATTGTCGCCTGCCGTCGTCGCGACGGTCAGTGAAGCCTGAGCGGTAACAACATTGAGGGTAATATCCCCGGCAGAGGTGACTTTATTGCCGTCGATTTGCACCACGCTGTAGGTGTGCGTCCCGTCCGGCTGCTCGCTCAGCAGCACTTTCCAGTTGCCGTTGCTGTCGACCATGGTACTGGCAATGGTGTTGCCGCTGCTGTCTTTGACCTGAATAGTGGCTCCCGGCTGTCCGGAGCCGCTGAAGGTTGGCGTTGCGTCATCGGTCACCGCGTTGCTGCTCAGCAGCCCTTTGCTGTCGCCTTTATTATCGGTAACCGTGAACGTTGGCCGGGCGCTTTCGACCTCTTTGGTATTGTCGATAACGGTGGTGTGTGACTTCCCGCCGCCGTGTGCCAGCAGCGCCCCGATACCCGCGCCCCCGGCCACGGCACCAGCAACCCAGCCCCACGGCACATCGCCGAGCGCAGAGCCGTCCATGAATGGTGCAATGGATTCAATGGGGACGGAGGTTTCCGTTAAAGCCGTGCCCTGGGTGCCAACCGCGGCGCCCGCTTCGTCGAAAGTGATATGCGTCAGTGCCTTGCCGTCATCAAACACCAGTTCTGAATGGTGCCCAGACCGCCCTTCTTCCTCCACAAAATAGCCATTGCAGCGAATAACGCTGCCGTCTTTCATGTATACCAGCAGATCGTTGCCCTGACGCAGATAGTGCGCCACATCTTTAGCGCTGCCGTGAATCTGAATGACAGAGGGGGATGAAAGCGACACAGAGAGATTCCCATCGCCTGTTACCAGGGTTTTCTCTGCGTCCTTGCGGGAAATAACTTCAAGAATCTTACTCATAGCACTTCTCCTTATATATGCCGGAACGAGGCATACGGTATTAATTTTTGGATGTAGAAACCCCTGAGAATTCCGGATCTCATTTCACATCAACTTATTTTTATGTGGCGGGGCTAAGCCACTACTTTCACACCATTTATTTCAAATCCGGTAATTTCGAGGCGGCATTTTTCTCGACGCCTGTCAGGGGCAATAGATTATCAACGGCGGCAGCGTAATTTACTGCCGCCTGCCAGCCGTCGAAGTCCGCATTAATTTGTGCATAGGCCGCCTGGAACACATCCTGCTCCACGCTTAATAAGTCGTTGAGACTGCGTTTGCTTAATTTATATTCATTTTTATAAACTTCCCGCGCGCGTCGGGCATTTTCCAGCTGGAGTTTTCCCGCCGTTTCACGGCCTCTGGCCCCGTTCCAGTCAGCCATTGCCACGGACGCTTTTTGCAGCACGTCGAATTTCGCCTGCTCAACCTGAGAAGCCGCAATACGTCTGGCTCCCTGAGCCTGCTCGACCTGGGCGGAGACCGCCCCACCCTGATAGATAGGCGCGTCCACGCTCAGCTGAATCTGATCGTCCCAGTACGCGCTGTTGTTGGACTGGTAACGAGTGCGTCCGCCTTTCAGGCTCAACGTGGGCCAGTGGCCCGATTTCGCTTTCTCTACGGCATACCCTGAAGACTCACGCATGGCCTCCGCCGCCAGCACGCTCGGGATCAGCGAGTAATCAATGTTGTCCAGCGGTTCCTGTTCAAGCGCCAGGCGTACCGGCATGGCCTGATATTGCGCGGCGCTGATTCCGGTTAATACCGCCAGTCTCGCTTTCGCGCTTTGGAACGCCGCCTGATATTGTTCAAGCGTTGAGCGCATACCGGCAATGCGAGTCTGGGTTTGCAGCACGTCCGAACTCGAACTCAGCCCGGCATCCGCCCGCAGCTTTGCCATAGTGTTGACGTTTTGCAGCGCGGCAATACTCTCTGTCGTTGCCGCGATCAGCGCCTGGTTACGCTTCACATCGACATAGGCCTGCGCCGTTTTTTCTGCCACACCGGTCAACGTCGCCATAAGCTGGTAGCGATAGCTCTCACGCTGGCTCTCCTGCTGACTAATGTTGCTGCTGGTTTTCCCAAAGTCATACACCAGCTGCGTCAGGCTAAGCCCGTAGGCAGCCGAGTTCTTGAGGGAACCGCTGGAGTCCGTGGTACGCGAATGCCCGGTGCTGCCGCTGAGGGAGACCTGCGGCATCCAGGCGCTGCGGGCTTGATCAATCTGCGCCTGACCAATCCCGAACTGAGCTGCCTGCTGAGAAACAGCAGGATCGCGGTCAAGAGCGAACAGAATACTTTCGTTCAGCGTGAGGGTTGCCGTTTGCGCGATGCCGGGTGCTGTGGCCCAGGCCGGCGCTGGTGCGGCATTCACCCGCATGCCGCTGCCGAAAAAAATAACGGCAAACATCGCGACCGGCAGGGAATAAGACTGAAGCATAAACGGCAATATCCTTATCCATTAAATAATCAGGATGATGTTGCTCCTTCCTGCATTGGGAATAAACAGGCACGGATGAGTAGCTGATGTATTTAAACGACTGTAATGGTTGAATTAAAACGCCCACATTATTGCGCCCCGTTTATTTCTGGAGCGAGACGTTGTGACTATAAAGAGGTAGAAAGCTGTCGACCGCTTTCATGTCTTCTTAATAAATGAAGGTCATGATTTCACGCTGCCTCTTTATATAAAGGCGTTACGCAATATGACTTATTTAGTCCTGCGGAGCAAATCACTTAGATCCTTTTTCCGAATCATCCTTAAGAAAAATCCTACCAAATAAAAATTAACCTCACCAATGATTTATTGTTAAGAGTATGTTACTCAAAAGGAGATGCTCTGAAAAAACAGCTCGATTGATCTCGTGAATAGAGACATCGTGATAAATAGCTAATAGTTATAATTCATCAACTTATGGAATAAGCATTGATTTACATCAATTTTACATTCCAGCGAAGTTCTTCAATAAATCCGTGCTGCTCATTTTTGGTTGTTTTTCCATAAATGTTACATTGTCGCAAGTTCTACGCAAAATAAGGGCGTTGGGCAGATTTTAACCCGGGGAAATTGTCACGGAAAAAAATCATTTCATGACTAAAATAACGTCTTCTTGACAAAAAAATGCAAAAAAAAAGACCGGGGGAAACCCGGTCTGAAGGTAGCAACATTTCTTATCAAGATTAATGGTCAAGATCGGATAACGATCTTCCCTCGCGGGAGGGGACCTGCAGATTACCAGCCGTAACTTATTCCGGGGCGTGATAAGTGCCGAAATGTGCCAACGTTTAGTAACGCACGCACACGGTTTTGGTTTCGGTGTAGGCATCAAGCCAGTCCGGGCCAAAATCACGCCCTGTGCCCGACTGCTTCATGCCGCCAAACGGCATATTAGCGTCGATCAGCGTATGGCTGTTCACCCAGACCGTGCCCGCCTGTATCCGCCCGGTGTACTGCATTGCTGCCTGCAGATTGTTGGTCCACAGGCTTGCCGTGAGGCCGTACTCGCTGTCGTTGGCCTGTCGCAAGGCTTCTTCCGCATCCGCCACGCGCACGAGGTTAACCACCGGGCCAAAGACCTCTTCTCTGGCAAGGCGCAGAGAGGCGGCAGGGTTCACTACCAGCGTTGGGGCAATATAGTAGCCGCTGCCCTGCGGGCCTGAATTCCCGGAGAGTAGCTCCGCGCGCTGCTCTTGCGCCTGCGCCAGATATCCGGCCACTTTTTCCTGTTGCACTTTCGATACCAGCGGGTTGATGTGGGCCGCTGGGTTCATGCCCGCCCCCACCTGCAGCGATTTCACCGCTTGCTCAAAGCCGCTCACCAGCGTGTCGAACAGCGGGGCTTCGATATAGATCCGCGAACTGGCGGCGCACACCTGCCCCTGATTGAGGAAGCTGCCCGCTATTAAACCTTCAATGACCATCGCCGGGTCGGCATCTTTCAATACGATTGCCGGGTTTTTCCCCCCCAGCTCCAGCGTGACGCGCGTTAGCCTGTCTGCAGCTGATTTGGCAATGCCTTTACCCGTCGCCGTCGAGCCGGTGAAGCTGACTTTGGCAATCAGCGGATGTTCGGTCAGGGCTTTACCGCAGCCGGAGCCGCTGCCGGTGACGGCGTTAAATACGCCGTCCGGTACGCCCGCCTCGGTGGCCAGCTCAGCCATACGCAGCAGCGTTAGCGGCGTAGTTTCTGAAGGTTTGACGACAATCGAGCAGCCTGCCGCCAGCGCCGGCATCACTTTCCACATGCCAATAAGCAGCGGGAAGTTCCACGGCACGATCCCGGCCACGACCCCAACGGGTTCTTTGCGCGTCCATGCCTGATAGCGCGCCCCTTCCGGCATCGGGATAGAAACATCCAGCGTCTGACCGCTGATTTTGGTTGTCAAGCCTGCGGTATAGCGCATCCAGTTCAGCGTGCAGCCGACTTCAAATGCACGAGAGATGTTAATGGACTTACCCTGCTCCAGCGTTTCAAGCTGCGCCAGTTCTTCCGTGTTTTGCTCAAGCAGGTCAGCAAACCGTAGCAGGATCCGCTCCCGCCCGGCAGGTAGCATGTTGGCCCATACGCCGCTGCTGAAGGCACGCCAGGCAGACGTTACCGCGCGGTCGACATCCGAGGCGCTGGCGTCGGCGCTGCTGGAAATTTGCTGCCCGTCCGCCGGATTAAAGACCGGCAGGCGCCCTTCGCTGTCTGACGGCTGCCAGCGGCCGTCAATGTACAGCCCATGTGAACGCTGAAGAAACTGTCGCACACTGCCCAGCACGCTTACCGTTTCTGGCTCAGTCATAGCATCTCCTTATCAAGGTCATTATCGTGTAGCCCACCTTCATTCTAGGCGCTATGTTGAGGTTAGGGTTTTCTCCGGCTGACATTCGCTTTGCTGGCTGTGACACGCTACACAAATGTTGATGATGATTCTTTTTTTGAATCACGTTTATCTATAGTTATTGGCTTCTGGCGGCAATCAGTGAGGATATATGGCAGAAAAACAGTGCAACGAGCGATTCGAAAAATGGCTTGACCAGGTGAATCGCGCATGTGGTCGTTTTTCAGGTGCGGCGCTGGAGAGCGGGTTTCACGGCAGCCTGAGCGAACACCTTGCCCATGCCATTAAACTTAGCGTGGTGGAAATTAACCAGGCACGCCTGCTGCGCACAAAGCAGGAAGTTACCCAAAGCAACGACGCCTGGTTTTATACCGTTTTTCAGCTGGAGGGCGAAGCCGTCATGGAGCAAGGCGATCGCCAGGCCGTGCTTACTCAGGGTGATATTACGCTGATTGATGCTGCCCGCCCCAGCTGTTTTACCTATACCGACGGGGCGAAGCAGGTTTCGCTTTTGCTGCCGCGCCATCTGTTGGAACACCACCTTCGCCAGGGCGAAGTCCCCTGCGCACAAAGACTCTCCGCAGATATGCCTGTTGTGCGCCTAAGCCACGGTTTGCTGCGTGAAAGTATGGGTAGCGAGGGGCTCAGTGGCGGAGAAAGTGAAGCCACGCTCGAAGCGATTGCCTGCCTGCTCGCGCCGGCGCTGATTCAGCACAACCTGCCGGGCTCAAAGCGCGACCGCCACCTGCAGAAAGTCATGTCGCTGATTGATGACCATATTCAGTCCGAAACGCTACGCCCGGAGTGGATCGCCGCCGAGTCGGGGATGTCAGTGCGCAGTCTTTACCGACTGTTTGCCGATAAAGGCCTGGTTGTGGCGCAATACATTAAGAATCGCCGACTGGATCTCTGCGCCCAGGCGCTGCGCACGGCCAGTCACAGTGAAAAACTGGCGGGGATTGGCTACAGCTGGGGATTTGCCGATCACAGCCATTTTTCAACGGCGTTTAAGGGCAGGTTTGGCGTGTCGCCTGGGGAGTATCGCAAGCGTTTTCAATCAGCCTGAAAGGCAACCCTCACCCCGGCCCTCTCCCAAAGGGATAGGGGGAAGACAAGTTAGGGGGAATAGACATAAAGCTACTTCTTCATCCACTGCCCGTTCAGCCCGCGGACGTATTCTCCGGCAGGTGCTCTGTCCACCAGCTTTTGGCCAGCCAGGCGAGCAACCTCATTGAGCGAGACATTGTTGGTGTCTGCCAGTTGCTGGTAGTGTCGGGCGCGGCCTTCATTGATGCTTTGCACCAGTGCCAGCGTCTCCGGATCCTGCTTGATGGGCGCAATATAGCCGCTTAGCGTTTCGCCCACCCGCCCCTGCTCACGCGCTTCGTTTAGGGTCAGCGCCATCACGGATGTGCTGAACAACAGGCCAGCCAGCAGCACGCCTTTAATTATAGAGTTCATCGCCGTTCCCCTTCTCAGAACAGATCGCTACGGTTTTTAAGCAGGCTTTCAACGTCTTTATCCACTTTGATGTGGATTTCGTGTTCGATTTTGACGTTCATATTGATGGTGATCGGCTCTTTAGGGGCGGCCACTTCAATGCGCGGCGTGCAGCCTGTCAGCATCAGCGCCGCCGATGCCAGCAGCGCAGGGGTAAAATAGTTCATTTGGGTTCCTCACAGGCTTCACCGGGCTGGGTGCAGCGAGCCGTTGGCAGCGCGGCGTTCTCTTCCAGCCAGGTTTGTAAATTATCGCCAAAGCGCAAACTGCGCCACAGGGTAAACAGGTTTTCCTGATGGGTATAGTTGAGATTGACGGTGTTAGTTTTTCCCTCCACGTGACTGATGCCGGTCACGCTGGAGCGCATCCTGACCACGCCGAGGTTGTCGAGGTCGATTTGTGTCCATGAGCGCGAGATCTCCATGTAGCGCAGCCAGTTGATTGCCGCGCCAGCCGCCATGTTGTTGTCCACGATGGCATCCGCCATGTCTTTGTCCATGCGGAAGGTCATTGGGCCAGGGTTGGTCAGCCAGCCGTCTTTGATAATCCACTGCGGGTGATTGATCCACAGCGGCAGCGCGCCGTTGAAGCGCCCGGACATACTGAACTGTTTAGGGTTGATGGCGGTGACGAGCTGGCTGGAGGAGAGCCCCTGCAGCCGTAAAAGCGCCGCGTCCCGCTGGGGCATGCGCAATTGCTGCATTGAGATCTTGCCGCCCAGCACATCCGCATTGACGTTGGTCAGCAGCAGCGGCTGCTGTTCGCTCCATGGATACCAGCCTTCCAGATCGGCGGTGATGTTTTGTGCCACTATCTGGTTGCGAACTTCAGCAATGCGCAGCGTGACCGGCCTACGCCTGCCAAAGTGCCAGGTTGAATCGCTAAAGCGGAACGGCAGCACAAAATCGACGCCGTTAATCTGGTTATCCGGCATCCACACGCTGCCGCTTTTGACCACGCCGTGGCCCCCGGCTTCAAAGCCCTGCCCGGCCGCCGCGGAGAAGGCTACCTGGGCGTAGAGATCGCCCCCTTTCAAATCCATTTTCCAGTCAGTGGGCAGCAGCGGCTGGAACACGGTGAGCGTCTGTTTTGGCCACCACGCGTTGCCTCTCAGGCGCTCCCCGTCCCAGCGTCCGACCACACGTACCGGGCCAATTTCCCCGGCGTGTAAATTGCCTTTGAACAGGAAAGCGGTCGGGTTTTGTCCGTCCACGCTGAATTTAAGCGTCGATGGCGGCAAGGTGCTGCCGCCGCTAAAGGTGGTCGCCCCCGCGTCCAGGGAGAAACCGCCGGTGAAGATCTCTTTTTCTTCGTTCCGCTCCCAGCGCAGCGGGTTGTCCAGGCTAAGACGAGGCTTCGACATCAGCATTGAGCCGTACTGCAGCTTGTCGAAACCGGTGGACAGCGAACTCAGTTCAATGGCGCTGTCACGCCATTCGCCCACGCCGCGAACGTCCCATTTTGCCTGCATCGGCGTAAAGCTGCCTTTGCCCCAGTAGCGCCATTGCCACAGCCCGGCGTCCGGCAGGAAGTCATTGGCTTTCCCGTCCAGATGCAGTTCCACGGCGCCCATTTCATTGTCGTGGGCGCGTAAGATAGCCTGTAGTCTGCCGTCGATGCCTTTACTGGAGACTCGCACGCCCGCCAGCGGCCAGCGCACATCGTCAATATTCAGCGTTTCAATCAGGCGGCCACGGGAGCGCAGCAAGGCGCCCGGATGGAACAGCAGCGATGGGTCGGTTAATGCGCCCGTCAGTTCACCGGGCAACGCGGCATAGAAAATAAGCTGGTCCTGCTTCGCCTCTCCGGTGAGCTGTAGCGGCAAAGCGCTGTCGGTCAGGCTGAGTTTTCCTGGGCCGAAGTTAAGCACGGCGTTGCCCTTCCCGGCGTCGCCCTGAGTCAGCACATTCAGCCGCCCGGTGAAAATGGCGTTATCCAGCCCGGCCTGCCAGTTATCCACCTTCAGCGACACTCCGCCGCCCAGCGGGAAACCTTCATAAGGCCAGCGCCACTGCCCGGCGTTAATCTCAAGGGCGTTTTCGCTCAGGCGCCAGGGAATGTTCAGCAGCGGGGCCTCGTCGCCTGATAATTTTTTCACCGTCAGGTTGCCGGCGTTAGTGTGCCAGTTCAGGGCCACGTGCAGCCTGTCCGGCTCCTGGGGAATTTGCACCTGCGTGGCCACTTGCCCATCCGTCGGCAGGCCATCCGGCACCAGCGGGAGCGTTAAGTCACCCACCAGCTCAAGCGGCGGAAGCCCTTCGAATGCCCCGACTTTTAGATCGCTAATTTTCAGGTTTTGCCCTTTGAGCGTGGCGGAAAGCGTGAGCAATTTCCCCTGATAATCCAGCTGCTGCTGCTGCGGGGTCAAAGAGAGATGCAGCGCCCCCGCATACTGCAGCCACGGCGTGACGTTAAGCTGGTCGATAGTCAGCCAGGTGTTCGGCAGCATTTTCTGCCATTCTTCAAGGGTGCGCGGTGCGGCGGGAGCCACATCATCGGCGGGGATCTTGCTGATGCAGTCTGGATTGAGATTCAGCTCCGCGAGGTGAAGCCGCCAGCGGCTCGGATGGCTGAGGCTTGCATCTTTGAGGCTGGCAAGCTCGCATTCCCCGGCGAGATAACGAAGATCGGGGATAATAATCGCCCCGTTGTGCAGGCGCGGGCTGTCCTCCAGCGCAATACGGGTGCCCTGTGGCAGCCAGATCCCGGCGAGCGTCGGCAGCCAGTACGCCACCGTGAGCAGCAGCGACAGCGGCAGCAGAATCAATGCAAGTATCAGCGCAAGCGCGGCTTTATATTTACCCTTCATGGGTGGTTAATATCCTGATTCAGCGACAATTTAAGCCGAAATATGTCATTATTCTGGCACGATTCAGGCCGGGCGTGAAGGCGGCGGCAATAGTAAGCATAGTCTGCCCGGGAAGTGAAATAGTCACCTGCCGTTAAAATTTCAGTTTATAAATTGTATGATTATTTTAAGCATGATAGTTTTGGAACCAACCCTTTCTGGAGATAAGTCTTATGAAACTTGCGGTTTATAGCACAAAACAGTACGACAAAAAGTATCTGGAGCAGGTTAACCAGGAATATGGCTTTGATCTTGAATTTTTTGACTTCCTGCTGAGCGAAAAAACCGCCAAAACGGCCAACGGCTGCGACGGTGTGTGTATTTTCGTTAATGATGATGGTAGTCGCCCGGTGCTGGAAGAGCTAAAAAAACACGGCGTTAAGTTTATCGCGCTGCGCTGTGCTGGCTTTAACAACGTCGACTTGGACGCAGCGAAAGAGCTTGGTATGCCGGTGGTTCGCGTCCCTGCCTACTCGCCGGAAGCCGTGGCTGAACACGCTATCGGGATGATGATGTGCCTTAATCGTCGCATTCATCGCGCCTACCAGCGCACACGTGACGCCAACTTTTCGCTCGAAGGCTTAACCGGTTTTACCATGCACGGCAAAACAGCAGGCGTGATCGGCACCGGGAAAATCGGCGTTGCCGCGCTGCGTATCCTGAAAGGGTTTGGCCTGCGCCTGCTGGCGTTTGATCCGTATCCGAGCGCAGCGGCGCTGGATTTAGGCGTGGAATATGTCGATCTCGAAACGCTGTTTGCGCAATCCGACATTATTTCCTTGCACTGTCCGTTGACGCCGGAAAACTATCACCTGCTCAACCACTCCGCCTTTGATCAAATGAAAGACGGCGTGATGGTGATAAACACCAGCCGCGGCGGGCTGATTGATTCCCAGGCCGCCATCGACGCGCTCAAGCACCAGAAAATCGGCGCGCTAGGCATGGATGTGTACGAGAACGAACGCGATCTGTTCTTTGAAGATAAGTCTAACGACGTGATTCAGGACGACGTGTTCCGCCGCCTTTCCGCCTGCCACAACGTGTTGTTTACCGGCCATCAGGCATTTTTGACGGCGGAGGCGCTGACCAGCATTTCCGAAACGACGCTTGAAAACCTGCGTCAGCTGGAAAAAGGCGAGCCTTGCCCGAACCAGTTGAATTGATTTTCCGCCCGCCTCTCGCAGGAGGCTGGCTGCTTTTAAGAATATCCTTACTGATTCATGCGCCACATCCTGCGAAAGTGGCGCGCTTTCATTGATGACACATAAACCTTAGGGAGAAGAGATGAAAAAGTTTGCTTCACTGATGCTGGCAAGCGTTGTACTGGCGGGCTGTGCCCAACCGGCGGATAAAGGCAGCGTGACTGCACAAGATTTGCAGCACCATCGCTTTGTGCTGGAGAGCGTAGACGGTAAGCCTCTGGACGTGAAAAACAGCAAGCGCGCGCCTGAGCTGAGCTTCGGTGAAAACATGCATATTTCTGGCGCGATGTGTAACCGCTTTATGGGCCAGGCGACACTCGAGAACAATACGCTGAAGGTGAAAGGTATGGGCATGACGATGATGCTTTGTGTTGAGCCGCAGCTGAACGACCTGGATCACCGCATTAATGACATGCTGACCAGCGGAGCCAAGGTTTCTCTGGCTAACCAGCAGCTGGTGCTGAAGAGCGGCCAGCATACGCTGACGTACAAACTGGCCGATCTCGTAAATTAATCAGTAGCTTCCACAGGTGCCAGCGGCAAGCGAGTTTTCGTTACAGCGCTTGCCGTTCGGCATGGCACACATGCCAATCGCGCTGCCGTCCAGCTGACGCGCAACGCTCATCGTACCGCCAATCATCGCACAGTTCGCTTCGCCCTGGCTGGACATCGCCGCCCTGAGGCCTGGAGGGACGTGGGCCGCAGTGGCCTGTTGAGGGGGTTCATTACTGCAAGCTGATAATAACAGTGCGGCACAACCGGCTAAAAACGCAGCGCGCATGGCTTCTCTCTCCCGTCTGAATATGCAAAACCTTTGCATAATGGCGCATGGCTCCCGCTGCGTCGAGAGCATAACGCAATAAAATGTGTTGGTTTTTGTGGCTTACATCACCTTTCAAGCCAAAACATCAGAGTTTTCTGAGCATCCTTCATTCCTTTTATGATTCAGCGCAGTACGTCCCCAGGTTATTTCACTGTTAATCGTGGATCAATTTGTGCACTCGGCAGGCCCATAACTTCTAATGGCCAGGGTGGACACACTATAATTGAGGAATTACAACGGGGCTCCAGGCTTTCAGGCGAGTCCCTTTATTTTGCGCAATGTAAGGGTGTCTTATGATCACTATCGACGGCAACGGCGCAGTCGCCTCCGTGGCGTTTCGTGCCAGCGAAGTAATTGCCATCTACCCGATTACTCCCAGCTCGACAATGGCGGAACAGGCGGATGCCTGGTCGGGCGACGGCAGGAAGAACGTGTGGGGCGATGTCCCTCGCGTAGTCGAAATGCAGTCTGAAGCAGGCGCGATTGGCGCGGTGCACGGGGCACTTCAAACCGGGGCGCTTTCCACTTCGTTTACGTCATCGCAAGGCTTACTGCTGATGATCCCGACGCTGTACAAGCTTGCGGGCCAGCTGACGCCATTCGTTCTCCACGTTGCCGCGCGCACCGTGGCCACCCACGCGCTTTCCATTTTTGGCGATCATTCTGACGTGATGGCCGTGCGCCAGACCGGCTGCGCCATGCTGTGCGCAAGCAGCGTCCAGGAAGCGCAGGACTTCGCACTGATTTCCCATATTGCGACCCTGAAAAGCCGCGTGCCGTTTATTCACTTCTTCGACGGCTTCCGCACCTCGCACGAAATCAACAAAATTGTGCCGCTGGCGGACGATACCCTTCGCGGCCTGCTGCCGCAAAAAGAGATCGATGAACATCGCGCCCGCGCCCTGAACCCGGAGCATCCGGTGATTCGCGGGACGTCGGCCAACCCGGACACGTACTTCCAGTCCCGCGAAGCGACCAACCCGTGGTACAACGCGGTTTACGCGCACGTTGAACAGGCGATGAACGACTTTGCCGCCACCACCGGCCGTAGCTATCGTCCGTTTGAGTATTACGGCCACCCGGAAGCGGAGCGCGTGATTATCGTGATGGGCTCCGCCGTCGGCACCTGCGAAGAAGTTGTCGATGAATTGCTGACCAGGGGCGAAAAAGTCGGCGTGCTCAAAGTGCGCCTGTACCGCCCCTTCTCCGCCGAACATTTGCTGGAAGTTCTGCCGCAAACCGCGCGTCAGGTGGCGGTGCTTGACCGCACTAAAGAGCCGGGCGCCCTTGCTGAGCCGCTGTATCTCGACGTGATGACCGCGCTTGCCGAGGCCGTAAGCCGTGGCGAGCGCGAAACGCTGCCTCGCGTGATTGGGGGCCGCTACGGGCTGTCATCCAAAGAGTTCGGCCCGGAATGCGTCCTGGCTATTTTCAATGAGCTTCGCGAAGCCAAGCCGCGCCCGCGTTTTACCGTGGGTATTTACGACGATGTGACCAACCTGTCGCTGCCGTTGCCGGAAAATACCCTGCCGAACCGCGCTAAACTCGAAGCGCTGTTTTATGGCCTGGGCAGCGACGGCAGCGTGTCTGCCACCAAAAACAATATCAAAATTATCGGTAACTCCACGCCGTGGTTTACCCAGGGTTATTTCGTTTATGACTCCAAAAAGGCCGGGGGGCTGACGGTTTCTCACCTGCGCGTGAGCGAGCAGCCGATCAACTCCACCTACCTGATTGAGAAAGCCGATTTCGTTGGCTGCCACCAGCTGCAGTTTATCGACAAGTACCAGATGGCCGAGCGCCTGAAGCCCGGCGGTATTTTCCTGCTGAACACGCCTTACGCCGCCGACGAGGTGTGGAGCCGCCTGCCCCAGGAAGTTCAGGCTGTGCTCAATCAGAAGCAGGCTCGCCTGTACGTCATTAACGCGGCGAAGATCGCCCGCGAGTGTCATCTTGGTGCCCGTATCAACACCGTAATGCAGATGGCATTCTTCCACCTGACGCAGATCCTGCCTGGCGACACCGCGCTGGCAGAGCTGCAGGGCGCGATTGCCAAAAGCTACAGCAGTAAAGGGACGGAGATCGTCGAGCGTAACTGGCAGGCGCTGGCGCTAGCTCGTGACTCCCTCGCCGAAGTGCCTCTGCAGGACGTTAACCCGGCAAGCGCGATGCGTCCGCCGGTCGTCTCCGACGCCGCACCTGATTTTGTGAAAACCGTTACCGCCGCGATGCTCGCTGGTCTCGGCGATGCCCTGCCGGTTTCCGCCCTGCCGCCTGACGGGACCTGGCCGATGGGCACGACCCGCTGGGAAAAACGCAACATCGCCGAAGAAATTCCTATCTGGAAGCCGGATATTTGTACCCAGTGCAACCACTGCGTCGCCGCCTGCCCGCATTCGGCTATTCGTGCCAAAGTGGTTCAGCCTGAGGCAATGGAAGGCGCCCCGGAAGCCCTGCAGTCGCTGGACGTGAAGTCCCGGGATATGCGCGGTCAGAAATACGTGCTGCAGGTAGCGCCGGAAGATTGCACCGGCTGTAACCTTTGCGTAGAAGTTTGCCCGGCCAAAGATCGCCAGAACCCGGAAATCAAGGCAATTAATATGCTGTCTCGCCTTGAACACGTTGAAGAAGAGAAAGAGAACTATGACTTCTTCCTCGCGCTGCCGGAAATCGATCGCACCAGCCTGGAGCGCATCGATATTCGTACCTCGCAGCTGTTAACGCCGCTGTTTGAATACTCCGGGGCCTGCTCCGGCTGCGGCGAAACGCCGTACATTAAAATTCTGACCCAGCTGTTCGGCGACCGTATGCTGATCGCTAACGCCACTGGCTGTTCGTCTATTTACGGCGGCAACCTGCCATCCACGCCGTACACCACCGACGCAAACGGCCGCGGGCCAGCCTGGGCTAACTCGCTGTTTGAGGATAACGCCGAGTTTGGACTGGGCTTCCGCCTGACGGTGGATCAGCACCGCGCCCGCGTCATGCGTTTACTGGGCCAGTTTGCCGATAAACTTCCGGCCGAGCTTAATGAGCAGCTTCACGCGGAAGCAACACCGGAAGTCCGCCGTGAACAGGTTGCCGAGCTGCGTAAACATCTGGCGAACATTGACGATGCTGATGCCCGCCAGCTGCTCACCGATGCCGACGCGCTGGTGGAGAAATCTATCTGGCTGATTGGTGGTGACGGCTGGGCCTATGACATCGGTTTCGGTGGCCTCGACCACGTGCTGAGCCTGACCGAAAACGTCAACATTCTGGTGCTGGATACGCAGTGTTACTCCAACACCGGCGGCCAGGCGTCTAAAGCCACGCCGCTGGGCGCCGTCACCAAGTTTGGCGAGCACGGCAAGCGTAAAGCACGTAAAGATCTGGGCGTCAGCATGATGATGTACGGCCATGTGTACGTCGCGCAGATTTCGCTGGGGGCACAGCTGAACCAGACGATGAAGGCCATTCAGGAGGCGGAGGCTTATCCTGGTCCATCGCTGATCATCGCCTACAGCCCTTGCGAAGAGCACGGCTACGATCTGGCGCTGAGCCACGATCAGATGCGCCAGCTGACCGCCACCGGCTTCTGGCCGCTTTATCGCTTCGACCCGCGTAGGGCTGATGAAGGCAAGGTGCCGCTGGCGCTGGATTCCCGTCCACCGTCCGATGCGCTGGCCGATACGTTAATGAAGGAGCAGCGTTTCCGCCGCCTGAACGCCCAGCAGCCGGAAGTTGCCGAGCAGCTGTGGAAAGATGCCGCCGCCGATTTGCAGAAGCGGTACGATTTCCTGGCGCAGCTGGCGGGTAAAGCGGAGAAGGTTAGCGAGTAATCGGGGCAATTACCCTCACCCCGGCCCTCTCCCTGAAAGGGAGAGGGGAAAACACGCACATCCCGTTTCAGATACCTTCGCCCCTATGGGGAGAAGGTCAGGCGGAGGAGAAAACGCGTTTACTTCAGCAGGCGAACCTTCACTGACTTACCTTTGATTTTGCCCTGCTGCAGCTGTTTCCACGCGTGACGCGCCACGGATTGGCGCACCGCAACGTAAACATGGATCGGGTGGACGTCGATTTTGCCGATGTCCGCACCTTCCAGCCCCATATCGCCGGTTAACGCCCCCAAAATATCGCCCGGACGCATTTTGGCTTTCTTGCCGCCGTCAATGCACAGCGTCGCCATTTCCGCTTCCAGCGGCTTCACGGAAACGCCGGACGGCACCTGCTGCCATTTCAGCGAAAGATTCAGCATTTCAGCCAGCACGCTCGCGCGCTGCGCTTCTTCCGGGGCGCAGAAGCTGATAGCCAGCCCGCTTTGCCCGGCTCGCGCGGTACGGCCAATGCGGTGAACGTGCACTTCCGGGTCCCACGACAGCTCGTAGTTAATGACCATTTCCAGCGCTTTGATATCCAGCCCACGAGCCGCAACGTCTGTTGCCACCAGCACGCGGCTGCTGCCGTTGGCAAAACGTACCAGCGTCTGGTCGCGGTCGCGCTGTTCCATGTCGCCGTGCAGCGCTAACGCACTTTGATGTCGCTCGTTCAGCGCATCGCATACGGCCTGGCAATCTTTTTTGGTGTTGCAGAACACCACGCAGGACGCCGGCTGATGCTTGCTGAGCAGCGCCAGCAGCAGGCCGATTTTGCCCCCGCGGGAGATTTCATAAAACTGCTGTTCAACGGACGGCAGCTCATCAACGGTATCAATTTCGATAGTCTGCGGGTCGCGCTGAATTCGCCCGCTGATAGCGGCAATGGCTGCAGGCCAGGTGGCGGAGAAAAGCAGCGTCTGGCGTTTGGCCGGCGCATGGGCAATAACTTCATCGATGGCGTCGGCGAAGCCCATGTCCAGCATACGGTCGGCTTCGTCCAGCACCAGCGTTTGCAGAGCCTCCAGCTTCACCGTTTCTTTTTTCAGGTGATCTAACAGGCGGCCCGGCGTGGCCACGATAATGTGCGGCGCATGCTGTAACGAGTCGCGCTGTACGCCAAACGGCTGGCCACCACACAGGGTTAAAATTTTAATATTTGGCATGTAGCGCGCCAGGCGACGCAGCTCTTTGGCGACCTGGTCGGCCAGTTCGCGGGTTGGGCACAGCACCAGCGACTGGGTTAAAAACTGGCTGGCATCAATGTGCTGCAGCAGGCCAAGGCCAAAAGCGGCGGTTTTGCCGCTGCCGGTTTTGGCCTGAGCACGGACGTCTTTTCCGGCCAGAATGGCGGGCAAGGCCGCTTCCTGAACGGGCGTCATTTCGTGATACCCCAGTTCGCTAAGGTTGGCGAGTTGTGCTTCAGGTAAAGCGTTCAGTGCGGAAAAAGCGGTCACAATGGTCATCTCTTAATAATAACGGGCAGGCGCGTATGCTAGCAGATTCGCGTGATTCAGGCGTGAGTTTATCAATTTTGCTGCGTTAACGAGTGAAACAGTAAAAACGGTGCCTTTCGCTAAGGCACCGTTTTCCATTGGGAATGGAAGCGCTATTCGCTAATCGGCAAATAGCCCTGCCATTCTGGCCTGAAGCGTTCGCCCTGCTCCGCTTTTTCCAGATGGATAAAATAATCCCCCACGCTTTCTAACAGCAGGCAGTCATCGACATCTTTCAGGTTGTCTTTGTGCTGCTGGTAGCTTTCGACCAGCAGGTTGGCAATCGCCTTCTCTTTTGCCTGGGCCGGATTTTCAGCCACGAAGAAATCAAAGTCATGCAGCTCCGCCAGCGTTTTCGGGCTGTAGCCACCGACGTTCACAAAAAAGAGCTTTGGCGTTTGCTCAACGGGTTTATCGGAAAGACTAATGCGGTAGCCGTCGGCCCAGCGCAGCTTGCCGTATCCGTCGATATGGATTTTATCTTTGTCACCAAACCAGGCCGCCCGCAGCGCGGGCCACGCGTCCTCTGGCCTCTCTGCAGCCACAAACTGGACGTCATGCACTTCGATATTGGATTTTCCGGCATTGCCGCCCACATAAAAGACGTAAAGTTCCATTTGTTCTCCTTATTAATCGCTATATAAAATAATATATAACGATTGATATTTGAATGACTTTCCATGTGCATTAAAGATTGATCGCCAACAGGAACGGGGATAAAAAAACGATTACTATGCTTAAGCTTCTCGCCCTAAGCTAAATCAGCAGCCAAAGCAGAAGATTAAACAGACAAGGAGCCAGAATGTTCGAAGATAATGACTATAAGCTGTATGTCATCGTGAACCGCACTGCCGACGTCAGCGTGCAAATGAATGCCGTGGGCCACCTGTGCGGCGGTATTATGCTTAAAGTCGATGAGCCTGTATTTCATGACTATCCTAACCAGGATAGCGCCTTAAGCGCCTGGATGAACCATTATCCAGTGGTTGTACTTCAGTCTAAAAACAGCAACCAGCTGGCAACAGCGCTGGAAAAATGCAGGGAAGAAGGCGTGCTGTATAACTTCTTTACCACCACCATGCTGTCGCACTCTTCTGAGCAGCAGATCAAAGATACGCGCGACACGCCTTTCGCTGAGCTCGATTTTGTTGGCATCGCGCTGTACGGTGAAACTGAAAAACTCAAACCGCTGACCAAAAAGTTTTCCGTCTTTAAAGGTTAAACACTCCGGGTAATGATGCCTTGCGCAGTTATTCAACCCTTACCCTTCGTCTCCGGCGTAAAAATTGATGATGTCATCTTCAAACCAGCAGCCCACTTTGTAATACATCGCACAACCAATCAGAAAGCTGGCAATGAGTATTAATGCTGTCAACAATCCTTTCACTTCGAAACACTCTCCCATGATACTTGCTGTGATATTGACAGGCCGGTTGAGAAAAAGTTCAGCGGCGAAACTATTCTGGCCATAGCACGATCATCACAGACGCTTCGGTCTTTGCGATGGCAATTCTGTCACAACGTTCTGGTTAACTAGGGTTGCTAATTTTCTGAGCAAACCAGGTGTCATTGTGTCCGATAACCACCTTCATTTCAAAAACGTCAGCGGTTTCTTTTTCCGCGCCGTTCCGGCGGAGTTCCTCAGTAGCGTGCTTTCGCGCACTCGGCCCGATTCCCCAGGGCGTTACCATCGACCAGGGCAAACAATTCTTTATATGAGCCCGGTACGTGAGTGGGCAAGGCTGGCGGTTGCCGCCCATATGCAAAAAGACGGCAAGCCGCGGCTGCTCGTCCCACTGTATGTCGAAGGCGCGCGGGTGCTGGACCAGCGAGATGAATATTCATGCCTGGCTTTAGGCATCAACCGAGATCTGTCTAATCATTGCTGGCTCAGCGCACTGCAGCAAAATATCGAACCACCTTCCTGGCAAAATGCTGACCAGGCTCGCTTCTCCAATGCCGATGGCATTATCGACCGTTCCCGAAGTATTCCCGATGGCTGGCACCTGAATTTATTCCGCTGGAACGATCTTGGCGGCCCACGCGTCACGGTGTGTGGCGATCCGATTCCCGTTCCGCTATCGTGCGTTTAACCCCAACTGAAAGCTAATACCATCACAGGAGACTTTATGTCGGATGTTTATTCTCGTCTTACCGGGCAGGGATGGTCATTGCCACCGGCGCTGGTTCCTCCCCCGGGCGTTGTTTTTCCTTTCGAGGCGGTCAGGATCGTGGGGAACCGGGCCTATATCTCGGGGCACGGGCCGCAAAACCCGGATGGCTCTTTATACGCGCCCCGCGGGAAAGTCGGGGGCGAGGTTAGCGAGCAGGAAGCCTGTGAAGCCGCCCGCCTGACGGCGCTGTCGATTCTTGGCAGTCTGCACCGTTCCCTGGGCGATCTGAACCGTATTTCATCCTGGAATCGGGTCTTTGGCATGGTCAATGCCGCCCCCGGATTTACCCGACTACCGGCGGTCATTAATGGTTTTTCTCAGGTGATCCTCACGGTGTTCGGCCCTGACGTGGGCGCGCACAGCCGCTCCGCTGTAGGTCTGGCTGAACTGCCTTTTGATATTGCCGTTGAAATTGAAGGTGAAGTGGGTATTGATTAAACGGCCTGGCCGCTAGCAAACCCGCGCTATGGGCAGATCGGCATAGCGAGTGGTATAGCGCGGCGACAGCATGTCGCGCTTCATCGCCCACGGCTGCTGTATGCCCTGCCCGGCAAAATAGAGCGTGCCTTTGCCCTGTTTTTGATTCAGAAAGTCCAGCACGGTCATTAATTTTTCGCCGTTAGGGCGTGGAACATGCTTGTCGAATAAATCGAATTGCGCCACACCCTGACTAAAAAAATCCCCCAGCATAACGCCGGCTTTCTGGTAGCGATGCCCCGCCTGCCAGATAGCGTCCAGGCTCTGCAGCGCGGCCTGGATAATATCCCGGCTGTCCTGCGTGGGAATGAACAGCGAGACGGACGAGCAGTTGCCGTAATAGGGTTCGTTCACGGCAAACGGACTGCTTTTCACAAAGGCAGAGATCACCCGGCAATATTGATGCTCAGCCCGCAGTTTTTCCGCCGCCCGGCTGGCGTAGCTACCGATCGCCTGGCGCATAGCCTCATACTCGGTAATCCGCTCCCCGAACGAGCGGCTGCAGATGATCTCCTGTTTGTCGGCAGAGAACTCATCCATTTCAAGGCATGACTCGCCGCGTAATTCGCGCACGGTTCTTTCCAGCACCACGCTGAAGTGCCGCCGAATAAAGCGAATATCCGCGTCAGCAAGCTGTAAAACCGTTTTGATGCCCATGGCGTCGAGTTTTTTCGACAGCCGCCGCCCCACGCCCCAGACTTCGCCCACGGGAAGCTGTGCCATAAGCCAGCGCTGGTGCGCAGGCCGGGATAAATCAACCACACCGCCGGTTCGCTCCTGCCACGTTTTTGCCGCGAGGTTTGCCAGTTTAGCCAGCGTTTTTGTTGGTGCGATGCCCACGCCTACCGTCAGGCGGGTGCGCTGGCGAATGGTCGAACGGATCGTCTGGCCAAAGGCCTTCAGGTTGTAGCAAGTGCTCACGCCCGTTAAGTCACAAAATGCCTCGTCGATGGAGTAAATTTCGACCCTGGGCAGCAGCTCTTCAAGTACGCCCATCACCCGCTCGCTCATGTCGGCATACAGCTCGTAGTTGCTGCTAAACGTCAGCACGCCATGCCGCCTGAGCGCCTCTTTCTGTTTAAAAAAAGGTTCACCCATTTTGACAAAGGGCCGGGCTTCCGCAGAGCGGGCGATGACGCAGCCGTCGTTATTGGATAAGACCACCACCGGTTTTCCGGCTAAATCCGGGCGGAATGCCGTTTCGCAGGAGGCGTAGAAGCTGTTGACGTCCACCAGCGCAAACATGCTTAGCTCGCGGCTTTGATGATAAAAGTAACGATACCAAAAATATCGAGTGGCACCTCATCGGTGACCGGAATCGGTGCCCAGGCGCTATTCATCGGCAGGAGCATCACCGTGGGGCGAAGCTGCAGACGCTTCACGGTGAATGCCCCATCAATGGCGGCAATCACGATGTCGCCCTGTGATGCCGTTCTTGAGCTGTCTACAATCAGCAAGTCACCTTCGCCAATCCCGCCTTCCACCATCGAATCCCCTGCTGCTTTCACAAAGTAGGTCGCGCCGGGATTGCGCACCAGCAGCTTATTGAGATCGATACGTTGCTCAACATAATCCTGAGCCGGATTCCCATATGAACTCATTCTGCCCATATCTTGTCAGTCCTAGAGAAAATACAACTGTTTTGGGTTATAGAGGTAACACTGTAGAGAGTCTTATGCATGATTGATGCACCACATAAATACAACTGTATTTATATACAGTATCTGTGGTTTTAGATATGGATCAAGATGTTTTTTTGAAGATAGCCCAAACGCGTTGAAGTTCGTAGGAATTTAGTTGGCGGGGTCAGTCTTTAAGTACAACTGTTTTAGTTCCACACACTTTTTGAGACTTCCGGGGATTTAGCCATCAGCCGGTATTCTTCCGCCGTCAGATTATTCAGAGATTCATGAGGTCGCTCGCTGTTATATTCGGCCAGCCAGCGCTCTGTGAATTCCCGCGCTTCATTCAGTGCCTTGAACTGGACTTCTGTCCGGTACATCCGGTTAAAGTGCTCGATTAGGAACAGAAAATGGAGAACTTCCGATATGAGACGTGATGCTTTATAGCTGCGCATGACTTTGATCAGGTTCAGTTAAATAATACGGCTCACCCGATATTTATCGCAGGTTTCACCGGTTTCACTCAGAGCAGTGAAAACGCTGCTGTGGAAATACACACCATCACTCAGGACATATAAATCACGGGCAAACAAACGCTGATTATATTTATTACGTGCCGAAAAAGGATTATGCAGTCACGCATAGAATCCACCTCTCCTGCAGTTATGTTAAACTCTGTTTCAGCGAAATAACGTTAAGTCCCGAAAGAGATAAGCTTAAAATCACCCCAGCAATTTGGGACGCTAAACTCGGTAATATATGGGATATGTCTCTTGCTAAAAAAGCTATATTGAGACAGTATGTTAATGCCCTAGGGCAGGCCATGATAGTTTGAAAAGTGATCCATTTTCTTGTGTTATGCTATAGCTAACATCTCCACCGTGGGCGCGCATAATAGCTTTTACTACCGATAATCCTAAACCACAACCCTCTGGATTAATATTTTTGGCATATTCTCCTCGCTGAAAAGGCTGGAATAAGAACTTCTGAAGTTCTTCAGGAATTCCAGGTCCTTTGTCCTGAACGATAATGAAATTATCGCTTCCCACAATACCATTCTTCACTAAAAGCATTTGTGGTGCGGAATATTTTAAAGCATTGTCAAAAATAACAGTCAGGCACTGAATAATACGTAAAGGATCGCAGATGCAACGCTGGCATGTAAGCTCAGTCACTATGTTAAAGCGTTTTGTTTCAAAGTCAGGCAAAAAGGTATCAAGCGCACCGGTGATCAGTATTGCAAGATCAACTTCACTGAGCGTCAAGGAATATCCTGCCCCTCCTGACGAGCTCACGACACGAAGATCCTCGATTAAGTTAGTCAGACCTTCAGTTTGCTTAAGGAGGTTTCTGAATAGCGGCAGTTCTGGTTCGAACACGCCGTCAACCAGTCCCTGAAGCCTCCCCCGTAAAATAGTCACCGGTGTCCGGAGTTCATGCGCGATGGCAGCATTCCATAAATTTCTCTGAGCATCCAACGTCTGCAATTTTTCCGCCATCTCATTAAAGTCATCGACGAGTTTATTCATCTCACCTAACTGCGAGCCCCGGCTAAATGCTCTCGCGCTCAGGTTTCCCTGAGATATTTGTTTCAGGCTGTAAGCCACATCATTCAAGGGTTTTAATATTCTTGCCGACAGTTTTACGGTAAAAAAGAGTGAAACCACCAGACTGGTGATGGAGGCGATCAAGATCCACATCCAGTCCAGGAAAGTCATGTTATCTTGATTGTCTACGACCATGCCTCCTGGCAGGTAGTCAATTAAGAAACTATAAAATAAGTACGAACCGAGTACAGCAATGGCAATGATCACAAATGTTAACGACAACATATATGTCAAAATCTGACGGCTCAGGATCGCTTCTTTGTTCATTTTTTGTCACCTAACCGGTAGCCTAATCCTCGGATGCTTTCGGGAATGCCTTTCAGTCCGGCATGTTCAAGCTTTTTCCGAAGTTTGCTCATATGGCTGTCTACAGTGCGATCCATAGAGTCACCCTCCGGCAAACACGCATCGAGTAACTCTTCACGCGAACAGACTTTTCTCGGGTTTCTCGCCAGATAGGTCAGAAGCTTAAACTCAGTGGTGGTTAATACTGGCGTGGAAACCTCACCTTCTGCAGTGATTTCAACGTAAAATTCATCAGGATAAATCGTTAAAAAAGGAGTTCTTAAAGGCCGTGTATGTGTAGCCTCTGCAACCGGTCTGGTTCTGCGAAGTACAGCTTCAACTCTGGCAATAACTTCTGATGGATTAAAGGGTTTTATCACATAGTCGTCAGCCCCGAGCCGTAGGCCCATCAGTTTATCAACGTCTTGATCAAGTGCTGTAACCATTATGACGGGGACATCAGTTTCCTTTCTTAACGTTGTAAGAACGTTCCAGCCATCGTAAACGGGCAGGTGAATGTCCAGCAGCAGAAGGTCAGGCTTGTGTTGACGAGTAAGGTTTATAGCCTGCTCACCGTCTTCAGCTCTTAGGGTTTTCATGCCCGCCTTGTGTAAGTAGCCTGTCAGTATGGCGGCGATGTCATCATCGTCTTCTGCGACGATTATCAGATTGTTGTTGTTCATTTTTTCTTCCAGAGTACCGATGACAGCATGCATTTTAGCGTGAAATGCCTTTTATAGTCATGTTTAAAGATTTAGCACTTAATTAACAACGTCATTTTTAGGTCAATTTGTTTCGACAGGAATTTTTTAATAAAGTTCATATAATATTTAGAAGATATTTACACAGTCAGCTCTCCATACTAGCTACACATTTCAGAAATAATCAATCAACATAGCTCAGTAAAAATCGTCACCCAAGAAAAGCTTAGGGCTGTAATTTATGTTGCTGAGTAAGGAATGTAACAATGATAACTAAAGCTATTTTTCGAAGCGAGAATTTTATTGCCTCGATTATATTTTCTATTATTTCATGGGGGTTGTTACACTCTTGGTTTTATCTTACGCATGCGATCAATGAAAAAGTAGACTCAACATTGCCGTTCTCCGC
This sequence comes from Cedecea sp. B1(4), assembly GCF_059414925.1. Lineage (NCBI taxonomy): Bacteria > Pseudomonadati > Pseudomonadota > Gammaproteobacteria > Enterobacterales > Enterobacteriaceae > Cedecea > Cedecea sp. B1(4). The sequence continues at coordinate 522,232 of NZ_JCAHMZ010000002.1, read as the reverse complement.
ATTGTTCCGCGTATTGATATTTATTTCAGCATTTTCATTCATTATCCAGAAAAATCCCGGGGTGTTAAAATACCTCATTGTCATAACAACCGGATTAATCCTGACATTCGCACACATCATCATCTTATTACATCTAATTTTTAAAACCATGCCGGATATTTATGATATTGTTTTTTATTTCGAGTGTTTTTTAGTAATCTTTTTTTGCGGATTTCCTGTGTTCTTAGGATTTAGATTGATTTGACTCTAGCTATTGTCAGCGCGATGGGCGACTTTTGATGTAACTACACATATCCTCCATAATCTGTCCATTCGCTATTGATATCAAAACGTTATACTTAACATATATCTTTTATTATCGAATATATTATGCCACTTCATTTACACCTAAACTGGATAATTAAGCCATTGCTAAATGGTTTTATTCTACGATGCGTAATTAAAATTCATCATGATTTATAAAGACAAAAACAACAGATCCACGGCCCCCGGGGTTGCTATCTCGCTTAAGAGACTCGCCTACCGGCACAGAAAGAAATTGTGCATTACTTTCATGCTCGTTATTGCTGAAAACGTTGCATTCCTGCTTTATCCCGTCCTCGCGGGCATGGCGATTAATGCCATCCTAGCAGGACAGACATCACGTGCGGCCTTTTATGGCCTGATGGTTCTGTTAATGTGGTGCATGGGCGCAGCTAGGCGTAGTGTAGATACACGAACGTTTGCACGTATCTACGCAGGCCTTGCTGTGACTGTAGTATTATCCCAGCGAAAATATTTACTTAATCACTCGACTATTGCTGCGAGAGTAACACTATCACGAGAATTTGTGGATTTCTTCGAATTGCACCTGCCTGTATTGATCACCTCGATAATTTCCCTTTTTGGTGCAGCAATAATGCTGTTATGGATTGAATTCTGGACAGGAATAACCTGTTTGATCATTGTGGCAATACTGATGTGTTTTGTCTCCGGCTATGCCCATAAAAACGAGACGTTATATCAGCGTATTAATAATCGACTCGAAAAAGAGGTTGATTATGTTAATAAGGCATCACTTGGGGCTCTAAAAAGACACTATGATATGCTTGCCCGTCTGCGTGTAATATTATCTGACAGAGAAGCATGGGGATATTTATCCATAGGAATTCTGGTTTCTGCCCTCTTTTCCATGACTATTATCATGATGAGTCTGGAGTCTGGAATTAATGCCGGACATATTTATTCCGTCATGACATATATGTGGATGTTTTCAACTAGCCTGGATGACGCCCCTCATCTCCTTGAAAAATTTTCTCAGCTCAGGGATATCGGTAAACGGGTCTCAACAGACGATGCCCCCTCTTTATCAAGTAAGACATGTTGATTTTTAACCATACCTACGTTGACTGGAAGTACATCTGATGCCGCATTTTTTTATTGAGCGCCCCATTTTTGCATGGGTTATCGCCCTGTTTATTGTTCTGACAGGAGTATTGTCTATTCCTCGTTTGCCGGTTGCACAATATCCTGCTGTTGCGCCACCAGGTATTATTATTTCCGTGAGTTACCCTGGCGCTAGTCCAGATGTTATGAACACATCCGTTGTGTCTCTGATCGAGCGTGAAATTGCGAGTGTTGACAATTTACTTTATTTTGAATCTTCCAGCGACACGACGGGGATGGCGTCAATTACCGTAACCTTCAAACCCGGAACCGACATCAAACTCGCCCAGATGGATCTGCAAAACCAAATTAAGATTGTGGAGTCTCGCCTGCCTCAGTCGGTAAGACAAAATGGGATAAATGTTGAGGCAGCTAATTCCGGGTTTTTAATGATGGTGGGATTAAAATCTCAAAAAGGAGACTATCAGGAAGCTGACTTAAGCGATTATTTTGCCAGGAATATTACTGATGAACTCCGGCGCGTACCGGGTGTAGGTAAAGTCCAGCTTTTTGGAGGAGAAAAGGCGCTCCGCATATGGCTTGACCCGATGAAATTACATAGCTATGGGCTCTCTGTTACGGATGTATTAAGTGCCATCAGTCAACAGAACGTGATTGTTTCACCGGGCAGAACCGGAGATGAACCCGCGACGAACGGTCAAGGGGTGACCTATCCAATAACGGTAAAAGGACAACTATCTTCTGTTGAAGAATTTCGCAATATCACGATTAAATCACAGGTCTCCGCCGCCCGGGTGACGCTGGCAGACGTTGCCCGCGTAGAGTCCGGATTACAAAGTTACGCATTTGGGATCCGTGAAAATGGCGTGCCAGCAACGGCAGCCGCCATTCAACTGTCTCCTGGTGCAAATGCGATTAGCACCGCATCGGGTATCCGTGCGCGGTTAACAGAACTGTCCGGTGTACTTCCTGATGGAATGACATTCACCGTGCCTTTCGATACGGCTCCATTCGTTAAGCTATCGATACTGAAGGTGGTTGAAACATTTGTTGAAGCCATGGTTCTGGTCTTTTTCGTTATGCTGCTTTTCCTTCACAAGATACGTTGCACACTTATTCCTGCGATTGTAGCACCTGTGGCGCTGCTCGGTACTTTTACCGTAATGCTATTAAGCGGTTATTCCATCAATATTTTAACCATGTTTGGAATGGTGCTGGCCATCGGGATTATTGTTGACGATGCGATTGTTGTGGTAGAGAACGTCGAACGACTGATGGAAGACCAAAAAATGTCTCCGAAGGAAGCGACGCGAGTAGCGATGCGTGAAATTACTCCGGCCATCATTGGCATTACGCTGGTACTCACTGCGGTATTTATACCTATGGCTTTTGCCAGCGGATCCGTGGGTATTATTTATCGACAGTTCAGCATTTCGATGGCGATATCCATTTTACTGTCGGCATTCCTAGCGCTGACGTTAACCCCTGCGCTTTGTGCAACGCTGCTCAAGCCTCATGATAGTCGTCAGGGTAAAAAAAGTGCATTTTCAGCATGGTTTAACGCTCACTTCCATCGTCTGACTTCGTTTTACGCCACTGGTCTGGGTTTTGTTCTGAAGCGTACCGGTCGTATGATGATGATCTACTCTGCATTATGTTTGGCATTGTTTGCCGGTCTGTCTTCCTTACCTTCATCGTTTTTACCCGATGAAGACCAGGGCTATTTTATGTCCTCAATCCAGCTTCCCTCTGATGCCACAATGCAGCGGACGCTTAAGGTCGTCGATACATTTGAGGAGGAGATCGCCCACAGGAAGGCGGTAGAAAGTAACATCATGATCCTGGGATTCGGTTTTTCTGGCTCAGGTCAGAACTCGGCCATGGCATTCACCACCCTCAAGGACTGGAAGAAACGCAAAGGAACCACGGCGCAGGAGGAAGCCGACAATATTCAGTCCCGAATGGCAAACGTGCCGGACGCCGTGACGATGAGTCTGCTGCCTCCGGCCATTTCTGATATGGGAACCTCATCAGGGTTCACTTACTATTTACAGGACAGAGGCGGGAAAGGCTATCAGGCACTCAAGAAGGCGGCCGATGAGCTTATCGTGCGGGCAAATCATAATTCTCAACTTGCCGATGTCTATATTGATGGACTTGGTGAGGGGACAAGGCTTGCCCTGCATATCGACAGAGAAAAAGCAGAGGCCATGGGTGTGTCGTTTGATGAGATAAATCAAACCATTTCCGTTGCAGCAGGTTCCAATTATGTTAATGACTATACCAATAATGGTCGTGTTCAGCAGGTTATCGTCCAGGCAGATGCGCAATACCGGATGCAACCAGAACAACTTTTGGCTTTGTCTGTCAAAAACCGTCTGGGGCAAATGCTTCCGTTATCCACTTTTGTGACGCTTTCGTGGAGTGTTGCACCACAGCAACTGATACGCTATCAGGGATATCCTGCCATACGCATAACCGGAGGTGCCGCACAGGGAAAATCATCGGGAACCGCAATGGCGGCAATGGACAAGCTGGCTAAACACTTACCACCGGGGTTCGCCGGTGAGTGGGCGGGAAGTTCGTTACAAGAAAAGGAATCCGCATCACAGCTTCCCGGTCTTATTGTGCTCTCGGTACTGGTTGTATTCATGGTCCTAGCTGCACTTTACGAGAGTTGGTCTGTTCCTTTCGCAGTCATGCTTGTTGTTCCTTTGGGACTACTCGGTGCTGTGCTGGCTGTATCCGTTGCGAATATGATGAATGACGTCTTTTTCAAAGTGGGCCTGATCACCCTGATTGGTCTTTCCGCCAAAAATGCGATTCTGATTATCGAGTTTGCGAGACAATTGATGAAAGAAGGAATGAGCCTTATTGATGCGACATTGGCCGCTGCAAAGCAACGCCTACGACCAATACTGATGACTTCTCTGGCTTTCACATTAGGCGTTGTTCCACTGATGCTCGCCAGTGGAGCCAGCGACAGCACGCAGCACGCTATTGGCACCGGTGTATTCGGGGGGATGATTAGCGGAACTCTACTGGCTATTTTTTTTGTACCGGTATTTTTTGTGGTAATTACCCGATTTACTAGTACGCGAAAAAACAGGCCGGGAAATAGTCGGAACGGCTAATATCTGCCACATGTTCCAGCCAGTAAAAAGCATGCTTATTACCTGGCTGGTATTTCATCGTCGAGGACATTATGAACATGATTATCACCCAAAGATTAACTATTCGTCCTTTTAAGGAAAAGGATTCGGCCTCGCTTTTCGACTATCTCTCTTCCCCACGTACTCCTTGCTTTAAGGATGAAAAGTTACATTCATTAGCTGAGGCGAAGGTCGAGGTGACTAAACGAGCCGCTGACCCAACACAGTTTGCCGTCTGTCTAAAAGAAACCGATACGTTAATCGGAAATCTTTTTGCGGACAATAACAACGAACCGGACAACAATACCTGGTCTGTTGGCTGGCATTTTAATCAACGCTATGAAGGTCAGGGATATGCGACAGAATCAGTCATTGCATTGTTTGATTACTTATTTAATACAAGAGGTGCAAGGCGTTTGTATGCCTGGGTTGAGGATTATAATCGGGCCTCTCAAAAGCTCTGTGAGCGTCTGCGTATGCGACGTGAAGGCTGCTTTAAAGAGTTTATTTCATTTGTAAATGAAAATGGCCAAGAAAGGTATGATGACACCTACATCTATGCATTATTGAAAAAAGAATGGACAAAGTAGAGGGCGAAGAAAAATATCTTCTTTTCTCTCAAAGTTACCTATCAAAGCGATCAAGCTTAACCAAAACTTTGACCCTGACCCAAAATCCTGCTCCATTCAGAAATAGAATTCTTGATTATGAATGGAGCATATTCGGGGTCATAGTCACAATGAAGACATTGGCCACTTGACTGTACTTACGGTTACCTGCTTGAAACTAACAGTCGAATTGAGTCCCCAAACAAGTAGCTCATCATCGTTCGATAATAGTTGAGAAGCTACTCAATTCTTCTAAAGCCGTATTAACGTAATCACTTAATAGAAAAGCAAGTTCAGAGGGACTTCTGCCTTGACTGAGTTCAAATACAACGTCCTTGATATTGGACTGTAAAGATTCAACAACTAGCCTTGCTTTAATTAAATCCAAAGTGGCCCCAAAATTTGTCACTTCCTCGAATGCCAAATGTATATAGGGCTCAAGGCTGCTGATTGATGTATGCCCAGTGAACTCCTGGACTTTCCTTTTAAGCATCTCACCATCCAATAATGCACGACGGAACTCGTCCCGATTCTCATATTCATGCTGTTCAATCAATGCTACAAAAAGCTTGGTGATGAATCTGTGGCGGAACATATGTGCACATGCTTGCTCTTCAATTTTTGCTGTTTTAGCAAGCAACAGTAATTCATTCGTCAGAGTCTCAGGTGTGAGTCTTAGCCCAGTTGTTTCAGAGATCAGTAAATAGCCTAAATCCTCTTTGGAGCCCACTGTTTTCTTAATGATCCTGTTCCTGAATTTTTCGATGAAGTTTACGACTAGTTCAAGATCTATTTTAGAAATAGGTAAGTATCTGTACTCCTCCCTCCCTCCTGACCGTTTGGCTGTGAAGACCTTCAGGAGCGGCTCTTGCTTCATCAACTTTGCATTATAAATATCTTCGACTCTGATGTTTGCGATTTCAATTCGCCTTGCCCCTGTAATTTCCAAAAGCTTGACCAGGATGAAGCGTCTTCTCCGCTGATAAGTCGTCCTGCTCACATGTGGGATGGCCTCAATGAGCTTTGCGATATTCCTTGAGCTGATAGGTAAACGCCGTGTTTGAGGCTCGGGATGAGGAAAAGAATGGTGATACCAATAGGTACGGGTAACCTGCTTTCCTTGGTTGACTAGCTTGACTTCTTTGATCTCAGCTCTGATCGTGCCCGTAGCCCCGATGAAGAATGGTTCAAGATAGAGTTCTCCAACGTAATCCAAAAAGCCAAGGCAGATCCTGCCAATGTTTGCTACGTGAGCTCCCTGCCGTTTTCGCTGCCCCGGTTTTCTTGGGTCCATTTCCCCCTGAAGTGTTCTGATGAACAATGAGAAAAGAGAGTCAGTAAGCTCAATAAAGCTATGGTTATTATTAAAGCAAAAGCGAATAAGAGGTGATAGAAGTTTGGCATATTGTGTGAGCGTGCCACCGTCTTCCTTACGGGACAGTCCGCGTTCAAAACAATACAGCAGATATAGATTACCTTCTGTACAAGCTCTACCATCAGGCCAAAAGAGGAGAGGAATGTTATCCGCTTTAACACTCAAGACATGACTGTTACGATCAACCCCGAAAGGTAACCGTAACACGTTGCTTGTTAGATGATACAGTTTCTCATTGTTATTCAAGGGATTGAGCCTCATGCGAGGATGTCAAAGACTGTTTGCTTATAGAGAGCATTGAAAGTAGCTCTCTGCGGCGTTTTTTGAAAAGGCTCAGCTCTGTCGGGTCATGGCATTTTTCGGCAAATTGCTCAGCGAGAATGATCGACTCCCTGAGAATATTCGTTACCAATGCAATTTCATCCCGGAGTTGGGTGATTGTCTTATCTTGAGACTTAACCTTAGCTTTAAGAGCCTGCTTAGTCACTGAGGAAGGCTTTGCTATCTTGGCTGTACGGGAATCGTGAATGGCTTTAGAGGCCAAATGTCTCAGGTTATCAAATACAGAAAACCCTCCAGGAAGAAGGTCATTCGCCCTGTTTTTAAGCGTATTAAGCGACATAGGATAAATTAACGATTCGCTTATCGATAGCTTTGCAAGGCCACCTTGGCTCTTCAATGCGATTAAAATATCTGTGCTTTCATGATACATACTAGGTGTCTGAATAATCGACTCAAGGTATTTAATACGAGCAAGCACAGAGCGGTTGTTAATATCCAGCGGAGAGTTCGTTTGAGGTGATTTTTTCTTCATGATTTATCGCCCATTATTTTAAAGAGAATTTCATAACGATTTCCATCAGGAGTATCGTAGAAGATTGGCTCGATATTTAATATTCCCTCAATGATTAGGTCTTCAATATAATCAGCAACTTCATCTGATTGCATGATTGAAAAAGATGAAATCCCATAGCGCTCTTCTAAAAGCGCCCCGAGACTCTTTGAATTACTCTGCCCTGAGACCAATGCTTCAGATGCATATTCGGCACTGACTCTCCGCAATACTTCGCCTGGTACAGTCTCAGTGATGTAGTGATAAACGTGTTCAAGGTTTGTATGGCCTAAAAACCACCGCAGAGTATCCAGACCGCCAAAACCACCGTTCCAAAAAAAAGTCATAGCGAAGAAACGTCTCATCTGGTGAGTGCGAATGTAATAGCGCCGTCCATCAGAGCTTAGTTGTGTTTCAAAATAATCAGAGAAGCGATTCAGTACTTTTGTCGCATCTACCAAACTCATCTCGGCCAGACCAACCTCGCGACACCGAGGTTTACTGAAAAGCCGATCTGAAACTCTAGCAGAACTAAGCAATGATAAATTTAGATGCAGATCTTTTAAACTCTGGATACAAAGAGCTGCGATATTAGGAATGGGGCGAAGGACTTGTTCTCGAAACTTGCCGAAATTTCGTTTTCGTAAGGCGAACTGCAAGTAATAACCATGATTTTTTTTAACCAAGCAGGTACTTGCCATAAGATCTCTTATCTCTCCTGAACGCCGGGCACTAAGAGCAGCAAGTATTATCCAGATAGCTCCATATAGCACCTCGATTAACTGAAGCAACCCTTCATTCGTCCTAAAGCGTTTAAAGAAAATAACACTTCCTCCACCCCGCTCCCTGCCACGAAAATCTGCGGAGAGATCCCAGACCTTTACTCCAATATCTCTCAGCTTTTGGGGGATGAGCCGTTCTATATCAGTCGAACTTAAATCCGTGAGCGCACACTCGCGTGAATCAGCCTCTTGTGCCAATACAACATAGCCGTCGATGAGTAATTGGCCCACATCAAAATAGAACTCAACTGCATTCCTAAATGATGACAATATGACTTCCAGAGGCAAAGATCGATAGCGTCCTTTAGTTTTCATCTCCAACTGCCGAATAAAAGATTTGTTATTCAGAGCTGAAAGCGAATGATGACTAATATGGTCCAGCCCATTAAGCTTGAGAAACTCCATTCGCTTCAACCCTTGCAGGTAAGTATCAATCCCATTTTCAGAAGGCAGTGGATCGTCAATAAGAACCATAGACGAAACCATGGGGTATTCCCGAAAAGTTTTCTCAGATGGGCTGAAGTGCAGTTCGTCCAAGGACAGACCTCTAAATTTAGGTGTTACTAAAGTTCGCTCATGGTAAATCTCAGAATAAATGCTATTCGGAGAAACCTGGTGCATAAAAAATGAATGCCCATCACTACCCGCTTTAATCTGTACGCGCTTATAGTTTCCATTAATCCACAGGAAAATCCGTGCTGTAATAATCTCCGATTTACACAAACCAAGACTGTACTCATCTGAATTATCCAAAAAAGCGATACCAGGGACCTTAGATATAACGCTCTTTATCTGCTGTTCTGTGACTTGATGGATCTTGAGACGAAGGAAATCCCGAAGCTCTTCACGAGCTGCATAAATGTTATTCTTCAGATATTGGCTACTAGCCAACACTGCCATGAACTCAGTTATGTTATGAGACGTTATTAATTTGAATCCATGAGATGCTAATTGAAAGCGCTCGGCTCGCAGTAGGAAGTAGTCGATAATACCGATAGTTGTATAAACTCTGCGCTCTATTGTGCTTGGGGAAAGCTGGATACCTCTAGCCGTCAGCGAATGGGAGGAAAGGCATAAGTAAGATTTTATGGACTCTAGGAGACCCCGATGTTTTGGATGTGTGAGTAATAAACCATCATCCAGCCTAACTCTGAAATCAATAACAGTATCTCTCTTGCCATTTCGGCCAATGTGGGTGACCCATATTGGTTCATCAAATTTTGAATTGAACCATTCAGCACTGCGGAACAAATCAAAGCAGGAATCAAAAGGGGCCATAATAAAGTCTAGTTCATGAGGAAATTGGTTATTATCAGACATAGACCAGACTCTCAAATTGTTGAGGGTTTGCTCCCCTTCTGGCCTTAACCAGACAGCTACGGAGGTATGGATCGGGGAAATTATGAGATTCAATATGAGACTCAACTCTTATAATGAACTCACTCCAATATATGGCTGCCCCCGAAGCACATGGGCCAGCATTTTCAACTGCCAGCCTGAGAGAGATAAGTATTCTAAGAATCTCTTCATCAAGAGAGATTATAATCTCTGAGCCGGATGCACCTAATTCTGGTTCAGCGGAATGATTAAGTGGTTCTGTTACCTCAGGGAGCGCCCGAAGAGCATATTTTTCAAGGAACTTATTAAGTTCAGTCATGCTGTCGAAATCAGTCGCTTTGAGCAAAAAATGGGAATCCTTCATAGCATAGACAATCACAGCATTTTGGAATATTCGAACCCAACGTTCTTGGAAAAATTGCATGATAGTGGGCGGCAGGTAATGATTCATAGCCACGCGTTTCGAATTACCAAGTGATTCGGCCATTTTGTCGATACTGAGTGTGTTGAGGTAAACGATAACTCCTGCCGTTGCACGTATCCTAGCGAGTGACAATGTGCTGATTAATTCCCCTAACTTAGCAGAGTGAGCTTGAACAAATTCTTTTTGCCTCAGAATCTTGGCGAAACTAATTTGGTTTGTAAAAACATAGGGCTCCTGAAAACCTTGACCACCTGCGACAATAAATAGCCGCCGCCACCCATCATCGTTTTTCTTTTTAAGGTAGTTTCTGAGAGGGGTTGTAATTTGGATAAGCAGCTCAACGACAGCGATTGCTTCCGAGCTTAATACAACCTCCTGCTGACTTCCTTTGCGATTTTTCTTTACTACAAGCACAGACCCTGAGTCGGTCGAGACAAAACCACTTCGTTTGCCATTTCGGTCGAAAAGCTCACATCCAAGCAGAGATGCGTCGGTCAGAATGGGATGCTGCGCTACGAGCCAAATAGCGATAGGAGCAATCATATATTTAGTTGGTAATACCAGCCTCTCGGCTAACGCCATTGTTGAGAAACTGCTTCCCGTAGCACCCACCAAACGGGCACGCATAGAGTGATCAATAACTATAAATCCTCTATGGCTCTCAACTATTGTTTTGATAAGGCAGTTCATCACCATGTGAGGCTGGCCGAATGATTTAGAGGATATTCGCACCTTTTGCTTTATCAATTCTCCTTTTTCGCAGGCTGATAAAACCGTGCCTAACCGATAATTAATGAGATCGATTTGATTCCGAGCCCATAGAACAACTTTGTTAAAATCACCTTTAATTTTCTTGAAAAGAAGTTCAGTCGCCTCTTTGTCACTGGCTGACAGCGGAATCTGAGTCAGAAGTTTCTGGGATACAAGCGCGTTACCATCGGCATACCTATGATGGCCGATTTCGTAAAGAGGCCGGGTGAGTTTTTTGCTTCCCTCAGGCCATACATCTCCTGGCGGTGGTTGCATGAGTCTGCTGTTGATAAGAACATTTTTCGCCCAAGAAATGATTCTTATCCATTGACGCTGAAGATTTGCAAGGACTCGCCCTTTTGGCTGATTTTGGTTCCTTTTGGCGTAACTTTCAAAATGCCAGCGCTGGAAGTTCCAGAAAAACTGATAAACAAATATTGGCTCTTGAAATAGTTCTGGGCATAGTGGAGGTCTGTCCTTCGAATCTTTGTCGTACAGATACAGAAAATCATCTAGTCGAGAGACTATATTTGCGTAATTGCCATAATGACTTTGAGTTAAAGCGTGTCTCCGGCTTTCTTGATAGAGGGCTGTGGTAAAATCATGTCCCAAAACGTCGAATATCGCTCTCATCTTTAATCGATATGAACCTGAATTTCGATCGACAACATGCCATCCTGCTAGCCTTGATACGCGCCGAGGATCAATATACATCTCCTCAAATTGTATAATACATTGTTTTGTTTGATCATCTGTAAGGTCTGAATATACAAAAACATTGACAGGAAAAGATTCGGACAGCTTATTGAGCAACTTAAAAAAACACTGAGCAATCTTCTTTCTGCTGGAGTACTTAATCTCAGCAGATAAAAAGCTGTTTGAGTAAAGAGCTCCATAGAAAAGACGCTGAATATCCCGGAAGATGCAATTTTGAAGATCTAGAACTGTTGCTATGGGAGAATGATGGGTTAGCCACAAAAAGCATTCAAAGTAAAACAAAGCGCGATTTGCACTTCGGCGTTGGGATAGAGGGAGATGGGGAAGCTGAGCTTGAATCATCCCCAAAGCGCTACCCGATAGCTTGTTGAATTTAAAATCTTTTTCGATGTGGCCTTTAGCTATTATACCTTGAGGATAATTGTTTGAAGACACCTGACTCATCAAGATACCTCATTCTGCTTGATTTGATAGAGGGAATAACGTCAAGCACATATATGGCTACGAATTAAGTAATCACTTATGATTATTGCCACAGTTACAAAAGCAGTCGCATAGGAAACTATTGTCTTTGGTTCCATCACCAAAATCACTGATAGCCCTTATTGACACTGACATAGAAAATGCTCCTGTCATAACCAAGGATAACCGGCCTCATATTGGCTACATATTTTGGTAACCGGCAGAATTTCAGCAAATTCGTACGACGTCATCCATCCCCGCGTAGAATGAGGGCGTCTCTCGTTATAGTGTATGCGTCCAGCCTCGATTTTGCACGGTGTATCCACCGAGAACATGAACCAGTTTTCGTTCAGGCACTCCTGCCGCAATGTAAGCACGCTCGCTTATGTCGTTGGATTCTCATAAAAATATAATTTACTAGTGTCGTAAGTGCTATTAAGGATATCCGGTGATCCTATGGAAAAGGCCCCGCCGGGGCCTTAGTTCGAAGTGTTGAAATAAACAAGCTCTCAGACGTGTCATCAATCCGGCTAAAAATGGTTTCTCCTGACAGACTGCTCGACCTGATCAACGAGCTCCGCGAAATGACCAGACTCTCTGATCCGGGTGATACGTTCAGTGATCACTTCACTATCCCCAAGAAATTCTGTCAGGTCTGCTAGGTTCAGCGCACGATAGCGCCCATCCACCGAACTGGTGCCAAGATACCGGAGCTGTAGTAGTAGCCGCAGAAAAGCGCCATCATCTAGGGTCTGGCGCTTTATCCATTTCTGTAAGACTTCACTTCCGCTGATATCCCGCCATGCCCAGATGTAGGCGTTCAGCAAAGCAAAACCTCCCAGCTTGTCGGTGACCTCTGGACTGTTCAGCCGGTCTGCAAGGGCCTTTCGAATTGCGTCTACATTATCGCGTTCCATCCATGCTTCCTGCTGATTGAAGGTACTATTTCCCACAATCCCGTGCTGCCAGAGCAGATGACGAACATATTCTGCGATCCAGTACCAAGCTTGGCCGTTGTTAACCTTTTCTGTCAGAAAGACAATCATATCTTCAGGGGACTCCTGTAGCATCCGTTGGATGAGCCGATCAGCTACGCTGTAGGTATCTAGGTCATGCAGCGCAAACCATTCGTTGTCAGCCCGGTAGCGTTCCAGCATGTTATCGCCGTAGTCAAAGAAGAATGCCAGAAGACCACGACACTCTGCCGGAGTTCGGGTATCAATCAGGGGGGATGTCAGTTGGGCCAGAATGTGTTCAAACCACGTCTGAGAGGATAACTGTTTACTCTGGATATACCCGAGCAGGCGTTCCGCGAGTTCCTGCTGCTTTTCAGGCTGGGCGGCGCTCCCGAAGAGTTCCCCGAAAACCTCCGGTGACAGAACATTTTGGGGGGCGGAGAAGGCAAAGTAGTAGCGCCAGTATGCCTGGCTACCCAGCCGCTTACCCGCAGTCATCATGGCACTTTGCTGTGCACCTGTCACTCCGAACAAACTGAAGGGAAGGTTTGCCAGCCCGCCTGAGATCCCCGGCACCCAGCGGCCCAAGACATAAACAGAATGCGCTTCTGCAGGAAAATACTGCTTCAAGTTAGCCTTAAGGCTGTCGGCCAGGACTTTTTGTTCATCTTCACTGACATGGCCATCTCCGGCTTCCACCACGGCCCGTTCAGACAGGTATTCCTCCACCCAGTCATAGAGGCCTGAATTCGTCGTGCGGAGCAGCTGCAGGAAGCACAAATCCGGGAAATACACATAGTCCCGCATGCTTGCATAACGAAACCTTAGGGCATTGAGGACTAGCTGCACTTCCCGGGGCGTTTTCAGCGCTGCACCATAAACATCAGCAACTTTTGCCAAGTCATCCATCACGTCAGTCCCTGGCCGCTGGTCATTCACCGCAAGGTATAACTCAGCTGCCGCATCACGAAATTCCCGACGCAACACAAAGGATTCTGGGCGTGGGAGGCCGAATGAGATCTGTACAATTTTCTGTAAATACAGGCCGCCGTCTGCGACCCCCAGCCCCTGGCTGATAGCCTGTGACAACACTGATTTGTCATAACAGAGCAAGTACCGGAAGCGGGGAAAATCAGCTACCGATTTCACCAACCGGATCACCTCCACGGCCTGAGCTGGTTCGAGGCGGTCAAGATCATCCAGCAGAACAATGAAGCTCAGATCCAGCTCTGTGATTTTCTGTGCAATCTCGGCGCGCATTTCTGCCGCGGTTTTTTCTTTTTCTTTCAGCCAGCGCGACTCTGACAGGGCTTTCAGGGCGCCACTAGTGTCGGGAACACCGGGAATAACACTGGCAATCTGAGCGAGAGGCAACAGGTTCCTGGCGGTTGCCCGGGTGTAGTCCATTACCGTCCGGGCGGTACGGGTCAGCGCTTCATTCTGTTTGAGTTCCACCAGTTCCTCATCTGTAAGCCGACGTTCTTCTTCCGCGGCAATAAGGCCCGCGACCGGCAGCAGTAAAGATGCAACCAGAGGGGTATCACTGCCGTCGAGCCAGGGGGAAATATTCAGCACATAAGTTCGGTCTTCCTGCTGTTCCTCCAGCGCAATGCGCAGCAGATTGAGCAGACTAGTCTTCCCTGTTCCCCAGGCTCCTTCGATACCGATCACTGCACTACCTTCCCGGCCTATCCCCTGAATGGCGAGTGCTAGCTGGGTGGCAATGTGTGTGAAACCATATCGGTCTTCGTCCTTATGGCAGACGGCGCGATCTGGATGTTGCCGCTTCTGTTTTTCTTCCGGTGAGAGCATCATGATCACAGAGCTCCGTATCCGTATAGGCCACGCAGGCTGTTCAGAGCGTCGAGCTCAACCAGCGCGTTCACGTAGGTGATTTCGTGGCGGGTGCGGATTTTCAGCGCCTTAATGAGTTTTTTGTAAATGCACAGAGTCAATTGGCTCAGCATGGTCTCTCCTTCAGAAAATATTCACTCTGTGAAGAAATGAATATTGAGTGTATGTGTCTGAGATGAAGTTAATCAGAAATATTTAATTCAGTTAAATAAATGATATGGTGCCATTGTCAATGATGTGAGATAACGACACTCTTCTTTGTTACACTAACTTCCAATTTCTATGACTTTCGGATCCTCTTATCAATTCCACACATCGCCGCGACGCGTAGACACGAAAAGATAGCGGTAAGGACAAATTAGCGTATAATAGCCGAGTTATGATAGGTGGCAAACGCACTTTCAATCCCGGAGGCTATCATTATGGGAATATTTAATCCGCCTCACCCTGGCGGTCTAATTACTGAATATATTGAAGATAATAATATATGTTTGCTCTGTCTAGCTAGAGAACTGGATCTATCGATAAATGTACTCAATAAAGTAGTCTCAGGTAAGATTTCCATTAATTCTGAAATAGCTTTTCGCCTAGAAGTGGGGCTGGGAATCGCAGCACCTTTGTGGTTATCAATGCAGGCCGCCCACGATAGTTGGCAGCAATAATGAAAATTGTCGCTTGAGAGAATAAAGTTTATCGATCAGTTATCGTTAAGTGCTTCAAACAGTGCCGAGTTGCACACAGGCAGACGTTGCTTTCCCTTACGGCGATAATTTAGTTTTAACAGGCAGTAAACTCACTTATGAGTCCATGTATGACACTGTCTGCATAGCACCTGAATTAGTTTATTAAGCCCATAACAAGGATGGCGCTCAACTACGATGGGAACGCCGGTTCATCACGTCCGTTATCTGGACGATAAAAATATACTAGCCCGCTCAGCGACAACGCCCTACATACCTAGCTTACACTCATCGAGCATATCTCTTTCAGATAATTGACGAGTTCACACTTTATCGCTGGTTTTAAAAATTTTTTCGATAACATCTTTTAACGCGCAACTTTCCAGACGACGATTCTCATCCGCAAGGTTTTTTTTAATATCAGTCGCTTCCATCCTGCCATAATTTTCTTTCCAGCTATAATAGCTGGCTTCAGATATGGTGGCCTCACAACACACACCTGACGGTACGTCCAACTTAAACGGAGTTGAGGGCTGCTATTATTTAGTGTTAAGTCATTCGGGTCTTACGCATGGTGCTCTCCTCCTGGGACATAATCAGTATGTTGCAAAATCTCTAAAAGTAAGTGATCCGGTTTATCGGCATGCTTACAGACATGCCTTAATGTTTATGGCTTCATTTAGCTTGGTTTCAAGCTTTGATAATTGTCAACATAAAAACCCATTTAACTCATTCTAATAAATAAAATATCATAATGATTTATTGAGATTTTTTTAATACTTAGATGCATATTGACAATAATAATCAGATGGGAAAACGGCCGGTGACGGAAACCCGCACTGCACCAGGTCGCCAAAGAGGGGCAAGGAAGAATCAGGGCAATATGCCGCAGGTTTGAGAAGCTTCATGATACCGCCAATAAGATCACTGTTTATATATACAGTATTATGGATTTTGGGTAGAGCGCAAGCCGCTTTGGCGGCGGAAGTTCAAACGCATTGAAGTTCGGAGGTTTTTAGTCTGCGGGATAGGCCGATGCTTTATTAACGCGCGGGTAAATACTCAGGACATCGCTGTTAAAGTTATATATGATAGACATACTTTATTTTTTAGAGTATGCACATCATGCCAAGAGTGTCGCAAGCCCAGGCCCGGCTAAACAAAATAAAAATCACCCAAACCGCCACAAAACTGTTTCGTGAGCGCGGTATTCACAGCGTGACTCTTGCTGAAGTGATGAAGGCGTCGGGGTTAACGCACGGTGGATTCTATGGTCATTTCTCCTCGAAGGAAGCTCTCGCCGAAGAGGCTTGCGCTGAGGCATTTGAACAATCCAAAGCCATATGGCGTCAGACTGCTACCGCTTATCCGGACAAGCATGATGCCCGTAATGCCATCGTCAATCACTACCTGGCGCCCTGCAAACTAGAAAAGAATAACGATACCTGTCCGGTGATCGCTTTTTCTGGCGAGATGGCACGTGAGGATGTGGAATCAGCCATTCACCAAACATATTTGCAAGGGATGAATGCGTTGATAGAAACTTACATGTCGACGATCGAGCATGACAGCTCGGCAGAAAGCAAGGCAGAGCAGAGGCAAAAAGCGCTGGTAGAATATGCTCTTATGGTGGGGGCCATGACGCTGGCTCGCGCGGCGGGTAAGACCCCGCTTTCAGAAGAAATATTACATACAGTCCGAACCTTTCTCGGGAGCGATACGTCGGCTTAATGGCCGAAAATGCGCAGAATGAGGCTGAGAATGATCCCGGCCTCATTCAAATTGTTGCGGTCAGTCTTTGGGGGCGTACTGCATTTCACCGTTGCCAAACGACCAGTCTTCTCGATTAACTTCGACGAGGCTGATCCATATATCTTCTTTACGCAACCCAGTTTTCGCGTGGATGTTTTCTGCAATAGCTTTGTAGAAGGCTTTTTTCACCTCAATGGTTCGCCCCGTATTCCAGGTTACCTGAATGAAGACGATTTTAGGGGTATAATCGATCCCCAGATACCCTGCGGCAGGATAAACAAGTTCATCTTTTGCATGACGGCTGATTATCTGAAACTTATCGTGCTCGGGTACGCTAGCGGTGCTTACCATCGCATGGTAAACCACGTCCCCGAGCGTCGCAGCCGTTTCTGGACTGATATCAGCGGCTAAATCAATTCTGACTAATGGCATACTACTCTCCTTAACATGTTCCCTGACGAGGCAGTTCCAAAGTCAGGTTGATCAACTCTTTTGTCTTTTAAACTCATGATATTTCTCACTGAAATGCGGTTAAGGATCCGGGGCTGGCAACCTGATTGATGAACTGCCTGGCCACTTGCATTCAAAATACATGATGACCAACATAAATCAATAGATGTTTGTTGTAATCTATTTTTTTGCTTTTTTAGTGTAAAGAGGCTGAAACTGCTTCAGAGATGGGGCTGGCAGGATAGCGACTTTCCCCCTGCGGAACTGAATGCGTTTCATCTCCCTTTAGACCGGTGCATACCGCGTTTTTTCAAACACACCCTAACCATAAAATAAAAAAAGCAAACAAAAACAATTTGTTGAATGGACAACGCTTATCACCATTAAAAAATAGATTGTGCTCATAATCTATTTTTGATTACGCTTAGAACAGGCGAAGGTTGAACCTGACGATCGTTCTGTCAATTCGTAAGATTGTTGTTTCGGGTCGAATTAACAGATAACAGCCATACAAAATATTCTCTTGAGGAGCTAACATTCATGACATTACATTCAGAACTTGGCGGACTTCTGGCTGCAGAAGCCTCTCCGGCATACCCCCGGATTTCAAATGCGCAGCTACTCAACGCCCCGGAAAATCAGGCAATAAAAGATATCTGGATTAAGCCGTATGTTTCATCCCGGTTTGCAGGAAAATCAGCGGCTGTAGTGGCTACAGATGGCGTTGAAGAAATTGAAATAACAACGATTGTGCATGCTCTTCGCTCGCAGGGGGTTAATGTAGACATTGTTTCCCCCCGAAAACCCCAGCCACCGGAATGGTATGGCTTACAAATGCCCGTCATACGGGAGACGCATATCCTGACGATTCGATTTATCGAACCCGGAGGCTGGCTTAAAATCGACAAATATTTGGATGAGGTCAAAGCCGCCGATTACGATGCTGTCATTGTTCCTGGTGGAACGTGGAATCCTGATATTCTTCGGGCAGATCAGGATGCGCTTAATCTTATTAAGGCGTTTGCCCGGACGGATAAAATAGTCGCGGCGATTTGCCATGGACCGTGGGTCTTATCTGATGCCGGCGTAATGCGTGGAAAAAACGGCACATCATGGTGGTCAATGAGAGCAGACCTGGAAAACGCAGGCGTTACTTTTATAGATGAGCCTGTTGTGGTGGATGGCAATCTAATTACCTCTCGCTCCCCGATGGATCTGGCACATTTTATCAACGCGGTTGAAAATAAGTTAGGCGCAAGGTAGAGCATGTTCAAAGCCGTTGTTATTTCAAATACTGAAAATAAATATCTGACGGAATATCAAGAGATAAGTGAAAGTGACCTTCCAGCAGGTGATATCACGATCGATGTGGAATATTCCTCAATAAATTATAAAGATGCTCTTGCTATTACCGGGCGCTCACCTGTCGTAAGAAATTTTCCCATGGTTCCCGGTATAGATTTAGTGGGAACCGTATCTGGCTGCACGAATAACGCCTTTAAAAAAGGAGATGCTGTGTTGCTGACGGGCTGGGGAGTGGGCGAGCGACATTGGGGAGGGCTTGCTCAGAAAGCCCGGGTTAACAGTGAATGGCTTATGCCGTTACCCGAGGGCAGTACCTCCCATCAGGTTATGTCTATTGGAACGGCCGGCTTTACCGCAATGCTGTGTGTTGATGCCCTGATAAAGCACGGTATTAGCCCGGCTGATGGTCCGGTACTGGTCACTGGGGCAAGCGGTGGCGTGGGTAGTTACGCAATCATTATCCTAAAATCACTCGGGTATGACATTATTGCGTCAACTGGCCAGGCAGAGAAAAACGTCAGTTTCTTAACCAAACTCGGGGCTGATGAAATTATTACCCGCGTACAGCTAGCCACGCCAGGCAAACCGTTGCAGAAAGAGCGCTGGGCGGCGGCTATTGACACAGTGGGCAGCCATACGCTGGTTAATGTCTGCGCGGGGACTAAATATGGCGGAGCTGTCGCAGCTTGCGGGATGGCTCAGGGGCTGGATATGATCGGGAGCGTAGCTCCTTTTATCCTGCGTGGTATTACATTACATGGCATTGATAGCGTAATGGCAGGCCGTTCGCAGCGAAGTGATATCTGGAGGAAAGTCTGCCGATACCTCACGGCAGACAAACTTGCCGGGTTAACAACCACCCTGCCACTGTCCACCGCCATTGAGGCCGCCCATCTACTGCTGGAGGGAAATGCCAAAGGGAGAATGGTGATTGATTGCCGCCAGGTTATCGACCTAAATACTTAAGTTAGGCAAGATCGGAAGTCGGCTGAGAGTAAGCTAATGCCGTTACTCTCAGCTCTGAGTATCGTACCCGATTGATATAAAACGACGGGGAAAGTCCTGAACGCGCCAGATCCAGCCTATCCGGAACACCTAACGCTCAACCTTAAGCAGATGAGTAGCGATCCCCCACCGCCGCGTGACACATTTCCCCTGTGTGACTTCCAGAACAGAGTAACTCGCGTTGGGGTGAGCATACCGTGCGAAATTCTCAATTTTCCCTTCACAAAGTAGAGCCAGTACCCCCTGGCAGACATGGCCATGCGATACCAGACACACTGTATTCTGTGCGGCAAGAGTTTGCAGCCCCTGCAAAAAATGAATAATCCTTAATGACGCATTTAGCAGTGACTCCCCTCCCGGAGGGCAGAACCCGGGATCTTCGGCGAATAATGCCTGCGCCACAGCAGGACTGTCAGTTTTTAAGTCCCGTATGGACACGCCTTCATAGCGACCGAAGGCCTGCTCTTTGAGGGCTTCTTCGGTAACCACGGTAGTCTGAAAATGTTTCGCCAGTCTCCGGGCCATATCTCTGGCCCGGCTCAGAGGCGACGTGTAAACACATTCTACTGCCCAGTCAGTCGCGGTGAATGCCGTAAGCAAGGCCGACGTTTCCCGTAAACCACGGGCTGTCAGTGGGCTATCCATATGGCCCTGGAGAATACCCATTTGATTCCATTCGGTTTCTGCATGACGAATCAGGATGACTCGCATAATGAGTTATATACTCCCCTGCAACGGTTTGATTTGGTGTGACAGATGAACGCTCAGTGCCTGACGAGAGAGCTTTTCAGGCAAGTTTTTCCTGCGGGAGGATAACATTCAATTATTATCCTGAGGCCAGGTATGGAAAGAAATTTTCAGCGAAAATATCGCCAGGGTTAATGTCTCCTGGCACGTCCACTTCAGGAGCGCAGGGCTTGCCGCCCCATCAGACCGAACTCTTTCCATTAAGTTACGGTTAGAGTATGTCTGGCAATAACAGACCTCTCTATTTAAAACCGAAGTTGTAATAAAGAGGTCTTTATTAGAAAAGCGCTTAATTGCGTTTTACGTGGCTGTCGAGGAATTCAACAATATCCTTGCCGATTTCGTCCAGATGCGTTTCGAGGGCGAAGTGTCCGGTGTCAAAGAACCGGACATCAACATGTTTTAAATCCCGCTTAAAGGCTTCTGCACCGGCCGGAACAAAGATAGGGTCGTTTTTACCCCATACGGCGAGCATCGGCGGCTGCTTATCGCGGAAATACTGTTGCAGCTGCGGGTACATATCGACGTTAGTCTTATAATCACGGAACAGATCCAGCTGGATTTCTGCATTCGCCGGCTCAGAAACGTGTGCGGTATCCATCAGCCAGGTCTCAGGTGGGATGAGGCTTGAGTCCTGAGTACCATGCACATATTGCTCTTTGATGGCACCGCCCTGCAGCGTGGCCCGAAGCGCATTGCGGTTGCTTTCAGACGGATCTTCCCAATACTTCTGCACCGGCGCCCAGCCCTGGCTTAGACCTTCAACATAGGCATTGCCGTTTTGCGAAATAATGGCCGTGATCCGTTCCGGATGCTTAACGGCCAGGCGCCAGCCCACGGGTGCACCGTAATCGAAGACTTGCAGCGCATAGGTTTTTAAACCCAGCTTCTGCGTAAACAGATCTATGGTGTTCGAGAGATGTTCAAAGGTGTAGTCGTATTGTCCACGGGGAGGACTTTCAGTCAGCCCAAAACCTGGCAGATCCGGAGCTATTACGTGATAACGCTTAGACAGCATAGGAATTAAATTGCGGTACATGAAAGAAGATGTCGGGAATCCGTGCAGTAAAATAATGGTCGGATTCGCAGGATTACCCGCTTCTCTGTAAAAGAGATTAACCTCCCCCACTTTCGCGTAGCGATAGTGTACCGGGTTCGCCAATTCTTTTTTTGTGCTCACCACATTCTCTGTCGCCGCGTTAGCCGTCGTCGCGCCCACGCCATAATTGATCAGCGCCACCGTACACATCGCAGTGAAATATTTATTAAAGTTCATCTCTTCTACCTGGTTAAAAGTGATTGTCACCTGAGGTCCGAAGAATGCGTACAGGTACGCTCTCAGGCCGGAGAGTCACTATACATATCAACAATAATCGTGATAATCCCTTGCCTGTGAGAATGATTTTCAATGAAAATGGGAAGATACCACTAAGCGGCCATGGTTTATAAAACTCACCATTCGGGGTTTGAATCAACGACGCTCATCATAAGGCAGAGAAAATGGACCGAATTGATGCAATGAAAATGCTTTTAACCACCGTGGAAACAGGAAGCTTTTCGGCCGCAGGACGGGCGCTACGCGTACCGGTGCAGACGGTAAGCCGCAACGTGGCGGATCTTGAACGTTATATCGGGACTCAGCTATTAACGCGCAGCACGCGTAAGATAAGCCTGACTGATGCAGGGGCAACCTATGTAGCCTCGATTAAAAATATTCTGGAGCAAATTGCCGACGCAGAACGTATCGCTGCCGGCGAGTTTGTCGAACCCAGGGGAGATCTGGTCCTCTCCGCCCCGGAGCTTTTCGGGCGGCGTTATGTGCTGCCTATCGTCACTGAATTCCTGAAAATCTACTCAGAAATTAATGTCCGCTTGATATTGAGCGATCGCAATCTGGATCTGATCGACGAGCAAATCGATATGGTTGTTCGCATAGGGCATCTGCCTGACAGCGGGATGGTGGCTATTGGCGTGGGGTCTGTGCGGGCCGTCGTCTGTGGCAGTCCCGAATACCTGGCCTCTCACGGGGTGCCGCAAACGCCACAGGATCTGATCCAGATGCCCTGCATCTCCACCAATGATATCAATCTGACCTCGGACTGGCGCTTCGTTGACGCCCACAAAGGCTATCCGATAGAGCTGCCCCTTGCTTTCAGGCTGAAGACCTCGGCGGCCGCGCTTGTGGATGCAGCAGTTGACGGCATCGGCCTGGCTCGCCTGCTTCACTACCAGGCATTCGATGCGCTTGAATCGGGAGAATTATCGCTGGTGCTGACAGACTATGAGTTGCCTGCATTTCCGGTCCATTTACTCCACGCCGCGTATAGCCCCATGCCGCTAAAAATGCGTCGTTTTCTGGATTTCGCCAGCCCGCGTCTGCGCGAGGCGCTGGCTCACTTTACCCGCAAAGGCTGATCGAAAACGACGGTATGTAAACCGGACGATGAGATAACACAATGGTCTTAAAAAACACTGTCTCATCATCCCAGCCAATTACTCTTCTACCTGAGGCGTTTCCAGCCAGGCTTTGCCCGGTAAATCAAAGCGCATTCCTTGGCGGATATTCAGACTGTTTTCCGGGCTGGTTAGTCGTGCCAGTAGCCAGAATGCGACTTCGGCCGCCGTACCCGGGCCGGTGGAGGTAATTATGTTCCCGTCGATAACGACAGGTTTATCCACGAAGTTCGCCCCGGTATCGGTGAGTTGCTGCTTCCGCATCCCGCCCACTTTGTGATAAACGGTCGCATTCCTGCCCACTAATATGCCCGCCATGCCCAATGAAATTGAAGAGACACAGACGCTGGCAATGATCTTTCCCGCCGCATCGAAGTGCCTAATCGCCCTCAGGTAAGGCTCACTAAGCGACTCATCATAAAAACCCGCTGGCCCAAAACCCCCGGGGAGCGCTAACGCATCGTACTCGTCAAGATTGAGCTCAGACAGCAGAGTGTCGATACTCACTTTGAGGCCAAATGTGGTGGTGATCCCATGCCGCAGACCCGCGTGAGTCAATTTTACCGGCTCATCACCAATCAAATCTGCCCAACCTAGAATATCGGTAAAGGCGGCAACCTCCAGCGGCTCTACGCCATTGGCCAAAATCATTAGGACACGTTTCATTTATCATTCCTGTATTAAAAAGCGTTACTGCCTGGAGAGTGAAAAGGTCGTCGCTGGGCAGGCATTTTCAGCTAAAAAGAGGGTTTTCTCTTAGCCGCGAAACCGCCATGCCAACGAAGGATCTCACTTTTGCCGGAGCCAGACGGCCCTCGGGGTACATCACATGAATAGGGAGAGGCATTTCTTCAAATTCACTGAGTACGATTTGCAGTGTGCCCTCCATTAAGGCGGGGCCAATCTGATAGAGAAGCACTCTGGTTAAGCCCCAGCCGGCTTGTGCCGTTGCAATCGCCGATTCATTGTTATTGCATTGCAGGGCGGCATCGACGATAACCCTTTGTCCGTCGGCAAAACGCCACTCGGGCGAAGCCCATGCGCCGTTGGAGGCCACAATTCGGTGGTGCCTGAGATCTCCCGGTGTGGCGGGTGCGCCGCGGGCGTTCAGGTATGCCGGCGAGCCGCAAATCACTCTGCGCACGGACCCCACCTTTATGGCGGTGAAGCCTGAATCCGGCAGATGGCCTATGCGGATAGCCACATCCATACCTTCGTCGATAAGATTCACCCGGCGGTCGATAAAAAACGTTCTCGCGCTCATTCCCGGGTAAGCATCAAGATATTCCGTCAGGATGGGCATGATGTAGATTGGACCAAACATGGCGGAGGTGGTAATGGCCAGCGTTCCGGTCGGCTCGGCGTAATATCCCGCGGCGGCTGACTCCGCCTCGGCAATATGGCTTAGGATCCGACGGCAATCCTCTAAATAAATTGCTCCCGCCTCCGTGGTCTTTACTGACCTTGTCGTACGCACTAAAAGGCGAGCGCCAATTAACTCTTCCAGTCCCGACACCGCGCGCGTCACTGCGGGGGCGCTCATGTGCATCTGACGCGCGGTTTGGGCAAAACTCTCTGTCTCAGCGACTTTGACAAAAATACGCATCGCCAGCCAACGGTCCATTACTTTGTCCTTTTTTCGTTTTACTGAATTTTCATCAACGTTTCTGGGTCAATCTCGGGATGCTGGCGCAGCATTTCGCCGTAGTAATCGGGCCGGTATGCCGCCATTGCTGCAAGACTATGTAAACGTATGCGCAGGAATGCATATGCCGGGAACCTGAGCCGGACTAAGTATTTACCCTTATCAGTTAGCTTCATCACTTATCCTCCCGGAGGGCACGCTTCACATTCAGTTCCGCTGCCATGCGTTCGATAAGCACACACGTCTGCTTATCTATGCCGGCGCGTATCGCCTGACTGCGGCTGTCCTCGAGGACTTCCTCCTCGCGAGCCAGGGCCAGGGCAATCGCCTTTGAAATACGGAAATCAAAACTGAACCCGCGCCGCGCCGCATCAATCTCGGCTCGCGTCAGCCCCAGTCTGCGCCCCTGTTCGGCCTGTTGCGTCACAAGTTCATCGTCACTGCTACCAGCGGTAAGCGCCATCACGATGCAGCAGCGTTCTCTCTCGTCCAGACCGTGTACCGGCATAGCTCTCACTCTCCCTTAAAGACACGTCCGGCATGGAAACGACTGCGTTGAAATGGTCGTCCGGCCACCGGTATTATGGCCCGCCGGAACCACAAAACTCAGGCGGGCCGCAATAACAAGCGTTGTTTTCCCTCAGGCCGCGATTACGCCTGAGCGCTCAGCCCCGCCGGGGTCTGCACGAAAGGAACAAAACCAGGCAAGGCTTCTACGCGGCTAAGCAGGCGTCTGACAGCCGGGTATCCGGCAATATCGACATTCCCTTCCGGGGCACGAGCGATATAGCTATAAACGGCAATATCGGCAATAGTCGGACGATCGGCGGCAAGCCACTCCCGGTGAGTCAGATGCGCTTCCATTTTGGTGAGCAGATCGTGAGCGCGGGTGATGACTTCGTCGGCGTTAAAACCGGCGCCGAAGACGGTAATTAACCGGGCGGCAGCCGGCCCGTAGGCAATCTCTCCAGCCGCCACAGACAGCCAGCGCTGTACCTCGGCCGCACCGCGCGCATCTTCCGGCAGCCAGCCATTTTTCCCATATTGTTTAGCGAGATAAATGAGGATGGCATTGGAATCTGAAATGACGACGCCGCTGTCATCGAGAACCGGGACCTGGCCAAAAGCATTTAGAGCCAAAAACGCCGGCTGCTTGTGTTCGCCCGCCATCAGATCGACTTCAACCAGCTCAGCTTTTAAGCCCAACAGCGAGGCAAAAAGTACCACCCGGTGAGAATGACCAGACAGCGGATGTTGATATATTTTCATGGTCCTGTTCCTTTGTTTTTTATCGGACAGGGGATATTCCCTCTCCATTGCGCCTATTGTAAAAGCAGAGATTTTTCGGCGGAATAACCTCTCTGGACACTTCTTTATTGCCGACAGTGAAATAATTGTCGAAATAAAAACAACCCTCGACAAAGCGATCGTTTAAGGCTGAGCATTCGGGGAAACGTACGGCCACCATCACATTCCACAAAACTCTATTCCACAAAATGAATATAGAAAAAGGCGTTATGGCGATGTATTTTAAATTCAAACCCAGACTTGACAGCCATCAGCCTTAAACAACAGGGATGACAAGACATGTCAATAATTTAATAAATACCCGCCTCATTGTTATATTGGAAACTTATATGAATAACGTTATTTTCACTCCCCTGCATTTTTCCAGAGGAAAGGCGCTTAAAAACCGGATCCTGCTCGCCCCGCTGACCGCGGAGCAAAGTAATGAGGATGGTACCGCATCACAGGACGATTTTGACTGGATCGAAACCTGCGCCAGGGCTGGATATAGCATGGTAATGACGTGTGCAGCCCACGTCATGGAAAATGGAAAGGCTTTTCACAAACAGCTCGGTATTTACGATGACAAACACGAGCCGGGTTTACGCCAAATCGCCAATATTATTCGCGCCCACGGCGGCTTATCCTCCGTGCAGCTGCATCATGCGGGGATGCGGGCGCAGTTTAATGGTGACCTGCCCAATTTGGGTCCGTCGGAGATTGAAGAATACAATACGAGGGCAATGACGCTGCAGGAAGTCGAAGAACTGCGGGAGGCCTTTATCGGCGCGGCGTTAAGAGCAGAAAGAGCCGGTTTCGATGGTGTCGAGCTTCATGGTGCATTTGGCTGGGTACTGACTCAGTTTCTCTCGCCGACCTTAAATCGCAGAACCGACCGATATGGCGGCTCTGTCGAGAATAGAACCAGACTAATCTCTGAAATTATTGACGGGATAAGAGCGCGTTGCCGGGCCGATTTTCAGATAGGTGTCAGGCTATCCTTTGAGCGATACGGCCAGACATTTGAAGATATTTACCACATCTGTGAAATACTGGTAGAGAAGCAGCAAATCGATTATCTGGACCTCGTACCGTGGGATGTAAAAAAAACAGTAGAGTCAGGCCCGTTCAAAGGACAAAAAGTACTGGACGTATTCAGTCGGCTTACCGGAACGTCCGTTAAAATAGGCACATCCGGGAAAGTCATGGATGTACCAACGTTAATGAGCGTATTTGAACACGGCCTGGATTTTATTATGATCGGGCGCTCAGCTATTTTAAACAAAGACTTTATTAACCAAATAAAAATTGACCCGGACTATATTTCCCCCAAAACGCCGGTAACGAAAAATTATCTCAAGCAACAGGGCCTGGGAGATGCTTTCATAAAATACCTGGATAACTGGAAAGGATTTGTAGAGTAATCGCGCCAGATCCCCCCGGTATTACCGTGCCCAAAGGGTCAGCAGGATTCCCCTGTCTGACCCTGAACCCAAACACACCTCCACCAAATGCCGGTCCGCTCCCCGCGCCTCTTCCGTTATCCATTCCTGTCCTAACCGGTATAAAACCCCATAAGCCTTCAGGTGTACTGAAAATAAGCATAATGATATGGTCGCTTACAGGCCAGATACCCAACAAAAGGACGCGTGATGACACAGCCAGTGAATCAGGATTTGCTTAGCCAGCTCGAAACCCCGGAAGATGCCGCGGCGCTAAGCTGGGTGGAAAAACAAAATAAGCGCACCACGGACAGGTTTGCCACGGGAGAGCGCTTCCAGCAGATGCGGGGCGCTATCCTGCAGTCGCTGGACGATAAAACCAACATTCCCTGGGGGAGCCACTACCGCAACGCGGTGTATAACTTCTGGCAGGATGACGAACACCCTCGCGGCATCTGGCGCCGTACCACCGAAAGCTCTTATTTTACCGCCGAGCCAGAATGGGAAACGGTGCTGGATGTCGATCGCCTGAACAAAGAGGAAGGCGCGAACTGGAGCTATCACGGCGCCGACCTTCTCCACCCGGACTATTCCCGGGCGCTGATCTTTTTATCCAGCGGCGGCGATGCCTGTGAAATTCGTGAATTTGATCTGGTAAATAAAACGTTTATCCCCGAGGGCTTTTTCCTGCCGGAAAGCAAAAGTTCGGTCAGTTGGCTGGATGAAAACACGCTGCTGCTGGCGCTGGACGCCGGGGATGATACGCTCACCACTTCCGGCTATCCACGCAGCGTCTATCGCTGGGCTCGGGGCACATCGCCGCAGGATGCACCGCTGATCTACGCCGGTGAAGCAACGGATATGGCCGTTTCCGCCTGGCATGACGACACTCCCGGTTTTGAGCGAGATGTGGTGCGCTGCAGCAAAGACTTTTACCACGGGCAAACCTGGCTTTTGAGCGGCCAGAACACCCTGACGCTTATCGCCATTCCGGAAGATGCCTCCTGTGGATTTTTCAAAGACTGGCTGCTGGTTATGCTTACTTCCGACTGGACAATCGCTGAGACAACCTGGCCTGCAGGCGCCCTGCTGGCGATTGATTTAGCTGATTTTCAGCGAGGTGAGCGCAATTTCATTTCGCTCTTCACGCCCAACTCGCGCACGACGCTGCAAGGCTACAGCTCAACCCGCGATTACCTTCTGCTGAACCTGAGCCAGGACGCCGTTGAGAAGGTTGAAGTTGTGAAAATCGACAACGGCCAGCGGCACTGCATAAAAACGCTTGAACTGCCCGATTTTACCAACGTTTCCGCCGGCGGCATCGACGATGAAAGTAACCGCTACCGGCTGGTCAGTCACGGGTTTTTGCAGCCCTACAGCGTCAGCTATGGCGATCTCGACACCGACACACTCAGTCTTGTGAAACAGGATCCAGCCTGCTTCGATGCTGAGGCATTCAGCGTGACTCAGCACTTTGCCCTTTCACTGGATGGCACCCGCGTCCCTTACTTCCAGGTAGCCGCCAAAGCACTGGCACTGTCCGGTGATAATCCGACGCTGCTGTACGGTTACGGTGGATTTGAGGTTTCTTTAACATCTCATTACCTGGACTCAAAAGGCGCGACGTGGCTGCAAAAAGGCGGGGTTTATGTCGTCGCGAATATTCGGGGTGGCGGTGAATACGGCCCCGGCTGGCACCAGGCTGCGCTCAAACAGCATCGTCATCGTGCCTGGGAAGATTTTACCGCTGTCGCAAGCGACCTGGCGGCGCGGAAAGTGACCTGTGCCGCGAAGCTTGCCGCTCAGGGTGGGAGCAACGGCGGCCTGTTGATCGGTAATATGCTCACCGACTACCCAGAATTATTTGGCGCGCTGGTGTGCGAAGTCCCACTGCTGGATATGCTGAACTATCACCGCTGGCTCGCGGGAGCCTCCTGGATTGCCGAGTATGGCGACCCGGACATTGCCGAAGAACGAGAGTGGCTGCAGCGTTATTCTCCGTTCGACAAAGTGTCCGTCGATGTGAATTATCCCCCCACGCTGTTCACCACCGGCACCCAGGATGACAGGGTTAGCCCGGCCCACGCGCGTCGGATGGTGGCGCGGATGCAGCAACAAGGACACGAGAACGTCTGGCTGTATGAGGAAACGGATGCCGGCCACGGCAGCGCGCCGGAAAATAGCCAGACGGCGGCCCACCAGGCCATGATCGAAGAGTTTCTCTGGCAGATGCTGACCGGGAAATAAGCACGGGCGGTGCGTCAAAGGTGCGCCGCCTCATCATTAGCGCACCTAATGCAACAGCATATTTTTTAATTTTTATTTATCACTCAAACGCTATTTAATTCGTCCTCAATCAATGAAAAGGAGACCGATAAATGGCTGGCGAGAATAACCTGGCAATATTACTGAGCAATGCTGCCCCGGAGCTTAACCCGGGTAAATATGTTTTTTGCACTTTAGCCTCACCTTCTGCGGAATTAAAAGATGCCGCCATTGTGACCGTCCGCGAGGCTGAAGGCGTCACGCTGGTCCTGCCTCAGGAGCTGGCGAATAAACATGCCGTAAGCTATGACTACGTCGCCAGTTGGATCACCCTGAAGATTCACTCATCCCTCGCCGCCGTTGGCCTTACCGCCGCATTTTCACGCGCGCTGGCGAAAAAAGATATCAGCTGTAACGTGGTGGCTGGGTATTATCACGACCATATTTTCGTGGCCCATAAAGATACCGAGTCGGCGATGGCGGCCTTATCATCTTTGGCATCCGAGGCATAAGCGGGGAAATAAGAAGGGGAAGCTTTCGGCCTCCCCTGATAACAGCGCTATCAGCTGCGGATAAATTTCAGGATATCCGCATTGATGGTATCGGCATGCGTGGTATGCATCCCGTGAGGATAGCCGGGGTAGATGTGCAGCGTGCTGTTGCTGAGCAGTTTATCCTGCAGAATAGCCGCATTTTTGTACGGCACAACCTGGTCGTCATCGCCCTGAAGAACCAGAACCGGCACGGTGATGGCTTTCAGATCGTCGGTCTGGTCGGTTTCTGAAAACGCTTTGATCCCTTCATAGTGGGCCTTCGCGCTACCGGCCATGCCCTGCCGCCACCAGTTCCGAACACTCCCCTCAGAAACATCGGCGCCCTGGCGGTTAAAGCCGTAGAACGGGCCTGAGGCAACATCAAGGTAAAACTGCGCGCGATTTGCCGCCAGCGCCTTACGGAAGCCGTCAAACACCTCGAGCGGCGTTCCGCCCGGATTACTCGCCGTTTTCACCATCAGCGGCGGAACGGCACTGACTAAAACGGCTTTCGCAACACGCCCCTGAGGCTGCCCGTATTGGGCGACATAGCGAGCCACTTGCCCACCGCCGGTTGAGTGGCCGACGTGCACGGCATTTTTAAGATCCAGATGTTCCACCACCGCCGAGGCATCTGCCGCATAATGATCCATATCGTGCCCGTCGCTGACCTGGTCAGAACGGCCATGCCCGCGCCTGTCGAACGCGATAACCCGGAAGCCTTCGCCTAAGAAAAACAGCATCTGGTTATCCCAGTCATCGGCGCTGAGCGGCCAGCCGTGATGAAAAACAATCGGTTGCGCCGCTTTCGGCCCCCAGTCTTTATAAAAGATATTGACGCCATCTTTCGTCTTTACGAATGTCATAAACCTCACTCCTTGCTGCTATGAATTACGTTTAACCTGGTAAAGCATAGTCGATGGACGTGGCGTGACCGTAAATCCTGCTGGCATTCACCGCCGGAATCCGTACCCTACGCGCCGGCATGACACGCCGTACGTGTTGGATTTAGCGCCCGAGACTTTCATGACCGCTCAAAAAGAACAGGACAACCTAAACAAGTTAGCCTTATGTTCTTAAATTACCTGAGTTTTAAATTTTATTTATTTTTCAGGTAATTAAAGCGTGAAAATAATCCCAAGCAAGTACCCGGAACCTCCTTTTCAATGCCTTTCTCCCTATAAAAATAAAGGGGATCGTTCACCAATTATTGCTTTTAACCGATCACAAAAAATAAAATCATCTATTTTGCGTTCAAGAAACACTTCATTGCGGAAGAGCATGTTATGATTACGGTCAATTAGTTGATACTGTAAATCCTCACCATGCAAAAAAACAATGAAATAGAAATATTAAGGGCCGTGGGAATTATATTTGTAATCATGGCTCATTTAAACGTTTTTTTAACCTGGAACCCCGCATGGGTTTCATTAATGAATAGTAACCTTCAGTATTGGGGCGGAGTTGATCTATTCTTCTGTGTTTCTGGTTTTGTCATAACGAAAAGTATCTACAATAAATTACTCTCTAGCAGTGACGGAGTAAAAATAAATGTATTGAAGGCATTCTGGATAAAACGAGCTTTCAGATTACTGCCTGCCTCTTTGTTCTTCATAACATTAACATTTATCTTAAGCCTTTCTTATAACAATCACGGAGCATATGGTTCCCCATCTGCTAATTTTACTGATATAATCACTCAGCTTTTTCAGCTTTCTAACTTTAGATATCATTTATGTTCTACTGGAGCATTTGAGTGTGGGAAAAACTCAATATACTGGTCTCTGTCACTGGAAG
Organism: Cedecea sp. B1(4); assembly: GCF_059414925.1. Lineage (NCBI taxonomy): Bacteria > Pseudomonadati > Pseudomonadota > Gammaproteobacteria > Enterobacterales > Enterobacteriaceae > Cedecea > Cedecea sp. B1(4). The sequence goes on along the minus strand of NZ_JCAHMZ010000002.1, from coordinate 490,234 downwards.
AGCAGTTTTATATATTAATGCCCTTACTCGTCTTAGCCCTCAGAAACAAAACACCTGCCTTCCTTATAGTTATAATTTTAATTCAAGCACCTTTGATTAGACCAATGTTTTCACTTCCATGGATGGTTAGAACGGATTCCATCGCCTGGGGCTGTTTAATCGCCATAGCCAGCAACTCACAATTTTATAATCGTATAAAACCCGTATTTTTACACAATAAATTTGCAAGTATGGTAGTTTCAATGACGTTGATTTTATCTCTTGCATTTATTACCCATGGCCATGGCTTTGTATATAACTTGAGCGCAATGGCGATGGTGAGTGCGCTGATGGTTTTCATCGCATCTTACAATGATGGTCTGTTATTTAAATACATTAAAAACAACACTATTGCATTATGGATTGGTTCTAGATCTTATAGTATCTATTTGTGCCATGTGCCCTGCTTTTACTTTGTATCTGAGACTATTCAAAATATATTCCATAGAGAGCTCAATGGCAGTGATACATTCAGAATGTTATTTTTTGGATTGCTGTTGACATTCCTGATTGCTGAATCATCGTTTCGAATTCTGGAAACACCGGCAAGAAAGTATGGGAAGGAATTGCTTCAGAAAAGATTCAGAAAAACTGCGTTTTAGATTATAACGCGCTGCGTTCAAATACAGCACAGCGCGTTTGTATTATCCATCAAGCAATGCAGATCATTCTATTTAACCAGTAAAATAAAGATGTTTTTTTGATCAACAGAAAACAAAAAAACGCCGAGGCGGGTCCGCCCGCTTCTTGTCTGGCAGTAGTGCTTGTTAATCGCAGTGGGTGGTCCCGCCACCAGGAGAGTTGTCTCAAAGTGGCTCACGCCAGTTACCCTCAATCACCATGGCTTGGTGCTTAAGCTTTCTTCTGATCTGTTTAAAGCTGGCAGCTTCGTTTTTATGCCGCTCATGCGTAAGGGCGAACAAAAACCGTATGGCAACGTGTCGAGCATTGGTGACCATTGGGGCACAGCTGTAAAACGTGCTGGAATTCGCCGCCGGAATCCGTACCATACACGCCACACTTACGCATGCTGGTTATTGTCGGCCGGTGCGAATCCCTCTTTTATTGCAAGTCAGATGGGGCATGAAAACGCGCAGATGGTTTATGAAGTCTATGCTGCATGGATTGAAGAACTGAGCGGCGACCAGGTGAATATGCTCAACAGCAAGCTGGCGCTTTGAAAAAGTTTGCCCCTTATATGCCCCTTTTGGTTTCAGAGACAGTAAATAATGCAATCGAATCAAGAAGCTACAAAAAAAGAACAGTACAACCTGAACAAGTTACAGAAGCGCCTGCGCCGCAACGTGGGTGAAGCGATTGCCGATTACAACATGATTGAAGACGGCGACCGCATCATGGTTTGCCTTTCCGGCGGCAAAGATAGCTACACCATGCTGGAAATCTTGCGTAACCTGCAGCAAAGCGCGCCGATCAGCTTTAGTCTCGTGGCGGTAAATCTCGACCAGAAACAGCCGGGGTTCCCCGAGCATGTGCTGCCTGCCTACCTGGAAAGCATCGGCGTTGAATACAAGATTGTGGAAGAGAACACCTACGGCATCGTGAAAGAAAAGATCCCGGAAGGCAAAACCACCTGTTCTCTGTGTTCGCGCCTACGCCGCGGCATTCTTTACCGCACCGCCACCGAGCTGGGCTGTACCAAAATCGCGCTGGGCCACCATCGCGACGATATTCTGCAAACGCTGTTCCTGAACATGTTCTATGGCGGCAAGATGAAGGGCATGCCACCGAAGCTGATGAGCGACGACGGAAAACATATTGTTATCCGCCCGCTGGCCTACTGCCGCGAGAAAGACATTGAGCGTTTTGCCATCGCCCGCGAATACCCAATTATTCCGTGCAACCTGTGCGGCTCGCAGCCGAACCTGCAGCGCCAGGTGATTGCCGACATGCTGCGCGACTGGGATAAACGCTACCCGGGCCGCATTGAGACGATGTTCAGCGCAATGCAGAACGTGGTGCCATCACATCTCTGCGATACCGAGCTGTTTGATTTTGCAGGCATTACCCACGGTGCAGAAGTGGTGGACGGTGGCGACCTGGCGTTCGATCGCGAAGAGATCCCTATGCAGCCCGTCGGCTGGCAGCCGGAAGAAGACAACGCTGACGCCCCGCTGCAGCGTCTGGATATTCTGGAAATTAAATAATCCCCATTCCCTCTCCGCCCGGAGAGGGAAAACTTCAATGGTGTGTCGGCGGATCGATTATCGGCCTTGGATCGGGGTCGGTCGGCGGATCGGGTATGGGCTGTGGCCGCGGAAGCGGGTCGGGTGCCGGCACGGGTTCGGTGGGGAAAGCCGGGTCGCTCATCATCAGGCTGTTGCGATACAGCATCGTCATCTCCTGTTTGGGTGAATCGCCCTTTAAAGCATAGTCCACAAATTGCAGGCAAAAAAAAGCCGACTTTGAAAGTCGGCATGGTATGAATCAATTGTGCTATGCAGTAATTCTAAAAAAAGGAAGTAAGACAATATGGAGCGCAACGCCCATCGCTTGACGTTGCATTCACCTGCAAGAGAGAGTTTGCCGCGGCAAGGCTTTCGGTTTCTTGATATTGCTCAATAACAGCGCCGTTTTCGCCCACAAACTCGTTCAAAATCCCGCAACTTTACAGCCATTTACTGCGATGTAACCACCAGGCAACACCACCAATCATAACAACCAACATTATGCAGAACAGCGCAAAGCCGAAGGCCCAGCCTCCGCCGGGAATACCGCCGAGGTTCACGCCAAACAGCCCGGTTAAAAACGTGCTGGGTAAAAATACCATCGCCATCAGCGACATGGTATAAGTTCTGCGGTTTAAAGATTCCTGCATAACCTGGGAGATTTCATCAGTCATCACGCCGGTACGGGCGATGCAGGCGTCGATTTCGTCCAGCCCCCTGCCCAGTCTGTCGGCAATGTCCTGCATGCGGCGACGCTGGTCGTCGTTCATCCAGCTTAGCCGCTCGCTGGCAAGGCGCGCATAGACGTCACGCTGCGGAGACATATAGCGCCGCATGACAATCAGCTGTTTACGCAACAATGCCAGCGCCCCACGAGGCGGCACCTGCTGGTCGAGCAAATTGTCTTCAAGATCGATGATTTTATCGTGCATTTGCTCGATAAATTCGCTGGCGTGGTCGGTGAGCGCATCGCAGGCATCCACCAGCCAGCTGCCGCAGTCGGTCGGGCCGGTGCCTTCATTCAGGTCGTTCACCACATCATCCAGCGCAAGAACCTGCCGCCTGCGGGTTGAGACAATCAGCCGTTCGTCAATGTAGAGCCGCACGGCTACCAGCTGGTCCGGGCGTTCATCGGTATTGCCGTTGATGCAACGCAGAGTGATTAGCGTGCCGTCACCCACGCGAGAAACGCGGGGACGCATGCTTTCACCGGCTAACGCCTCCCTGACATAGTTCGGCAACAGCGGCGTGTTGGCCAGCCAGTCGGCGCTGTCAGCATTGGTGTAATTCAGGTGTAGCCAGCAGGGATGCTCGCTGTCGATAATTTCATTGTTGTCGAGAGGCCTGACGCCGCCCCTGCCATCCAGTTGCCAGGCAAACACCGCGTCCGGCACGTGCAGCTCGCTGCCTTTAATTACATCCACTGCGCAATCCTCAAGCTGAATCAGTTCTTTCTGTCAGTCTAGCCATCTCTGAAACGAAGGCAACCGCTGGTTGGCGTGAAACAGTCTGAATTCGCTGGGGAAATCGCTTAATCATTAGACAACCCAACGTCAGGGGCTAAAGTTAAGCACATAGCGATATTGGCCCGGAGGGATAAGGATCAGCATGTTATCAGAGCGACGTAAGCCCACCTCGGATCTGGAATTACGCCAGGCCATGATGCGTCAGCGTTCCGTCACCATTAGCACCTGTTGGTTTCTCTGGCTCAACCTGCTGTTCTCTGGATTTATATTTGGGCGAGATATCTTCACGCCGCTGGGTGAATCTACGGGAACCGTTCGGTTTCAGAATCTACTCGACGGTACCATGATAGTGATATCCGTGCTTTGCGCGGCCACGCTTTTTATTGTCAATATGGTCGACAATAAGCAAAGCAAGCCGCTGAGAGTCTTTACCCACCGCGTGATAGCGCTGCTTAGCCCCTGCTGGGCATTGGGCTTTTTTATTTTGCTGTCGGAGTACGATGTCAGAACGGTGTTTCCTTTTGCTTCGCTGCTGATTTTTTCCGCACTGATCTCGCTCTATTCCGACACGCGGGCGCTCTATGCCTTCGTCATTCCGATCTGGCTGGTAGCGTTTGCGGGGAATCTTTTCTACCCGGCAGATGACGTTGTATTCCTTAGCCTTATTTACCTGATCGTCGCCGCTGTTTTTGAATCGGGCCGACGTATTTTGCACGGCTGGTGCCGACTGGCCATGCAGCGGGAGCTAGAAAACAACGCCCTGATTCATCAGCTAAAATCGCTGGCAAACAGAGATCCGCTGACCGGCATCGCTAACCGCCGCAGCTTTCAGCTGCTGCTGGATAAAAGCGTGCAACGCGGGCAGCAGATGAACGCTTCGCTGTCGCTCATCATGGTGGACGTGGACCATTTTAAAAATTACAACGACCGCTATGGCCATCTGGCCGGCGACGAATGCCTGATTCGCGTCGCCCATATTCTGGAGGCATCTGTCCGCCACCACCGGGATCTCGTGGCACGTTTTGGTGGCGAGGAATTTATTATTCTGCTGCCGGGCGCCAGCAGCGAAGAGGCCGTTTTGGTTGCGCAACGCATTCAGCGTAACCTGGCGCAGGCCGCACTTGAACACAGCGCTTCGCCCGTGAATTCAGCGGTAACGGTGAGCCTGGGAATAGCGGGCTGGTCAAAAGAAATCAGCACATCCCGGCTGATTGCAGAGGCAGATGCCGCGCTGTATTCGGCTAAAGAACAAGGAAGAAACCGCTGGCACCGCTACGGCGTGGCAAGCAGTGCCGCCGATGAGCCTGTCGCGGGATAAAAAAACCGGGCGATGGCTCGGCTCTTGCTAGCGTAACTGGCTGTCTTTCGAGCCACGGCGGTTATAGCCTGAGAATGTGGCCCGGTGTGCATCTTCCGCCTGCTGGCAGCGAATACACAGCCGCACGCCCTGAATCGCTTTGCGCCGTGCTTCCGGAATGCGTTCACCGCATTCTTCGCAGTATTCGAGGCTTTCGCCCTTCGGTAGCTCGCTGCGCGCTCTGGCCACGGCGTCGTCCACGGTACTGTCGATTTGCTCCTGAACGGCGCCGTCATTGGCCCAACCTGATGCCATCTCGTCACCTCCGCAATCGCTAAGCCTGAGGTGACGATCATAGCACTTTTTCTGACTAAACTTTAGCCATACTTAGTGTTTGATAATATACATCGTGCGGCTGTAGGCCACGTCTTCCGGGTTGTTGATCGGGTAGCCCTTCAGCCACGGTTTGATCAGGCGACCGTTGGTGTACTGGTAGATTGGCGCGATAGGCGCTTTTTCCTGAATGATTTTTTCGGCGGCGTTGTAATCCGCATTCCGCGCTTTGTCAGTAGTTTCCTGCGCGGCCTGGGACAGCAGCTTGTCGTATTCCGGGGAATTGAAGCGTGAAATATTCCCGCTGTGGGTGGACGTTAGCAGCGACAGAAAAGTAGAAGGTTCATTGTAATCCCCGACCCATGACGCACGAATGACGTCGAAATTGCCGGTGTTGCGGCTATCGATGTAGGTTTTCCACTCCTGATTTTGCAGCTTCACGTCAACGCCCAGATTTTTCTTCCACATTGACGCAACGGCAATCGCTATCTTCTGGTGGTTTTCAGAAGTGTTGTACAACAAAGTCAGTTTAAGCGGTTTGGCATCGCCATAGCCGGCGGCACGCAGCAGCATTTTCGCCTGGGCGTTCAGCTCCTGCTGACTCATGTCTTCGAACGGAGAGCGGTCTGGCTTAAAGCCCGCGGTAACGTCAGGCGTAAAGCGCCAGGCCGGTTTCTCTCCCGTGCCCAACACTTTTTCAGCCATCAGGCGGCGGTCGATGGTCATACTCAGGGCAAGGCGAACGCGAGCATCCGCCGTCGGCCCTTTTCGCGTGTTAAACGCATAATAATAAGTGCCAAGCTGCGGCGGCGTGTAAACCTGCCCCGGAATGTCTTTCAGCAGTTTCTGGTAGAGATTTTTCGGGAAAGATTCGGTGATGTCGATATCGCCGGCCAGGTAGCGCTTGGTGGCCGCCGACTCTTGGTTAATAGGAATAAAGGTCACTTTGGTCAGCACCGTTTTCCCGTTGTCCCAGTAATTTTTATTCGGCACCACAACCAGCTTCTCGTTCACCACGCGGTCCTGCAGCGTAAATGCGCCGTTGCCCACGAGATTGCCGGGTTTCGTCCATTCATTACCCAATTTTTCAACAACCGCTTTAGGCGTGGGATAGAAGGCAAAGTTTGCCGCCAGGCTTGGGAAGAACGGCACGGGTTTATCAAGCTGTACGCGCAGCGTTTTAGCATCCACGGCGGTAACGCCTAGCTGGTCTGCGGGCAATTTCCCGTCGATAATCGCCTGCGCATTGGTGATACCAGCCAGCGCGGCAAACCAGGCAAACGAAGAGGTATTTTTAGGGTCAACCAACCGCTGCCAACTGTAAACAAAATCCTGCGCGGTGACAGGCGTTCCATCGGACCAGCGGGCGTTGTCGCGAAGCGTAAACGTCCAGATGCGGTTGTCGTTGCTTTGCCATTTGGTGGCAACACCCGGCACCAGCTCACCTTTTTCGTTTTGGTTAACCAGGCCTTCAAATAAATCGCGAATAACCTGAATTTCCGGCAGACCAACCGCTTTGATTGGGTCCAGGCTCGCAGGTTCATCTTTAATATGTCTGACTAACTCCTGACTGCTCGCCAGCTTCGTTCCCGCAGGAACATCCGCCGCCCAGGCGCTTTGCAGCATGGCGGCCACGGCCAACGCACAACAGCTAAAACTGAGGCTTTTTTTCATCGCTTTCCTTCCGTGTTTTTGCATTCAGGAGATTGGTGTAAGTTACTGTAGCGTAATTTATTCTTTTGATTCCAGGAAAAAGCTCACATCTGCGGATTAAGGTGAGTTTTCCCTAAAACATTGCTATTAATGACGTTAATAGCCGCTTTATTCAGTGAGAGGAATATCATGCCCACGACCCGCCCTCGCCCCCAGCGCGGCCACCTGCCGCCGGGCTGTGAACGCTACGGCAAATCGGTACTAGGTGCGCCGTTGCTCTATTTTCCCGCCACTCAAACGGAAGAACGCAGCGGACTTATCATTGCCGGTACTCACGGGGATGAAAACGCCGCGATGGTGGCGCTTTCCTGCGCCTTAAGAACGCTTGAGCCGCAGTTCAGGCGGCACCACGTGGTGCTGGCGGTTAACCCCGACGGTTGCCAGCTTGGCCTGCGCGCCAACGCGCACGGCGTCGATTTGAACCGCAACTTCCCGGCGGCCAACTGGAAAGCTGGCGATACCGTTTACCGTTGGAACAGTAGTGCGGACAAACGTGACGTGGTGCTTTCTACCGGACAAACTCCGGGCTCCGAACCAGAAACCACCGCGTTGTGCCAGCTTATTCATCAGTTGCAGCCCGCATGGGTAGTCTCTTTTCACGATCCGCTAGGCTGTATTGAAGATCCGCACAGCTCCGCGCTGGGGCACTGGCTGGCAGAAGCCTTTGCGCTCCCGCTGGTGACCAGCGTTGGCTACGAAACGCCGGGGTCGTTCGGCAGCTGGTGTGCCGATTTAGACCTACCATGCATTACGGCTGAATTCCCACCGATTTCAGCCGATGAGGCCAGCGAGCGCTACCTGCGGGCTATGACTGACCTTTTGCACTGGCACAAGTAAGCATTAGGGATAAAGTTTTCCCGTTTCAAAATGTAGCGAGGGCTCCACGTCGACGGCAAGCCAGGTGGGGCCATCGAGATCGGCAAAGCGCACCTTAGCCGCCAGCGGTAAAGCGGCGGCAATGGCGCGGGATGTGCAGAGCATACAGCCGAGCATGACATCAAAACCCTGTTCCCTAGCGGCCTGAGCCAGCAATAATGCCTCAGTTAAGCCCCCGGTTTTATCGAGCTTAACGTTCACCATGTCGTAGCGCCCGGCAAGCGCTGGCAGGCTGCTACGGGTGTGACAGCTTTCGTCGGCGCAAATCGGCAGCGGGTGAATAAAATTCGCCAGCGCATCATCATCCCCCGCCGGCAGCGGCTGTTCCAGCATCGCCACGTTGAGATCGGCCAGCAGCTGGCAGCGGGCGGCCAGGCCATCACTACGCCAGGACTCGTTGGCATCCACAATCAAAATGGCTTCCGGCACCGCCGCCCGGATGGCCACCATTCGTTCGGTGATTAGGCGATCGTCCAGTTTCACCTTGAGCAGACGGGCGCCCTTCTGCCAAAGCAAAGCCGCTGAGGCAGCCATTTGTTCCGGGGCGGCGATCGTAACGGTTTGCGCCGTGGTCACCATTTCCGGCAATTCGACGGAGTTCAGGGCCGATATCGTTGTGTGTTTCTGGCGGGCGTCCAGGTCCCAAAGCGCGCTGTCAATGGCGTTCCTCGCCGCCCCTGGCGGAAGAGCCTGCTGTAATTCAGCGCGCGTCATGCCGCGCTCAAGCTGTGAAAGTACCGTGGTGACCTGGGCCAGCACCGAAGCATCGCTTTCGCCATAGCGTGGATACGGCGTGCATTCGCCGACGCCTTTTATGCCGTCCTGTTCGATTTCCACCACTACAACAACCGCCTCGCTGCGGGTTCCACGCGAGATCACAAATGGCGTATGGAGCGGCCAGGCTTCCTGGTAAACTTTCACTGTTCTCATTCTCAGTCTCCCTTGGGGTTATCGCCTGAGTATAGCGAGCCCACGCTTTTGCATGTACTTTCAGTTTTTTATGTTCATCACGGATTTCCTGGAATACACTGTTCCCGGCGTTAATTTTATGTAAAAGGAAGATTAAACATGTCACAAACCGTTCATTTCCAGGGCAACCCGGTCAAGGTTGCAGGTCAGATCCCACAGACTGGCAGCAAAGCCGCCGCCTTCTCTCTGGTCGCGAAAGATCTTTCTGACGTTGCGCTGAGCCAGTTTGCCGGCAAACGTAAAGTGCTGAATATTTTCCCAAGCATCGACACCGGCGTGTGTGCCGCGTCCGTGCGCAAATTCAACCAGCTGGCTACCGAGCTGGATAACACCGTTGTGCTGTGTATTTCTGCCGACCTGCCGTTCGCTCAGTCCCGTTTCTGCGGCGCTGAAGGTCTGAACAACGTTGTCACCCTTTCCACCCTGCGTAACCCTGAGTTCCAGCAGACTTACGGCGTCAGCATTGCCGAAGGCGCGCTGAAAGGCCTGACCGCACGCGCGGTAGTGGTTATCAATGAAAATGATGAAGTGATCTTCAGCGAGCTGGTGAATGAAATCACCACCGAGCCGGATTACGCTGCGGCACTGGAAGTGCTGAAGGCTTAAGCCTCAGACTTGTATTAAAAGAAAACCCCGGCTTGCCGGGGTTTTTTGTTTTTACTCTTCGCCCTTCTTCTGGCTCAGCCCGTACTCACGCAGCTTGTTGGCGATCGCGGTATGGGAAACACCCAGCCGTTTTGCCAGCTTACGCGTACTTGGATAACTGCGGTACAGCTGTGTTAATACCGAGCGTTCAAAACGGCTGGTAATATCGTCCAGCGAGCCTTCCATCGCCTCTTCCCCCACGGCCAGGCTGGCCGAATCGAAGTCCGGCAACAGGATGTCCTGCGGGCGCAGCTCGTAGCCTTCCAGCTGAGTTAACGCGCGGTAAATGGCGTTTTTCAGCTGACGCACGTTGCCCGGCCAGCCGTAGCGGGTCAGCACGCTGCTTAAATCGTGAGACAGTTTAGGGCGCGGTACGCCCTGCTCGTCGGCAAAGCGTGCCACAAACAGCTCCGTCAGCGGCATGATGTCCTGCGGGCGATCGCGCAGCGGCGGCAGGTTCAGGGTCAGGACGTTGAGGCGATAATAGAGATCCTCGCGGAACTCGCCTTTCTGCACCAGCTCCACCAGATTTTTTTGTGTCGCGCAAATCACGCGGACATCAACATGCACCTCATGCTCTTCGCCCACGCGACGGAACGTGCCGTCGTTCAGGAAGCGCAGCAGTTTGGTCTGCATACGCGGCGACATTTCACCGATTTCGTCCAGCAGCACAGAGCCACCGTTGGCCTGCTCAAAGAAGCCTTTTTTTCCTTCGACGGCGTTGGCATAAGCCCCGGCCGCGTGACCAAACAGTTCGCTTTCGATCACGTCGTCAGGAATAGAGCCGCAGTTCAGCGCCAGATAAGGTTTTTGCGCTCGCGGACTGCTCAGGTGGCAGGCATGGGCCAGAAGATCTTTGCCCGTGCCGGTATCGCCCACAATCAGCAACGGGGCATTCAGCAGCGACAGTTTGCGCGCCTGCTCAACCACATGACGCATTTTCTGGCTGACGGCGACAATCTGGTCAAAGGCGCTAAAATCGCTGCTGGAGAGGTTTTGCAGCTGGCGCCCCATGCGAACGGTAGAGCGCAGCATAACAACCGCGCCCACCAGCAGCGGCTGATTATCTTCGCCATCCAGATGAACTGGGGTGATCTCCAGCAGGAAGTTTTGCCCGTGGATCACAACATGTTCGGTGTGGGAGTCGTGCGGTTCGCTCTCCAGCCAGCGGGTAAAGTTAAATCCGCTGATCAACGTGCCCGCATTATGGTTACGCAGACGATCCTCGCTCTGCCCAAACAGCGTGCAGCTTGCCGGGTTGGCCAGTTCAACTTTGCTGCGCATATCCAGCGACAGCACCGGCTCCGGCAGCGCCTCAAGTAGCGCGCTCAGGGCGCGATGTTCACGCTCGGAAGGCATCCACGGCACTTTACGCACGTCGGTAACGTCTGGGATGCGGCGAATTTCCGCCATCAGGCTGCTGAAAGATTCAAAATCAAGGGAGGAAAAATTAAGGTAAATACGCCCGATCGGGTCAATTTCGATACCGCGCAAATCAATACCGCGCAGCACTAACAGATCGAGCAGTTCACGAGTGAGACCAAGGCGGTCCTGACAAAAGACTTCCAGACGCATGCAGGTGACCTTATGTTACGGAAAACGGCCTATACGACCTCCAGCCGGGCTGAAGGACCTCATAGAGTTGCAGGGATAATAACGCAGTTAGCCGTTGGCAAGAAGATGCCTGTCATGAAATGTTGACACTAAAAGACAAACCACTGGTCAACAAGCACGAAATTTATACGTGTGCTGTAAACAACAAAGGGCAGCCGAAGCTGCCCTTTAGGTCAATGGATACACATTCAGTTGGCCGGTTTGTTTTTCCCGGAGGCCAGCGTCTCTTTCAGCTGAACCAGAAGCTGTTTGCGGAAATCCCCCAGCCGGGGCTTGTCATCCTCCAGCCACGGCAGCGGACGGCAGAGCTCCATCGCCTTAATGCCTAGGCGGGCAGTTAACAGCCCGGCCCCAATCCCCTGCGCGGCGCGAGCCGAAAGTCTGGCGGCAATGTCCTGCGACATCCAGTCCATGCCGACTTCACGCACCAGCTCGCTCGCCCCGGCGAAAGCAATATTCAGCAGCACCAGGCGGAACAGGCGAATACGGCTGAAATAGCCCAGTTCGATACCGTACAGCGTGGCGATGAGGTTGATCAGGCGCAGGTTGCGCCAGGCAATAAAAGCCATATCCACCAGCGCCAGCGGGCTGACGGCGATCATCAGCGTGGATTCGGCAGCAGAACGGCTAATTTCACGCCGGGCCTGAGCGTCCAGCACCGGCTGAACAAGCTGGGCATAAAGCGCCACGACTTCCCGGTCGTTGTGGGTTTCATGGATTGAAGCATACCAGCGCTGCAGCGCCGGATGGCCTTTATCCAGCCCGGCCTGGCTGGCCAGTTTTTCGCAGAACGCCCGCCCTCTGCCCGTGCTGTGACTGGCGAGCAGTTCTCGTGCCTCGTCACGCTCTTCGGCACGCTGGCGCAAACGCCACAACCGCCGCCATTCGCTGGCAATCGAGCCGACGCCAGCCGCGACGATAAGCCCCCCGGCAACGCCGCCGCCAAGCGCGATCCAGTCCTGAGTCACAAAAGCGTTGTGGGTCCACTGTACGCCCTGGGCCACGACGCTGACGCCAAACAGCGCCAGTCCGGCTGTCACCATTTTGCGCCACAGGCTGCGTTTCGGTCTTAAAGCAGCTTCAATAACAGCCTCGGCCTGCCCTTCTTCGTCGGCAAGCGTTTCAACGCTGGTGGTGACCGGGGTAAACTTTTGCGCTTCCGGGTCACTGAACGCGTGTGCCGCTTTCCAGTCCTGCTCTTTTTCCGCCTCCAGCGGCTGCGCAAAATCGATGCGCGGTTTAATAGGATCGCTCATCGCAATTTATCTCCAATTAAGAATTCCAGCGCCGCGTCCAGCCTGATGTGCGGCAGCGGACGGTCAACGTCCATCACCTGCGGCCGGAACTGTTCGAACTGAAAGCCCTGATTTTGCCAGAAAGCATTGCCGGGCAGGCGCGAAGGCACCTCCCCCGGATACACCGTCAGCGGCGCACCGTCGCTCAGGCGATTGCCGCGCAGCGCCGGGATTTGCTCCCCCTGAACGTCCACCATGCCGCTTTGCGTTGCCTGCACGGAGGCCAGCCCCATGCAGTCCATGCTGATGCCTTCGAAGGCCGCATTTTGCCAGGCGTCCTGCACCAGCTGTTGCAGGAGAGAAACCATGTTAGCGTGCTGGTCTACCGTGACATGGTCGGCTTTGGTGGCGGCAAACAGCAGCTTATCGATCACCGGGGAAAACAGGCGACGGAATAGCGTGCGCTGCCCGTAGTGGAAGCTTTGCATCAGCTGGGTTAACGCCAGGCGCATATCGTTGAACGCCTGGGGCCCGCTGTTGAGCGGCTGCAGGCAATCCACCAGCACGATCTGTCTGTCGAAGCGCAGGAAGTGATTCTTATAGAACCCTTTCACCACCTTTTCACAGTAGTAATCAAAACGCGCGCGCAGCATGCCGATGTTGCTGCCCTTATCCGCCAGGGCCAGCTTAGATTCACCAAAAGCATCCACATCCGGCCACGGGAAGAACTGCAGCGCGGGCGCGCCCGCCATATCTCCGGGCAGGACAAAACGCCCCGGCTGAATAAAATGCAATCCTTCTTTTTTGCAGCGCATCAGGTAGTCAGTCCACGCTTCGGCAACCGCCGCCAGGCGGTTTTCATCGGCGGGAGCGAGAGGATCTAAACCCTCGCAAAGGCGACGCCATTCAGCCGACCACTCGGCACGCTGGCCCTGCAGCAGGCCTGTCATCTGGCGCGACCAGCTCAGGTAATCCTGCGCCAGCATGGGCAGGTCAAGCAGCCACTCCCCCGGATAATCAACAATCTCCAGGTAAAGCGTGGACGTGTCTTTGAAGTGGCGCAGCAGCGAATCGTTGGAGCGGTAGCGTAACGCAAGGCGCATTTCGCTTACGCCACGAGTCGGCGTCGGCCAGGCCGGTGGCGTGCCGAAAAGCTGCGCCATGCCTTCATCATAGGTGAAACGCTGAATGCCCAGATCGCGCTGCGGCACGCGCTTAACGCCGAGCAAACGCTCTTCACGAGCGGCGCTAAGCATTGGCAGCCGTGCACCGGTGTGAATGCCCAGCAACTGGTTGACCATCGCGGTGATAAATGCGGTTTTACCGCTGCGGCTCAACCCGGTAACCGCGAGGCGTAAATGACGATCAACGCCCCGGTTTACCAGGGCGTTAAATTCGTTTTTGAGTCGGTTCATAAGCGTCCTGATTGCCTTCCGCTGCAGAAAATACCTTTATTGATAATATCAAATGGGGCTGATTACCAAGAATCAAAACATTAAGCGGAAGATTTTGCCGCCGCGAGGAGGGTTATTTTGCCATGCGGCGGTCGTAACGGTCAGAGACGTTGCGCAGGATGCGGGTCAGTAACGGCTCCAGCACCACGGCCAGTATCATTTTCAGCGGGCGGCGGGCTACCGATTTGATCGCCCACGCCGCAAAACCCGCCGGGCCGAACCGCAGCGCGGCAAGTAAAGCAAGCTTCCCGGCAAGTTTCAGGCCTGGTTTAGCTTTCTGGCTGACGGAATGGAATGTAGTCATTGTCTCTCCAAAAGCGGTTAATTGCGGTGTGTGGTTGGCATTGAGCCTGGGCGCTCTCACCCCGGCCCTCTCCCCCAGGAGAGGGAGAAAACCTGTTTATCCCCTCTCCCTCAGGGATAGGGTTGTTTTACAGCTGGCGAAAACGGCTGCGCAGCGTGAAAGTGTCAGACGTAATGTAACGCTCCATCGAGCGTAAACGTTGCTCACCGGCGGCCAGTTCCGCATCCACCGCGTTCAGCAGATCGCGGTTGGTCGGTTGCGTATCTTTTTCATCTGCGCCGTAGGGCATCGGGTCCAGCACAAATGTCATCACGATGTAGGCCACCAGCACAAAGAACGACAGGCCAAAGAATATCGATAAAATTGCAATGGCGCGGACCAGTTTGACCGGCACATCAAGGTATTGCGCAATACCCGCGCAAACTCCTTTTACCATCCCTTTCTCAGGAATACGCCACAGCTTACGACCGGAAAATGAATTCACCATTAGTTGTTTCTCCAGTTCGGGTGTTCGGCATCAAGGATCTGTTCCAGAGACTGAATGCGCTCCCGCATCTGTCGCGCCTCATCGGTCAACTGGGCAAGCCGCTGCTGCTCACTCTGTGAAAGCTGCCCTGCATCAGGACGATTGCTGTAGTGAAGCCACAGCCAAATCGGCGCCACGAACAGCACAAAAATGGTCAGCGGGATAGCAAGAAAAAGCGCAGTCATGTGTACTCCTTACGGGTCAGGCTTGAGTCGCGATGCGCCGGGCGCATCGCGGCCTGGATTATTATTGACGATCCTGGTTCATTTTTGCTTTCAGCGCAGCTATCTGGGCGCTGATTTCATCATCGGCTTTTAGCTCGGCAAACTGCGCGTCCAGAGACTTCTGTTTGCCAAAGGCGTGGCTTTCCGCCTCGGATTCCATCTGGTCGATGCGGCGCTCGAAAGATTCGAACCGGGCCATCGCTTCATCCAGTTTACCGCTATCCAACTGGCGGCGAACATCGCGTGAAGAAGAAGCAGCCTGATGGCGCAGGGTCAGCGCCTGCTGGCGAGCGCGAGTTTCGCTCAGCTTGTTTTCCAGCTCGCCGATTTCTTTCTTCATGCGCGCCAGAGTTTCATCCACATGCACAACTTCATTTTCCAGCGTGACGATCAGGTCAGTCAGCTTCTGTTTTTCAATCAGCGCGGCACGCGCCAGATCTTCTTTCTCTTTACGCAGCGCCAGCTCGGCTTTTTCCTGCCATTCGGCCTGCTGCGCGGTAGCTTGTTCCACACGGCGGCTCAGCTGTTTCTTTTCGGCCAGCGCGCGGGCTGAAGTGGAACGCACTTCTACCAGCGTGTCTTCCATTTCCTGAATCATCAGGCGCACCAGCTTCTGCGGATCTTCCGCTTTCTCCAGCAGGGAGTTGATGTTCGCATTCACGATGTCGGCAAAACGAGAAAAAATACCCATAATTCAATCCTCTTAGTCATTATCTCAGGTGCCAGGCACTCTGCTCTGACAGGATATTGCAGCATCCGTGCCAACTTTTTACTTCATTGATTAATAAGAATTAATGTAAATTTGACGATCCCATAAAAGCCGCTATAGTGGTTAAATTAACTAACTATTAGGGAATTTAACCATGCCTGAAAACAAGGACAGCCTCATTGGAGAAGCTAATAGCTTTCTGGAGGTCATGGAACAAGTTTCCCGCCTGGCCCCGCTGAATAAACCGGTGCTGGTCATCGGCGAACGCGGCACCGGGAAGGAACTCATCGCCAACCGCCTGCATTTCCTCTCCCGCCGCTGGCAGGGGCCTTTTATCTCCCTCAACTGTGCGGCACTGAACGAAAACCTGCTCGACAGCGAGCTGTTTGGCCACGAAGCCGGCGCGTTTACCGGCGCGCAGAAGCGCCATCAGGGTCGTTTTGAACGCGCTGAAGGTGGCACGCTGTTTCTTGATGAGCTGGCCACGGCGCCAATGCTGGTGCAGGAGAAGCTGCTACGGGTGGTAGAATACGGAGAACTTGAGCGCGTGGGCGGCAGCCAGCCGCTACAGGTGAATACTCGCCTGGTCTGCGCCACCAATGCCGATTTGCCGGAGCTGGCCGAACAAGGGAAATTCCGCGCCGACCTGCTCGACAGGCTGGCGTTTGACGTGGTGATGCTCCCGCCCCTGCGCGAGCGGCGATCGGATATCCTGCTGCTGGCCGATCACTTTGCGATTCAAATGTGCCGGGAACTTAATTTGCCGCTGTTCCCCGGCTTTACCGGGAGGGCCTGCGAGACGCTGCTTAACTATGGCTGGCCGGGCAATATCCGCGAGCTGAAAAACGTGGTCGAGCGCTCGGTGTACCGCCACGGCTCAAGCTATGAGACGCTGGACAACATTATCCTTAACCCTTTCACTCATAAACCTGCCCCGCTCCATCAGGCCAGACAAGAGGCTCCGGCGCACCTGCCCGGCCTGCCGCTCGATCTGCGAAGCTGGCAAAACGAACAGGAGAAAAACCTGCTGGAACAAAGCCTGAAGCAGGCCACTTTTAACCAGCGCCGGGCTGCAGAACTGCTGGGCGTGAGTTATCATCAGCTACGAGCGATGCTGAAAAAGCACCAATTAAGCAGCCTGACGCCGGGCTGACCGGCGTTTTTTTCATCGTCCTGCGCAGAAAATTGCCGATCGTCACCAGTAATTTTGGGGAGAAGGCAAGAGTGCGATACACTTTGCCCATCACTTGAGATAACTCAAAAACTTATGCGCGGAATGCTCTCCTCCCTGTTACTGGGTTTATGCTGCCTGAGCGGCGCGGCGCGTGCCGCTTTGCCCGCTGAAAAACCGGCAGATATTCGCCGCAGTGGCTTTGTTTATTGCGTCAACGGGCAGGTCAACACCTTTAACCCACAAATGACCAGCGGCGGCCTGACCGTCGACACGCTGGCGGCGCAGCTTTATGACCGCCTGCTGGACGTTGACCCTTATACCTATCGCCTGGTGCCTGAACTGGCGGAAAGCTGGGAAGTGCTGGATAACGGCGCGACTTACCGTTTCCACCTGCGCCACAATGTCCAGTTCCAGACTACCGCCTGGTTTAAACCCACCCGCGCGCTAAACGCCGATGATGTGGTGTTTACCTTTGAGCGTATCTTCGACCGCAACCATCCGTGGCATAACGTTAACGGCGGCAGCTACCCCTATTTCGACAGTCTCCAGTTCCCGGAAACGGTGAAAAGCGTTCGCAAGCTGGATGACAATACCGTTGAATTCCGCCTCAATAAGCCGGACGCCTCCTTCCTCTGGCATTTAGCTACGCATTACGCATCGGTGATGTCCGCCGAATACGCCGCGCAGTTGACCAAAGCTGACCACCAGGAATTGATGGACAGGCAGCCGGTCGGCACCGGCCCTTTCCTGCTCAGCGAATACCGCGCCGGGCAGTACATTCGCCTGGCGCGTAACCAGCACTTCTGGCGCGGCGTACCGCTGATGCCGCAGGTGGTTGTCGATCTGGGTTCCGGCGGCACCGGCCGTCTTTCCAAACTGCTCACCGGCGAATGCGACGTGCTGGCCTGGCCTGCGGCAAGTCAGTTGACTATTCTGCGCGACGATCCGCGTCTGCGCCTGACGCTGCGCCCGGGCATGAATATCGCGTACCTGGCGTTTAACACCAACAAGCCGCCGCTGAATAACCCGGCCGTTCGCCACGCGCTGTCCCTTGCCATTAATAATCAGCGCCTGATGCAGTCTATTTATTACGGCACGGCAGAAACGGCCGCATCCATTTTGCCTCGCGCCTCCTGGGCCTACGATAACGACGCAAAAATTACCGAATACAACCCGGCGAAAGCCCGTGAGCAATTACAGGCCCTGGGCGTGGATAAACTGGAACTCCGCCTGTGGGTGCCGACCAGCTCCCAGGCCTGGAACCCAAGCCCGCTCAAAACCGCCGAGCTGATTCAGGCGGATATGGCGCAGATTGGCGTGAAGGTGATTATCGTGCCGATGGAGGGCCGCTTCCAGGAAGCCAGACTGATGGACATGAACCACGATCTGACGCTTGCCGGCTGGGCAACGGACAGTAACGACCCGGACAGCTTCTTCCGCCCGATGCTGAGCTGCGCGGCCATCGGCTCGCAAACTAACTATGCCCGCTGGTGTAACCCGCATTTCGACAGCGTGCTGCAAAAAGCGCTCTCTTCCCAGCAGCTTTCAGCCCGTATTGAAGCCTACAACGAAGCGCAGGATATTCTTTCCGCAGAGCTGCCGGTGCTGCCGCTGGCCTCTTCGTTAAGGCTGCAGGCCTACCGCTACGACATGAAAGGCCTGGTGCTCAGCCCGTTCGGCAACGCCTCGTTTGCAGGCGTGTCCAGGGAAAATGAAGAGGCGAAAAAATAATGATCATTTTCACGCTACGGCGATTATTGCTGCTGCTGATCACTCTGCTGTTTCTGGCGGTGGTCGGCTTTAGCCTCAACTATTTTACGCCCCACGCGCCGCTACAGGGTGCCTCACTGTGGAACGCCTGGGTGTTCTGGTTTGAGAGCCTGTTGCACTGGGATTTTGGCGTCTCAAGCATTAACGGCCAGTCGATTAACGAGCAATTACGCGACGTGTTCCCGGCCACCATGGAACTGTGCATTCTGGCCTTCGGCCTGGCGCTGCTGATTGGTATTCCGGTGGGGATGCTGGCGGGCATCATGCGCAATAAGTGGCAGGATAAGCTGATCAGCGCCCTGGCACTGGTAGGTTTTTCTATTCCGGTGTTCTGGCTGGCGCTGCTGCTGACGCTGTTCTTCTCACTGACGCTGGGCTGGTTCCCGGTCTCCGGGCGTTTTGACCTGCTTTATGAGGTCAAGTCCGTCACCGGCTTTGCGCTGGTGGATGCGTGGCTCTCGGACTCGCCTTATCGCAGCGAAATGATCGTCAGCGCCCTGCGCCATATGGTGCTGCCGGTCGCCGCCCTGGCCGTCGCCCCGACCACCGAAGTGATTCGCCTGATGCGGATCAGCACTATCGAGGTGTTCGACCAGAACTACGTCAAAGCCGCCGCCACGCGTGGGCTTTCTCGCTTCACTATTTTGCATCGCCACGTGCTGCACAACGCGCTGCCGCCGGTGATTCCCCGCCTGGGCCTGCAGTTTTCAACCATGCTGACGCTGGCGATGATCACCGAAGTGGTCTTTAGCTGGCCGGGCCTTGGCCGCTGGCTGATTAACGCTATCCGCCAGCAGGATTACATGGCGATTTCCGCCGGGGTGATGGTGATTGGCTCGCTGGTGATTATTGTTAACGTGATTTCCGATATTTTGGGCGCTATGGCCAACCCACTGAAGCATAAGGAATGGTATGCCTTACGATAGCGTCTACCGCGAAAAGCGACCGCCAAGCACGCTGCGTCTGACGTGGCGTAAATTCTATGGCGATACCACCGCGATGATTGGCCTCTACGGCTGCGGTGGCCTGGCTATTCTGTGCCTGTTTGGCGGTCTTTTTGCCCCGTATCAAATTGACCAACAGTTTCTGGGCTATCAGCTTTTGCCGCCGTCATGGTCCCGCTATGGGGAAGTTTCGTTCTTCCTCGGTACCGACGATCTTGGCCGTGACGTGCTAAGCCGCCTGCTGAGCGGCGCAGCTCCGACGGTGGGCGGCGCGTTTGTCGTCACGCTTGCGGCAACAATTTGCGGCATCGTGCTCGGCGTGATAGCGGGGTCGACCCACGGTCTGCGCTCAGCGGTGCTGAACCACATTCTCGATACGCTGCTGTCGATTCCTTCCCTGCTGCTGGCAATTATTGTGGTCGCCTTTGCTGGCCCACATCTCAGCCATGCGATGTTTGCCGTTTGGCTGGCGCTGCTGCCGCGAATGGTACGTTCGGTCTACAGCGCGGTGCACGATGAACTGGAGAAAGAGTACGTGGTCGCCGCCCGTCTGGATGGCGCTTCCACGCTAAATATTCTCTGGTTTGCCGTCATGCCCAATATCACCGCCACGTTGGTAACAGAAATCACACGAGCGCTGTCTATGGCGATTCTGGACATTGCCGCACTCGGTTTTCTCGATCTTGGCGCGCAGCTCCCTTCCCCGGAATGGGGTGCAATGCTCGGTGATGCGCTGGAGCTGATTTACGTTGCGCCCTGGACGGTGATGCTGCCGGGGGCGGCCATCATGATAAGCGTCCTGCTGGTTAACCTGCTTGGCGACGGCCTGCGCCGCGCGATTAACGCGGGGGTGCAATAATGCCGCTACTTGATATCCGCAATCTAACCATCGAATTTATGACCTCCGAAGGTTGGGTAAAAGCCGTCGATCGCGTGAGCATGACGCTGGGCGAAGGGGAAATTCGCGGCCTGGTCGGCGAATCCGGCTCAGGGAAAAGTCTCATCGCGAAAGCTATCTGTGGCGTCACCAAAGATAACTGGCGGGTTACCGCCGATCGTATGCGCTTTGACGATATCGACCTGCTGCGGCTCTCGCCGCGTGAGCGCCGCCGCCTGGTGGGCCACAACGTGTCGATGATTTTCCAGGAGCCACAATCCTGTCTGGATCCGTCGGAAAGAATTGGCCGTCAGTTGACCCAAAATATTCCCGGCTGGACTTATAAAGGCCGCTGGTGGCAACGCTTTGGCTGGCGCAAGCGCCGCGCCATCGAACTGCTGCACCGCGTGGGGATTAAAGATCACAGAGACGCCATGAGCAGCTATCCGTACGAGCTGACGGAAGGCGAATGTCAGAAGGTGATGATCGCCATCGCGCTGGCAAACCAGCCTCGCCTGCTGATTGCGGATGAGCCCACCAACGCCATGGAGCCGACCACGCAGTCGCAGATCTTCCGTCTGTTAACGCGGCTCAATCAGAACAACAACACCACCATTCTGCTGATTAGCCACGACCTGCAGATGCTGAGCCAGTGGGCGGATAAAATTAACGTGATGTACTGCGGGCAAACCGTGGAAAGCGCGACGAGCGAAGAGCTGGTTGCCACGCCACACCACCCGTATACCCAGGCGCTGATCCGCGCGATCCCTGACTTTGGTAGCCCGATGCCGCACAAGAGCCGGTTAAACACCATGCCGGGCGCGATTCCGCTGCTGGAGCAATTGCCGATGGGCTGCCGTCTGGGGCCACGCTGCCCTTATGCCCAGCGCAAATGCATTGAAGCGCCAAGGCTTGAAGGGGCGAAAAATCACCTCTACGCCTGTCATTTCCCGCTGAATATGGAGAGTCAGTAATGGTCGAAACGCTGCTGGAAGTCCGCAATTTAAGTAAGACGTTTCGCTACCGTACAGGTTTGTTTCACCGCCAGCACGTCGAAGCGGTGAAGCCGCTCAACTTTACGCTGCGCGAGAAGCAGACGCTGGCGATTATCGGGGAAAACGGCTCGGGTAAATCGACGCTAGCAAAAATGCTGGCGGGGATGATTGAGCCGACTACCGGCGAGTTAGTGATTGACGATCACCCTCTCCACTTCGGCGATTATTCCTGGCGTAGCCAGCGGATCCGCATGATATTCCAGGATCCCAGTACTTCCCTGAACCCGCGCCAGCGCATCTCGCAAATTCTGGACTTCCCGCTACGGTTGAATACCGAGCTTGAGCCAGAGCTGCGGCAAAAGCGCATTCTGGACACCTTACGCATGGTTGGCCTGTTGCCGGACCACGCCAGCTATTACCCACATATGTTGGCGCCGGGGCAAAAACAGCGTCTGGGCCTGGCCCGCGCGCTGATCCTCCGGCCAAAGGTCATTATTGCCGATGAAGCGTTGGCCTCGCTGGATATGTCTATGCGCTCGCAGCTGATTAACCTGATGCTTGAACTGCAGGAAAAACAAGGCATTTCTTATATTTACGTGACTCAGCACATTGGCATGATGAAGCACATCAGCGACCAGGTGATGGTGATGCACGAAGGCGAAGTGGTGGAGCGCGGCAGCACGGCCGACGTGCTCGCCTCCCCGCTGCATGAATTAACTAAACGGCTGATTAACAGCCACTTCGGCGAGGCCTTGACCGCTGACGCCTGGCGTAGAGATCGTTGATTTAGAGCACTTCGCCGCGCCATATTTCGCCTGCTTCCACTAAATAATTTGAGTTGCAGGCAGGCGGCAAGGGAGCATTTTTCAGGAGCTTACTAAAGTAAGTGACTGAGAAATGGGCGTGCAGCCAACACCCCTGCGGCTCAAATTATGACGTGGAAAAGTGGTCGGATTAACGCTTACGCAGGAGTCATGTTAGAATCGCCCGGTCTTAACGTCGGCCTGCCTGTTTTTTCACCTGCTGGCCGCAACAACAATGACTATTAAGGATTAAAGCTATGGGTTTTCTTACCGGTAAACGCATTCTGATCACTGGCGTCGCCAGTAAACTCTCCATTGCCTACGGTATTGCACAGGCGATGCACCGCGAAGGCGCCGAGCTGGCATTCACCTACCAGAACGAGAAGCTGAAAGGCCGTGTGGAAGGTTTTGCTGCCGAGCTGGGTTCAAGCATCGTGCTGCCTTGCGATGTGGCTGAAGATGAGAGCATCGAAGCGCTGTTTACCGAACTGGCGAAAAGCTGGCCGAAATTTGACGGTTTCGTTCACTCCATCGGCTTCGCCCCTGGCGATCAGCTGGATGGCGACTACGTGAACGCCGTTACCCGTGAAGGCTTTAAAATTGCCCACGACATCAGCGCATACAGCTTCGTTGCCATGGCGAAAGTTTGCCGTGAAATGCTGAACCCAGGTTCCGCCCTGCTGACCCTGTCCTACCTGGGCGCAGAGCGTGCTATCCCTAACTACAACGTTATGGGCCTGGCCAAAGCGTCTCTGGAAGCTAACGTTCGCTACATGGCTAACGCTATGGGTCCAGAAGGCGTGCGCGTGAACGCCATCTCCGCTGGCCCAATCCGTACTCTGGCCGCTTCCGGCATCAAAGACTTCCGTAAAATGCTGGCCCACTGCGAAGCCGTTACCCCGATTCGTCGCACCGTCACCATTGAAGACGTGGGTAACTCCGCAGCCTTCCTGTGTTCCGACCTGTCTGCCGGTATCTCCGGGGAAGTGGTTCACGTTGACGGCGGCTTCAGCATCGCAGCCATGAACGAGCTGGAACTGAAAGACTAATTTCTGTTCCTGAGCGAAGCGGGCCGCGGCCCGTTTCGCTATTTCCCCCTGCTTTCCTCGCCTGAATCCGATTTAGTTATACCTTTCCGATATTTATTATCACCGATCATTCTTTTGTCACCTCCCGAGCTTGCGCCAGGATAAAACAGCGAACCAGGCCCGGGTGCCACGTTGTATCCGGGTCTGCAAACTTTTTGACCAAGGAACGACCATGGAACAACGCCGCTTTTCTGGTAAAAGCCACTGGTATCATGAAACCCAGTCCAGTCTGTGCCCGGCGGATGTACTGCCTTTAGTTCCCGAAGCAGCGCAGGTTGAAGACCGCTTTCTGCTTGATCTAGCCCCTTCTGAAGCACAATTGATTGTCGAAGCCCCGTGGCTGGAAGCCGCCCGAGCGGTAGCCGATGTGCTGCTGCCGGAAAGTATTAACGTGACGCGTTTACACACCCTGAGTAGCTACGATCGCCTGAGCACGGCGCTGACCGTTGCGCAGGTCTACGGGGTCCAGCGCCTGTGTAACCACTATGCCGCTCGCCTGGCCCCCCAGCCCGGCCCCGACTCATCCCGCGAAAGCAACCGTCGCCTGACTCAGATCACCCAGTTTGCCCGCCAGCTTGCCAGCCAACCGACGCTTATCGACGATAGCGCCTTAGCGCAATTGGATGAATGCGGCCTCTCGGTGGACGATATTGTCTCCTTTACCCAGATTATCGGCTTCGTGGGCTTCCAGGCGCGCGCTATTGCCGTCTGGCAAGCGCTGCAGGGGCTGCCCGTTCGCTGGCTGCCGGGGCTTGACGGGCAACAGGACGCGGAACCTGCGTTGTTTACGCCTTACTCGGTCAACTGGCTTCCGGGGCTGGCGCCCGTTGAAATGCGCTATGCCCGGGCGGAACAGCTGGAAGTCTTAAGCATCAGCCAACCGCTGCGCACGCTGCGTGATATTGCCTGGCTGCTTGCTCACGATGAGCGGGCGCTTTCTTACCTCAGCCAGCTTACCCGCCTGTTCTGGCAGACCACCGCGCAGCAACCAGACGATGCGCTGCTGGTGGTGATGCTGACCTCACGGATTAACGGCAGCGCCGCCTGCTTTAGCGATGCCGCGGCGGCCTGGCAGGGAGATGCTGGATTGCCGGACGCGATGCGCAACGGGGAACGGGCGCTTAACGCCTGGAGTCATAATCACCCTCGTGAAAAAGCGATTATTCAGGCCGTGCAGTTGTTAACCCGCGCCCCGGACAGATTTAGCGCCGCGCAGATTCAACCTTTGTATGAGCAAGGTTTTAGCGAACAGCAGGTGCTGAAATTACTGGTTAGTGCCGGGCTGGCCGGGTGGATAAACCGCCTGAAAATTGGCCTGGGAAATACCGCTCAAGCGCTGAATCCATAAGCCTTCACGGCAATCAGCGCTTGCCGCAAGGTACGGTTTCGCGTAAAACTGTCAGCCGCTCTTTTGGCCACGAAAACGAAACGATATGCTTCAGGATAACCCGCTGCTCGCGCAGCTAAAACAGCAACTGCATTCTCAGACTCCACGCGCTGAAGGCGTGGTGAAAGGCACGGAAAAAGGGTTCGGCTTCCTCGAAGTCGATGCGAATAAAAGCTACTTTATTCCGCCGCCGCAGATGAAAAAAGTGATGCACGGCGACCGTATCAGCGCCGTCATCCACACCGATAAAGACCGTGAGTCCGCCGAGCCGGAAACGCTTATCGAACCTTTCCTGACGCGTTTTGTTGGCCGCGTTCAGAAAAAAGACGACCGCCTGTCAATTGTGCCGGATCATCCGCTGCTGAGAGATGCCATTCAGTGCCGCGCAGCTCGCGACGTGACCCATGACTTCCAGAACGGTGACTGGGCGGTAGCTGAAATGCGCCGTCACCCGCTAAAGGGCGACCGTGGCTTCTATGCCGAGTTAACGCAATTCATCACCTTCGGCGACGATCACCTTGCGCCGTGGTGGGTGACACTGTCACGTCACAATCTTGAACGCGAAGCGCCGGACGGCGTCGCCACCGAGATGCTTGACGACGGCCTGGTGCGCGAAGACTTAACGTCGCTGGATTTTGTCACCATCGACAGCGCCAGCACAGAAGATATGGACGATGCGCTGTACGTTGAAGAACTTGCCGACGGCAAACTGCAGCTGACCGTGGCCATCGCTGACCCAACGGCGTGGATCGCAGAGGGCAGCAAGCTCGACGGCATCGCCAAAATTCGTGCCTTTACCAACTATCTGCCTGGCTTCAACATTCCAATGCTGCCGCGCGAGCTGTCAGACGATCTCTGCTCCCTGCGCGCCAATGTTGTCCGCCCTGTCCTCGCCTGCCGCATGAACATTGAGCAGGACGGCGCTATCGCCAGCGACATTCATTTCTTCGCCGCCAATATCGAGTCCAAAGCCAAGCTGGTTTATGACGAAGTCTCTGACTGGCTGGAAGAGAAAGGTGGCTGGCAGCCGCAGAGCGACGCCATTGCGCAGCAAATTCGCCTGCTGCATCGCGTTTGTCTGGCCCGCAGCGAATGGCGCCAGACCCACGCGCTGGTCTTTAAAGATCGCCCGGACTACCGCTTTGTTTTGGGCGAGAAAGGCGAAGTGTTGGATATCGTGGCCGAGCCGCGTCGTATCGCAAACCGTATCGTTGAAGAGTCGATGATTGCGGCTAACGTTTGTGCGGCCATCGTGCTGCGCGAGAAACTGGGCTTCGGGATTTATAACGTTCATACCGGTTTCGATCCGGCCAATACTGAACAGCTGGCAACCATGCTGCAAACCCACGGCATCACCGTGGACGCGCAGGAAGTCCTTACGCTGGCAGGTTTCTGCAAACTGCGCCGCGAACTGGACGCTCAGCCTACCGGGTTCCTGGACAGCCGCATTCGCCGTTACCAGTCGTTCGCCGAGATCAGCATCGAGCCTGGCCCGCACTTCGGCCTTGGTCTCGAAGCCTATGCCACCTGGACTTCCCCAATCCGTAAATTCGGCGATATGGTTAACCACCGTTTGCTGAAAGCGATTATTAAAGGCGAAGCGGCGACGCGCCCGGCGGAAGAAACCACCGTCCAGATGGCGGAACGTCGCCGTCTGAACCGGATGGCCGAGCGTGACGTGGGCGACTGGCTGTACGCTCGCTTCCTGAGCCCGAAAGCCGGCACCGACACTCGCTTCGCCGCAGAGATTATCGATGTTAGCCGCGGCGGGATGCGCGTACGCCTGGTGGACAACGGGGCCGTGGCGTTTATCCCTGCACCGTTCATCCACGCGGTACGTGATGAGCTGGTTTGCAGTCAGGAAAACGGCACCGTGCAGATCAAGGGCGAAGTCGTTTATAAAGTGACCGACGTTATCGACGTGACCATCGCGGAAGTTCGCATGGAAACGCGCAGCGTTATCGCTCGCCCTGCGGCCTGATCCTGATTTTCACTCTATAAAGCCGGGCGCTCTGCCCGGCTTTTTCATTTCTGTCATCTCAATGTGCCGATATATTGCACATCCTCTGCAAAAACAAGATCTTTTCCTCTTTACCGGGGCTTTAACATCGGCCGTCTGTTGCTACTATAAATAATAGATTTAGGTGATATTTTCCCCTGAGGCTCAGGAGCACGAATGAAAGACGATTTGGAGCAGAACCTGCTTTATCGTTACCTGGGGACGACCAGCCCCTACTGGCGTCTACCGGCGGACAGCAACGCCCTTCAGCTGGCGGCCAGCGAAGATTCAGACACCGGCCAGGTGGTGGCGCTGGACATGATACAGGCCGACGAAATTCGTCAGATGACGGTGATTACCTCCAGCCTGACCATGACGCTGTCGCTGTTCGGCATAGAAGTCCCGGTGCATATGGTCGGCCGCAAAGTGTCTAAACGCGAGTGGGCGGGCACCGCCTCGGCCTGGCACGACACCCATTCGGTGGCTCGCGACCTGGTCCAGGGCCTATCTTTTGCCGAACAGGTTGTCTCTGAAGCGAATTCAGTCATTGTCATTCTTGATAAACAGGGAAATATCCAGCGCTTCAATCGGTTAAGTGAAGAATACACCGGGATGAAAGAGCATGAGGTCATCGGTCAGAATGTCTTCAAGCTGTTTATGAGCCGTAGCGAAGCCGCCGCCTCAAAGCGCAATATCAGCGGATTTTTTCGCAATGGCAGCTCCTATGAAGTTGAACGTTGGGTCAAAACCCGTAAAGGGCAGCGGCTGTTTTTGTTCCGCAACAAGTTTGTCCACAGCGGCAGCGGCAAAAACGAAATCTACCTGATTTGCTCCGGCACCGACATTACCGAAGAGCGCCGCGCGCAGGAGCGACTGCGGGTGCTGGCCAATACCGATACCATCACCGGACTGCCTAACCGCAACGCCATTTACGACCTGATCACCGAGGCCATCGCCAAACGGGGCGACACGCAGGTCGGCATCGTTTATCTGGATCTCGATAACTTTAAAAAAGTGAACGATGCCTACGGCCACATGTTTGGCGATCAGCTATTGCAGGCCGTGTCGCTGGCGATTTTAAGCTGCCTTGAAGAAGGCCAGGTGCTGGCGCGCCTCGGAGGCGATGAATTTATTGTGCTGGCAACAAACACCTCTCAGGGCTCGCTGGAAGCGATGTCTTCCCGCATTCTGACCCGCCTGAAGCAGCCCTTCAGGATCGGTCTGATTGAGGTTTATAGCGGCTGTTCGCTGGGTATCTCTCTCGCCCCGCAGCACGGGGATGAACGAGAGAATCTGATTCGTAACGCCGACACCGCCATGTACACCGCCAAAGAGAGCGGCCGCGGGAAGTTTTGCGTGTTCTCTCCCGAGATGAACCAGCGGGTATTTGAGTATTTGTGGCTGGATACCAATCTGCGTAAAGCGCTGGATAACGATCAACTGGTGATCCATTACCAGCCCAAGATGACCTGGCGCGGCGAAGTCCGTAGCCTGGAAGCGCTGGTGCGCTGGCAATCTCCGGAACGGGGTCTGATTCCTCCTCATGGCTTTATTTCCTATGCCGAGGAGTCCGGCCTGATTGTGCCGCTAGGGCGCTGGGTGATGGTTAGCGTTGTGCAGCAGGTGGCGAAGTGGCGGGACAAAGGCATTAATCTCCGCGTGGCGGTCAACGTGTCCGCCCGCCAGCTCGCCGATCAGACTATTTTTAGCGATCTTAAACAGGCGCTGAAGGATCTGAATTTTGAATATTGCCCGATTGATGTTGAGCTGACCGAGAGCTGTCTTATCGAGAACGAAGAGCTGGCGCTGTCGGTTATCAAGCAATTCAGTCAACTGGGAGCGCAGGTGCATCTGGATGATTTCGGCACGGGGTACTCGTCCTTATCGCAGCTGGCGCGCTTCCCTATCGACGCCATTAAGCTCGATCAGTCTTTTGTGCGAGACGTGCATAAACATTCCGTGTCTCAGTCGCTGGTGAGAGCCATCGTGGCCGTGGCGCAGGCGCTGAATTTACAGGTGATCGCCGAGGGCGTTGAAAACCAAAAAGAAGACGCCTTTCTTACCAAGAACGGCGTCAACGAACGACAGGGGTTCTTATTCGCAAAACCAATGCCCGCTGCCGTGTTCGAGCGTTGGTTTAAGCGCTATCAGGCCAGAACAAAGCGCTAGCCCGCTTTACGCAGAGCCGTCGACGTATGGCGATTTTGCAGCATGACCAGCCGTTCCATATAGGCAATGTCCTTGTCCTCCAGACAGAATGCGGCATCCACCCAGTCTTCGGTGATGTCCATCAGCTCTGAGCGCGGCAGCTGTAACACACGCTGTCGCGCGCGCAGCATGGCCTTCACCCCGTTAAGTTTAGGCTGCAGGGTATCGATGAAGGTGCGCGTGGCCAGGTATCCCTGCTCCGGCTCAAACAGCTGATCCACCAGCCCATGCTGCTGGTACCATTCCGCCGTGTGGGACTCGCCCTTATAGATCAACTCTTCAGCAAGTTTCATGCCCGAGCGGCGAGCAACCAAAGAGTACGCCCCCATCCCGGGAAACAGGTTGAAGGCAATTTCCGGGAATCCCAGCCTGGCATCGCGCTGTGCCAGCAGGAAATGGTGCGCAAGCGCCGCCTCAAATCCGCCGCCAAGCGCACTGCCCTCGACCATCGCCAGGCTGATCGCCCCCGTATCAAAACCGCGAGATGCAGCGTGCACGCAGTCCACGCAGGCGCGGGCATAAGCGCGGAGTGCTTCCCGACGCCCATTACGAATAGTTTCCACAAAAAAGCCTAAATCGCCGCCGGTATTGTACATTCCGGGGACCAGCGAGCCGGTAACCCAGAAATCGACTTTAAATCCGGCCTTCTGGACGATATATCCCAGGTTCATTATTTCCTCGATAAGTCCGTGATTGAAGCAGGGACGCGGGCGGGCACGAAGCATCATCCAGACGGTACGGCGTTCTTCTTCGTAATATCCAGACAGTTGAGTAAAACGTGCAGTGTCAGTAAAGAGTTTGCAGGTTGGTTGGTTGATAACTGTCATAGCCAGATCCTCATTAAATGAATGTGCGGTCATCGCAGGATCAGACTAATCCACGGCTGTAGTTTGATGAATGCAGCGTAAGTATTAATAATTAATGCTTATACGTTGTGCGATAATTTATTGAAGAATAAGGCTAAGAATTCGCCGACTGCCCTTCTCTTTATCGGCTATTTTTTGCATTATGGGCGAATGATTCATTCCCTAACACAGACAGGATTAACAATGCCAACACTGGATCCGCAGCAGCTTGCCAAACGTATTGATACCGTGCTGGATATTCTGGTTGCCAAAGATTATGCTTCCGCGATAAACAACCTTGAGATCCTCAAAGCGGAATTACTGAGCATAAATAACGATGAAAACAAGCAGGACGGCGAGCAAAAAAAGTCGCCCTGGGAAATTTAAATTTTCAGCCAGCGAAAGCAGCCCAAAATAAAGGCTGCTTTTCTTTTATACCACTCCAATGAAAGCGCTTAGTGAATCAGGCCTGTCCATCCCTGGATGGCCATATAAATTCCCATCGCCGCAATCAGGATGCTGGAAAAGTAAGGTGCTCTTCTTGCCACCGTATTAAATCCGCGCCAGCGTTTTGCCACCTGACGAACGCCAACCGCTGCGCTCACGCCAACGGTCACCAGCGTCAATGCCAGACCCACGCTAAAACCGATAACCAGCGTTGCTCCCAGCGCCAGAGCCTTAAGCTGCAGGCAAATCAGCAAGACGGTGATGGCCGCCGGGCATGGGATCAGCCCTCCGGTCAGGCCAAACAGTAAAATTTGGCCGTTGGTGACGTCTTTATTCGTGAAGCGGCGCTTAATGTCATTGGCATGCGCCAGCTCATGCGCATCCTGATACTCCCTGGAGCCTACTTCAAGCCCCTCGGTTCCCGCATGACTGTGGTCATGATCGTGTTCATGAAACGCCAGATCGTAATCGTGGCTATGCCCACGGTGGCCAAATGAAACGCGGACATTGAAGTTATGAGGCTCCGGGATAACCGCCGTCGACTCCATGTAATCACCGCAATCCACAAACTGGAAGACCTGGGAAAATGCCACCTCCTCGCGCTTCGTCACCAACGAGATTTCCCCCGGGGCCCATTTTCTGCGGCTGAGATTACGTAAACGCCAGCGTGGGGGCTGCCCTTGCTCAAAGATCGAAAGCTCAACCAGCCCGTGGCCGGTATCTATTTGTTTGGTTTCATCGTCGTGATGATGCTCGTTTGCCTGCGACTCTGTCAGCCAGTTTTTTTCTCCCTTCCAGGTGCGCCAGAACATCCAGAATGCGGTACCCAGCACAATGACGGCAGAAATCAGCTGCAGCCACGGCTCGGCAGACTCCGCGGTAAAACGCTGACTGATGTACATCCCGCCAAACGCGATGAGCCAGACAATGGCCGTATGGGAAAGCGTGGCCGTCAGGCCTAACATAATCGCCTGCCTGGCGGTGCCTTTAATGGCGATGATAAACGCCGCCATCATGGTCTTTGAATGCCCGGGCTCAAGACCATGCAGGGCGCCAAGCAAAATCGCACTGGGGATAAACAGCCAGGCATTCCCTTGCTGGAGAAGCGTAGTGAATTCAGTCATTGGGATCATTCTTGCTGAGATGCGGGATCTAAATTCTACTCCCCCCCAGTACAAAATACTACCCCCCAGTATATTTGTAATAGTATAATTATACGGTTCTTCTTAGAGGGAAATCCGCATGTCACATACCATTCGCGGCAGACAAAAGCTCAAGGCCCGGACCAGCAAGATCCAGGGACAAGTGGTAGCGCTTAAAAAGATGCTTGATGAACCGCATGAGTGTGCCGCAGTCCTGCAGCAAATTGCCGCCATTCGCGGGGCGGTAAACGGATTAATGCGCGAGGTGATTAAAGGGCATCTGACGGAGCATATCGTGCATGAGGTAGACGAAGTGAAGCGTGAGGAGGATCTGGATGTGATCCTGAAAGTGCTGGATTCCTATATTAAATAGGCTTTACGTGAAAGCCACCGCGAACGGTGGCCGTCAATGATTAGAGCGTTAATGAGCCGAAAGCCCCCTGCCAGTCTTTTTCAAACCCGTCTATCGCCGCCGTCACCGCAGGCGTGACCAGCATCTGTTCGACCACATCAATCGGCAGCGTTATCGCTTCGCAGCCGGCCAGAAGGCATGACATCGCCTGGTGCGGCGTGCGGAAGCTGGCTGCCAGCACTTTCGCGTCGGGGGCATGCAGCGTCAGAAGCTGCTGGAGATCCTGCACCATCTGAATCCCGTCCCCGCCCTGAGCATCCAGCCGGTTCACATAAGGCGCAACGTATTCAGCGCCCGCCAGCGCGGCCAGTAACCCCTGCGTCGCGCCATAAACTGCCGTACCCAGCGTTGGGATCCCGAGGACTTTAAGCTGTTTAAGTGCCGCAAGGCCTTCCGGTGTAGCGGGAACCTTAACAACCAGCCCCGGTACCCGCGTGGTTAGCAGCTGTGCCTCTTTCACCATTTCATCAGCCTGGTTTGCAATCACCTGAGCAAACAGCTGACCTTCGCCCCCCAGAGCGTCCTGCAGTGCAGGAAGCACTTCCCACAGGGATATTCCTGCTTTGGCAACGATGGAAGGGTTGGTGGTTACGCCCTGCAGCGGCAGAACACGGGCAAGACGCTTAACGGCGGCAACATCTGCGGTATCTAAATACAGTTCCATTACGCTCTCCAGAATTAGAGTCATCTCTCATTGACCGCATCATAACCCGACTGTCGATTGATTAGCTGATCAATATCAATATAACTTTCATTCGAAAGTAATTTAATTTACGAAAGAAACAAAACAGAGATAATGCCATGCTGTTCAATATTCAGCGCTACTCCACGCACGATGGCCCAGGGATCCGCACGGTGGTCTTCCTGAAAGGATGCTCGCTAGGCTGTCGCTGGTGCCAGAATCCCGAAAGCCGTAGCCGTGAATGCGACGTTTTGCTGGAGCGCCGTTTGTGCATCACCGGCTGCGAACTTTGCCAGCAGGCCGCGCCGGACGTGGTTTCCCGTGTAGACAATGAACTGGTTATTGCCCGTGGCAAACTCAACGCCGATGCTATCAATGCACTGAGAGAGTGTTGCCCTACCCAAGCGTTGACCGTCTGCGGCGAAGTAAAAACGACGGATTCTATTATGGCCACAGTGCTGCGCGATAAACCTTTTTATGCTCGCAGCGGAGGGGGGATTACGCTTTCCGGCGGGGAGCCTTTTATGCAGCCGGAGCTGGCGCGCGAACTGCTACAGCGCAGTAAAGAGGCCGACCTGCATACTGCCGTGGAATCCTGCCTGCACGTGCCCTGGAAATACATTGCACCTTCATTAACTTTTTTGGATTTGCTGCTGGCGGATCTTAAGCACGTAGACAAAGCGCGCTTTCAGCAGTGGACCGACGGCAACGCCGAACGCGTGATGGATAACTTTCGCAAGCTGGCCGCCCGCGGCGTAGAGATGACCATCCGCGTGCCGTTGATTCCCGATTTTAACGCCGATGAACGTTCCATCCGCGCCATCAGCGATTTCGCCGCCGACGAAATTGGCGCGAAATCTATCCATTTTCTGCCTTATCACACCTTAGGGATAAACAAATACACCCTGTTGGAGCAGCCCTACCTGGCCGCCAGCAGGCCGCTTGATGCACCAGACCTTCTGCACTTCGCCGAACAGTACGCCAGCCAAAAAGGCATGACAGCCTGGATTAGAGGATAATCATCATGACCGAACTGAACCTGAATTTTCTCAGCCCACGTATAAAGGCGCACAAAGAAGCGCTGATACATATCGTGAAGCCGCCGGTCTGCACCGAGCGTGCCCGCCACTACACTGCCGTTTACCAGCGGCATCAGGATAAACCGCTGCCGGTTCGCCGCGCGATGGCGCTGGCCCATCATCTGGCGGAGCGAACCATCTGGATCAAACATGACGAGCTGATCGTCGGCAACCAGGCAAGCCATGTGCGCGGGGCGCCGTTCTTCCCGGAATACACCGTGGGTTGGATTGAGAGCGAAATCGACGAGCTTGGCGACCGTCCGGGTGCCGGCTTTTCAATTTCCGACGCGGATAAAGCGGCCATGCATGAAATTTGCCCCTGGTGGCGCGGGCAGACGGTGCAGGATCGCTGTTATGGCATGTTTACCGACGAGCAAAAGGCACTGCTGGCGACCGGGATCATAAAAGCCGAAGGCAATATGACTTCCGGCGACGCTCACCTGGCGGTTAATTTCCCGCTGCTGCTTGAGCTGGGTATTAGCGGGTTCCGTGACAAAGTCGCCGAGCGTCGCGGGCGTTTGCAACTTACCGACTGGGACGACCTGCACAAAGAGCAGTTCCTGAAGGCCATTGATATGACTTTTGTTGCCCTGAGCGACCATATATTACGCTACGCAGAATTGGCGAAGAAAATGGCCTCCGACGAAAAACGAGAGGCACGCCGGGATGAACTGTTGGCGATCGCTGAAAACTGCGAACATATCGCCAG
Organism: Cedecea sp. B1(4); assembly: GCF_059414925.1. Lineage (NCBI taxonomy): Bacteria > Pseudomonadati > Pseudomonadota > Gammaproteobacteria > Enterobacterales > Enterobacteriaceae > Cedecea > Cedecea sp. B1(4). The sequence goes on along the minus strand of NZ_JCAHMZ010000002.1, from coordinate 456,083 downwards.
CAATCCGCCGGTCACTTTCTGGCAGGCTTTACAGCTCAGCTATTTCGTTCAGCTTGTACTGCAGATTGAATCCAACGGGCACTCCGTCTCCTTTGGTCGGCTCGATCAATACCTTTATCCGTGGTTCCGCCGGGATGTAGAATTACAGCAAACCACCAGTCGGGAACAGGCTATTGAACTGTTGCAAAGCTGCTGGCTGAAGCTGCTTGAGGTGAATAAAATTCGCTCCGGCTCGCATTCAAAAGCCTCCGCCGGCAGTCCGTTATACCAAAACGTCACCATCGGAGGACAAACGCTGGTGCACGGCGTGGCGGTGGATGCCGTTAACCCGCTCTCCTACGCCATTCTTGAGTCCTGCGGCCGCCTGCGCTCAACGCAGCCTAACCTCAGCGTTCGCTATCACGCCGGGATGAGCAGCGACTTCCTTGATGCCTGTGTGCAGGTGATTCGCTGCGGATTCGGCATGCCGGCGTTTAACAATGATGAAATTGTTATCGAGGCATTCATTAAGCTTGGCGTCAGCCGGGAAGATGCATATGACTATGCGGCTATCGGCTGCATTGAAACCGCCGTCGGCGGAAAATGGGGCTACCGTTGCACCGGCATGAGCTTCATCAACTTTGCCCGCGTGATGCTGGCAAGCCTTGAACATGGCCGGGATGCCACCAGCGGGCGTATCTTCCTCCCACAGCAAAAGGCGCTGTCTGAAGGCAATTTCACTTCGTTTGACGAAGTCCTCGAAACCTGGGACCAGCAAATTCGTTATTACACGCAAAAATCGATCGAGATCGAATGCGTGGTAGATACCGTGTTGGAAGAAAACGCGCACGATATTCTTTGTTCGGCGCTGGTGGATGATTGCATTGAACGAGGCAAAAGCATCAAGCAAGGCGGCGCCAAATACGACTGGGTTTCAGGGCTTCAGGTCGGGATTGCCAATCTTGGGAATAGCCTTTCAGCCGTAAAAAAACTGGTCTTTGAACAGGGCATCATAGGGCAGCAACAGCTGGCGGGTGCCCTGGCCAACGATTTTGCCGGGCTGAGCGGCGAGCAGCTTCGCCAACGACTAATCAATGGTGCGCCAAAATACGGCAACGACGATGACGAAGTCGATATGCTGCTCGCCCGCGCCTATCAAACCTACATTGATGAACTTAAGCGCTATCACAACACGCGCTTTGGCCGCGGCCCTGTTGGCGGAACATACTACGCGGGAACCTCTTCTATTTCAGCAAACGTGCCGTTTGGCGCAGCCACAATGGCCACGCCTGATGGCCGGAAAGCACATACACCTTTGGCAGAAGGCGCCAGCCCCGCGTCCGGGACCGATCATCTTGGCCCTACGGCGGTCATCAGTTCCGTGGGCAAACTGCCGACCAATAAAATCCTCGGCGGTGTTTTATTGAACCAAAAACTGAATCCTTCAACGCTAGATAATCCGCGCGATCGTGAAAAATTAATGTTTATGCTGCGCACCTTCTTCGAATCACACAAGGGCTGGCACGTTCAGTACAACATTGTCTCCCGCGAAACACTGCTGGAAGCCAAACAAAATCCTGATAAATATCGAGATTTGGTGGTAAGGGTTGCAGGATACTCGGCCTTCTTTACGGCCTTATCTCCTGACGCGCAGGATGATATTATAGCCCGCACGGAACATACTCTTTGACGAGAAGGCGGGGTTAATCCCCCGCCTGACTACTGGCTGACATGAACTCAAGACAACAAATTATCCTGCAGATGGTTATCGATCAAGGCCGGGTTAGCGTCGCCTCTCTGGCGAAAACAACCGGCGTTTCAGAAGTCACCATCCGCCAGGATTTGAACCTGCTGGAAAAAAATAATTACCTTCGTCGCACGCATGGTTTTGCCGTCCCGCTGGATAGCGATGATGTTGAAACTCGCATGATGAACAACTACACCCTCAAGCTGCAGCTTGCGCAATATGCCGCCTCGCTGGTGAGTGATGGTGAAACCGTGTTTATCGAAAACGGCAGCAGCAACGCGCTTCTCGCCCGTACTCTGGCGGAGCAAAAAAAGGTCACGCTGATCACCGTCAGCAGCTACATCGCCCATTTGCTGAAAGACACCGATTGTGAAGTCATTCTGGTCGGCGGGATCTATCAGAAGAAAAGCGAAAGCATGGTCGGGCCGCTTACCCGCCAGTTTATCCAGCAGCTGCATTTCAGTAAGGCTTTTATCGGCATCGACGGTTTCTTGCCGGAAACCGGTTTTACCGGGCGCGATATGCTGCGTACCGACGTGGTGAATTCTGTGCTGGAGAAAGGTAGCGAGGCCATTGTGCTGACGGACAGCAGCAAGTTTGGCAACGTGCATCCGTATACTTTGGGCCCGATTTCACGCTTCAACCGCGTTATCACCGACGCCGCAATTAGCCAGGAGACGCTGGAGCAACTGAAAGCAGTCCACCTGCAGGTGGATATTGTTGACCCCTACGCCGCCGTCTAAGTCTCTGTTGCCCGTGCCGCGCGCGGGCTTCTTCTCTCTCAGAATATTCCCACGCTGGAATTAAGAGTTTTTACCTGTGTTAATCATACGGAAAAAATAGAATAGAATTTAGCGATATAACAGGGAGTAATAAACGCACCTGCCCTTTTTTAAGCTTATATCGCGACATCGTTTCACGAACCGTCCGGTAAAGTGGTGAATTCTTACTATACTTACCTGAGACTGGTTTCCGTGAATCAATTATTCTGGAGAAAGTATTATGACCTTAAATAACAAAAAAGTGGCCGCTGCCATGCTGGCTATTACTCTCGCAATGTCCCTGAGCGCCTGTTCTAACTGGTCTAAGCGTGACCGCAACACGGCGATCGGCGCAGGTGCCGGTGCGCTGGGCGGCGCAGTACTGACCGACGGCAGCACGCTGGGTACGCTTGGCGGTGCGGCAGTAGGCGGTATTATCGGTCACCAGGTGGGTAAATAAGGCAGGACGCCAGCAAAAGCTAACTCGCTTTGACGAATTCATTACGTGTTAATTTTCAGGTCTGACTAACAGCAGTAAAAATAAAAGGCCACGGTATTTTCCGTGGCCCAATAATTAATATTATCCCGAATTACCCGCCCGCGAGTTTCACTTTCATGCCTTTCGCTTCAAGCAATGATTTTATCAAATCGCGCTTATCGCCCTGGATTTCAATCACACCGTCTTTGACCGCGCCACCGCAGCCACATTTCTTTTTCAGCTCCGCAGCAATGGCTGCCAGCGTCGCATCGTCGGCATCAATACCAGAAATCAGGCATACGCCCTTCCCTTTGCGGCCGCTGGTCTGCTTTTGAATGCGCACAATGCCGTCGCCTTTTGGGCGCTGAACTTCAACTTTAGGTTCGTCTATACGCCCGGTTTCCGTGGAGTAAACCAGCCGGCTGTTATTGTCTTTCATCAAACCCCCTGCACCAGCGAGGCGCGAATATCGCGCAAAGTCTGCGCCGGGTCAGCAGATTGGGTGATCGGACGCCCAATGACCATAAAGTCTACCCCGGCTTGCTGAGCCTGCTGTGGTGTCATGATGCGGCGCTGATCGCCGGCATCACTGCCAATCGGGCGAATACCAGGGGTAATAAGCTTGAATTCTCGGCCTAACGCCGCCTTAAAACGTACCGCTTCTTGCGCAGAGCACACTACGCCGTCCAGGCCACACTCTTTGGTCAGCGTCGCCAGACGCTCGGCATAGTCTGCCGGGCTCGCGGTAATGCCCAGATCGGCCAGGTCGCTGGCTTCCATGCTGGTCAAGACGGTAACAGCGATCAGCAACGGCGCATCTTTCCCAAATGGGGCAAGTGCTTCTTTTGCGGCGCGCATCATTCGGGCTCCACCCGTAGCATGAACGTTGACCATCCACACACCCATTTCTGCAGCAGCAGCTACGGCCCGCGCGGTGGTGTTCGGGATATCGTGGAATTTCAGATCGAGGAAGACCTCAAACCCGCGCTGTTGCAGGTCGCCCACAAGCTGTGGCCCAAACAGGGTAAACATCTCCTTCCCAACTTTCAGACGGCAGTCGCGCGGGTCGATACGGTCGACAAAGGCCAGGGCGCTATCGCGATTATCATAATCAAGAGCAACGACTATCGGCGATTCAGTGGCAACACGGGAGGAGGATGACGCAGTTGAATTCATGGCAAAACCTTCTGACTGTTGGGCACCAGCGCGGCGCAAAAAAGTTAAACGGCAGCATTCTACTCGTCAGCCAGGTAAATTTACAGCCGCGATTGCCCCCTGCTAAGCGAAAGTTGCACGATGCTGAAGCTGGGGACGATGAAGCATTGATTAGTATGTTGTAACTAAAGTATGTTTTTTTAAAAAACGCGGGCTATTGACCATCCAGCCCGCGAATTGGTTTCACCGTTGACCAGGCACGGCAGGACGGGCAATGCCAGTACATGGTGTAGGCAGTAAAGCCGCATTTTTGACAGCGATAGCGGGGCTTGGTGCGAATTTGTTCGCCAACCATATCCCTCAGTACCATCAAGCTTTCTTTCGCTCGCCCTTCCTCCGCCTCATGCAGGTGGTAATCCATCAGACGATGGAATACCCGCATTGTTGGATGCCGTTGCAGTTGACGGTTGATATACATCTGGGCCGTTTCAGCGCCTTCGCGCTGCTCAAGAATACTCGACAGCATAAGCTCTGCCACCGCCCCGCTGTTTTCTTCCACGCAACGCTTGAGGAAAGTTTCCCACTCGTCAGGTTTGCCTAGCTGTTGATAGCACACCTGCAGCATCTCCAGCGTTTCGCTGACCAGTTCGCTATCTTGCTCAATCACGCGTTTTAACGAGTCTACCGCTTTGGCATACTCGCCTTTTTCCATGAAAATACGCCCCATCATGATGGAGACCCGGGCGCAATTTTTATCTGCAGCCGCCCCTTTTTTCAGCAGTGACATGGCCTTGTCCGTGTCGTCATTGCCAATGTTTTGCAGCGCAAGTTCACAGTAGAAGTGCGCGATTTCCACACGCTGTTTGTCTTTGCCGAGCTTAACCAGCCGTTCGGCCACATCGATGGCTTTCTGCCAGTCGCTTGTTGCCTGGTGAATTTGCAGCAGCTGCTGGAGCGCGCTGATGCGGAAGTCGGTTTCGTCGATAAGCTGGCTGAACATATCTTCGGCGCGGTCATAAAGCCCGGCGGCCATGTAGTCTTTGCCGAGTTGCTGCACGGCAAGCAGACGCTGGTCGTAGTTCAGCGACGCGCTTTCCATAAGCGACTGGTGGATACGGATAGCCCGATCAACCTCGCCACGCTGGCGGAAGAGATTCCCTAACGTGAGGTGAGCTTCAACGGTGCCGGTGTCCTCTTTCAGCATATCGAGGAACAGATCAACCGCTTTGTCCTGCTGGTTAGCCAACAGGAAGTTCACCCCGGCGACATAGTCGCGAGAAAGGCGACTGGCCTCCTGCTGTTTGTCTTGCAGCGCACTTCTGCGCCCCATGTACCAGCCATAAGCGGCTGCAACGGGTAACAGCAGAAACAGCAGTTCCAACATAAAAGATTATTCCTTCACAGCCGGCACAACGGGCACCGAAACATCAGTAGTAGGGGTAACCTGCTGCTCAAGACGTTTAATTTTTCGCTCAGCACGGGCCAGGGACACACGGACGCGCAGCCAGAACAGACCGCAAATCAGCCATCCAATAATAAACCCTGCCGCAAACAGCGTGGCCAGCAAAGTAGACACCCGGTACTCGCCTTGCGCTAACAGGTAATTAAAGTTCACAACCTGATCGTTTTGCGCCCCTAAAGTGATAGACACCACAAAGATGGCAAGTACCAGTAAGAAAATGAGTAAATATTTCACATGACATCCCGTTATGTGGTCACAGCTGGCTTAGCTATGCCAAAAATGAGTCCCAGAGGTATAAACTACCATTTCAGGCGAAACCGGGGAATCAATTAACCTCCCCGAATGCATAAGAAATGGGGGTTAAAACACTATTCTCAACTTTTTTCATGCCGTTCGGCTATTTCCTGGTCTTCTTCTGCCGGCGGAGTCAGCGGCCCACACCAGCGCTGCGCCAGCCAGGTCGCCAGAATAACTAGCAAACCAGAGATAATCGTGGCGACAACCAGGTCACGTGGCCAATGCATGCCCAGCCACAGTCGACTTCCCATTACGCCAGTTGCCCATAACAACAATACCCCCAGCGTAAACGTCCGCCTGCGCGGCCAAAGTAATCCTACGCCCAACAGCGCCCAACTGGCAGCAAACATCGTGTGACCAGAAGGAAAAGCGAAACCGGTTTCGAACTGCCAGTGTTTGCGTAACCAGCCGGGAATTTCATCCTGCCCTTCCAACTGCGCTTTCACCAGTTCCGCACGCTGAGTACGCTTTAAAGTGTAGAACTGGTCGGTAGTGATATGGTGAGTTTTTTCAAGCCAGACGACGAATGGCCGGGGTTCCTGCACTTTGTTCTTGATAACGGACTTAATGCCCTGACCTATAAGGATAGCGGCAGCGAGGATAGCAAATAACATCAGCCCAGGCTTAAGGCGATAACGCAGGCACCACAGAAACCAGGCACAAAGCACAACATGCGTAATGATTCCCCAGGGCTGCGTCACGGTCTCAGTGACCCAATAAAGCATTTTTAACACGCTTTCATCGCCCCCAGGGGCCCATTCCCAGCCGCTGAACCAGACAATTAACGGCATGATTAAAAGAAGCATTGTGCCTGTGGTGATGCGTTTTGCTATTGCCTGCATGAAAACCTCATGATAATGAAAGCCTTTAAAGAATAACCGAAAAATGCCCAGGAAGGTTAAACCGCGAGGCCGTCATTGGCAAAAATGGCTTTTTAATTTGTCAATGAAGCGAACGACCGCGCGTTATGGCAAAATATCTGACATTAACGTACAGGCCAGACTTCTGGCAGACACCACGGTGTCAAAATAAGTACCTGGAGAATCACATGCAGCTTAAACGTGTGGCAGAAGCCAAACTGCCAACCCCCTGGGGCGATTTCCTGATGGTGGGTTTTGAAGAAGTGGCAACGGGGCAGGATCATGTTGCCCTGGTTTTCGGGGATATTAGCGGTGAAGAGCCCGTGCTCGCGCGCGTCCACTCCGAATGTCTGACCGGTGATGCGCTGTTCAGCCTGCGCTGTGACTGCGGCTTCCAGCTTGAAGCCGCGTTAACCCACATTGCTGAACAAGGCCGTGGCGTGCTGCTTTACCATCGCCAGGAAGGCCGTAATATCGGGCTGCTGAATAAAATCCGAGCCTATGCGCTGCAGGATAAAGGCTACGACACGGTAGAGGCTAATCACCAGCTCGGCTTTGCCGCCGACGAACGTGACTTTACGCTGTGCGCCGACATGTTCAAACTGCTGGGCGTGGATGCCGTGCGTTTACTCACCAATAACCCGAAAAAAGTCGAAATTTTGACTGAAGCCGGGATCAACATTGTTGAGCGCGTACCGCTCATCGTCGGGCGCAACCCGAAAAACGCGCATTATCTCGACACTAAAGCCGCCAAAATGGGCCATCTGTTGTCTGAGTAAAGACGCTCATCTCGTCAAAAAGCCCCTTTTCAGGGGCTTTGTCGTTTCTTACTTCAGCATATTCCTGATCACATAATGCAGGATGCCGTCGTGACGGAAATAGGTCAGCTCATTGCCGGTATCAATGCGGCAGCGGCAATCAATGACTTGTTTTCGCCCATCGGCAAAGGTCAGCGTAACCGGGACGCTGGCGCCAGGCTTCAGTTGGTTTAACCCGCTAATATCGAGCTTTTCCTCACCCGTTAGCCCAAGCGTTTTTCGCGTGACGCCCTGAGGGAACTCCAGCGGTAAAATGCCCATGCCGATAAGGTTCGAGCGGTGAATGCGTTCGAACGATTCGGCAATGACCACCCGTACGCCCAGCAAGCGAGGGCCTTTGGCCGCCCAGTCGCGGCTTGAACCGGAGCCATACTCTTTCCCGGCGATCACCGCCAGCGGAATGCCCCGCTCTTTGTAACGCATTGCAGCGTCATAAATTGAAAGAACTTCTTCACCCGGCAGTAACCGCGTCATACCGCCTTCAACGCCTGGCACCATCTCGTTGCGAATACGAATGTTAGCAAACGTCCCGCGCATCATGACTTCATGGTTACCGCGGCGCGAACCGTAGGAGTTAAAGTCTCTGCGCTCTACACCATGCCCCTGCAGGTATCGCCCCGCCGGACTGTCAGGTTTAATGCTCCCCGCCGGGGAAATATGGTCGGTAGTGACCGAATCCCCCAGCATCGCCAGCACGTTAGCCCCGTGAATATCTTCCACTTGTTTTGGCTCGGCGCCCATCTCGTCAAAGAACGGCGACAGTCGGATATAGGTTGAGTCGTCCTGCCAGCCGTAGGTGGCCGACCGCGCCACCTCGATGCTGCGCCACTCTTCGGTACCTTCAAACACTTCAGCATATTCTTTGTGGAACATCTCGGTAGTCACCTGCGCGACAGCCGCAGCAATTTCCTGGCTACCCGGCCAGATGTCTTTCAAGTAGACGTCAGCGCCATTTTTATCCTGCCCTAATGGCTCTTTAGTCAGGTCGATGTTCATGTTACCAGCCAGCGCGTAGGCGACGACAAGCGGCGGTGAGGCCAGCCAGTTCGTTTTCACCAGCGGGTGGATACGGCCTTCGAAGTTGCGGTTGCCGGAAAGCACCGCGCCCACGGTAAGATCGCCTTTTTTAATCGCCTGCTCGATAGGATCGGGCAGCGGGCCAGAGTTGCCTATGCAGGTAGTACAGCCGTAACCCACCAGGTTAAAGCCCAGCTCATCAAGGTATGGGGTTAATTTGGCTTTCGCCAGATAATCAGAGACCACCTTAGATCCCGGCGCAAGCGAGGCCTTCACCCAGGGCCGTGGTTTCAGCCCCAGACTGACGGCTTTTTTAGCCAGCAAGCCTGCCGCCATCAGCACGCTGGGGTTTGACGTGTTGGTACAGGAGGTGATAGCGGCAATCACTACAGCGCCATCCGGCAATTGATGCTCTTCGCCCGCCAGCGTGTAGCTGACCGGATGACGATCTTTGTGGGAAGCGTTGACTTCAAGCTCGTTGCTGGCGGCAAACGCCTTTGGCACTCCGCCGAGCGGGACACGATCCTGCGGGCGTTTTGGCCCGGCCAGGCTTGCCTCAACGTCATGCATGTTTAAAGAGAGCGTGCTGGTAAACACGGGTTCATCCCCCGTATTACGCCACATGCCCTGCGCCTTAGCGTAAGCTTCAACCAGAGCCACCTGCTCTTCGCTACGCCCGCTGAGGCGCATATATTCCAGCGTTACGCCGTCGATCGGGAAGAAACCGCAGGTCGCACCGTATTCAGGAGACATGTTGGCGATCGTTGCCCGGTCGGCGAGCGGCAGCGAATCAAGCCCGTCGCCGTAAAACTCAACAAATTTGCCCACTACGCCGTGTTTACGTAGCATCTGGGTGACGGTCAGCACAAGGTCCGTCGCGGTGATCCCTTCCCGCAGTTTGCCCTCGAGCTTAAAGCCGACCACATCGGGGATCAGCATAGATACCGGCTGGCCCAGCATCGCCGCTTCAGCTTCGATACCGCCCACTCCCCAGCCCAGCACGCCAAGGCCATTAATCATCGTGGTATGCGAGTCGGTGCCAACGAGCGTGTCAGGGTAAGCGACAAGTTCACCGTTCTGTTCTTCACTCCAGACGGCTTTGCCCAGGTACTCAAGGTTCACCTGGTGGCAAATGCCTGTACCGGGCGGCACAACGCTGAAACGGCTAAAGGCCTGCTGGCCCCAGCGTAGAAAGACATAGCGCTCGTGGTTGCGCTCCATTTCAAGACGAACGTTTTCCTCGAAGGCATCGTTGTCGCCGAAATGGTCGACGGTCACCGAGTGGTCAATCACCAAATCGACCGGGGAAAGCGGGTTAACTTTCGCCACATCACCGCCGAGGCGCTTAACCGCCTCCCGCATTGCGGCAAGATCGACCACCGCCGGGACGCCGGTAAAGTCCTGCATCAGTACCCTGGCAGGACGATAGGCAATTTCGCGGTCGGCGTGGGCCTGTTTCAGCCAGCCGGCCAGGGCATGAATATCTTCGCGGGTGACGGAGTCTTCATCCTGCCAGCGCAGCAGGTTCTCCAGTAAAACTTTTAGCGACTTAGGTAACCGGCTGATATCCCCCAGCTCTTTTGCAGCCAGCGGTAAACTGTAGTAATGCCAGGTTTTATTTAGCGCCCGTAGAGTGTCCTTACTGGCTTCGCGTAGGGTTAACGACATAGCTCCTCCTTTATGACAGGGATAGCGAGTGCCCTGATTATTCGCAGGGTCACTATTAAAGATAACACAAACTTGCCGTAACGATTTGATAACAACCCAAATTGATAAATGAGGCGAAGGGAATAAACCGTGAATAAACAAACGCCCCAACGGAATGTCGGGGCGAGAGGCGAATCGGGAGGATTATTCGAAGCAGTAAGACGGGGCGTTCAGCCACTCAACAAAGATTAATTCGCGAAGACACGCAGCACTTCTACCCAAAACAAGGCAGACAGCGTGAAAGCACCGATCCATGACCAATATTTCACGGCATTGTGATTATTCATAGCGTTAACTCAATGTGACTATATGCAACAAGACTGCTTAATTAAGCAATCACCAGAATGTATTGCTGTGTGTAATTATTAGTGAATAACAGGTTACCCTGCGGTAAATAAAAAGCACTTTTAATTCCGCAGAAAAAATAAACAATTCAATAACGATTTTATTGTTTTTTGCTATCGTCTTCAGAAAACAAATCAATAAAGGCCTGCTGCTGTTTCGTCAGCGTCCAGCCTTCTGGTGGCGTGCTTTCCTCTTTCTTAACGTCTTTTCGTGGTTTGCCGCTGTTGCGGGCCACAACTTTAGGTGCAGGAACCCTATCCCGAGTAGACATAGCTACCCCCAAAAATGCCAGGCAACCAGCGCCACAACCAGCCAGAACAAGGCTGACACCAAAAACACCGCCATCCATGCCTTGCGTTTCAGGGATGGATCCTGCTGCGATTCCTCACTGCCTGATGACATTGCTAGCCTCATACAATCGACACCACTTATCGTAACGTTTCTAAACAATCGGTATAACTAATCGCCAGTTGGGATTAATCCTAAAGAAACTCTAGCTCAAAAGCCAGAAAAATTGCGCAATAAGCAGGAGAAAAGATTTAATCTTTTGACCTGAAATAAATAATCGAAACGCCAGGTTTGCGCAACCACGAATTATTTACTAGCTGTGTCTCTTAATTGCGACACAATAACCATTAACAGGATGTGGCTTATTTGCGGGAATGGGAATAGACGAAGAAATGCGTTTAATTCTTGTTTAATAATGACTCGGGTATCTTCGGATGCGCCGAAGATACCCTGGGGAATTATTTGGCAGGTAATTTTATATCTTTAAACATCGCTTCAATATCTTCGTTCGAGCGTAATGCCACGGCGGTATCCACCACGTCACGGGTTAAATGTGGCGCAAAACGCTGAATAAAATCATACATATAACTGCGCAGAAAAGTGCTGCGGCGGAAACCTATTTTCGTCGTGCTGTGGCTAAATACGCCCTGGGCTTCGATACGGACTAAATCCGGGTCTGAAATCGGATCTACCGCCATGCTAGCAATGACCCCTACTCCGAGACCCAGGCGAACATAAGTTTTAATCACATCGGCATCGGTGGCGGTAAAGACGATTCGCGGCGTTAACCCTGCACGGTTAAAAGCAGTGTCCAACTCGGAACGGCCGGTAAAACCAAAGGTGTAGGTGACCAGCGGATACTGCGCCAACTCTTCGATGCTAACCGACTCTTTCGAAGCCAATGGGTGATCGGGCGTAACCACAATGGAGCGGTTCCAGTGGTAGCAAGGCAGCATCACCAGGTCATCATAGAGATGAAGCGCTTCGGTGGCGATAGCAAAATCGGCGTTGCCTTTGGAAACCGCTTCTGCAATCTGCGTCGGCGAGCCCTGATGCATATGCAGTGAAACCCGAGGATAACGCTCAATAAAGCCTTTAATCACGCCAGGCAGCGCATAACGGGCCTGTGTGTGGGTTGTCGCCACATAGAGCGAGCCTTTGTCAGGCCAGGTGTGTTCTCCGGCAACGGACTTGATGGCGTCGACTTTAGACAGCACTTCACGGGCGATACGGATAATTTCCTGCCCCGCAGGAGTGACCTGGGTCAGGTGTTTTCCGCTTCGGGCAAATATTTGTATCCCCAGTTCGTCTTCCAGCATACGAACTTGCTTACTGATCCCCGGCTGAGAGGTATAAAGCCCTTCCGCCGTAGAAGAGACATTAAGATTGTGGTTTACGACTTCAACGATATAACGCAGCTGCTGTAATTTCATAGCTTACCGTCCAGGGTCAAAGGCCCCGGCGCAATGGGCGGGGTTAAGACGCAGAAAAAACGAAAATTGACATTGCTTTACTCACTATATCAGTTATAGCTACTTTGTATAGATGGGATAAAAAGATAATAAACGAGTTATATAAAGCACTATAAAAAAACCGGAGACAGGCTCCGGTTTTCACAGGTTCAGGCAGAATTATTTCTTACCAACGACCCATTTGCCGTCAACGAAGAACGCTGACCAGCCGGTCGCTTTACCGTCTTTATCAGAAGCCACGTACTGCTGCTTCGTTTTACGACTAAAGCGAACGAACGCTTTATTCCCCTCTGGATCTTCCTGAGGAGCATCGGCCAGATAGCGCAGCTTCTCCGGCAGGCGATCGCGGAAGCGATGCAGCTCTTCAACCAGCGGGGCGCGCGTTTCACGAGATTTCGGGAACGTGTTCGCGGCAAGGAAGACGCCAGCGGCGCCATCACGCAGCACGAAATACGCGTCAGACTTCTCACACGACAACTCTGGCAGCGGCACCGGATCTTCCTTCGGTGGCGCTACTTCGCCGTTACGCAGGATCTTACGGGTATTTTTACACTCGTCATTAGTACAAGCCATGTACTTGCCAAAACGCCCCATTTTCAGGTGCATTTCGGAGCCACATTTCTCACACTCAACGATTGGGCCGTCATACCCCTTGATGCGGAATTCACCCTCTTCGATTTCGTAGCCATCACAGGTCGGGTTATTACCGCACACGTGCAGCTTGCGCTTCGGATCGATAAGGTAGCTGTCCATCGCCGTGCCGCACTTTTGGCAGCGACGCTTGGCGCGCAGGGCGTTAGTTTCCGCATCATCACCTTCCAGCACGTTAAGAACTTCGTTCTCCGGCACCAGGTTGATGGTGGTTTTGCAGCGCTCTTTCGGCGGTAACGCATAGCCAGAACAGCCGAGGAATACGCCGGTACTCGCAGTACGGATCCCCATTTTACGGCCGCAGGTTGGGCAGTCGATGCTGGTCAGAACCATCTGGTTCGGACGCATACCGCCTTCTTCCGGATCCTGCTCCGCTTTCTCAAGCTGGCCGCTAAAATCAGTGAAGAAGTTATCCAGCACGCCTTTCCACTCGGCCTGGTTATTAGCCACCTGGTCAAGACTGTTTTCCATTTGCGCCGTGAAGTCGTAATTCATCAGCTCGCGGAAGTTCTCTTCCAGACGATCGGTAACAATTTCACCCATTTTTTCGGCGTAGAAACGGCGGTTCTCAACGCGCACGTAGCCACGATCCTGAATGGTTGAAATGATAGAGGCATAGGTGGACGGGCGGCCAATCCCGCGTTTTTCCAGCTCTTTCACCAGCGACGCTTCGCTGAAACGCGCGGGCGGCTTGGTAAAGTGCTGGGCTGGAAGCAGTTCAACCAGCGTCAAAGATTCGCCCGGATTCACCGCAGGTAAGGTGCGATCTTCATCACCCTTGCGCAGCGCAGGCATCACTTTCGTCCAGCCATCAAAGCGCAGCGTGCGGCCACGCGCCTTCAGACGGTACTCACCTGCTTCCACCGTCAGCGTGGTGGAGTCGTATTTCGCTGGCGTCATCTGGCAGGCGACGAACTGGCGCCAGATCAGCTGATAAAGCTTCTGGGCATCCGCCTCCATGTCTTTTAACGCTTCCGCCTGCACGGCCACGTCAGAAGGACGAATCGCTTCGTGCGCTTCCTGAGAGTTATCCTTGCTGGCGTATTGATTGGCATCCGCCGGCAGGTATTTCTTACCAAAGTTTTCTTCGATGTAGCCGCGTACCATGCTCACCGCGTCCTGGCTCAGGTTAGTAGAGTCAGTACGCATATAGGTAATGTGGCCCGCTTCGTAAAGACGCTGCGCCATCATCATGGTTTTCTTCACGCCGAAGCCAAGGCGGGTGCTGGCAGCCTGCTGCAGTGTGGAGGTGATGAACGGCGCCCCCGGTTTGCTGCTGGTCGGCTTGTCTTCACGATCCAGAACGGTGTAACGCGCTTTTTCAAGCAGGCTAACGGCCGCCATGGTCTGCTCGCGGTTAACCGGACGGAACGGTTTGTCTTTATGGTGACTCACCTGCACCGGCAGCGCATCGCCCTTCGGCGTCGACAGGTTGGCATCGATTTCCCAATACTCTTCCGGGACGAACGCTTTAATTTCGCGTTCACGCTCAACCACAAGGCGAACTGCCACGGACTGAACGCGCCCGGCAGACAGGCCACGCGCAATTTTTTTCCACAGCAGCGGAGACACCATATAGCCCACAACGCGGTCCATAAAACGGCGCGCCTGCTGGGCATTCACACGGTCAATATTCAGTTCACCCGGCTTTTCAAACGCCTGACGAATCGCATTCTTAGTGATTTCATTAAACACCACGCGGCTGTAGCGGGTGTCGTCGCCGCCGATAACTTCCCGCAGGTGCCAGGCAATGGCTTCCCCTTCGCGGTCAAGGTCGGTTGCGAGATAGATGTGGTCTGCTTTTTCTGCCAGTGATTTCAGCTCGGAGACCACTTTCTCCTTGCCAGGCAGCACTTCGTAATGAGCATCCCAGTCATGCCAGGGATCGACACCCATACGGTTGACGAGCGCTCCGCGTTCATCCTTTTTGACCTTTTTGGCCCCTTTGGCGGCGGTAGAGTCAGCGCTCTTCTTGGTGGTTGATCCACTGGTCGGCAAATCGCGGATATGACCGACGCTGGACTTCACCACGTAGTCGTTTCCGAGATATTTGTTGATCGTTTTGGCTTTTGCCGGGGACTCAACGATAACGAGAGCTTTACCCATTTTCACCTTTACCTATTTAATTCTTCCAGGAATACGTCGCAAATTTTCACCTTCCACTGGCGACGCGCTTTTTTATATTGCGGCAGCGTAGAAGGAGATCAACTCTTTTTTTCAATAACCTGCAGCACCCACGGCTCACTCATCGGGTATTGAAGGCCAAAAGTCTCAAACAAGTGGCATAGCACGACGTAAGTTTGGTCGAATGTCAAGCAATTCTGTTGCCAGATTTGCGAAAGCGTCACACTCTACCTGATAAAATATGTTACGCAACTTTATTAGCATGCAATACCGGATCCCGCCAGCACGGTTAACTTTTTTAAGGCCACAGGGTTTACAGGGAAAATTTGCCCTTTTCCCTCAAGCGGACGTAAACTAACGCCAGTTTTTTAAGGAGAACATCATGCAAGAGACAACTCAACCTATTGACCGCGAATCCCTCCTCGCAGAGGCGAACAAAATCATTCGTGAACATGAGGATTTCCTGCACGGAATGGAAGCCACCGGCGTGGAGCAGAAAAACGGCGTGCTGGTCTTTAGTGGAGAATACTTCCTGGACGAACAAGGTTTGCCCACTCCGAAGAGTACGGCGGTGTTTAATATGTTTAAACACCTGGCCCACGTCCTGTCAGAAAAGTATTCGCTGCAGGGCTAAACGAAAAGCGAGGCTTAAACGCCTCGCTTTTTTGGCTTTACAGCAGTGGTTTTTCACCACGCTGCCACCAGCGCAACAGCAGGCGATCTACGCTGTTCGCCGCGCTACCGGTGAAGCGGTCCATCATTTTTTTACGCTGCAAATAACGTACATTAATAGCGTCAAAATCTTTCATCATGCCCAGCAGCAGATCGTCGCTGGTCGCCACGTCATCAACCAGACCTTTTTCTTTCGCCTGGGTACCGTACCAGTGCTCGCCCGTAGCCACTGATTCAATATCAAGACCCGGACGCATGCTGCTGACAAACTGTTTGAACAGGTGATGTGTTTCGTTGAGATCTTCCCTGAACTTCTCACGCCCCTGTTCAGTGTTCTCACCCAGCAGGGTCAGCGTGCGCTTGTACTGCCCCGCGGTGTGCAGCTCCACGTCGATGTCATTGCGTTTAAGCAGGCGATGGAAGTTAGGGATTTGCGCGACAACGCCAATCGAGCCGATGATCGAGAAGGGTGCGGCCACAATGCGCTGGGCAACACACGCCATCATATAGCCGCCGCTGGCCGCCACTTTATCCACCGCAATGGTTAAAGGCACGGCTTTGTCCCGCAAGCGCTGGAGCTGTGATGCCGCTAGCCCGTAGCCATGAACCACTCCGCCAGGGCTTTCCAGGCGCAGCAAAACTTCATCCTTGGGTTTAACTACCGATAGCACGGCGGTAATTTCTTCACGGAGCGAGCTGACTTCGTGGGCATCCATGCTGCCTTTAAAGTCGAGGACGTAAAGCGTCGGCTTGCCTGAACTGGCCTTTTCGCCACGTTTAGCCCGCGCCTTTGCCTGCTTCGCTTCGAGCTTAAGCTTTTTCTTTTCTTCTTTAAGCCACAGCTTCTGCTGATGTGGGTCGAGCATAGCGACCTGCATCTCCTGCTGTACATCCTGATACTGCTCGCTCAGATTCGTCAGCCTTAGTTCACCCCGGCCCTGTTTCTTACGTTGCGCAACGTTCACCAGGATAAGTGCAACGGCACCAATTGCCACCACGATGGTCACCGCTTTAGCCAAAAAAAGTCCATAGTCAGCAATCAGATCCACATTTACCGCCTTTTTCACCAAGCATTGTTAATCTCCGCAGTGTACCCGAGCGGGCACACGTTCGTCTGTAAGTAACTATAAAGGCAGCATGAGGGCATCCTTAAAAGATTTGGCTCGGGGAAATTTTTGCAAAATGTTAATCCTTAGCATTGTCTCCGGCTGACTGATTGAAATACGCCCGTCTTTAAGGCATAAAGCCAGGTAACTTAACGAGAAATAAGACGTGAGCATATTGCATCACGCGAGGAGTAAAACCGTGCACTATCAGCCGCAAGATAATTTACTGAAAAATCGCATTATTTTAGTGACCGGTGCCAGCGATGGCATCGGCCGCGTCGCCGCACTCACCTATGCCAGATTTGGTGCTTCGGTGATTTTGCTGGGGCGCAATGAGCAAAAGCTCCGCGCCGTCGCCGGTGAGATCCAGTCTCACGGTTTGCTCCCCGCGCACTGGTTCACACTTGACTTGGCTACCGCCACGTCGGCAGATTGCCATGCGCTGGCTAACAAGCTTAGCGCGCTGGTTCCCCGCCTCGATGGCGTCCTGCATAATGCCGGTATTCTTGGCGATGTCGTGTCGATGGACAAACAGGATCCCGACACCTGGCAGGCCGTCATGCAGGTGAACGTCAATGCGACCTTTTTCCTGACTCAGGCTTTGCTTCCTTTATTACTTAAATCCGAATCTGGCTCTCTGGTTTTTACCACCTCAAGCGTGGGTCGCCAGGGCCGCGCTGGCTGGGGCGCTTACGCCGCCTCAAAGTTTGCGACGGAAGGCATGATGCAGGTGCTGGCGGAAGAGTATAAGCAGCACAACCTGCGCGTAAACTGCATCAACCCAGGCGGTACTCGCACCGCAATGCGCGCCAGCGCCTTCCCCACGGAAGATCCGGCCAAACTGAAAACGCCCCGGGATTTAATGCCGCTTTATCTCTGGCTGATGGGCGACGACAGCCGCCGTAAGACCGGCATGAGTTTTGATGCCCAGCCTAACCGTAAACCGGGGATTTCGGAATGAGCGAAGAGCGTTATCAGCAGCGCCAACAGCGCCAGAAAGAAAAGGTTGATGCGCGCATTGCAGAAGCCCAGCAGGAGCGCGGGCTCCTGATAGTCTTCACCGGCAACGGGAAAGGTAAAACAACCGCCGCATTCGGCACCGCTACCCGCGCCGTAGGCCACGGCCAAAAAGTCGGCGTCATTCAGTTTATCAAGGGCCAGTGGCCGAACGGCGAACGTAATCTGCTGGAGCCACACGGGGTTGAGTTTCAGGTGATGGCAACAGGCTTTACCTGGGAAACGCAAAACCGGGAAACGGATACCGCCGCCTGTCTTGCGGTGTGGGAACACGGCAAACGGATGCTGGCAGACGCCACGCTGGATATGGTGATCCTCGACGAGCTGACCTACATGGTGGCTTATGATTATCTGCCGCTGGAAGACGTCTTAAGCGCGCTGGCTAACCGCCCGGCGAATCAGACAGTGATTGTGACAGGCCGCGGGTGCCATCGCGATATTCTGGAGATGGCCGACACAGTCAGCGAACTCCGCCCGGTTAAGCATGCGTTTGACGCCGGGGTGAAGGCGCAGATGGGTATTGATTACTAATAAAAAAACCCCTCAAAAGAGGGGTTAAGATTTAGCTGCCGCTGCCGTTATTACGGCTGCTGCTGGCGCGGCGGTTGCCGCCGGTCACTTGGGTGTGACGCTTCACGGCACGACGAATCTGGTTCGCTTTCATGCGGCGGCGATCTTTTTCTACCGCCACTTTACTGCTGGTTTCTTCCGGCAGTTCCACCAGCGTACGCAGGTAGTTTGTCTGCGCCAGGTCAAGCTCGGTATAGCCCCCGCGCGGAAGGCCTTTCGGTAGCTTAATGTCACCGTAACGCACGCGAATAAGGCGGCTCACCTGAACACCGACAGCTTCCCACAGGCGACGAACCTCACGGTTACGGCCTTCGGTCAGGGTCACGTTGTACCACTGGTTAATGCCTTCCCCGCCGGTGAACTTGATGGTTTTGAACGCCGCCGGGCCATCTTCAAGCTGCACGCCACGAGACAGTTGTCTTACTTTGTCGTCATCCACCTGGCCAAACACGCGTACGGAGTATTCACGCTCCACTTCACGGCTTGGGTGCATCAGGCGATTTGCCAGTTCTCCGTCGGTGGTGAACAGCAGTAAACCACAGGTATTCACGTCCAGACGCCCAACGGCAATCCAGCGTGCACCGCGCAGCTTTGGTAAACGGTCAAAAACGGTTGGGCGCCCTTCCGGGTCGCTGCGGGTACACAGCTCACCTTCCGGCTTGTAATAGGCCAGCACGCGGCAGATTTGTTCCGCAGATTCACGGATGGAGATCAAATGACCATCGATGCGGATTTTAAGCGACTGGGTAATTTCAACACGATCGCCCAGCGTGGCAATTTTACCGTCAACGCTTACGCGGCCTGCAGAGATAATGGTTTCAATCTCACGACGGGAACCATGGCCAGCGCGAGCCAGCACTTTTTGTAACTTTTCGCTCATTGAGCTTCCTCGGGTGTCGCCTTCACAGGCGTCTCAGATACTTTGAAATCAAAAGGCATGGGCCTGATGAAGTATAAATACGAATTTGAATGGCTGCCCGGCAATGCAGGAAAACCGCTGACAGCATCGTGGCCGCCCATAGTACACGAATTTTAACGTAAATGGAGTGAAAACCCGTTTCCAGATTTGCTCACCGCTGGCTCTGAGTATCCAGCAGCGCAGCTTGCTCGCCGGAAGCACAATTGCGCGGAGTTGCCACATTTTTATTTCCTCTGGCAGCCTCACTGCCTCCCAGAAAAACAGGAATTCCGCTCTTCAGCCAGCGGTGATACTGTGCCTGTTGGTTAGCATCCAGCGCCTTATCGGCCCAAATCATAATGTGGTCCGCATGAATACGGCTAAGGTCCGGGCAGGGAATACCGCGATCCAGGACCTCAACGCAAAAACCGTCGCTGGCAAAACGGATCCCTTCCAGCCACAGTTCAACGGGGTCTTCAAGCGACAGCGCCAGAATAAACAGACTGCCGCCCGGACGCTTACGCCCGCTGGCCAGGACGAACGTCGCATATTCAATCAGCGCCGTATCAAGCAATGCGCTATTCATCGCCTGTTCCTGCGGTACATCAGCGTTAAGCCATAGTCTCAGCGGGCGGATAACCTCATCAATAAAAATAGCGGGCGGGACTTCGCGGCCATAGCGCCAGATAAGCCCCCGGAGCTTCGCAGGCTGCATCGCTTCACACTGCGCCAGCAGGGCTTCCTGAACGTCGAGCCATCTGAAAGGCGGAGACATCTCCTCGCCTTTCAGCAGCGCCAGCATATCTGACAAAGCAACCCCCTTCTCAAGCCAGCCGACAATCGCGGCGACCTGCGAACAGTGGGTAAAATCAAAAAAACGGTGCCCATTCTCATCCACCTGCGGCTTGATCAACCCATAACGCTGCCAGCTACGAATATTGGCGGGCGTCACGCCGCATTGAGAAGCAAGAACATCAATGTTAAATCGGGCCATAGCGATTTCCTTACAGGAAAGGTTTAACGTCCCCGACGCCCTCGCGCATCACAACCGGTGCGTCTTCAGTCAGATCGATAACCGTGGTGGGCTGCTGCCCCAGATAGCCGCCGTGGATAACCAGATCCACCACTTTCTCGAGGCGATCTTTGATCTCTTCGGGATCGGACTCGGTAAACTCGCTACCCGGTAGCATCAACGAAGTCGACAGCATCGGCTCATTCAGCACTTCAAGCAGCGCCAGCGCAATCGGGTTTGACGGCACGCGCAGACCAATAGTTTTACGTTTTTCCTGCAGCAGGCGGCGGGGAACCTCTTTGGTGCCCTTCAGGATAAAGGTGTAATTTCCCGGCGTGTTGTTTTTAATCAGGCGGAATGCCACGTTGTCGACGAAGGCGTATGTCGACAGCTCCGACAGATCCCGACACATCAGGGTAAAGTTGTGGCCATCAGGGAGCTGACGAATGCGGCAAATGCGCTCCATGGCGCCCTTATCTTCAATCTTGCAGCCCAGCGCATAGCCGGAATCGGTAGGATAAACAATGACCCCGCCTTTACGAATAATATCGACGGCCTGATTAATCAGGCGCGGCTGCGGGTTATCCGGGTGGATATAAAAAAACTGACTCATACTGCCCTCTCTTTAGCGATGCGGCTCTGCTCCCAGTGCTGCCAGACGGGCTCAACGCCCGCCGGTAGCCACAGCTTACGGCCCAGTTCAATCCACGCGCAGGGTAGATGAAAATCAGACCCCTGCGACGCCAGCAGATTAAACTGCTTAGCGTAGCTCGCAAGCTGGGTACGTTCGTTGGGAGCCTGCTGGCACTGCGCAACTTCCATGGCATCGCCACCGTGTTCGGCAAAGTGCGCCAGCAGTCGTTTTAGCCATTTTGCGGTCAGGCCGTAGCGCCCTGGATGCGCCAGCACCGCCTGCCCGCCAGAATGATGAATCACATCAATAGCTTGTTCTATTGTACACCACTGGGGCGGAACGTATCCGGTTTTCCCCTTAGCCAGATACTTTTTGAAAACATCGCCCATATTGCTGGCTTTGCCCTGCTCGACCAGAAAACGAGCGAAATGCCCGCGGGTAATTGCCCCGCTGCCTGCGTGGCGCATCGCCCCTTCCAACGCACCGGGAATACGTGCTTTATCCAGACGTTCCGCAATCATTACCGCGCGCTGGCTGCGACGTTCACTTTGCTGTTCAAGAAAAAGCTTCAGCGACGGATGCTGTTCATCAATGCCCAGGCCAACGATATGGATTTCGTGATTTTCCCAGATGGTGGAGATTTCAACGCCGCTAATTAACCGTAGTGGTAAATTCAGACGCTGGATTTCAGCCCTTGCAGCAGGCAGGCCCGCCACGGTGTCATGATCGGTAATAGCCAGGACCGTAACACGCATATCTACGGCGCGATTAACCAAAGCTTCAGGAGACAACAGGCCGTCCGAGGCGGTAGTGTGGCTGTGCAGGTCGTGGATCGTGGCCAGGGTGGGCTCGCTCAAAATGGCTCCAGAAATGGATAGACAGAAATTTAGCGGCCCATGATAACGATAATCGGCTATTTTAAAAAATCAGTATTGACAATATAGCCACGAACCAGTTTACTAGTACGCAAGTTCACATGACGAGGTATCTGAAATGAAAGCGATGAATTCCCTGCACGGTTGGTGGCGTACTCCCTGAACTCGGGCGGTGCGATCGCGTACGCTGTTTAACAGCACAGATACCAGGCCCGCCAACGATGCGGGCTTTTTTTTGAACAAAATTTGAGAACTAAAATGCAAACACAAAAACCGGCACTTGAACTCCTGAGCAGCGAAGCTGCCTACCGTGAAAACCCAACGGCCCTTTTCCACCAGCTGTGCGGCGCGCGCCCAGCGACGCTGCTGCTGGAATCCGCAGACATCGACAGTAAAGACGACTTAAAAAGCCTGCTGCTGGTAGATAGCGCCATGCGCATTACGGCCTTAGGTGACACCGTCACCTTACAGGCCTTGTCTGCTAACGGCGCTTCACTGCTGCCGCTGCTGGACGCCGCGTTGCCTGCCGGCGTCGAAAACGAACACTTCCCGGATGGCCGCACCCTGCGTTTTCCAACGGTCAGTACGTTATTAGATGAAGACGCGCGCCTGTGCTCGCTGTCGGTCTTTGACGCATTCCGCATTATGCAGGAACTGGTAAGCGTGCCGGCGGAAGAACGTCATGCGATGTTCTTCGGCGGTTTGTTTGCCTACGACCTGGTGGCGGGCTTCGAAGACCTGCCGCAGTTGAAGCAGGACAACCGCTGCCCGGACTACTGCTTCTACCTGGCCGAAACCTTATTGACCATCGATCACCAGAAAAAACAAACCCGCATTCAGGCCAGCCTCTTTACGCCTTCCGTGAGCGAAAAACAGCGCCTGCAGAAACGCACCGAACAGCTGCGCCAGCAAATCAGTGAAGAGCCTGCTGCCCTCCCGGTGCAGAAAGTTGAGCACATGAGCTGCGATGTCAATCAGACAGACGAAGAGTTCGGGGCGGTTGTTCGCCAGATGCAAAAAGCCATTCGCATCGGTGAAATTTTCCAGGTTGTCCCGTCCCGCCGGTTCTCGCTGCCTTGCCCGTCACCGCTGGCGGCTTATCAGACGCTGAAGAAGAGCAACCCAAGCCCATACATGTTCTTTATGCAGGACAACGATTTCACACTGTTTGGCGCTTCCCCGGAAAGCTCGCTCAAATATGATGCGACGAATCGCCAGATTGAGATCTACCCGATTGCCGGCACCCGCCCTCGTGGCCGCCGCGCCGACGGATCGCTGGATCGAGACCTGGACAGCCGCATCGAGCTGGAAATGCGTACCGACCATAAAGAACTCTCAGAACACCTGATGCTGGTTGACCTGGCGCGGAACGATCTCGCCCGCATTTGCACACCGGGCAGCCGCTACGTGGCGGATTTAACCAAAGTCGACCGCTACTCCTTCGTGATGCACCTGGTTTCCCGCGTTGTCGGCGAGCTGCGTCAAGACCTGGACGTGCTGCACGCCTACCGCGCCTGCATGAATATGGGCACCCTGAGCGGCGCGCCGAAAGTGCGTGCGATGCAGCTGATTGCTGGGGCCGAAGGCGTTCGTCGCGGCAGCTACGGCGGCGCGGTGGGTTACTTCACCGCCCACGGCGACCTCGATACCTGCATCGTCATCCGCTCAGCCTACGTTGAAGACGGCATTGCCACCGTGCAGGCCGGCGCTGGCGTTGTCCTTGATTCAGACCCGCAGTCCGAAGCCGACGAAACCCGCAACAAAGCTCGCGCTGTTTTGCGCGCCATTGCTACCGCGCATCACGCCCAGGAGATTTTCTAATGGCTGACATTCTGCTGCTCGATAATATCGATTCATTCACCTATAACCTGGCGGACCAGCTGCGCGCGAACGGCCACAACGTGGTGATTTACCGTAACCACGTCCCGGCACAAACGCTGATCGAACGCCTGGCCACCATGGATAACCCGGTGCTGATGCTGTCCCCTGGGCCAGGTGCCCCAAGCGAAGCGGGCTGCATGCCGGAATTACTGACACGAATGCGCGGGAAACTGCCGATTATTGGCATTTGCCTCGGCCACCAGGCCATTGTGGAGGCTTACGGCGGCTACGTCGGCCAGGCAGGCGAAATCCTGCACGGCAAAGCCTCCTCTATCTCCCATGACGGCGAAGCGATGTTTGCCGGGCTGCCTAACCCGCTGCCGGTGGCGCGCTATCACTCCCTGGTGGGCAGCAACATCCCTGCCGGCCTGACCATCAACGCCCATTTCGACGGCATGGTGATGGCGGTTCGCCACGAGGCTGACCGGGTTGTGGGCTTCCAGTTCCACCCGGAATCCATTCTCACCAGCCACGGCGCTCGCCTGCTGGAGCAGACCCTCGACTGGGCGCTGCAGAAGCTGAAGCAGGCCAATACGCTGCAGCCGATCCTCGACAAGCTTTATCAGGCGCAAACCCTGAGCCGCGAAGAGAGCCACCAGCTGTTTTCTGCCATCGTTCGCGGTGAGCTGAAGCCAGAACAGCTGGCGGCCGCGCTGGTCAGCATGAAGGTGCGCGGTGAACACCCGAACGAAATCGCCGGCGCCGCATCTGCCCTGCTTGAGCACGCCGCGCCGTTCCCAAGCCCGAGCTACGAGTTTGCCGATATCGTCGGCACCGGCGGCGACGGCAGCAACAGCATTAACATCTCCACCGCCAGCGCCTTTGTTGCCGCCGCGGTCGGGCTAAAGGTCGCCAAACACGGCAACCGCAGCGTTTCCAGCCGTTCGGGTTCCTCCGATCTGCTGGCAGCGTTTGGCATCAACCTGGAAATGAACGCGGATGCTTCCCGTAAAGCGCTGGACGAGCTGGGCGTTTGCTTCTTGTTTGCGCCTAAGTACCACACCGGTTTCCGCCACGCGATGCCGGTTCGCCAGCAGTTGAAAACGCGCACCCTGTTCAATGTTTTGGGGCCACTGATTAACCCGGCGCATCCGCCGCTGGCGCTGATCGGCGTCTACAGCCCGGAACTGGTGCTGCCGATTGCTGAAACCCTGCGCGTCCTCGGCTATAAACGCGCAGCTGTGGTTCACAGCGGCGGCATGGATGAAGTGTCGCTCCATGCGCCGACGCTGGTCGCCGAACTGAATCAGGGTGAAATCAAAAGCTACCAGCTGACCGCCGCCGATTTCGACCTTCCGGCCTATCACCAGGAAGCACTGGCGGGCGGCACGCCGGAAGAAAACCGTGACATTCTGACTCGCCTGCTACAAGGTAAAGGTGAGACCGCGCACGAGTCTGCCGTCGCGGCTAACGTTGCGATGCTGATGCGATTGCACGGCCATGAAGACTTGAAGGCTAACGCCAAAAAAGTGCTGGATGTATTGCGCAGCGGGGCCGCATATGACCGCGTCACCGCGCTCGCAGGAAGAGGATAAGGGAATGCAGGAGACCGTTTTAAACCGCATCGTGGCTGACAAAGCGCTGTGGGTCGAAGCCCGCAAACAGCAGCAGCCGCTGGCGAGCTTCCAGAATGAGATTGTGCCCGCCACGCGGAACTTCTATCACGCGCTGCAGGGGGCCCGCACCGTCTTTATTCTTGAATGCAAAAAGGCATCCCCGTCCAAAGGGACGATCCGCGATGACTTCGACCCGGCTCATATCGCCGGTGTTTATAGGCATTATGCCTCTGCCGTGTCGGTGTTGACCGACGAGAAATACTTCCAGGGCAGCTTCGATTTTCTGCCGATCGTCAGCGGGATTGTCAGCCAGCCGGTACTGTGCAAAGACTTTATTATCGACGCCTACCAGATTCATCTGGCGCGCTTTTACCAGGCGGACGCCTGCCTGCTGATGCTCTCGGTGCTGGACGATGAACAGTATCGCCAGCTGGCCGCTGTGGCCCACAGCCTGAACATGGGCGTGCTGACCGAAGTCAGCAACGAAGAAGAGCTGGAACGCGCCATCTCGCTCGGGGCTAAAGTGGTCGGCATCAACAACCGCGACCTGCGCGATCTGTCCATTGACCTGGACCGCACTCGCCAGCTGGCCCCGCGTCTGACCCACGGCGTCACGGTGATCAGCGAATCGGGCATTAATCATTACGCCCAGGTTCGTGAACTCAGCCACTTCGCCAACGGATTCCTGATTGGCTCCGCGCTGATGAGCGAGGATGACCTGAACGCCGCGGTACGCCGCGTGCTGCTTGGGGAGAATAAAGTCTGCGGCCTGACGCGAGGGGAAGATGCTCGTGCGGCTCAGGAAGCCGGAGCTATTTACGGTGGCCTGATCTTCGTCCCGACTTCGCCGCGTTTTGTCAGCGATGAGAAAGCCGCTGCAGTCATTGCCTCCGCGCCGCTTCGCTACGTGGGTGTATTCAGAAATACACCGGTAACGGATGTTGTGCAGAAAGTAGAAACGTTCTCACTGAGCGCAGTTCAGCTTCACGGCGCTGAAACCCAGGCATACATTACTGAGCTGCGAGCGCTGCTGCCGGAGAAAACACAAATCTGGAAAGCGTTGAGCGTAGCCGACACGCTTCCTGAGCGGAATCTGCATCACGTCGACAAATACGTGTTCGATAACGGCCAGGGCGGCACCGGGCAAAGCTTTGACTGGCGACTGTTAGCCGGACAAAAGCTGGATAACGTGATTCTGGCGGGCGGCCTCGGAGCGGATAACTGCGTGGAAGCTGCTAAAGCCGGCTGCGCGGGACTGGATTTCAACTCTGGCGTGGAAAGTGCGCCGGGAATAAAAGATGCTAACAAGCTGGCTGCGGTCTTCCGGACCCTGCGGGCTTACTAAGGAAGAGATACCATGACTTTACTGAACCCTTATTTTGGTGAATTTGGCGGGATGTACGTGCCGCAGATCCTGATGCCTGCTTTGCGCCAGCTCGAAGAAGCTTTTGTGGCGGCGCAAAGTGACGCTGAGTTCCAGGCGGAGTTTACCGATCTGCTGAAGAACTACGCGGGCCGCCCAACGGCGCTGACCAAGTGCAAAAACCTTGCGGCTGGTACCAATACCACGCTGTATCTCAAACGTGAAGATCTGCTTCACGGCGGCGCGCACAAAACTAACCAGGTGCTGGGCCAGGCGCTGCTTGCCAAGCGTATGGGCAAAACCGAAATCATCGCCGAAACCGGCGCGGGTCAGCACGGCGTAGCTTCTGCCCTCGCCAGCGCCCTGCTCGGCCTGAAATGCCGTATTTATATGGGAGCCAAAGACGTCGAGCGCCAGTCGCCAAACGTCTTCCGTATGCGCCTGATGGGGGCCGAAGTCATTCCGGTGCACAGCGGCTCATCCACCCTGAAAGATGCCTGTAACGAGGCGCTGCGCGACTGGTCTGCAAGCTATGAAACCGCGCACTACATGCTCGGCACCGCCGCAGGTCCGCACCCGTTCCCGACCATCGTGCGTGAATTCCAGCGCATGATCGGCGAAGAAACCAAAGCGCAGATCCTGGAAAAAGAAGGTCGTCTGCCTGACGCGGTAATCGCCTGCGTGGGCGGGGGCTCCAACGCCATCGGTATGTTTGCCGACTTTATCGATGAAACCAGCGTGGGCCTGATTGGCGTTGAGCCAGCCGGGCACGGGATCGAAACCGGCGAACACGGGGCACCGCTGAAACATGGCCGCGTGGGGATCTACTTCGGTATGAAGTCGCCAATGATGCAAACCGACGAAGGGCAAATCGAAGAGTCTTACTCTATTTCTGCCGGGCTGGACTTCCCGTCCGTGGGGCCGCAGCACGCTTACCTGAACAGCACCGGTCGCGCCGATTACGTCTCTATTACCGATGACGAAGCGCTGGATGCCTTTAAAGCACTGTGCCGCAGCGAAGGGATTATTCCTGCGCTGGAGTCCTCCCACGCCCTCGCCCATGCCTTAAAAATGATGCGCGAGAACCCTGAAAAAGAGCAGCTGTTGGTAGTGAACCTCTCTGGCCGCGGCGACAAAGACATCTTCACCGTCCACGATATTCTGAAAGCACGAGGGGAAATGTAATGGAACGTTATCATCATCTGTTTGAACAGCTGCAGGCCCGCAAGGAAGGCGCATTCGTTCCCTTTGTGACGCTGGGCGACCCAACCCCTGAGCTTTCGTTGAAAATTATTGATGCACTGGTTGAAGGCGGCGCGGATGCGCTCGAACTGGGCATTCCGTTCTCCGATCCGCTGGCGGATGGCCCAACCATCCAGGGCGCGGCGCTGCGGGCTTTCGCCTCTGACGTGACGCCAACCCAGTGCTTTGAAATGCTGGCGACGATCCGCCAAAAATACCCGGAGATCCCGATTGGTCTGCTGATGTATGCCAACCTGGTCTTTAACCGCGGCATCGACGAATTTTATGCGCTGTGCGCCAAAGTGGGCGTGGATTCTGTGCTGGTTGCAGACGTGCCGGTGGAAGAGTCCGCTGAATTCCGCCATGCCGCAATGCGCCACAACGTCGCGCCTATTTTCATCTGCCCGCCAAACGCCGACGAAACGCTGCTGCGCGAAATTTCGGCTCATGGCCGGGGTTACACTTACCTGCTTTCCCGTGCAGGCGTTACCGGCACCGAAACGCGCGCTCAGCTTCCGCTGCATCATTTAATTGAGAAACTGGGTGAGTATCAGGCCGCACCGCCTCTGCAAGGCTTTGGTATTTCCGAACCGTCTCAGGTACGCGATGCCATTGCCGCCGGTGCTGCAGGCGCGATTTCAGGTTCTGCGGTGGTGAAAATCATCGAAAAGAACCTGGCACAGCCTGAAGTAATGCTCAGCGAACTGAAACAGTTCGTGCAGAACATGAAAGCCGCCACGCGGGGTTAAGGTAAATAAAAACGGCGGCCGACCGGTTTAGTCCCCCGATCTGCCGCCGTATTAACAGAAATTGTGGTTATGTTAACTGGCTGCTTTATTTTCCAGCTCTTCCTGATATTCAAAAAAGCGCTGTCTGAATCTCATTGGATCTTTAATAAAACGAATCGGCGCATGACCAGCCCCGGAATCACTGATCACCAGAGAGCCATAACCCAGCATGCGACCAATAATCCCTTGCCGAACCTGAAGGCTGGATATTTTCTTAATCGGGATTTCAACGGTATCACGTTTAATTAAGCCCGATTTAGCGATCAGTCGCTTATTGGTAATAGCCGCTTCATTGGAGCGTACAACAAAATACCCCAATGGAATCAGGATAAAACCAACGATAGTCATGAATCCTAAAATGAGTCCCCAAAGGATCCAGGGCAGCCATGCCCACAAAGTCACCTGCCCACGATATAATACTTCTTCATTGCCAATTAAGTTGGAGTCGATATATGCCATTTTTCTACCCATTAAAAGAAGACGGGGAATAATAGCATCTCATTTCAGAATATGACTAATTGAAATTTAATGTACGCACCCAAAGAAACTGGCCATTAAACAGCCAGTTTCTTCCGATGAAGAGAGACTTAAAAACGGTAACCCGCAGAGAACATAAATGCCCACGGGTCAATACGCGTCTTGATGCTTTGCTGATCGTCGCCAGCTTTAAATTTCACCGTAGTGTCGATGTCCATATACCAGACGGACATGTTCAGCAGCCAGTTCTCGTTAACCAGATAATCCAGCCCAACCTGACCCGCTACGCCCCAGGAATCTTTGACCTTCAGATCGCTCAGGCCCGCGCTTTTGCCGGTGTCATTGAAACTTGCATCAAAGAAGGTGGTGTAGTTTACCCCGACGCCCACATAAGGCCGTACTTTGCTGCCCGCATCGCCAAAGTACCACTGCGCCATCAGCGTAGGTGGCAACTGATGCACGGTGGCCAGGTCACCGGTTGGGCCCAGCCCTACTTTATGACGGAACGGCGTCGCCGCCAGCAGCTCAATCCCGATGTTATCGGTGACCATGTAGTCAAAGGTCAGCCCGAGCTGCGTGTTGTTATCGACTTTAAAGCCGCCCATTTTGAGCACGTCGTCCGAGCCCGCGGTGGGTCGAACCGTCGCGGTACCCGCGCGCATAAAGAATTCCCCCGCCTGATGCGCCGACGCCGCACCGGACAAACATCCCATCGCCAGTAATGCCAGTGTGAGTTTTTTCATAGCCCTTCCCTTGTTATGGTTTTTAACAGCGGGCTGAATATACTTAGAAAGAAGTACAAAGTGATCTAACACCGATCACACTTTATCCACTAATTTAACATTCAATGATCTGGATTAATTTTTGGTTACGCAGTGAAAAACAACAAACCGAAACCAGATCAACTTTGTGAATAATCACATCCTGAAAATTCTTCCCCCTCCACCTCTTGCAAAACGTCCTGCCCTGGCTAATTTGGATATTCCTCTCAACCGTTGGAACGTGAAATCAGAAGTGGCAGGTGCAAGATGAGCGATAACCCTTGTATGACTTGTGGTGCCTGTTGTGCTTACTTTCGTGTCTCTTTCTACTGGGCTGAAGCCGACGATGCTGGCGGCCTGGTCCCTTCACACTTAACCGAGCCGGTGACTCCATTTCTGCGCTGCATGAGCGGCACCAACCAGCGTAACAGTCGCTGCGTTGCGCTGGAGGGCGAGCCGGGTCAGCGGGTCAGTTGTAACATCTATGAGAATCGCCCTTCGCCGTGCCGCGAGTTTGCGATGTCCGGGGAAGACGGCATCACCAACGATGCCTGCAACCGGGCACGAGCTCGTTACGGCCTGGCACCGCTGTACGGAACTGACGCTATTCAACCGCTTATAGAAAGTCTTTGTGGTGCCACGGCAGCCTCATCCAGGGTACAATTGCCCCCAGATTGATAACCGTTAGCAACATCAAGGAGAGTGCATGTCTATCACGGCAGGTTCCGTATACCGTGACACGGGGAATTTTTTGCGTAATCAGTTTGTTACCATATCGCTGATTGCGTTACTTTGCGCCTTAATTTCGGTGATTATTGGCCGCGCGTTCTCGCCCAGCGAAGAACAAATGGCGATTCTGAGTGAGGGAGATAACCTGGCGGGCAGCGTCGGGCTGTTTGATTTAGTGCAGAATATGTCGCTGGAACAGCAGCAAGTGTTACTGAAAGCGTCTGCGGCCTCCACGTTTTCGGGCCTGATTGGCAACGCTATTCTGGCGGCCAGCATGATGGTGCTGATGCAAATCGTTTCTGCAGGCCAGCGCGTTAGCGCCCTGCGCGCGATTGGTGCCTCTGCGCCCGTGCTGCCAAAAATGTTCATTCTGATCTTCCTGACCACGCTGCTGGTGCAAATCGGCATTATGCTTGTGGTTGTGCCCGGCGTGCTGCTGGCAATCCTGCTGTCGCTTGCCCCGGTAATGCTGGTGCAGGATAAAATCGGGATTTTCCGCTCTATGCGCAGCAGCCTGCGCCTGGTGTGGGCCAACATGCGCCTTGTTGCCCCTGCGGTCGTCGGCTGGCTGGCGGCCAAAACGGCGTTACTGCTGCTGGCATCCAGCTTTGCTGCGCTGTCGCCGGAGGCCGGGGCCGTGATTGCGAATACCATAAGCAACCTGATTTCAGCCGTGCTGCTGATCTACTTATTCCGCCTGTACATGTTGATACGTCAATAACCTTCCCCGACTCCTGACCGCGCGTTATAGTCAGGAGTCACCTCTTTACGGAACAGATTATGAAGCAGTTTCTCGACTTCCTGCCCCTGATTGTCTTCTTTGCTTTTTATAAGATGTACGACATTTTTGTCGGCACCTGGGCGCTGATCATCGCCACCGCCCTCGCCCTGGTTTATAGCTGGGTCAAGTACCGCAAGGTGGAAAAGACCACGCTGGTAACTTTTGTGATGGTTGCCGTGTTTGGCGGCCTGACGATTTACTTCCACAATGCCGAATTCATTAAGTGGAAAGTCACGCTGATTTACGGCCTGTTCGCCGCCGCCCTGCTGGTGATGCAGTTCGGCATGAACAAGCTGCTGATTCAAAGCATGCTGGGTAAAGAAATCACATTGCCAACCGAGGTGTGGACTCGCCTGAATATCGCCTGGGCGCTGTTCTTTATCGCCTGTGGCTTATTGAATATTTACGTGGCGTTTTGGCTCCCGGAAAGCATCTGGATTAACTTTAAAGTGTTCGGGCTGACCGCCATCACCCTGGTCTTTACCCTGCTGAGCGGCGTCTACATCTACCGTCATATGCCAAAGGAAGAGCAGTAATGCCGAACGAATTACCGCAAGGTGAATTAGTGCTGCGCACCCTGGCGATGCCAGCGGACACCAACGCCAACGGCGATATTTTTGGCGGCTGGCTGATGTCGCAGATGGACATGGGCGGCGCCATTCAGGCCAAAGAGATCGCTCATGGCCGCGTCGTGACCGTGCGTGTGGATGGCATGACCTTCCTGAAGCCAGTGGCAGTGGGAGACGTAGTGTGCTGTTACGCACGCTGCGTTAAGCGCGGGACAACGTCCATCACCATCAATGTGGAAGTCTGGGTGAAAAAGGTTTCTTCCGAGCCAATCGGCCAGCGCTACAAAGCCACCGAGGCGATATTTATCTACGTGGCGGTGGACAAAGAAGGCAAGCCTCGCGCGATACCTCAGGTAGATTAATCCAGCTGCCCGGTAACGCCGGGCAGTTTATTTTCCCCACCTGATCACCTCATTTCTCCCCGATTTCCCGAAGAAGATAATCAATAAAAAGGCGCGTTTTAGCTGGAATTAACCGGCCTGGCGGCATAATGCCGTAGACGCCGCCCCGATCCTGCCCTTTCCACTCGGGTAATACCCGGATCAATTGTCCGCAGGTAATCTCGGTGGTGATAAGCCAGTCGGGAACCAGCGCAATACCTACCCCATCCAGCGCCGCCTGTAACAGAGCTTCAGCATTATCCGTCTGCATCGGGCCCCTGATACGCACGGTAGCTTTGCGGTCACCGTTCACCAAAAGCCAGTCTGGCCAGCTGGCATGACTCACCAGTCCCAGGCAGGCATGTTCGTTCAGGCCTTCGGGCTCGCTTATCTTGCTCTGTCCCAGGTAAGCCGGGGAAGCAACAAGGTGGTATTCAAACTGCCCCAAAGTACGGGCAATCAGCGCGCTGTCGGTCAGACGCCCTACGCGGATGGCCAGATCGTAGCCTTCGGCCACAAGATCCACCCGCCTGTCGGTAAACCTGACATCCAGATGAATGCCGGGATACCCGGATAAAAATGCCGATAGCTTTGGAACGATCCAGCGTCGGCCAAAGGTCAGCGGCAGAGAGATTTTAAGGTTTCCAACCGGGGCAGCCGTGAATTCACTGACTTCCAGCTGAGCATTGCGTAACTCATCCAGGATGCCCCGCACGCGGCGGTAAAAAAGTTCTCCGGCTTCAGTCAGCACGACGTGGCGTGTGGAACGCGCCAGCAATCGAGTGCCCAGCTGAGACTCAAGGTGCTGAACCCGCCTCGATATTACGGTGGCATTACGGTCCAGCACGCGAGCCGCGCCGACAAAACCGTTGTTTTCCACTACCGCAGCAAACGCAGCCAGTTCGTCAATTTTAAGATGCTCGCTGAATTCCTGCATATTTTGCATTAAGCAATTGCTCCAGTGAGTGATTATCTACATTTATGCAGATGATACAGTGCTCGCGAACTTATTGAGGAGTAAATAATGAAAACTTTTCTTAGCATTGGGGCCGGGCCGGGGATCGGCTATGCCACGGCGGAACGCTTCGCCCGTGAAGGTTTTGTGGTGATTTTAGCCGCAAGGAATGCATCGAAACTTGGCGAACTTGCGGCGCGCCTCGCCAGCAAAGGCTTCCAGGCGCACGCTAAGGTTGTCGATGCCGCCGATGCCAATGCCGTTGCAGCTTTAATACAGGAGACTGAGACCGAATTCGGCACCCTCGACGTGGTGCACTACAACGCGGCACATCTGCACCCGGGGTCAGTGCTCGACCAGCAGATCGCCACCTTTAACACCGACCTTGCGGTCAATATCGGCGGGGCGCTGGCTGCCTCCCAGGCCGCATTGAAAACCATGTTTGCCCGAGGGCGCGGCGCCCTGTTGTTCACCGGCGGCGGCTGGGGAGTGCACCCCAACCCGGAATA
This sequence comes from Cedecea sp. B1(4), assembly GCF_059414925.1. Classification (NCBI taxonomy): domain Bacteria; kingdom Pseudomonadati; phylum Pseudomonadota; class Gammaproteobacteria; order Enterobacterales; family Enterobacteriaceae; genus Cedecea; species Cedecea sp. B1(4). The sequence continues at coordinate 422,147 of NZ_JCAHMZ010000002.1, read as the reverse complement.
CATCTCGATCAGCATTGGCAAAGCAGGCGTTCGCGCCCTGACGCTGGGGCTTTTCCCCTATGCCAGATCGCATGGCGTGCACGTGGGGTCGGTCACGGTAGAGGCGCTGATTGAGCCGGACTCCGCCGAGGCCACCGGCGTGGCCGATACATTCTGGACACTGTACCAGCAGCCCGAAGCCGAATGGGTGGCAGAGATGACGTTTAGCGGATAAAGTTTTAGCCGGGTTTTGATGGCGGTAAACGCCCGGCAGCGCCGGGCTTTATAAAGCCAGCGAGGCAATTTTCATCTACGTAGGCGTGGATAAAGAAAGCAAGCCTTGCACGATATCGCACATAGATTAATGCTTAAGAGAACCTGTTTTTTATTATTTTATTAATTTATCTGGAATAGCTCTCCCTGTACGGAGATCAATTCTATAGCTTCCAGCATCCCATCTATAAGCATGCAAAAAACAATCATCACCTAATGCTAAATTTGTAAACGGGTTTCCCTCATTATCAAAGTCACTACTTACCTGCCATATAGTTGTACCGTCCTGACTAAGAAGATAAATATTTCTCGCACATTCCTCCTTACCGTATAAATCTCCCATTCCAAGTCTGTCAATAAGAACTACACGTTTATTATCCGTCAGATAATATTCAGTTAATATTTTATCAGGCATCTCTGAACTCTCACTTTAAAGGCCCAGGCACACCAAAACTACCTGTTGGTATCTGTTCCAGAATCTGATATTGAACACCACCAGAACTATGAGCATCAAACTGAGGTTGAGGTACAACCTTACCAACTTGCCATCCCGATCAACCATCCCAGATACCCAATCCGACTTAACCATAAAAATGGGCTGGTTAATCCAGATCTTCTGATATTAGTTAATTCCCTCATCGGTGCCAAGCCATCATGCTTGATAACAACATGCTTTGCACTATAGCGACAATGCATTACCAGAAAGAAAATTCCGGCGATCCCCAAGCCAAAATAACTTTCGGAACTCCCCCAAAAATGAGGTCTCAATTTTAAATAAAAGATTCCCCACAGGCTTAGTAAAAAAATAAAGAAAGAACAGGCAGCAATGTTCATCTCGTTTTTTCTTCCGAGTCCAAAAAAAAGTGCATCAAAAAAATGCATTGTTGTTACGGGAGACTGAAGATTTCTCTCCGTTATCTTACCGAAGCGATGGAATATGACTGTTCCAACAGCAAACGCAATCAGGACAATACCTAACAGCAACAGCATCATTTAGTTAGTCCTTTTTGATAGGCCACGACATTATTTCGGTACTACCGGAATCATTAAGCTCGGGCTGATTATTGTGGTTTTCACTTTGTCGGAAACTTGCACCAATTCCTCCACCAAATCTCAAAGAACCACCAATACCGTCTTTACCAATAGACCCCTCAACAGAAATAATTCCTGCCGATAGGGAACCTGCATAATCATAGGAAGGGCTGAAATCTTTAATCGGGTAAGGTCCAAAAGTCAAACCTACAGATGCATCAGCTCGCCAGCCGAAGGCCTTTGTCACACCTCCATTGATCGCGAATTTATCTTCGGAAAGAACACTTTCAAGATACCCTCCGGCACCAACACCTGCCACCACTTGTCCTTTCATATCACCTTTAATTTTTGCTACATCTCCGAATGGTGGGTTGAGATGTGATTTTTCTATTGCTTTGGTTATTTTATCGCGGGCGACGCCTTTATCTCCTAGACTGAAGGCCAACGATGCTTCTTCTTGTGTTCTACTCGGAACCAACGCTCCCCAGGGTGATGCAGCATTATTCTCAACCGCATTCTTCCCGGCCTGCGCGCCCGTGGTCGCTGACGCGGTGCTATTCCCCACCACGCCGCCGGCGATCCCTGCCGCCAGAGCGCCCCAGACCGCATGCGCCATCAGGTTAGCCGGTTCATCGACTTTGTTACCGTCGGTTGTGGCGCCCTTAATTACTTGTGCCATCACCGGGTTCAGACCGCCCGCCAGAGCTTTGTTGAAATCGCCCCTGGCGGCGCCCGCCAGAGCCGGAGATCATGCAGATCCTGTGCCGGGTCTGTATGTTCTCCGCCCGCAAGCAAAAGCAGGTGACGGAGCTTATCGAAGTGATCGGCAAGCCGCAGCGGTGAGATGCTAACCGACTGGTGTATCAAGTAAAATCCCGACGCGATGGCCAGGATTTTACTTAGTTAATCATCATATTGAAGGTTTATGCTTATTTTTCCTTCTGGTATATCAACGATTATTTCACATTTTGACCATATCGGCTGGCCGTTAGTTAGATTGTTATCCAAGAAGAACCTTTTGTATTCAATTAATACATCCGTCAAATCAGCAATCGCATGCCCATCAGGATCAAACCAATCTAATTCACCGTTTTCATCAAGATAGTCAAATTCGTATTTCCCACCATCATCTTCAGTGAAAACCTCAGCTTTAACGATTATTTTTTGAGCATTCTCAGGTCCACAGCTATACAATATACGACCTATTTTTTGCTCAAAGCCCTGATATTCCATTACTTTCCTCCAGGAGAATTTTTAAAATCAATATTTACTGGTCTACTGCCATCAATAGAATATTTTACAATTATCCTATCAGGCCTTTGGTTATTACCTGAATATATAGGTTGGATATTAACATTGACTTCCTTACCATCTTTCAATGCCTTAGCCCAGTCATTTTCCATCTGTTTCCATGCACCTTTATTCAGATTCCCATTCATTGGAACAAGATTTATTTTTTCTCCTGGCCCGTTAAATATAGATGCAATCAAATGGCCGCCTTCATCACCAGAGATACCACACTTACCTGCCTTACACTGCTGATAAGTATTGCGGTCATTTGTGTTCAAAGACAGTTTCGCCTCAACACTTGATGTCCGCCCTAGATCATCTGTTTTAAAAACTTTATTTCCATCAACTGGGTAAGTTTCATTAGGCTTCGGTTTATTTAATTCACTACTCCAGTTTCCTTTACCACCAGAACTATGAGTTATCTTTTCCAGCGTTTCAGCACTGATCGCTTTCCCGGTCTGCTGCTCTATCTCTTTCGTCGCTTTAATTTCCGTAAGCAGCTTCAGTTGATCTGCGGTGATCTTCCCGGTAGCACCAACCGCAAGCCCTGCCGGAAGCGCATCACCCATCCCCAACTCAGCGAACCAGATAGCAATTTCATTCGCGCACAGTACCGGATTTGCCATACAGGCGCTCACTCCGGCTTCAACCGCCGCCGCCGCCGCTGGCGTCAGAGCCGCGATTGTTCCACCTGCCGCACCGGCACCAAGGGCAATAGCAATTGCCTTATTAACTGCCTCTCCGCGCTGACAGGCCGCACCGCCCGGATTGGTTGCACAGGAGGCTATATCCTTCCCGTGTTCCTGGACGAACTTCTCATGAAGTCCTGGTTCTATCCCTCCAAGAAGGTTATTCTCAACAGCATTTTTCCCGGCCTGCGCGCCCGTGGTCGCTGCTGCGGTGCTATTCCCCACCACGCCGCCGGCGATCCCTGCCGCCATTGTGCCCAGCAGGCTGACGAGCTGTTTTTGGTCCTGATTCAAATCCCCAGGTTTTGTATCCGGGAACATCTCGGCGGCGATATGCCTTGCCGCCAGCTCACCGCTGAATGCCCCCGCCGCGCCTGCCGCCGCATTGCCGCCTGAAAGCTGCGCCGCCAGAGCGCCCCAGACCGCATGCGCCATCAGGTTAGCCGGTTCATCGACTTTGTTACCGTCGGTTGTGGCGCCCTTAATTACCTGCGCCATCACCGGGTTCAGGCCGCCCGCCAGGGCTTTATTGAAATCGCCCCCGGCGGCGCCCGCCAGAATGCCGCTCACCGACTGCGCCACCATCTGGTATTTACCGCCGATGCCGTAGTCGCCAAAGGCTTTTTGGTAGTCCTCCGTATTACGCAGTTCTGCAGCGCTCATGCTGGCGTATTTGCTATCTTTGGCACGCACGGCATCCAGCGCCTGCAGGTCGCCATAGGTCGACACTACACTGGTCATCTGGCCGCCGATTTCACCCACCAGCTGCGCCGTCTGCAGGCGTTTTTGCTCTTCCTCTTTGTTAAAGATCTGCCCGATACTGCCGTTGGCATGTTCGGTGTCGCGACTCAGCGCAGTAACGTCCTGCTGCTGATTCGCCCTGTCACGAATTGTGATATTACCATCCGCCACGGCGGATTGCGTGGTGCCTTCGGCGTGGCCTTTCCCGTTCATCCCGGCCAGGAGCGTGCCGACGTTCGCCAGGCCGTTAGCGGCCAGCATTGATCCGACAGATATATTCGTGCCACCGGACAGGTTGATGCCGCTGTGGCTGACTTTATAGTCGGCTTTGTTGCCGATATCAGAGAAGCCCAGCGTCCCGGTATCGAGGCTGTTTTTATCCGCCCCGGCCCGGCTGGCGATCACCGCCCCGTCCAACTGAGTGTGGTTGCCCACGGTAATGTCAAAGCCGCCGTTTCCGGCAAAAATACCGCTTTGTTCCAGCACCGAGTCATAGGTGCTTTTCATCTTGTCCTGGCTGAGGCTGATATAGCCAGAACCACCACCGCCTCCAAAGGTGTAGCTTCCCCCTGCGGCCACACTGGTTTGCTTGCTGTCGTAGTTATTCGAGTCCTGCTGGCTGCCGATCAGCAGGTCCCGGCCAATGTCGGCGATAACTTTATCGCCGTTGACCTGGGCCCCGTTCAGGATGGCATCGCGGCCGCTGGTGAGGGACACCGTGCCGCCGCTGTCGAGCGTGGTTTCCGTCCAGCTGGTGCCGTTCCCTTTGTCCTTACCGTTGGCGGCGTTGACGTTGGCAAAAACGCTGAGCCCCGCTGAACCGCTGTTCACGCCGAAACCGACGCCAATGCCTCCGCCGCTGCTGCTGTTTTTGCCGGTGGTCAGCTGCGTGTTGGCCGCCCCGCTCAGCACAATGTCGTTGCTCGCCGCCAGAGAAGTGTCGCCTCCCGCTTTGAGCTGGCTGCCGCCAATCAGGATATTGCCGCTGTCCGCACTGTTTCCTTTTCCGGTGGCGGTGATGCTCAGATCATTCCCGGCCGTCAGGGTCGAGCCTTTCACTACGTCCGACTCGGCGTGCTGCTCAGATTTCGATTTTTGCGTGGTCAGGGAGACGCTTACCCGGAAACCGTTATCAGGATCTTTTTCTGCCCCCGCTTTCTGGGCGTTCAGATAGGCCTGGCCACCGGCCAGCGCCGTTTTCGTGGCCTGCAGGGCAGCCAGTCTACCGTCACTTTCATTTTTGGTTGTTTGCGCGGTCTCTACCGCGCTGTTGACAGCGTCGCCTACCGCCCCGGACAGCGCCACGGTCAGCCCGGTGCTCTTCTGCTCAAATTTCTCATCGCGGGTACGTTTGTCGTGCCCCGGCTCAATGAGAACGCTATCGCCGGCGACCGACAGGTCCTTACTTGCGACCAGGTCGGCGCCGCCAATATGCGCCGTTCCCCCGGCGTTCACGCTGACGTTGCCGCCTGTAGATCCCACGGTGCTGATGCTCTGGCTCTGGGTGGTGCCTTGCTCACGCAGATCGTGGGTACTTTTGCTGCTGCCGATGGTAAAGCCGATGCCGCCGGTACCCATCAGGCCGCTCTTTTTGGTCTCCTTAAAGTGCCAGGCGGTGTCCGTATCCGTTGCGGCCACGATATAGACGTTATGACCCGCGTTCAGCGCCACATTGCCGTCCCCTACCACGGACGAGCCTTTCACCAGCAGATCGTTACCGGCTTTCAGCGTCACGTTGTCGCCGCTCAGCAGCGTCCCGGCTTCGCGGGTCGAGCTGGTTTCGTTGATGGTGTGGGTTGTTTTCTTGCTCAGGAACCCTTTTTTGGTTTTGGTTTCTTCGTCGTAGTGATAGTCGCTGTCGGTGGCCGTGGCGAGGTTGATATCCCGTCCTGCGCCTACCCCGATATCTCCGTGAGCCGTCACCTGCGCAGCCTGGGTGTTAACATCCCGCCCGGCAATGATGGTGGTGTTCCCGCCGCTGGCGATCTCCGTGCCTTGCTGGCGCACGGATTCGTTGATATCGACTTTTTTCTTCGCGGTGTATTTATCGCTGTGGGTAGATTCCGCCGCCTCTAAGTTAACGTCCCGGCCGGCCTGCAGCCCTACGTTCTCTTGTGCTGCCAGCGCCGCACCCATGCTGTTCAGGTCTCGTCCGGCAGCCAGGGAGAGATCCTTCCCGGCACTAATGGCCGTGCGGGTGTTGCTGGTATCAAGGATGTCCATGTTGCTGGTCTGGCTATGGCGGCTGTTCTTCGCCACGTCCAGCGTCAGGTCGTTCCCGGCCCACAGCGCGGCGCTGCCGCCGGCATTGAGGTTGCTGCCGGTAACGGTCAGGTCGCGCCCGGCCTGCAGGTTCAGGTTCCCCCCGCTGTTGACGTTACTTCCCTGATGGGTAACCGTTTCATTGATGTTGCGGCCGCGCTGGTCGCGCTCCACAAGCTGGTTGCCCGTAAGCGAAATGTTATCCAGCGCCTTCAGCAGCATATCGCCACCTGCGCTGAGGTTCGCGCCGGTATTGAGGATATCTTTACCCGCGCTGAGGCTCAGGCTGTCTGTAGCGCTGATTGAGGCGAGTGGACCAACGTCAGTTTTCGTGAAGGACACATCCACCCCGTACCAGCCGCTGGTTTTGCCGGATGCATTCCATTGACTGGTCAGCGTCTGGTTAACAATGCTGCCGCCTACGCTCTCAAGGCTGACCTTTTGCCCGGCGATAGTGGAGCCAATATTGTTAATATCCCCCAGCGCGCTGAGCTGCAGGCTACCGCCCGAGTTAATTGTCCCGCCGTTAATATTGCTGATGGCGTTCTGGCTGCTGGCGCTCAGCAGCGTTTTGCCCTGCAGCGTGCTGCCATCGTTGATGATATTCCCGGCATTGAGGATGGTCTGATTCCCGGCGATCACGCTGCCGTTATTCACCGCAACGTCCTTCGGAGAGATATACAGTTTAGGCACGAGGACATTTTGTCCGTCGATCACTGAGTTTTCCCACCACAGGATGCTCGAATCCAGCGCCGCGACCTGGTCTGCAGACAGGCTGACGCCCAGTTGCAGGCCCAGCTTGTCACGAGCCTGAGCGGCGTGATCGATCAGGTACTGCATCTGCTCCAGATCGGAGCCGATGCCGTTCACGTAGCGGCTGCCGGTCTGATTCAGGATCTGATTACTGACATAGCGGGTATCAAAAGCCGCATCCCCGAGGAAGCGGTAGTCATAGTCCGGGCGCAGGTTCAGTCGAGCCAGGAAATAATCCGAGCCCAGGAATTTATTGGTATCGGTATAAGTGGCGCGCGTTTCCTGCGGTGCGGTTGGTCCGGCCATCCCGGCAAGCTTATAGATATCGTTAAACAGGCTGTTGTCCAGCTGTCCAAGACTATCCAGCTTGGGGTTGGTGACGATCAGATACGGGCTTTTCGGATCTTTATTCGTAACAAAATAGCCGTTATCGCTGGCAGGCAGCGGATAATCGCTGAGCTTAACTGGCGACCCGCTGGCCGTCAGCTTTGCGGTAATCGCCGAAATATCCGTCAGCGCAACAGGACGATAATCATATCCCGGCGGTGGCGGCGTTTTACCTCCGCTGGATTGCGCTATAACCTGAGCGGCAGCGGCGGCAATATCATCATTTTTATGGCGAGACTGCTCACCCGATGGCTGTTTGGTCAGCTCAACGCTCTCACCGTTAACAGGGGTGAGATTGCCGCCATTCGCCTTCGAATCCACCAGGCCCGTCGCGTTGCCCGCTAAATCAATACCGGGCCCGCCCTGTTGGCTTAGATTGACATCAACGATCTTACCGCCGGCCTGACCATAGTCCGCGCCATTCTGTGGCCGGCTGTCCACGGCGGCTAATCCGCCGCTTCCGATTGGATTTTCGATGTTGCCTATCCCGCTTCCCGGCAAGTTGATCGTTGCCTGCGGTGCGGTCACAGTATTATTGGTGCCTGTCTTTAGACCAGTGGCCTGCGAGCCGCCAGTTACACCAGGACCACCGGCTAAATTAAGCCCCGGAGCACTTCGCCCTGGGGTATAGCCCGGCGTATTCGCTGAGACAGACGTATTGCTGATATTGTTGCTAAAGTTGGCGATGACTGCGCCACCGGCCTGAATAACCGAACGATAAATTTCACCCGGCTCATACTGAGTATCATGCCCAATGAGGTTAAATTGCGCACCATTACCTTTTATTTCGGCACCACGCGGAGCCTCTTCAATATTCGCAAATCGAGGCTTACGCGTACCAGGATCGGTGTATTGGTAAACTAAAAAGTCGTAGTTTGTGCCTGCCTGCCAGCTTTGGTTATTTAACTGTGTTCCGGTGAATATAATATTGCTACCCGCAAGAATATTACTCGCCTGGTTTTCGAGATTATCAATACTACCGTTAATGCTACCCGCAGCAGCAATCCTGCCGCTTCCACCATTCGTAGCAACAGTAATATTTGTTTGTGAAACTGCGAATTTTTGCGTAGCAAAATCTTTGAAGGGGGCATAATGGTAATATGTGTGGTGCACGTAATTACACGCCCCGTGCCCATTACATGGACCTACTTGAACAACATCATCAGTGGTAAAATACCCCATTGCGCCGCCAGGTAATTGCTCTGGTTTAACAAAAATGGAAGCATTCCCGATACCCGCCACAGTCGAATTATTTGTTGTAGTTTGCTGAATACTAAGGCCATCGCGGGTATTCAATAAATGTCCGGTGCGAATAGAAATATCGCCATTCTGCGTCTCAATGCTGCCCGAGGTGTTCACCACTTCCGCGTTAGCGTTTCCCGCAGCATCGCGCTGCATCCACAGGCTGTTACCCGCCAGAATATCGCCGCGGTAGTTGCGAATGCTGTTGGCAAACAGGCTCATATTATTGCCCGCATACAGCAGCGCGCTGTTGAGCAGCGTCCCGCCCGCGCTGGCGATTAAATCACCGGCGGTGCCGACGAAGCCCGCGTTGTTGATGCCGTTCTGGCTGGTCAAACGCAGCGTCCCGCCCGCCTGTACGCTGCCTGCGCCGTTCAGATTAAGCTGCCCGGCATTGAGGTGGCTTTCGCCGTAGCCGGCACGAACCTGCCCGTTATTATTCAACGTCCCAGTGGCAGAGAGCTGCACGCCCTGGCCCTGCATCAGGCCATTGACGTCAATATCGCCCTGGCTGCTGACCGCCAGCGTATTGCCAGCCGCCAGCGTGGTCAGCTGGTTGTAACTGCCCTGGCTGTTAAGCGACAGGTTGCCCAGCGCCGCCACCTGCCCCTGTAGGCTGGTATTTCCGGCATTGATCCCCATGTTGCCCTGGCTAAGCAGCCGCGCCCCGGCAGCACTATTCACCTGGTTGGCCGTGATGCCCAGATTCTGTGTGGCATACACGGTGCCGTTGTTGTCCAGTTGCCCTGGGTTAACGGTTAAATTACTCCCCTGCAGCATGCCGTTATTCAGGATATAGCTGCCGCCGATCGTCCCCTGCTGCTGCGCCAGCACCGTCCCGCTGTTGCTGAGCGAGCCCGCATTAAGCGCCAGCGCAAAGCCCTGAACCCAGCCGCCGTTGGTAAACCCAGACGCATTGAGCGTTAGCGTACCGCCGCTCAGGAGCTGGCCCTGGTTGGTGCCGCGCTCACGCAGGTCGAGCCGGGTATTGCCGTTCCCCTGCACGGTGCCGCTGTTGGTTAGCTGCTGCGCCCCAAGATCCAGGCTGCCCTGGCTTAGCAGGACCGCGTTTTGTCCGTTATCCAGGCTGCCGCTCAGCGTGCCGGTGAGGGCAGAATTCGCTTCTACACGCCCCTGGTTGTTCAGCGCGGCGGCGTTGAGCGAGATCGCGTTGCCCTGAACGTGGCCCAGGTTGGTGATGATATTGGCCCCGACGGTCAGCAAGCCATTGGTTAGCAGTTTGGCGCCACTCTGCACATCCAGATTACCGCCCAGCGAGAGACCAAGGCCTTCAACGCCGCTGATGTTGCCGCCGTTATTGAGCGAGTTGCCGCTAAGAGCGAGATTTTTTGCCTGTATCTGACCCTGGTTTGTTATCCCCGGCGCCGTAACGGTGGCCACGTTATTGGCCGTGATGGCACCGGTATTCGTCAGGCCGGACGCCAGCGCCAGATCGAGGTTACCGATACTTTGCAGTGTGCCGCTATTTTGCAGTTGCTGAGCGTTCAGCTTCAGGTACTGCCCCTGCCACAGGCCGCCGTTGGTCACGTTTTGCCCAGTCACCAGCATGGCGCCCTGGGTTTGCATGGCGCCGCCCTGCCGGTTGTTGATGTCCTGCTGAGGCTGCAGGGTCAGCGACTTCAGGCCAATGACCGAACCCGCGTTGTCTATCGCCCCGTTGTTGGCCGTGAGGTTGCTGCCCTGAATATTGCCGCGGTTCAGCAGCGCGCCGCCGCTGAGGGTTAAGTCCCCCTCGCTCAACACTGCGCCGGTGTTGTTTAACGTTCCGGCGGTTATCTGGCTCACGCCCTGGCTGAGCAAACGCCCGCCGTTGGTCAGTTGGTTAGCAACCTGAGCCGTCAGCCCGTTGATGCCGAGCGCGCTGCCGCTGTTGTCCCAGTTCGTCGCCTTCACGTCCAGGGCCTGCCCCTGTATAATCCCGGCGTTGTTAATCTGCTGGCCGTTCAGCGCCAGCTGCCCGCCCGTGAGCATTTTGCCGCCGGACAGGTTATGCACCGAGGAGGCGTTAACCGTCAGATCTTGCCCCTGCATCGTGCCCTGGTTGTCCACGGTATCAGCACGGACAGTCATTCCCTGCTGCGCCAGCAGGGTTCCCTGATTGGCGAGCGTCGACAAGTTAAGCGCCAGCGCCCCGCCGGTAAGCATTCTTCCGTCTTTCTGGTTCGTGACCGTCAGCGTGGATGGCGTGCCTGAGGCCAGGGTCAGCGCCGTATTGCCCTGCAGCAAGCCCGCGTTGTTCAGGGTATTCGTCGTAATCTCAACGGCGTCACCTGCCAGCGTGCCCTGATTGTTAAGGCTGGTCGTTTGCAGAGACAGGCCTTTCTCTGCCAGAAGTTTGGCCGCGTTGCGGTTGAGGATGCTGTCGGTAAAATTCAGCGCCAGGCTGCCACCCTGCAGCATGCCCTGGTTATCCAGGCTCGCGCCTGACAGCGTGAGCGCCTCCTTCACGGAGATCAGCCCCAGGTTGACCATCTGCGGGATGGTCAGGTTCAGCGAGCTGCCGCTCACGATCTGCCCACCGGCCAGGTTGTTGAGCTGCGGGGTATTCAGCGCCAGCGCATTGTCGCCCTGGAGCACGCCCTGGTTATCAATGCGGTTGCTGCTGAGGTCGAGCTTGCCTGCGGCAATCACGCCGCTGTTAGCCAGGGTTTCGTTCTGGGTGTGCAGCGTGTCTGCTGCCAGTAATTTGCCGCCGCTCTGGTTATTCAACTGCCCGGCGATATCCAGCGCTAAATTGCCCGCCGAAAGCGTGCCCTGATTATTCAGGCTGCCTGCGGTAAAGGTCAGATTGTCGCGGGCCTGAATGTTGCCCGCGTTGCTCACATCATTAGCGGCAATGTCGAGCTGGCCGCCGCTTAACAGCTTCCCGCCGCTCAGGTTATTCAGGACGCGAACGGCCGGAGGTGGCGCTGCGGCAAAACTTCTCATCAGCATCATCTGGGGGCGGTTTACCCCTGCACCGGACAGCGACAGGCCATTATTGCCCTGCACCAGCCCACCGTTATTGAAAATGTTGACCGCCAGGCGCGCGTTATCCGCCGCCACCGCGCCGCTATTGCTCAGCGACTCTCCGCTGAAATCAAGCGTGCCGGTTGCCAGCAGCTTCCCTGTCGCCTGGTTGGTTAGCCCGTTTTGCAAGGCAAGGGTGAGCGCGCCCCCCTGCACGATGCCGCCGTTGTCGAGACTGGTGCCGGCAATATTCAGCGCCTGCTTCGCCAACAGCTTGCCGCTGTTTGTCACAACGGCACTATGGAGATCCAACCCGCTGTTGCTCTGCAGCGTTCCCCGGTTGTTAAACGTGTCGGCCTGAATACCGACTTTTGTTGCGGCCAGCACGCCATTATTCTCAAGCTGGCCGGTGGCAAGCTGCAGATCTCCCTGACTCAGCACCTGACCGTCGTTAGTGACCGATTTATCGGTGTTAATCGACAGCCTGTCTTTGCCGGACAGCGAGCCGGTGTTGCGCAGATCTCCGCCTTGCAGCGTCAGGGTTTGCCCCTGAAGCAGCCCGTTATTACTCACCTGGGTGTCCTGAAGATCAAGCCAGCCCCCGGTCAGCACTTTGCCTGCCGCGCCGTTGCCGAACTGAGTGGCGTTGAGCTTCAGGCCGCTGTCGCCCTGCAGCAGGCCATCGTTTTGCCCTTGCTGAGCAGACAAAGTGACGTTGTCACCGATAATTTGCCCGGCGTTATTCCAGCCGCCAGCGGTCATTGCCAGCCGGTTGTCCGCCACCAGTGAAGCCCCAGCCAGATTGTTGAACTGCCCGCTCAGGTTCAGGTCCACGCTTTGGGCGTCGATGGCACCGAGGTTATCTAAACGTCCCCCGTCGAGCTGAAGATGTTTGCCGGCAGAAAGACTGCCCGCGTTGTTGAGTTCTGGCAGCGTCAGGGTGACGTCATCCCCGCCAGCCACCGTGGCACCTTTGTCGTTTCGCAGCGCAGCGGCAGTTAACTTGAGTTTTCCGTCGGCCTGAATCAGGCCGCTGTTATTTGCCTGGGCTTGCCCGGCATCAATACTCAGGGTAGAACCCGCGATAATCCCAGTATTGCTGAGTGGCCCGGTCGTCAGGCCGAGATAATTCTGGCTAATCAGCCGCCCGCCGTTGTTGAACGCCCCGCCGAATAAAATATTCAGCGCGTCGCGGCCAAGAATCTGCCCTGTATTTTCACCGCCGTTTTGCCCGCCGGTGAGCGTAATATTTCTCCCCTGCAGTCGGCCGGCGTTATCCAGACGCGCAGCATTCACGGCAATATTTCCGTCAGTTAATAGCTGGCCTGTGCCACCGTTAGTCAACGTTTTACCCCGAGAGCTAATGGCCTGGTTACCCTGCAGCAATCCGTTATTGGTCAGGTCGTCAACCGTCAGGGCTGTATTGTTGGCAATCAGTTTCCCGGCGTTACTGCCTTTGGGGGTTTTCACCGAGAGCGTGTTGTCGGCGAGGAGCACGCCGCCGGCCTGATTATCCAGCCCCTGCGTCAGCTCCAGGTTCAGGTCGCTGGCTTCAATGTTCCCACTGTTGCTGAGGCTGGCCCCGTCGATCGCCAGCCCTTGTTCGACGGAAATCAGCCCGGCGTTGTTCAGCTCAGGAATGGACAGCGACAATCCGCTGCCGCTGAGAATTTTCCCCTGCGCGAGGTTGTTCAGCGCCGTGGCCCCCAGACGGAGCGATTTTTCACCCTGCAGCAGGCCATCGTTGACGTGACGCAGGCTGTCGACGCTGAGGTCAGCCGCCGCCAGCGTGCCCTGGTTTTCGAAGCTGCCGCTGGTCAGTGCGAGCTTTTCTTTGCCGAGTATTTTACCGGTGTTAACAAGGTTATCTGTCGCGGTCAGGTTGAGGATGGACAAACCAAGCAGCTTGCCGCTGTTGGTCATCTGACTGGCATTGAGCGCCGCGCTGTCGGCCTGAATCTCTCCCGCATTGGTCATCTGGCGAGCGGCAAGTGTCAGTTGCCTTTCAGCCAGGACGGTGCCCCCCGTGGCGTTGTTGAAGGTATCGCCTGTGGCTTTGAGCGCGGAATCCCCTTGCAGCAAGCCCGTGTTAGCGACGTTTTGTGCGTCCAGAACGGTACTGTCGGCAATTAACTGGCCGGCGTTATCTAACTCAGGAGCAGAAAGCTGCAGGTTGCGTTTTGCCACCAGCACGGCGCCGGCAAAGTTATTGACTTTGTCACGCAGTTTTAGCTGAAGATCCTGCGCTTCAATGCGGCCCCGGTTATCAAGCGTCAGCCCTTCGAGGGTTGCCCCCTGGTTAGCGGAAATCACCCCCGCGTTCACCAGGGCCTGAACGGTCACGTTCGCCCCGCCGCCGCTTTGCAGCCAGCCTTCGTTGGTCACGCTCCCGGCGTTGAGATCAAACTGACCGCCGGCGATGACGCCCTGAGCGTCCGGCTGGCCGACGATGATTTTCCCTTGTGGGCCGTTATTCAGCTCCCCGCTAACGCTGGCCGTTAAGCTCTCGCTTCCGCGGGTCAGCCCGCTGTTATTCCATTGCCCCGCGCCGATCGCGATGTTTTTTCCCTGCAGGCTCCCGGCGTTATTGACGTTGTCAGCCGAGAGCGAGAGCGCATCTTTCGCCAGCAGAGCACCACTGGCCTGGTTGTCCAGCTGCTGGTCAGCCTTGAGCGTCATGGCCTGCGATTCAATATTGCCGCTGTTAGCCAACATCAGGCTCTCAATGGCCAGCCCCTGCTTAACGGAAATCAGTCCTGCATTGGTGAGCTGTGGGATGCTGAGCGCCAGGCCGCTGCCGCTGATGACTTTGCCTCCGCTTCGGTTAGTCAGCTCCGCGGCGGTTAACGCCAGGCTTTGCCCCCCCTGAATCAGCCCACCGTTGTCTACCGTGGTGCCGTGTAGCCCGAGGGAGGCAGCCTCAAGCTGGCCGGTGTTTTTTAGCTGCGCCGCCGTTGCATTCAGGTTCTTCTCAGCCAGCAGGCTGCCGGTGTTGGTCAAGGCGTTATGCGCCGCTACGTCCAGCGTGGAGGCTGCGATCTGACCATCATTGTTGAAGTTACCAGAAGTACTGTTCAGGCCATTGCGTGCGGTGATTTTTCCGCTTGTCTGGTTGTCAATATTCCCGGCAATAGCCAGCGTCAGCGCATCGCTGTCCAGCGAGCCCCGGTTGGTAAAGTTCAGCGCATTAAGCTGTAAGTTGTTTTGCGCCAGCAGGGCACCACCGGCCTGTTGCACAATCTTGTCTGCGGTGAGCCACATTGCGCCATCAGCCTGAATATTTCCGCTGGTATCGATCTGACGGGCGCCAAGCGTAACGGTATTACCTTGGGTGCTTCCGCTGTGTGTCAGTGTGCCGGTGTTAATCACGAGCGCACCTTTTGCGGCCTGCGTGCCGCTCAGCGTGAGGCTATTATTAGCCTGCAGCAGCATATTGCCTTCAGATTGCAATTGCCCGCCGGCCAGGGTTTCAAATCGCTCGCCCTTGAACGTCAGATCTTTTTGCGAGGTGATTTGCCCGGCGCTTTGTAGCTGCTGAGTAACCAGCTCAAGGTTGCCCCCGCTTGCCAGAGAGCTTCCCTGTTGGCCGTAAAACTGCTGACTGCTTAACGTCACATCCTGCTTGCCGTTCAGCATCCCCGCATTACTGAACGTTCCGGACTGAAGCGCAAGATTGCCGCTGCCCAGAAGTTGACCATTTCGGCCAATATTGAAGGTGTTGCGACTGGTCCACGCCTGGTCGGTGCCGCTGCTCAACATGCCGTCTATCCAGGCATCCCCGGTCTTGGCCGTGAGTCCTGCCCCGGCCAGCATCTGGCCGCTGTGCGTGAACGAACCGAGGTCGAGCTGGATATTGCGCTGTGCCTGGACATTACCGCTGTTGTTGAAGCTGCCAGCTTTGGCGTTTAGGTTTCCGTTAGCCACCATTTGACCACTGTTGGCTAGCTGCTCTGCGGAGAGTGCAATGTCACGCCCTGCCGTCAGCTTACCGGCATTGTCCAGGTGTGCCGTAGCGCTGGCACTGATGGCACCGCCTGCGTTGACTTCGCTGGCGGCATCCGTGCTCACTGCCCCGGCATTCAGACCAATGTCATTGCCTGCAGTAAGTTGGCTGTTATTCAGGGCCAGTTTTCCGCTGCCGTTCAGCGTGATTTCCCTATCGCTGGCTATCTTACCGTTGGCGATGGTGATATCAGAGCGGCTATTAATCTGCGTTGCGCCCCCACTTTTATGCTCGCCGCTTAGCACGACGTTATCCGCCTGAGCCGTGAGATTTCCGCTTGCAAGGCTGTTATTCACCACCAGCTTGCCGCTGGCATCCAGGGTGATGTCGCCCTGGCGCGCGTTCAGGTTGCCCAGGTTGACGCCCACACCTTTGTCACTGGAAACAAGATGAATACGGTTGGCATACATGCCGCCCAGCGCGCCGGTATCAACGGCCACCACGGGCGCAGCTCCTTCACCGGCTATCGGCGTGACCGCGCCAGTGGATGAAACGCGGTTGGCACCCACGGTCACTTTAAGATCTTTGGCGTGAATACCGGCGTTAACTTCCGTTGCCCGGGCAATGATCGACAGCGCGTCGCTTTGGCTGGCGTCCAGACCCTGGCCTTCAACCGTGATGGTGCCTTTACTGACATCCAGCGCCAGCATGTTGCCTGCCGCATCAAACTGAGGTTTGCCCGTGGTGAGCGTGGCATTGGGGGTGTTGATAAATCCGCAGCCGTTACAGGTAATGCCGTAGGGGTTAGCGACCATCACGTTGGCCGCCTTGCCCGCCACTTCGGTATAACCCTGCAGCTGTGAGCGATTGCCGCCGATGACTTCATTGATGATGCCGGTCGCTTCCTGGCCGGCCCGAAGGTTAGGGTTGTTCTGAATAAGCCCCCCGAGCTGGGTTGGCGTCATCTGCCCGGTGGCATTGTTAAGAATCAGTCCCTCTTTTCCAACGTTATAGTCCTGGTACTGGTTATGGGAAATACCCGCCTGGTTTGGGGTTGCGATGTTAACTACCGGGACACCGTTTCCAGCCTGATCCATCTGCGTACCCGGCGTGACCGGGTTGATGGTCGCCGCCACCGCCGGAAAGACCGGCTGCCCGGCAATCAGGCAGATGATGAGGTAACTTAACAGGCGCTTAGCTAATCCAACCGGGTGCTTATCCATATTTTTACCTTAAATCGCCAGGCCCAGGCGGTAATAAATCACGAGATGATCCGGCGCCAGATAGCCCGGATAGTGAAGCGGCGTGCCAACGGTGAACTGGCTGGAGTAGTAGCGTCCGGCGACAGTGAGGCCAGCTGACGCGCCCCAAAGCGTGCCGGAAGCCTGCTTATCGTCGTTGTCATTGCGCAGCCAGCCGCCATCTACGGCAGCGTTCAGGCTGACTTCGCCCAGATAAGGGAGGCTGAACAGGGCGTAGTTAAGTTCGTTGCGAAGATAACCCCCGTTATCGCCGGAAAGGTATTGCTCTTTAAAACCACGCACCGAGCTTTCTCCGCCTATCGTTAAGCGCTCACTGCCGTAAAGCCGATCCGGCGACCATTGGCCGTAGACGCTGGTTAACCACCAAATTTTTTGCGTCAGTGGGCGCTGGAAACTGCCGCTCAGGCTCCATTTTTTGAATTCCGCTTTTGGCACGTCGCCCCGTTTGCCGTTATCGTTTTCGGCCCCGAACCACGGCACACCGTGACTAAATGACGGGTTCAGAGTTGCCACGCCGCCCACGATTTTCTGCGTGTGGTTAAGGCCGAATTGCAGGCTGGTTAACTTCCGGCTGCTGCTAAGCAGCGGCGCGTCGTTCAGATAGTTGCGGCTGATCCTGTGAGTCAGCCCGACGGTGGCGGCAGTTTTTAAGTCACCGTTCCGGTAAAGCACGTGGGAGAAGTTCAGACGATGCGTTTCGGCTCGCCCGGTCGAACGCCACAGATAACCTTTATTATCCAGGGTGGTGAGGTAATCGCTCCAGCTGTAGCTGTAATCGACGAGGCTATAGCCCCAGGGCACGTTGACCCCGGCCTGAAAGCTTTGCGCATCATGGCCGCTGGCAAAATCGCTGCTACGCCCGCCGCTGATAAACCATTTATCAGCCAGCCCTAGCGGGTTATTGGCGGTCAGCGAGGCGGTGAGCTGCCCGGTGCCGGTGCTTTTTTGCCCGCTGTTATCAAACCCGACGGCTGCGGAAAACGGAAATTCAGGCGTTGCCGTAAGATTGACAATCGATTCCCCGGCCTTCTCGCCCGGCAATATTTCAATTTGTACCGGCGTGGTGCGTAACCGGTTTATTTGCTCCATCCCCTGCTCAATATCGCGCAGGTTAAGTATTTTCCCTTCCAGTCCCGGAAACGCCATTTTTAGCTGGCGTGAAGTAGCCCCTTCAATACGAATAGCCTGCAGCCTGCCCTCCAGCACCGCAATATGCAGCGTTCCCCCCGAAAGATCCTGCTCGGTCAAAAATGCCCGGCTGGTGATATATCCGCGGCTAATATACCAGTCAGATATATCCCGGGTCAGCTGATTGATCTTCGCCATACCGAGGCATTGATCAATATAGGGCGTAATTAGGCGATTCTGGGCCGGGTCGGAAAGCAGCGTGGCATTATCAATATCAATATGGCGAATGGTGAAGCAGGGCCCCTGGTCAGGTTGGGCCACAGGGCTTGCCAGTCGAGGCTGGAGGCTACGCTGGATCTCCTCTCGCTGCTGCCTGTTCTGCAACAGCAAATCCTGCTGCTGCTGGAGAATAGTGTCCCGGTCGGCAGGCGTCAGCGGCGCAGCATAGTTTAAGTCGGAGTAAAAAAGCACGCACAAAAAGGCGGTCTTATAATAATGGCGCATAAAAGAAGAGTCTATTTTTGTCATTTCTTTTTAGTATGCCAGCGCAGCAATAAATAAGAAAAGTCTTAAATAACCCCCCTATTAATATTGGTAGTTAATTTACCTTAAGTTTGATTATTGAATTTAGGATAAGGAATGAAATAACTCATTTATTGTTTTTCTGGAATCGTTTAATTGATGAATATTCAAACAATAAATATCCCACAACATTAGGCAAAACTGGTCACGAAATTAAAAAGCCACGTATTCTCATACGTGGCTCTTTTAAAAGGTGGGTGATGATTATTAATCCATGCTTGCGCCGCCGCTAATGCGGAACTTGATGTTGACGGTAATGCCCTGCCCTGGCTTCCCGCTCTCATAGCGCCACTTCTTCATCGCCTGCTTAACTTCACGTTCGAACATGTTTGCAGGCTGGGCGGAGAGGATCTCAACGTTATTCACCCGGCCATCGGCATCGACATCAAACTTCACGCGAACGTTGCCGTCCATACGCAATGCAAAAGCTCGCGTTGGGTACTGCGGCCTGTCGCGGCTGATCACTCGCGGCCCGGTATTCACCGATGGTGCAGGCGATGCAGGAGCTGGTTTCGCCGCTGCCGTTGGTGCAGGCTGCACGGGCGCATTGTTTTCAAACGGAGAAGCCTGGCGAGGCTCAACCGGCTTAACGTCACGCTTCGGCTGCTCAACCTTTTTCACCGGCTTAGGCTTCGGTTTTGGCTTAGGCTCAGGCTTGTGAATAACAACGGGCGCCTCTTTCGGCGGCTCGGGTATCGGCTCTGGCTCAGGTTCGGGTTCCGCGACCGGCTGTGGCGGAGGCTGAACAACCTGAGGCTGAGGAGGCTCAAGATCAGCAGGCGCAACCATCGTGACGCTGATCGGCTGCGAAGGTGCTGGGGACTCAATAACCTGATGTACCGAGGTGTAGAGCAACCCGGCCACAACGGCACCATGAATCCCGACGGAGAGAAGAGTCGGCCACGGAAAGCGGCGAGGTAATTCCAGGGTCATTGACGTCATAATGGTTTCAGTGTCTTTCAAGAGACGACAATTTTAAATGCAAATAACAATCATATTCAACAACGCATTGCCCAAAGGCGCACTTTTTCCTGCTGTCTGCGCGAGTTTCCCGCTATTTTCTCAAGGATTTAACATCCTGTTTATCTTTCAATTGCAGTCTGCCCAAGGTTCACTTACCGTGGTTTACAACCCAACATCAAGAAGGAAGTGTGCCCGTGCTGTACGTCATTTATGCCGAAGATATTGCTGATTCACTGGAAAAGCGCCTGTCCGTTCGCCCTGCCCACCTGGCTCGCCTTCAGCTGCTGCGTGACGAAGGTCGTCTGCTGACCGCAGGCCCAATGCCGGCGGTTGACAGCAACGATCCTGGCAGCGCCGGCTTTACCGGTTCCACGGTGATTGCCGAGTTTGCGTCTCTGGAAGAGGCGAAAGCCTGGGCTGATGCAGACCCGTATATCGCCGCAGGCGTGTACGCTAAAGTTGAAGTAAAACCGTACAAGAAAGTATTCTGATTTGCCTTCAGACGAGCCTGCAGGCTGCAGGCTCATTAGCGTGTTACTCTGTCAGCTGTAAATGCTTCTGGCGAAAACTGTCCTGATTCAGGGGCCGTGAGAAAAGATAACCTTGCGCCAGCCTGACATTGCTATTGAACAGCACTTGCATCTGCGAAAAGGTTTCTACCCCTTCCGCAATAACATCCACCTCTTTCTCCTGAGCACGGCGGATAATATTGAGCGTTTCTTCGCCGGATGTGGCCCTGAAGCAGGCACGGTCTAGCTTTATGAAGTCTGTTTCTAGCTGAGCCAGTCTGCTTTGAAGCTGTTCAACGCTGTGAATATCATCCCACGCAAGTAAAAAACCGGCGTCACGAAGGCGAGTAGCGTTTTCGCGCCCGGTATCATCTAGCAGAATGTTGTTGTCGGTTATCTCAAAGACAATGCGTTGCACTGGCACAGGGCGCTGAGCCACCAGCTCGACTATCCGATCGGCAAAACCAGCATCATTCAATTGAACTGGCGAAAGATTGAGGTGCAATAAATAACTCCCGTTATGCGGCACGATGACGTCCGTCATATAGCTAAATGCCGAGGAGATAACATGTTCGCCCAGCGACACAATCCCTCCGTTTTCTTCCAGTCGATTAATAAACACGTCTGGGGAGACGAGTGCCCGCCGATGCACGCCTCGAATGAGCATCTCGGCGCCGACACAGGTAAAACCTGATGTGTCGAAAATCGGCTGCAGTAACGACTCAAAAGCCATGCCGAAGTTATTCTTCATCACCCGATTAACGATGAACTCAGCGCTTTTCTCCATGTAACTACTCCTTTTGGCAGGCTTCCTTAGCTGGTCGAGATCACGACTTTATTTTTTCCGCTGGATTTCGCCTTGTAGAGCAACCTGTCGGCTTTCTCAATCAGCGCTTCATAATCCTCACCTCGCCATGGGCAAACACCGCCGCTAAAGGTGACGACTAATCCTTGTTCACGCCAGAGTTTACTTTCGACCGTTTTACGCCAGCCTTCCATAATTTCCATCGCTTTAACCTGATTGTCGGAAAAATAAATAAAGGCAATTTCCTCTCCACCGTAGCGATAAAGCTTGGCGCGATCGTCCAGTAACCCCATGCCCATATCGGCAATGACCTTTAGCACCGTGTCACCGACCAGATGCCCATAGTCATCGTTTATTTTTTTAAAGTTATCAATATCAATGATGCCAAGACTAAAAGGTGCTTCCCGGGCTAATAGGTAATTAATGTCATTATCAAAGCTACGGCGATTAAGCAACCCTGTGAGACCATCGGTTAGCGAAGCATTTTTTGCACTTTTTATTTGCTGGCTGCTTGCATTTATTTCATTCATAATTTGTTTATCGACGCCGCCTTTCATGTCCAGACGTCCAAAACGCATCATCGAAATAATATCAATCACCATCGACTTTATCGATTGATGCATAAAGAACCACAACAATAGATAAATTGTCAGGCAAAAAACAAATCCGCCCAAGATAATCCAGACAAAATATAAAACGGCATCATCAATCATTCTGTCTTTTACAGCATAAACAACAAACCAGTCCGGATTTGATAAGGAGTAGTAGTAATACTGCTTGTGACTTGCTTTATCGTGAAATGACCCCAGACCATTTGTCATACACTGCACCACTGCCGGTGAGACAACCTCCGTGCCGATGGCATCGCTGTCTGCGTCAAGCACCGCTCTTCCCTGACGGTCAACAATCGAGAAGTGCCCTGGATTCGGACTCTCCAACTGTCGTAGCGGATAGCTCATATTGATCAAATTCAGATCCATGGCGAACATCCCGTACCGCTCGCCTTTATCGTCATGCAGCAGTTTGGCAATGGTCACTACCGGTGATTTATCAACTGCATTAGCATAAATATTCGAATAGTTCACAAAAGAACTTTTTACGCTGAGGCTTTCGTACCAGTTTCGTCCTGACAGGTCCAGGCGATTATCAACATAGGAATTTGGTATGCTATTATACTTTCCATCACGTGTGGCAATAATATAACCTGAAATAGCTGGCAACACCGCAATAGATGTTGTGAGCTGTTTCTCCAAAACTTCATTTTCAGCATTAACCAGAGTATCAACGTTTTTATTATTTAATAGGGTAGCGCTTTGCCACAATGCATTCTCTAAAGTTTTAAGCTGCTGCTCGATATAGAACATCGCAATATTATGAACAAAACCTTCGTTTTCATCATTCAACGTGTTTTTTTGATAATTATAGTTTATCCAGGCCAGCGCCGAGCTAAACATCACCAGCACGGCAAGAATAATGACAAACAGAAAGCTTATTCTCCTGGTATAAGAGAAATCCTTTTTAATTAAATCGATGATCACTTATTGCGACACCCTGTCAAGGTAAGAAAATTCCGTGAATTATGCCTCCTGTTTTAATTAAAATGATGATCGCGATCATTTTAAAAACAAACTTCCTCCCTTTGGAAATATAAATTCAGAGTAAAGGGAAGGTTTATTTCCTAATCGATTTAATGGGCACCGCACGCGGTGCCCGGATCTTATGCCCAGCGATCGTGGATGGCAAACAGCAATGAATTACGCTGCTGGTTAACCAGGCACTTACGAATAGCATGAATGCGCATATTGCGCCGTGACTGGCTTTCCAGCCAACGCGCCCTGCGCTTCTGTGTTTGACGCTGCATACGCCAACGCCCAACTTCCGTTCTGCTACGTCTCATGTCTACGACTCAATTTCCTAAAAAAGACACGCCATTATAGAACCTTCTGCCGGGCAAACCATCCGTTTTGCGTATACTTTTAGTGTTAAGCAATGAAAGTTCTGCGTACACTCTCAACTCTTCGGTTTCAAAAGGATTTTTAAGGCATGACAACCTTCTATACCGTGGTGAGCTGGCTGGTCATTCTCGGCTACTGGCTGCTTATCGCCGGCGTTACGCTGCGTATATTGATGAAACGCCGCGCCGTCCCTTCAGCAATGGCCTGGCTATTGATCATCTATATTCTGCCGCTGGTCGGGATTATTGCCTATCTCTCCGTGGGGGAACTGCATCTCGGTAAACGCCGGGCAGAGCGCGCGCGCGCCATGTGGCCTTCTACCGCTAAGTGGCTTAAAGAGCTGAAAAACTGTAAGCATATTTTTGCCTCAGAAACCAGCGAGGTCGCCAGCTCGCTGTTCCAGCTTTGCGAGCGCCGCCAGGGGATTGCCGGCGTGAAGGGGAATCAGCTCCAGCTGCTAACCAGTTCGGATGACACCATGCAGGCGCTGATCCGCGATATCCAACTGGCACGCCATAACATTGAGATGGTGTTTTATATCTGGCAGCCCGGCGGCATGGCCGACCAGGTGGCAGAATCATTGATGGCGGCAGCACGACGCGGCATTCATTGCCGTTTGATGCTCGACTCCGCGGGTAGCGTCGCCTTCTTCCGCAGCCCGTGGGCCAATATGATGCGTAACGCGGGCATCGAAGTAGTCGAAGCGCTGAAGGTTAACCTGATGCGTGTTTTCCTGCGTCGGATGGACCTGCGCCAGCACCGTAAGATGGTGATGATCGATAACTATATTGCCTATACCGGTAGCATGAACATGGTTGACCCCCGTTTCTTCAAGCAGGATGCGAATGTGGGTCAGTGGGTCGATTTGATGGCGCGTATGGAAGGCCCGGTCGCCACCGCAATGGGCATCGTATACTCCTGCGACTGGGAGATAGAGACCGGGAAACGCATTCTTCCGCCGCCGCCGGATGAGAATATAATGCCGTTCGAAGAGGCCAGCGGCCACACCATTCATACTATCGCTTCAGGGCCAGGGTTCCCGGAGGATCTGATTCATCAGGCGTTGCTGACCTCCGTTTATGCCGCACGTGAATATCTGATCATGACGACCCCCTACTTCGTACCGAGCGATGATTTGCTCCACGCCATTTGCACCGCAGCGCAGCGTGGCGTGGACGTGAGTATCATCGTGCCGCGTAAAAACGATTCTTTACTGGTGGGCTGGGCAAGCCGCGCGTTCTTCACTGAACTGCTTGCCGCTGGCGTGAAAATTTACCAGTTTGAAGGCGGGCTGCTGCACACCAAAAGCGTGCTGGTCGATGGGCAACTCAGCCTGGTCGGCACGGTTAACCTGGACATGCGCAGCCTGTGGCTGAATTTTGAGATTACGCTGGTCATTGACGATGAAGGTTTTGCCGGTGATTTGGCCGCAGTGCAGGACGACTATATCTCCCGCTCGCGGCTGCTGGACGCGCATTTATGGTTAAAACGCCCGCTCTGGCAGCGAATGACCGAGCGACTGTTTTACTTCTTTAGTCCGTTGCTGTAAAACGTGGCGCATCAGCACTCGATAAGTGGATGTAGAGATGGAAATGGATCTGAATAACCGCCTGACCGAAGACGAGACTTTAGAACAGGCGTACGATATTTTTCTCGAGCTGGCGGGCGATAATCTCGATCCTGCTGACATTATTCTTTTCAATCTGCAGTTCGAGGAGCGCGGCGGTGCGGAGCTGTTTGACCCGGCCGAAGACTGGCAGGAGCACGTCGATTTCGACCTGAACCCTGACTTCTTTGCAGAAGTCGTTATCGGGTTGGCGGATACCGACGGCGGTGAGCTGAACGATATCTTCGCTCGCGTCCTGCTGTGCCGCGAGAAAGACCACAAGCTGTGCCACATCCTGTGGCGTGAGTAATCCTCCCTGCGCGGCCCTCAGGCCGCGCTGTGACTACTTCTCATTGGGCGGGAGATGCTCCCCGCAGGTTTTGCAGTAATGCGCATTGCTGGCATGATCCTGCTGATGACAGCGCGTACATTCCCTTACCGACCGCCTTCTTTGCATATCCTGAGACATTTGCGCCGTTAAAATCCCGGTGGGGATGGCTATAACCGAATAACCAATCAGGATCAGCAGCGAGGCCACGAAACGCCCCAGCGCAGTATGCGGCACAATGTCGCCATAGCCGACAGTTGTGACCGTCACAACCGCCCAGTAAACCGCTACGCCAAGGCTGGTAAAGCCGTTGGCCTTCCCTTCTATGCCGTACATCAGCGCTCCCGCCGCAACCATCACGATGGCAATAAACGAATAGAACAGGATCAGCTGATTGCTGGCGTTAATCAGGCTGCGCCACAGACTTTTGAGCGCGGGCATGTAGCGCAGAAGTTTGAGGATACGCAGCACGCGGATGGCGCGCATTGCTCGCCAGGCAAAATAGTAGTGAATAGCAAACTCTGGCCAAAGCCACAGGACATACAGCGGCAGCATGGTCGCCAGGTCAATAATGCCCCAGAAGCTGATCACATAACGGACAGGCTGCGGCCACGTTAACACCCGAAGCAAATATTCACAGGTGAACAGCAGCGTAAAGATGATTTCCAGCCAGATAAACAGCTGCCATTCGCCGTAGGTTAGCCGGGGGTCGCTCCCGACGCTGGATTCGGTAAAAACAACGGCTACGCTGAGCAGCGCCAGCAGGCCGCAAAACGCCTCGAAACGGCGCCCGGAACGGGTATTTTGATCGAACAGAAAGCGGTACAGCAGTACACGAAGTGAAGAAATGTTCCCAGGCACGGTGATCCTCGCAAAAAGAAAGGGCCAGCGCGGTGCTGGCCCCAGGCGAGATTATAGCGGGTCAACCTTCAGACAGGAAACCGCATGGCGGAAACTGCCTTCCAGCACCGGCCGCGTTTTGGCGCATTCCGGGCCGGCAATCGGGCAGCGGGTACGGAACACGCAGCCTGATGGCGGATTGATGGGCGACGGAAGCTCCCCTTCCAGCAGCTGGATAGTTTTGTTCTTCTCCAGGTCCGGGTCGGGGATCGGCACCGCCGACATCAGCGCTTTGGTGTATGGGTGCAGCGGATTGTGGTACACCTCATCATAGGTGCCCAGCTCCACCGCATGACCCAGATACATGACCAGCACGCGATCGGAGATGTGCTTCACCACCGCGAGATCGTGGGCAATGAAGATTAACGACAGCCCCATTTCGCGCTGCAGTTTCTGCAGCAGGTTGACCACCTGCGCCTGAATCGACACGTCCAGCGCGGAGACCGGCTCATCACAGATGATGAGTTTTGGCTCAAGAATAAGCGCGCGTGCGATACCGATACGCTGGCACTGGCCGCCGGAGAACTCATGCGGGTAGCGGTTGACCAGGTTTGGCAGCAGGCCGACCTTCATCATCATCGCCTTCACGCGGTCGCGAACTTCCTGCTTAGGCATTTTTGGATGATAGGTCAGCAGCGGCTCGGCGATGATATCGCCGATGTTCATACGCGGGTTCAGCGATGCCAGAGGATCCTGGAAAATCATCTGAATATCGCTGCGCACATCGCGCCACTCTTCCTGTTTCATGCCCAGAAGATCTTTCCCCAGCCAGGCTACGCGGCCATCGGTCGCTTTCACCAGGCCAATGATGGCGCGGGCAAAGGTCGATTTCCCGCAGCCGGACTCGCCCACCACGCCGAGGGTTTCCCCTTCGTACAGGCGCAGCGTCACGCCATCCACGGCTTTCAGGGTTTTGGAAGGCTGCCAGAACCACTGTTTGCCGTCTTTGATGTCAAAATGCACCTTCAGGTCGGCGATTTCTAACAGAACTTTTCTCTCTTCTGCAACGGTGCTCATACTAATTCCTCCACCGGTCTAAAGCAGGCACGCAGGCGGCCATCACCAAACTGCTCCAGTGGCGGAGCACTATTACACGCTTCCATCGCAAACTGGCAGCGAGGCTGGAACGGGCATCCCTGCGGCAGGCGCAACAGGTTCGGCGGGTTGCCAGGAATGGTCAGCAGAGATTCACCTTCCGCATCCAGACGCGGCACCGCGTTCAACAGGCCGATGGAGTAAGGGTGTACCGGCTTGTAGAAGACGTCACGCGCGTTGCCGTATTCCATCGTACGCCCAGCGTACATCACCAGCACTTTGTCGCAGATCCCCGCTACAACGCCCAGGTCGTGGGTAATCATGATGATCGCCGTGTTGAACTCACGCTTCAGCTCGTTCAGCAGCGTCATGATCTGCGCCTGAACGGTAACGTCCAGCGCGGTAGTCGGTTCGTCAGCAATTAGCAGTTTTGGCCGACACAGCAGCGCCATGGCAATCATCACGCGCTGACGCATCCCGCCGGAGAACTCGTGTGGGAACATGCGCATGCGCTTCCGCGCTTCCGGCATTTTTACCGCATCCAGCATCCGCACAGACTCTTCAAACGCTTCCGCCTTACCGAGTTTTTTGTGCAGCATCAGCACTTCCATCAGCTGATCGCCCACACGCATGTACGGGTTCAGCGAGGTCATCGGATCCTGGAAAATCATCGAGATTTGCTCGGCGCGCAGGCGGTTAAGCTGCGACTCCGGCAGGTTCAGGATCTCTTTGCCGTTGAATTTCGCAGAGCCGCCGATACGACCATTGGCCGCCAGCAGGCCCATCAGCGCGAAGGCCGTTTGGGATTTGCCCGAGCCGGACTCACCGACAATGCCGAGGGTTTCACCGGCACGCAGGCTAAAGTTGAGGTCGTTTACTGCCGTGACGTCGCCGTCGGGTGTGCCAAAGGTCACACGCAGGTCTTTAACGTCCAGCAGGACCTCAGATTTGTTCAGTGGAGCGGCCACCGGAGAGGTTTCAATAGTACTCATGGAGGGACTCCTTAACGATCTTTCGGGTCGAGGGCATCACGCAGGCCATCGCCGATAAAGTTAAAACAGAACAGCGTAACCACCAGGAAGCCTGCCGGGAACAGCAGAAGCCACGGTGATACCTCCATGGAGTTTGCACCGTCGCTTAACAGCGCTCCCCAGCTGCTCAGAGGTTCCTGCGTGCCGAGGCCCAGGAAACTCAGGAAAGATTCGAACAGGATCATGCTAGGTACCAGCAGTGAGGCGTAAACCACCACCACGCCCAACACGTTCGGCACAATATGGCGCAGAACGATGTTAATGGTCGAAACACCGCCTACGTGTGCCGCTTCGATGAACTCTTTGCGTTTCAGGCTCAGGGTCTGGCCGCGCACGATACGCGCCATGTCCAGCCAGGACACCATGCCGATAGCCACGAAAATCAGCAGGATGTTTTGCCCGAAGAAGGTCACCAGCAAAATAACGAAGAACATGAACGGGAAGGAGTTCAGGATCTCGAGCAAACGCATCATCACGGAGTCGATTTTGCCGCCGAGATAACCGGCCAGACAGCCGTAAAGCGTCCCAACAATCACCGCCACCAGCGCAGCAGAAATACCGACCATCAGGGAAATACGTCCCCCGATGGCGACGCGCACCAGCAGGTCACGGCCCGATGAATCGGTTCCGAAGTAGTGACCGGATGCCATGTCAGGGGCTGCAGACATCATGCCCCAGTCGGTATCAAAGTAGGTAAACTGCGACAGAACGGGCGCAAACGCCACGAACAGTGCAATCAGCGCCAAAACAAACAGGCTGGTGATCGCCGCACGGTTATGGATAAAACGGCGACGCGCATCCTGCCACAGGCTACGGCCTTCAACTTCCAGTTTTTCACTGAAGTTTTCCAGCGCCTCGCTGTTTTTCTTAGTCAACATTATGGCCACTCCAGCTTAGTAACGGATTTTCGGGTCGATAACGGCATACAGCACGTCAACTACCGCGTTGAACAGAATCGTCAGCGCACCGACCAGAATGGTCAGGCTGAGAACCAGTGAATAGTCACGGTTCAGCGCCCCGTTAACAAACAGCTGACCGATGCCCGGCAAGCCATAAATTGTTTCAATTACCATAGAACCCGTGATGATCCCTACAAACGCGGGCCCGAGGTAGGACAGGACCGGCAGCAGCGCAGGTTTCAGGGCATGACGCAGCACGATACGACGCATCGGCAGGCCTTTAGCACGTGCGGTGCGGATGAAGTTAGAGTGCAGGACTTCAATCATTGAGCCGCGGGTAATACGCGCGATGCTCGCGATGTATGCCAAAGACAGAGCAATCATCGGCAGTATCATGTACTTCGGCGCTCCCCCGTTCCAGCCGCCACCGGGCAGCCATTTCAGGGTGATAGCGAATATCAGTACCAGCAACGGCGCCACCACGAAGCTGGGGATAACCACCCCCGTCATGGCAAAGCCCATTACCGTGTAATCCCATTTGGTGTTTTGATTCAGTGCCGCAACCACGCCCGCCGTCACACCCAGCACAATGGCAAAGATGAAAGCAGCTGCGCCTAATTTTGCGGATACCGGGAAGCTGGACGCCACCAGGTCATTGACCGAATAGTCTTTGTATTTAAATGACGGCCCAAAATCCCCGTGCGCCAGCTGTTTTAAATAGCTGAAATACTGCGTGGTGATCGGATCGTTAAGGTGATACTTCGCTTCGATGTTCGCCATAACTTCTGGCGGCAACGTACGTTCGCCGGTAAAAGGGCTCCCCGGTGCGAGACGCATCATAAAGAAGGAAATAGTAATAAGAATAAAGAGTGTCGGAATTGCTTCCAGACAACGACGTAGAATAAATTTCAACATTGCCCGTACCTTCTGGCCTGTGCCTTTGCAGTGCGATGTAAATAAGACACGATGGGGCAGAATCTATCCACCGGCCGAAACCAGTGGGCCCTGCCCCACGAATTGCCATTAATGTTTGATAATGTACAAGTCTCTGACGTAGACATTATCCATCGGGTCTTTACCGGTGTAACCACCCACCCACGGCTTAACCAGACGGGCGTTAACGTAGTAGTAAACCGGAACGATGGCCGAGTCTTTATCAAGCTGCTGCTCAGCTTTCTCATACAGCGCGGTACGCTGGGCTTCGTCGGTCACTTTCAGGGTGTCGGCAATAATCTTGTCGAACGCCGGGCTCTTATAGTGCGCGGTGTTGTTAGAGCTGTCGGACAGCATGGTGTTCAGGAAGGAAGTCGGTTCGTTATAGTCCGCACACCAGCCCGCACGCGCCACGTCGAAGGTCCCCTGATGACGGGTATCCAGGAAGGTTTTCCACTCCTGGTTCTCCAGCTTGACGTTCACGCCCAGGTTTTTCTGCCAGATAGACGCCACGGCGATAGCCAGCTTCTTGTGCAGATCGGAGGTGTTGTACAGCAGGTTGAAGGTCAGCGGCTTGTCTTTGGTGTAACCTGCTTCAGCCAGCAGTTTTTTGGCTTCTTCGTTACGCTTGTCCTGAGACCAGGTGAACCACTCTGGCGGGGTCAGTTTCGCGCCATCGGTATACGGCGGGGTATAACCATAAGCCGGCAGATCGCCCTGGTTTTTCACTTTGTTCACGATGATGTCGCGATCCAGGCCCAGTTTCAGCGCCGCACGAACGCGAGGATCGGTAAATGGTGCTTTCTGGTTGTTGATCTCGTAGTAATAAGTACACAGGTACGGATCGGCGTGAACTTCAGTTGGAATTTCTTTTTTCAGTTTCTGGAACAGCTCAATCGGCAGGTTGTTATACGTCATGTCGATTTCACCGCTGCGGTAGCGGTTAACGTCTGTTACTTCAGAAGAGATTGGCAGGTAGGTCACCTGGTTAATCACGGTTTTCGCGTTATTCCAGTAGTTGGTGTTACGCACCAGAACGATACGCTCGTTCACCACCCAATCTTTTAATTTGTAAGCACCGTTGGTCACGATGTTGGCAGGCTGGGTCCACTTGTCGCCGAATTTCTCAACGGTCGCTTTCGGTACCGGAGAAACGGATGGGTGAACCAGCAGCTTGTAGAAGTACGGCACCGGCTCGCTCAGGGTGACTTCCAGAGTGTGGTCATCGATGGCTTTCACGCCCAGATCGCTGGTCGGCTTTTTACCGGCAATGATATCGTCGATATTGGTCAGGTGACCGTATTGCAGGTAGCTGGAATAAGGAGAGGCGGTTTTCGGGTCAGCCAGGCGCTGCCAGCTGTAAACAAAGTCCTGCGCGGTCACAGGTTCGCCGTTGGACCATTTCGCGTCTTTACGCAGGTGGAAAGTCCAGACTTTAAAATCTTTATTGTCCCAGGACTCTGCGACACCCGGAGACGGGTGGCCCTGCAGATCGCTTACCAGCAGACCTTCGAACAGGTCACGGCTGATATTGGACTCTGGCACACCTTCGATTTTGTGCGGATCAAGAGATTGAGGTTCTGAGCCGTTGTTACGAACCAGATCTTGTTTCTCTGCCAATTGCACACCCGCCGGAACATCTGCCGCCATCGCGGCATTGCCAGCAATCAGCGCAGTTAAAATGCCCGCTGCAATCAGGCTTTTTTTAGTGATATTTGTCATTGTGTTGGTACTCCACTCATTATAATTACCGACCCGAAAGTCGGCCTCTTCCCCTCAGGGGTCCCTTACAGCGCAGGAGCGTTAAACGTCCGTACGGGATACTGCTTTCCTTACTACTTCGCTATCACCGACTTTATTTTCGGGCCGCTCGATTCGGCGACCTCATTACGTCGATTCTTTCTGCCGCCGATTGCGTGGTCGACGGCCATGATTTAGTTGTTCGCAGGACATGATTACGCTGCGAAATCATTCTCATCTAGAAAAGAAACATTTTTCAGCGAATTGTTTTGCCCGGAAAGTATCAAAAGCTTCAGATACCCGCCAATACAATTTGCAAATTTGTTAACCATTTCTCTTTTATGGAGAGATTGTGGGGAGCGTCATGCAGGAATGAGCTCTATAAAAACCCAATCATAATCTTTATTATCATGGGGTTAGTATACTATCACTGCATTAGAGAGGAGGTCGGTTTATCGCCTGCTTCATCACTCACAAAAAATTAACAATTGATTATTTTTTAGCACATTCCTCTGCGGGAAGGCATGAATTACTAATATCATCTCAATAAACCCGCAGCAAGCCTGATTGCATAACGGATGCTAAATATCATTTCGATCGCCACTTTTCTGTACAGCTTGTTACAACGTCAACCTCTAATATACGGTTTTCCAAAGCATTTTCTTATGAAAGATTCGCATTTACTTTTGCAATGATGGGGATAGCGAGCAGGTGAAATTTTCTTCTACGGAAAGAAAAAAAGCAGAATAGAGATTCTGCTTTTTCATTTGAAAGCGGCAGCGGAATTAACTTGTCAGCCCCGGGAAGATAGCCCTGACCCCGGTGACAATAAATTCGATCCCCAGAGACATCAGAAGCAGGCCCATGATACGGGTGATCACGTTGATCCCGGTTTGCCCCAGCATGCGCACCAGCCACGGTGCAATGCGGAACAGCAGCCAACAGCAAAATGCAAACAGCGCAATGGCCAGGGAAAATCCCAGCAGATGACCCCAGCTATGATAGCGACTTCCCCAGACAATCGTTGAACTGATTGCACCAGGCCCCGCCATCAACGGCAATGCGAGAGGAACAACCCCCACACTTTCGCGAATCGCGCTCTCCGACTTCTCTTGCTTGTTCTGTTTATCTTCACCCAACTTACCGCTGATCATTGACATAGCAATGGTCACCACAAGAATACCGCCGGCAATTCGGAATGAATCGATTGAAATACCAAAAACTTGCAGAATACCGTCACCCAAAAAAAGTGAGGTCCAGAGAATAATCGCCACCGAGAGGTTGGCCGTGAGGTTGGTTTTATTTCTTGCTGCGGCACTCTGGTAACTGGTCATACTAATAAATACGGGAATGATCCCTACCGGGTTGACCAGGGCAAACATCCCGATAAAGAACTTAATATAGGTTGGCAAGTCGAAAAAGGATTGAGCCACACAAAACTCCGCAAATGAACAAAGCAAAAGCAGGCGTAATGTAATGGAAAAACACCCCTGCCGCTACGCTATTTCCCTGCTTAATCGGCGCCTGCAGCAACTTATTTTAGCATCATGGTGAACTGTTACCTGAATGTTGAATTTGTGATACTTTGTTTTGACATCGCTGTGACTAAATTTTTAAAGATTTATCAATCACCTGGATAGCGCTTGCTGAATGGTGTCAGCATCAATTAGTTGTGATTTAGATCACGAAAAACCCACTCAGAAGTGAGTACTCTTGGACACATCTGAAGAGCAGGTTTTTCCACTAACACAGCTTATTCAGATGAGGCTCTTTTAGTAAATCAGCGCATGAATTCAGGTCATTTTTATGACGGTTTTTGTCTTAAACACGCATTCTGTGGCTGCTGACTATACTGTCGACTCGCGCAGCTTATTTACTAAAAGAGTTTAACATTATCAGGAGAGCATTATGGCTGTAACTAATGTCGCGGAACTGAACGCCCTCGTAGAGCGCGTAAAGAAAGCCCAGCGTGAATATGCCAACTTTACTCAAGAGCAAGTCGATAAGATTTTCCGTGCTGCCGCCCTGGCCGCTGCCGACGCTCGAATCCCCCTGGCTAAATTAGCCGTCGCTGAATCCGGTATGGGTATCGTCGAAGATAAAGTGATTAAAAACCACTTCGCTTCTGAATATATCTATAACGCTTATAAAGATGAGAAAACCTGCGGTGTGCTGTCTGAAGACGACACCTTCGGTACCATCACGATTGCCGAACCTGTCGGTATCATCTGCGGTATCGTGCCAACCACTAACCCAACTTCAACCGCCATTTTCAAATCGCTGATCAGCCTGAAAACCCGTAACGCGATCATCTTCTCCCCGCACCCACGCGCTAAAGATGCAACCAACAAAGCAGCAGACATTGTTCTGCAGGCTGCAATCGCGGCGGGCGCACCAAAAGATCTGATCGGCTGGATTGATCAACCTTCCGTCGAGCTGTCTAACGCCCTGATGCACCACCCGGACATCAACATGATTCTGGCGACCGGTGGCCCAGGCATGGTTAAAGCTGCTTACAGCTCCGGTAAACCGGCTATCGGCGTAGGCGCAGGTAACACACCTGTTGTGGTAGACGAAACTGCCGACGTAAAACGTGCTGTTGCGTCTATTTTGATGTCAAAAACCTTCGACAACGGCGTTATCTGTGCGTCTGAACAGTCCGTCATCGTTGTTGATTCTGTATATAACGCCGTTCGCGAACGTTTCGCCAGCCACGGCGGTTACCTGCTGCAGGGCAAAGAGCTGAAAGCCGTTCAGGACATCATCCTGAAGAATGGTGCGCTTAACGCCGCGATTGTGGGCCAGCCGGCAGCCAAAATTGCAGAACTGGCTGGCTTCACCGTACCAGCAGACACCAAAATCCTGATCGGTGAAGTGTCTGTAGTAGATGAGTCCGAGCCGTTTGCTCATGAAAAACTGTCCCCTACCCTTGCCATGTACCGCGCTAAAAACTTTGAAGACGCGGTAGTAAAAGCAGAGAAACTGGTTGAGATGGGCGGTATCGGCCATACCTCTTGCCTTTATACCGACCAGGACAATCAGCCTGCGCGCGTTAAGTTCTTCGGCGACAAAATGAAGACCGCACGTATCCTGATTAACACTCCGGCTTCTCAGGGGGGTATCGGTGACCTGTATAACTTCAAACTTGCGCCGTCTCTGACGCTGGGTTGTGGTTCATGGGGCGGTAACTCCATCTCCGAAAACGTGGGTCCTAAGCACCTGATCAACAAGAAAACCGTTGCTAAGCGAGCTGAGAACATGCTGTGGCATAAACTTCCGAAATCTATCTACTTCCGCCGTGGCTCTCTGCCAATTGCGCTGGATGAAGTGATTACTGATGGCCACAAACGTGCGCTGATTGTGACCGACCGTTTCCTGTTCAATAATGGCTATGCCGATCAGATCACCTCCGTGCTGAAAGCCGCTGGCGTAGAAACCGAAGTCTTCTTCGAAGTTGAAGCTGACCCTACACTGACCGTTGTTCGTAAGGGTGCTGAACTAGCAAACTCCTTCAAACCAGACGTGATCATTGCGCTGGGCGGCGGCTCCCCAATGGATGCAGCCAAAATCATGTGGGTCATGTACGAGCACCCAGAAACCCACTTCGAAGAACTGGCGCTGCGCTTTATGGATATCCGTAAACGTATCTACAAGTTCCCGAAAATGGGCGTGAAAGCGAAGATGATTGCGGTCACCACCACGTCCGGTACCGGTTCTGAAGTCACACCGTTTGCGGTTGTTACCGACGATGCAACCGGCCAGAAATACCCGCTGGCTGACTACGCGCTGACCCCGGACATGGCAATTGTTGATGCTAACCTGGTGATGGAAATGCCTAAGTCGCTTTGCGCCTTTGGTGGTCTGGATGCCGTGACCCACGCGCTAGAAGCTTACGTTTCCGTCCTGGCAAGCGAATTCTCTGACGGCCAGGCTCTGCAGGCACTCAAACTGCTGAAAGAAAACCTGCCAGCTTCCTATAATGAAGGGTCTAAGAATCCGGTTGCGCGTGAACGTGTTCACAACGCAGCGACTATCGCCGGTATCGCGTTTGCTAACGCCTTCCTGGGCGTGTGCCACTCCATGGCTCACAAACTGGGTTCTCAGTTCCACATTCCGCACGGTCTGGCGAACGCCCTGCTGATTTCCAACGTTATTCGCTATAACGCGAACGACAACCCAACCAAGCAGACGGCTTTCAGCCAGTACGACCGTCCACAGGCTCGTCGCCGCTACGCTGAAATCGCCGACCACCTGGGTCTGACCGCAGCGGGTGACCGTACCGCGGCTAAGATTGAGAAACTGCTGGCATGGCTGGAATCAATCAAAGCTGAACTGGGTATTCCTAAGTCCATCCGCGAAGCAGGCGTGCAGGAAGCAGACTTCCTGGCACACGTAGATAAACTGTCTGAAGATGCCTTTGACGACCAGTGCACCGGCGCTAACCCACGCTATCCGCTGATTTCTGAGCTGAAACAGATTCTGCTGGATACCTACTACGGCCGTCCGTTTGTTGAAGGTGCTGCGGCTAAAGAAGCTGCACCAGCGGCAAAAGCTGACAAAAAAGCCAAGAAAACGGCTTAATCGGTAGCCCTTAAAATGCAAAACCCGCCTTTTGGCGGGTTTTTTTCTGTCTGAATACGTCACTCAGGCCTGCACAGCATGTTTAATGTAGAAGCGTTACAGGAAGTTCTGGCCGGTGAATCAGTTGCCCTGAATGGCCTGTAGAGAGCCTTTAAGCAAGGCTTCTTTGTAATGCTTACGGCAGACCGAAACATAGCGCTCATTCCCACCTATCACCACCTGCTCACCCTCATTATAAGGCCGACCTTCCTGATCGAGACGCAGCACCATACTGGCTTTACGGCCACAGAAACAAATCGTTTTCAGCTCAACCAATTTGTCAGACAGCGCCAGCAGGTACTGACTACCGCTAAATAACTCCCCGCGAAAATCCGTTCGCAGCCCGTAGCATAAAACAGGAATATCCAGCTCATCGACAACATCAGATAAAGCATAAACCTGCTCTTTAGATAAAAATTGGCTCTCGTCCACCAGAACGCAGTGTATCGGGGCAGATTGCTGTTCGGCGCGGATGTCGGCCAGCAGGTCGGTTGTCGGATTATAAAGCCGGGCCGGGGAAGACAGACCAATACGCGAACTGACCTTACCCACACCAAAACGATTATCAATTTCGGCGGTGTAGACCAGCGTACGCATCCCTCTTTCCTGGTAATTCCAGGATGACTGAAGTAGCGCCGTCGATTTTCCCGCATTCATTGCTGAGTAGTAAAAATAGAGTTGAGCCATTGCACCCGTTGCCTGAATCAAAAGTGTAAATTATGTTTCGGCGGATTGTACCACACTGTAACGTGCGGTGGATGGTGGATTACCTCGCTAAACATCAAGGTTAATTGTATCCGATATATTAATAAATCACGCTTATACATTGAGTAATAGCGGTATGCCGGATACATGAAACGGCTATGACGGATCGCCGATCCAGACGGGTTATCGCCTCTAATGAAATGGTTCACCTGCTCAATTATTATAAATTGTAAACGACCGCTATCCATCCTATGCCTAAATACCCGTGCTTGATATTTGATGATTAATGCGAAATTTTTATCTTTCCCTCATCATGACAAACCCTTTTGATGGCAGGGTTGTTGTCTAAAAATTGAGTCTTGAAGTGCCATTTCACGTGGTTTAGCGGCCAGGAATTAAGTTAACAGTATTTAAACTGCCACTTATATATCAGCAAATTTTGAATTACTTACATTCACGGCTATTGCAGAACCTAATATAACGCTCTATTATTAGCTCAAACGTCACCCCCCAATAATAAGTTTGAGATTACTACAATGAGCGAAGCACTTAAAATTCTGAACAACATCCGTACTCTTCGTGCCCAGGCAAGAGAATGCACCCTGGAAACTCTGGAAGAGATGCTGGAGAAATTAGAAGTTGTCGTTAACGAACGTCGTGAAGAAGAAAACGCGGCGGCGGCTGAAGTTGAAGAGCGCACTCGTAAACTTCAGCAATACCGTGAAATGCTGATTGCTGACGGCATCGACCCTAACGAACTGCTGAACAGCATTGCCGCTGTTAAATCTGCAGGTAAAGCGAAGCGCGCTGCGCGCCCTGCTAAATACCAGTACATCGACGAAAACGGCGAAACTAAAACCTGGACTGGCCAGGGCCGTACTCCAGCAGTTATCAAGAAAGCAATGGATGAGCAAGGTAAGAAACTGGAAGACTTCCTGCTGTAATCCTCTCAGTGCTGCTTATTAAGATCCCGCTCCGGCGGGATTTTTTATTTGTGACGCACTTCATTTTAATGCCCCTGCCATGAACCACTTTAGTAAAACAATCCTATAACAGCTTACGTTTCTTTATTAATGAATCGTATTTAATATCTTTAGATACAATACCTGTCCTTTAGTACAGTTAATTTCTCCCGCTAATCATCAGGTTAAGCCTGACGCAGATTTATCTGACGTTAAGATAATCCATTTCTCGGGCTGATATACTCCATAAGCGTTATCAACTAAAAATGTGGCATTACTACATATAGTTGAATCCTTGCCTAAACAAAGTGGGGAATCCTGCCTGAAGATCGCATGCCGAGAGATTATTGAGTATCCCATACGTTGCTTTTATCTCGCTTACGCCGAGACTGGTTCGCCCCACATACGCGCCGTGAAGTATATTACTGCCATTTTTATCGCTCATATTTACACGGCCCATTGTTATCCGCGTTTAGTCGCTCGCTTATCTTTCTGCTTCAGATGCACCCTAATGTTCAAATAACGAGCACAGCCCTTTACCTTAACCCCTATAAAGGTTTTGTCGGTCGAGAACGGCAGAATATTGCAGGAACACGGCTGAAAAGCCCTGTAGAAGCCTAATAGCGGGGATTTAAAATCTTAGGAGTAGTACGGAGAAGGAGAACGTGACCGGCAGCGTACAGGCTCTCTGGTGCGCTGTCGTGCCGGTCACGATAAATAACAACAGACGGGCGTTATTTAAACAATATTAATCGAAGCACCGCGGCCGATTGCGTAATAAACAAAACCACGCTTATTCAGTCTTTCTGGATCATAAAGATTACGACCATCGAAGATGACCGGCTGCTTCAGGGATTTCTTCATCAGATCGAAATCCGGAGCCTTAAAGCTCTGCCACTCGGTACAAACCACAAGCGCATCCGCGCCCTGCAGGGCCGCTTCTTTGGTTCCCATCAGCCTTAAATCACTGCGGTGGCCGTAAATACGCTGAGTTTCATCCATGGCTTCTGGATCGAAAGCCTGAATCTCTGCGCCTCGTTCCCACAGTGCCTCAATCAGCACCCGGCTGGAGGCTTCACGCATATCGTCTGTATTAGGCTTGAAAGAAAGTCCCCAAAGCGCAAAGGTTTTGCCTTTCAGATCCTGGCCGAAGTGGCGGGTCACGAATTCAGGCAGCTTTTGCTTCTGAGCATAGTTAACCTCTTCGACCGCCTGCAGAATTTTTGGCGTGTAGCCAATCTGCTCTGCGGTGCGAATCAGCGCCTGAACATCTTTCGGGAAGCAGGAGCCACCGTAGCCGCAGCCAGGATAGATGAAGCTGTAGCCAATCCGGGAATCAGACCCGATACCCATTCGCACTTTCTCGATGTCAGCCCCGAGACGTTCGGCCAGGTTAGCAATCTCGTTCATGAAGCTGATTTTGGTCGCCAGCATGCAGTTAGCGGCGTATTTAGTCAGCTCGGCGCTGCGGATATCCATCAGAATCATGCGATCGTGATTACGGTTGAACGGTTCGTACAGCTCACGAAGCAGGTCAATAACCTCTTCGTTATCCGTCCCGATGACGATACGCTCAGGGCGCATGCAGTCGGCAACCGCGGCACCTTCTTTCAGGAACTCGGGGTTAGAAACCACATCAAAGTTAATCTCCAGACCGCGAGATTTCAGGGTTTCTTCCATCACCGCACGGACTTTGTCTGCCGTGCCAACGGGTACCGTTGACTTGTCGATGACGACTTTATGTGAATCCATGTACTGCGCAATGGTACGCGCAACGGAAGTCACGTATTTCAGGTCAGCGGAACCGTCTTCATCCGGCGGAGTCCCCACGGCGATATAGTGCATTTCGCCATGGTTGACGCCCTCTTCAGCATTGGTGCTGAACTGCAGGCGCCCTTCTTCATAATTTTTCTTCACCAACGGCGCTAGGCCTGGCTCAAAGATAGGGATTTCGCCTTTTTTCAGGTTTTCCACTTTCTTTGCGTCCACGTCGATGCACATGACGTCATGCCCAACATCAGCGAGCACGGCGGCCTGGACTAAACCAACGTAGCCAATACCAAATACGGTAACTTTCATCTTACCATCCTGCGTTGAATTAACTTATTTCTTCGCGCCAACGGTGGCTTCAAGCCAAGTTTTAAAGTCTGCACCCAGCGTGTTATGACGAATACCGTACTCAACAAACGCCTGCATATAGCCCAGCTTGTTGCCGCAGTCATGGCTCACGCCTTTCATGTGGTAGGCTTCAACGGTCTCTTTTTCCATCAGCATGGCGATAGAATCGGTGAGCTGAATTTCATCCCCGGCACCTGGAGGAGTTTTCGCCAGCAGCGGCCAGATATCCGCACTCAGCACATAGCGTCCGACAACGGCCAGATTGGATGGCGCAACGTCGGCTTTAGGTTTCTCAACAATCCCGACCATTGGCACGCTGTCGCCCGCAGAAAGCGCAGCACCTTTGCAGTCAACCACGCCATAAGCGGTTACATCCGCAACAGGTTCAACCATGATTTGGCTGTGTCCGGTCTCGTCAAAGCGGCGGATCATTTCAGCCAGGTTGTCCTGAGAAAGGTCGGATTCGAACTCATCCAGAATCACGTCCGGCAGGATCACCGCAACCGGCTCATCACCGACGACAGGATGCGCGCACATCACGGCGTGGCCCAGCCCTTTCGCCAGCCCCTGACGCACCTGCATAATGGTGACGTGCGGTGGGCAAATAGACTGCACTTCTTCCAGAAGCTGACGCTTAACGCGCTTCTCAAGCATGGCTTCCAGTTCAAAACTGGTGTCGAAGTGGTTCTCGATGGAATTTTTAGAAGAGTGGGTAACCAGTACAATCTCGGTAATACCGGCAGCGATACACTCATTAACGACATACTGAATCAGCGGTTTATCAACCAGCGGCAGCATCTCTTTTGGAATTGCCTTTGTTGCCGGCAACATACGCGTTCCCAACCCCGCAACCGGGATAACAGCTTTTCTTACTTTAGAATTAATGGCAGCCATTGAAAAAACCTCCAGGACTGTTCAAGTTTCACACTTGTCGTCAATTTAAAAACGCGGTTGAGTATATCAGCTTAAAAACGAAAACCGCCCCCCGTTTACTCCGGCAGCGGCTAATTTAAGACAAATACGATTAGGTTGGTCGCGATATTACCACCGCCCGAGTTCCAGGAAAAAAGCTAAATGTAATCAGTTGTTCCGTTGTTTATTCTGCAGACAACATCAGCCGTAAACGCCCACCGGAGCCCCACACCTGGCATTGCCAGGCTTCGCACCGCTGACTGATTTGATTGAGGTAGGCATTGCCCAGCGTCCCCAACGGCACGCCGTTGCTGACCTGGATTTGGTGCTCGCCGGTATTTAATGTGGCATTAAGCCCGGCGGAGACCAGAATGAGGTTTTTTAATCCGCTGTGATAATAACCCACAATGAGCGGAAATTGTCCGTTCAGGTTTGCCTGACGCAAAAGTTGATTGACCTGTTTTAGTAAATTACCCAGTTCAGGTAAACGCTGGCCCTGATGCGAAAGTTGTTCCTGTAATAATCCATTGAATAACGCTCTGAGCAACAGCGCGGCTAATACACCGTTATCGCCAGCACGGGTAACGTCTAAACAATAAAAAGCCAGATCATTATCTGAAAGTGGCGCAATATCGAGCACCAGACCAGGCTGATCGACGGCAATTAACTGGCGATAATTTATTCGGCAGCGCGACATAACCTGCTGGACCGGCGGCTGCAGTTCTTGCAGCAGCTTCGATGCAGCCTGAGGATCCCGTGCCAGCGCATCCCAATCCTGAAACAGCCGCTCCTCCTCTTCTACCCGGGAATTAAACATTGTGGGGTAGATACAGGACAGTACGGTCTCTTTTAATCGATTAAGATCTTTAATGGGTTTCAGCAACACATCCTGCACACCGAGCCGTAAAGCCTGGGCTATGTCAGACATATTTTCCGTCGCTGAAATAACTAAAATGGGCGTTTGATTACCTTCGTTACGGATATGC
Source organism: Cedecea sp. B1(4) (assembly GCF_059414925.1). NCBI lineage: Bacteria > Pseudomonadati > Pseudomonadota > Gammaproteobacteria > Enterobacterales > Enterobacteriaceae > Cedecea > Cedecea sp. B1(4). The sequence goes on along the minus strand of NZ_JCAHMZ010000002.1, from coordinate 380,607 downwards.
TCCACCAGTTCAAGGCCATTCATTCGTGGCATCGCCAGGTCACAAATCAGCAGATCCGGCGTAAATTGCCCCAGCTTCTCAAGCGCATCCATTCCGTCCCAGGCAAGCAGCGTGCCCGCGCCAAGCGACGTCAAATAGCTGTCCAGCAGAGAGCGGAAAACGGGCTCGTCTTCAACAATGAGGATCTGCTTTCCTTCCAGCGGGTAACTCATGCGCTTTCCTCTGCCTGGCAATATTTCAATAGTGGCACGGTATCGCAACGAGCGCCTGTCACAAACGGGTTAAGTATTAACTTAATCATGAGTACGAACCAGCGGCAGTAGCTCATCCATTTTTTTCTCAACCGCAAGGTAGCCTGCCGCGATAGCTTCGGACGCGCGATGAAAGTCGAGGGTGGAAATTTGCGGACAAAAGGGCTGCAGAAGAATATCGGGAGGATCGCCCGCCATGCGGTTACGCTTGAGGCGGTTTTCCAGCACCTGAATCGAGGTAGTCATAATTTCCATCGCCGTCGGCGTAACATTGGCCCGGCGGTGGGTCATTTTTCCCAAACGCTCCCGTAAACGACTGCGCCAGGACGCAGGCTGCGCCAGATTGTCCTCCCCGGCAGGCGTCATATTCACCGACAGCAGATCCTGCTGCATCAGGTGCGCATCGTGCTGCAAGTCCACCGCAATGACGATATCCGCACCCAGCGCACGAGTGAGCGAAATCGGCACCGGATTAACAATAGCGCCATCCACCAGCCAGTAACCGTTGTGCGCAACGGGAGACAGCAGCCCCGGCATGCTGCAGGAAGCGCGAATAGCCTGATGGAGGTCGCCGTCGGTAAACCACAGCTCTCGCCCGGTACTCAGGTTGGTGGCCACGGCACCAAATCTCATGCCACAGCCCTCAATAGCGGTTTCTGGAATGATTTTGCGAATATTGTTAAACACGCGTTCACCACGGAGCAGCCCGCCGCGACGCCAGGAAAGATCCATCAGACGCAGGACATCCCAGTAGCTGAATGATCGCACCCATCGCTCCATCACCGGCAACCGCTGGCTGGCATAGGCGGCACCGACCAGCGCGCCGACGGAACACCCTGCCACGATATCAATCTGAATCCCTGCTTTTTTTAACGCATTGATAACGCCAATGTGCGCCCATCCTTTGGCCGCACCCGACCCTAATGCCAGGCCGATCTTTACCTGTCTCATCACGCCTCGGTCAATCTTCCCCGGTAATCACTCCGTGACGCCAACGCCACCGCTCAGTTAACATAAGTGCTGCCGCCGTATTATTGGCGTCGTTTATTTTTTCCTGGAGATATTATGTTGCAACTTTGTCCCTGTGGCAGCGGTTTGGAGTATAGCTTATGTTGCCAGCCTTACCTAAGCGCGGCCCAGCATCCGCAACGCCCGTCACAGCTTATGCGCTCTCGTTACACCGCTTTTGTGAAGCAGGATGCGGATTATCTTGTTGCAAGCTGGCATGAAAGCTGCCGCCGTCCGTCGTTAAAATCAGAAATATCCACCGGCTTCGGCGACACGGAATGGCTCGGCCTGACGATATATGAAGAAGCTGAGGGCAAAGATGCCAACGAAGGATTTGTCAGCTTTGTTGCCCGTTTTCAGGAAAACGGCAAGCAAAACGCGATAATCGAACGCTCTCGTTTCGTCAGGGAAAGCGGTCAATGGTACTATATCGACGGCCTCCGCCCGCAGTTCGGTCGTAATGACCCCTGCCCTTGCGGTTCTGGAAAAAAATATAAAAAATGCTGCGGATGATAGCCTTCGCCGCATAACAGCATTATTGTTTCGCAAACACCGTTCAACAGGATTTATCTCTTCATGCAGGCATTACAACGTAAAGTTCTCCGCACAATCTGCCCCGATCAGAAGGGTCTCATCGCGCGAATCACTAACATTTGCTACAAACACGAACTCAATATTGTTCAGAACAACGAATTTGTCGATCATCGTACCGGCCGCTTCTTTATGCGTACCGAGCTTGAAGGCATTTTTAACGACACCACGCTGATGGCCGACCTGGACAGCGCGCTGCCGGAAGGCTCAATTCGTGAATTGACGCCTGCGGGCCGCCGTCGCATTGTTATTCTGGTCACCAAAGAAGCCCATTGTCTCGGCGATTTGCTGATGAAATCCACCTATGGCGGCCTGGACGTAGAAATCGCTGCCGTCATCGGCAATCACGAAACCCTACGTACCTTAGTGGAGCGTTTCGACATTCCGTTCCAGTTAGTCAGCCACGAAGGGATGACGCGCGAAGAGCACGACATGCAAATGGCCGATGCTATCGAAGCGCATAAACCAGACTACGTCGTGCTGGCCAAATACATGCGCGTATTGACGCCTGAGTTTGTCGCCCGCTTCCCGAACCAGATAATCAACATCCATCACTCGTTCCTGCCGGCGTTTATCGGCGCACGCCCTTACCACCAGGCCTACGAACGCGGCGTGAAAATTATCGGCGCCACCGCGCATTACGTTAATGATAATCTGGACGAAGGCCCGATCATCATGCAGGACGTGATCCACGTCGATCACACCTACACCGCCGACGACATGATGCGTGCCGGGCGTGACGTCGAGAAAAATGTGCTAAGCCGGGCGCTCTACGAAGTGCTGGCCCAGCGAGTCTTCGTTTACGGCAACCGTACGATTATTCTCTAATCACCCAGAAAATGAATTGGTTAGCTTTGCGGCGCTCAGCGTAAAAAAGCGGCAAACGATTCATTTTCCTCAAGTGAATGCTTTACAGCGGCGCTTCATTTGATATGATGCGCCCCGCTTCCACAGCGAAGCAGGCCAGTAACAAGCATTACCCCGTGGTGGGGTTCCCGAGCGGCCAAAGGGAGCAGACTGTAAATCTGCCGTCATCGACTTCGAAGGTTCGAATCCTTCCCCCACCACCATCTCAAAGCATTAACCCCTGGCGGGGTTCCCGAGCGGCCAAAGGGAGCAGACTGTAAATCTGCCGTCATCGACTTCGAAGGTTCGAATCCTTCCCCCGCCACCATATTCCAGAACAAATCCAAACCCAAAAGCTTGCACAATGTTCCAGTTTCCCGTTGGGGAAGAACGAGAAGCTTCGATTAAGGTTCGACTCACGTCAGTGAGAACGCGCTTGTGCGGTCATACTTCCCCTGCCTCCCTATTCCTGGCACCCGGGCTAATACTCTTATAAAACGCCTTTCTCTGTTGTTCTCTAAGAATAAAAAAGGCGAGCCAAACTCAGGCCCGCCGGTTGCACAGCCCTATTACATCACGGCATTTATGACAAAGAAACCGACCGCGGTCATTAACAGTGAACCCAGTACGTGAGCGAAAACGGACGCCAACGCCCAGGCATAATTCCCCCCCTGCAGCAGCGAAAACAGCTCAACAGAGAACGTTGAAAAAGTACTCATGCCGCCGCACAGGCCGGTGGTAATCAACAACTTCCAGCCGGGATCAAGCTGCGGCTGACGCAGAAAGAAAGCCATCGCGCCACCGATAATCAACCCGGCCAACAGGTTGACCGCCAGCGTACCGAGGGGCAAATGAGGGAAAAGGCCATTCAGACGTAACGCAAGGAGCCAGCGAATAACACACCCAGCCGAGCCGCCAACAATAACTGCAAACAGTGGTTTAACCATATTTCCCTCAAAAAGATCTAAACGATACGGTGTTGTTAAATAAGAACTTTGCTTTTAGCTTTTATGAATAAAAGCGCTACGTCCGGCAAAATGTGCATCTGCGCCTAGCGCCTGTTCAATTCGCATCAACTGATTATATTTTTCTACCCTTTCGCCCCGACAAGGCGCGCCGGTTTTCAGGTGCCCCGCACGCAAGGCAACCGTCATGTCCGCAATAAAGCTGTCCGTCGTTTCACCGCTGCGGTGCGAAATAAACGTTCCCCAGCCGTGCTGCTGGCAAAGTGCCACCGCGTCGAAGGTTTCGCTCAGGGTGCCTATCTGGTTCAGCTTGATCAGCGCCGCGTTAGCCAGGTTCTCTTCTATGCCACGTCGGATGTATTTCACGTTAGTCACGAAGAGATCGTCGCCCACCAGCTCGACCCTGTTGCCCAATTTTTGGTTCAGGTGCTTCCAACCTGCCCAGTCATTCTCGGCCAGCCCATCTTCAAGCAGCACAATAGGAAACTGGCCCAGCAGATCGGCATAATAGCCCGTCATCTCTTCGGCGCTAAGCGTGCTTTTTTCCGTTCTTAGGTGGTATTTACCCTCGGTATAGAATTCGCTGGAAGCGGGATCGATACAGATGCTGATATCTTCCCCTGGCCGGTAGCCCGCTTTCTCAATCGCCTGCACGATAAACTGCAAAGGTTGTTTATTAGAGGACACCGCCGGGGCAAATCCGCCTTCATCACCCACGGCTGTAGAAAGATCGTTATCCAGCAGGATCTGGCGAAGCGCCTGGTAGACTTCGCTCCCCTGGCGCACGGCTTCGGTCAGGCTGGCCGCACCATGTGGCGCAATCATAAACTCCTGAAAATCCGCTCCCTGCCCCCGGGCATGCACCCCGCCGTTAACAATATTCATGCAGGGAACCGGCAGCAGGTTCGCCCTCAGCCCACCGAGATAGCGAAACAGCGGCTGGCCGGTTACCTGAGCTGCAAGCCGCGCGACGGCCAAAGAAACACCGAGAATGGCGTTAGCCCCCAACCGTGCCTTGTTTTCCGTGCCGTCCAGCGCCAGCAGAATATCATCCACCCGCCGCTGTTCACGGGCATCAACGCCCACAAGTGCCTGATGAATCTCGGTATTGATCGAATGCACTGCGTTCTGCACCCCCTTACCGTTGTAGCGCTGTTTATCGCCATCCCGTCGCTCTATGGCCTCCCTTGAACCCGTGCTGGCACCGGACGGAACCGAGGCCCGGGCCATAACCCCCTCTGTGGTATAAGCATCAACTTCAACGGTTGGGTTCCCACGAGAATCCAAAATTTCACGAGCAACTATTTTATCCAGCGTAAAATTCATGGTGATTACCTCATTGTTTGCCATCGATATGTTTAATCAGCACGTCAACATTCAGATGATTGACGTATTCCATCGAGTCAGAAGCGATCTGCCCCAGCCAGCGGTTGCGGTGCCCGGCCAGCACCAGGTCCACATCCAGTGAAGAAATGCATTTTTCAACGTCTTCAAAGCGGTTCAACGTCACCAGCTCCCGCGTTTTTACCGGCACGTTGACCGAGCGCACCAGCTCGCTAAACAACGCTTTCGCCTGAATCAGGTCGGCAGAAACGTTGTCATCCATTCGCGCATCGGAGACGTAATTCATCTCCCGGTAGTCTTCGCTGATGTGGACGAGGGTGATTTGGACGGGCAGCGCCCCGGCAAGGCGAGCGGCATGTTGAATCAGCACCTGTCCGTCGGTCTTGCCCTGAATAAGTACGAGAACGTGGGAGTAGAGGTTCATAACGGGCTCCTGGCGGGGTTGAGCTGGCTTTGCAGCCAGGGGAGAAGCTGTTTTTTGCGACTCATCATACCCGGCATCACGCGGGGCTGCGCCCCAGGTATCAATGAAGAGGTGGAGAAATAGAGTTCAGATGCACAAGCATTAATATCGGTCACCATCAACACGACAAGATCGACATCGGCGTCGGCCGCATGCAGGTTCATTTCTTCCAGCAGAGCATTCAATTGAGGAGCAAGTTGCGTTAGAGAGTAGAGTTCCAGTTGCGCAATTTTTAGCCGAACACCGTTGATGTCAAAACGCTTGAGATCTTTGTGCAGCAGCTCCCTCGCGCTCAGCCCCGCCACAGAGGTCTTGGCCGTGAGCAGGTCGGCAATAAACTCTTCATAATCGATACCGATGCGCCCGGCCAGCTCATCCGCCGCCAGCCTATCCTCAGGTGTGGTCGTGGGCGAACGTAGCGCGACGGTGTCACTGAGCAGCGCGCCCAGGAGCAAAATAGCCTCGCTGGCAGAGATCCCGGCCCGAAGTCGGGCGTCCATAAGCTGCCAGATCACCGTGGCCGTGCTGCCTACGGGTTTGATGCACACCTCCGGCGGCAACCGGGTAATCAGCCCGCCCAAACGGTGATGATCGATGATCCCAACAATATTGCCGGTGATAAGCGAGTCTGGCCCTTGCCCCGGCTCGTTAAAATCCACCAGCCAGATGTCTTTGTTGCTCAGAGAAGACGAGAGAAGCCCGGGCAGAGGAAAAGCGGCACGGGAGAAAATTAGTTCAGTTTCACGGTTAACCTCGCCGCAGCGCCACGCCTGTGCCGTGCGGCCCCGCAGCGTTAACCAGCGAGCAACCATCACGGCGCTGCAAACGGCATCGCTGTCGGGATGAAGGTGACCAATAACATGTATCATGGCTCGAGCCCCGTTAAGGGAAGCATGCAGAGCCGGCGGGTAAACGTTGACCAGCCTGACATGCCTCTTGGATTAAAAGAGTCATACCAGGCGTCATCAGCCTCTGAACGAGGCGGTTGGGGGAAGGTGGAACGCCATCACCTTGCGAAGTATTGTGAACCCTTCCCCTCAGGGTTTCAAGCGGGTTTTACGGTTTCAAGCGCTGGCCCTGCTCATCCACAACCGGCTCGCCGTCCTCTTTACTGAACGCGCCCTGCTGCGCTTCAGGCAGGATATCCAGCACGCGTTCCGAAGGGCGGCAAAGTCTCGTCCCCCGCTCAGTCACCACAATCGGGCGGTTAATTAACAGCGGGTACTGCACCATCAACTCAATGAGTTGCTCCTCGCTGAATTGCCCTTTCTCCAGCCCTAAAACTTCATAAGGCTCAACGTTTTTGCGCAGCAGCTCACGGGCTCCGATCGCCATGTCGGCCAACAGCCCGGCAAGTTCTTCACGGGACGGTGGCGTCTCGAGGTAATAGATTATCGTGGGCTCCGTGCAGCTATTGCGGATCATCGCCAGCGCGTTGCGGGACGTGCCGCACTCAGGATTGTGGTAAATCGTAATGTTGCTCATAGACAGTTGCTCAGCGAGAGAAAGAAAGGCGCAGGGCAAGCGCCGCGAGCGTGACGAGCAGCACCGGCAGCGTCATCACAACACCGGTTCGGAAGTAATAACCCCAGCTGATAGTAAGCTTCTTCTGGGCAAGCACATGCAGCCACAGCAGCGTGGCAAGGCTACCAATTGGCGTAATTTTAGGCCCGAGATCGCAGCCGATAATGTTGGCGTAAATCATCGCTTCTTTAATAACGCCGCCCGCGATGCTGCCCTCAATCGACAAGGCCCCCACCAGCACCGTGGGCATGTTGTTCATCACGGACGACAGGAAGGCGGTAATAAGCCCCGTCCCAAGCGTCGCCGTCCAAAGCCCATGCTGCGCCAGCACGTTGAGCAAGCCGGAAAGCTGGTCAGTCAAACCGGCGTTGCGCAGGCCATAAACCACCAGATACATCCCGAGAGAGAAAATCACAATCTGCCAGGGCGCACCGCGCAGCACTTTGCCGGTATTGATCGCCTGCCCTTTTTTCGCCACCGCCAGCAGAATCAACGCCCCCACGGCGGCTATCGCACTGACCGGGATCCCGAGCGGCTCCAGAGCAAAAAAGCCCACCAGCAGCAGGACAAGGACAATCCAGCCCGCCTTGAACGTAGCCGGGTCCCTGATGGCGCTGGCCGGGATTTGCAACAGTTCAAGGTCGTAAACCGGGGGAATCTCTTTGCGGAAATACAGATGCAGCATGATAAGCGTGGCCACAATCGCGGCGAGGTTGACCGGCACCATCACCGAGGCGTATTCGCTGAACCCAAGCTGGAAGAAGTCAGCGGAAACGATATTCACCAGGTTAGAAACAATCAGCGGCAAACTTGCCGTATCGGCGATAAAGCCCGCGGCCATCACGAAGGCCAGCGTCGCGCCGGGGCTAAAGCCGAGGGCCAGCAGCATGGCGATAACAATCGGCGTCAGAATCAGCGCCGCGCCATCATTGGCAAACAGCGCCGCCACCGCTGCCCCAAGCAGCACAATCCAGGAGAACAGCAGCCGCCCATTCCCCTTTCCCCAGCGGGCAACGTGCAATGCCGCCCACTCAAAAAAACCAGACTCATCCAGCAGCAGGCTAATGATAATCACCGCGATAAAGGTCGCCGTAGCATTCCAGACAATTGCCCACACTACGGGAATATCGGCGACCTGAACTACGCCAGTCGCCAATGCCAGCCCCGCGCCCAGCGCTGCACTCCAGCCAATTCCCAACCCGCGCGGCTGCCAGATAACCAGCCCCAGGGTAAGAAGAAATAGTGTTCCTGCTAAAACTATGTTCACTCCCGCGTCAGTAAAACAACGCATTCACATGTGAAAAAACGAATATGTTTAATTAAATTTTTTTTACTGGCAAAGTGCCATAGCCCCGCTAGCCTCTATGCGTTTCAAACGCTCCAGCACTTCATGGCCCTGGCTTTGCCAGGCCTGCTCAATGACCGCCGCCGCCCACGCGGGCATGTGGGGTGAAAGGCGATAATAAACCCATTTCCCCTCTCTTCTGTCCTGCAGCAAACCGCCCTCGCGCAACATCGCCAAATGCCGGGAGACCTTAGGCTGCGGCAGGTTCAGCACAGCAGTTAGTTCGCAGACGCAAAGCTCGCTTTTCGCTCTTAGCAGCAGCGTGATAGCCAGCCGGGTTTCTTCCGACAAATGTTTAAAAAGCTGTAAGGGCGTCAGTGCAGTCATGGCGAGATCTCTTGAATAGACGCTGCCATAGTAAAGCTCACGGCGTTAAAGTCAACTTTCATATTCGAAAAAACGAATTTGTTTATCGTGTAAAAAGCCCGGCATATACCGGGCTTGTGATAATTCATGCAGGCTAGCGGCGAGCGCGGACAATCTGGTATTTGCGCGTCAGGTATTCCACCGGCGCGCTCCAGATATGCACGAGGCGCGAGAACGGGAACAGCAGGAACAGCGTCATGCCCAGCACCAGATGAACGCGGAAAATAAACGCCACGCCGTCGAGGTAGTCAGATGCGCCACCGCGGAAGGTGACCACGTGCTGCGCCCAGTTCACCAGCTTCATCATTTCGCTGCCGTCCATATGCTGGGCGGAGAACGGAATAGTGCCGAGGCCCAGCGCACACTGGAGCATCAACAGGCTAAGGATCAGGATATCGGCCCCGGTGGTGGTAGCGCGAACGCGTGGGCTGAACAAGCGGCGCTTCAGCAGCAGCAGGCCGCCCACCAGCGTCATCACGCCGCTGGCTCCCCCGGCAAACATGGCCATTTTCTGTTTAATTTCTAGCGGCAAAAACGCCTCGTACATCCAGTGCGGCGTCAGCATGCCAAGGAAGTGCCCGGCAAAGATCCCAAGAATACCGAAATGAAACAGGTTTGAGGCCAGGTTCATGCCCTTGCGATCCAGCATCTGGCTGGACGCTGCGCGCCAGGTGTACTGCCCGTAGTCATAGCGCAGCCAGCTGCCAATCAGGAACACGGCACCGCAAAGGTACGGGTAGATATCAAAGAAGAAGACGTTGAGAAAATGCATTATTTCCCTCCTGCTATATTCAGGTACTGCGGAGCCACCGCCCCGGCAAAACGGCGCTGGTGTGCGGTAATGTCAGTCTCTCCGCAGCTGTCATCGGCCATGAATTTCACCTGCTCCTCTTCCCACACCGCATCCAGCGCCTGAGGCGTGTCGTCGCGCGCTTCGTTAGCAATTTGCTGGCGGACCGTTTCGACGCTGACGTCGCTTTCAGCAAGAGCAATCAGCAGATCGAAGAGCTGTGCATAGTCGCTCTCACGCTGTTTCAGACGCGCGCTGAGCAAAGCCAGGATCGGCGCGATGTCCTGCAGCCCGCCCTGCGCTTCTGCTCGCGTGCGCTGGGACAGGTATTCCAGATAAAGCGGCAAATGGTCCGGCAGTTCGCGGCTGTCAATTTCCAGCCCGGCCTGCTCATACTGGTTCATCAGGTTAACCATCGCCTGGCCCCGATCGCGCGATTCACCGTGAACGTGCTCGAAGAGCAACAGCGAAGTGGCTCTGCCCCGGTCGAATAGCTCGCTGTAGCTGGATTGCGCGTCCAGCAGCTCCCGCTGGCAGAGTGAGTCGATAAACCCATCCAGACTGGCGCGCTGCATTTCCGTTAATGTCTCGCTTTGGGCCAGCGCCTCATGCAGCTCCTGATGATGCTGCCACAGGGCAGCATCCGGGTACTCCAGCAGGCGGGAGATAATCAGTAGTTCAATCATGGGTGCGGCTCCGTTTTGCTCGAGACGTCGATAGCGTCAATCCGACGGCTGTTGAACAGATTGAAGTTGGTGTCGCTGCCGTGACAGCCGTCGCCGAAGCTAAAGCCGCAGCCGCTGTGCTCAGGGAAAGAGTTCTCAGCCAGTTCGCGATGGCTGGTCGGCACCACAAAACGATCTTCGTAGTTAGCGATAGCCAGGTAGCGGTACATCTCCTGCGCCTGAGCTTCGGTTAGTCCCACCTCTTCCAGCGCGCGCGTGTCGATCACGCCTTCAACGGTTTCAGCACGTTTGTAGTGACGCATCGCCATCATGCGCTTCAGCGCCCGCAGCACCGGCGCGGTGTCCCCGGCGGTCAGCAGGTTGGCCAGGTACTCCACCGGAATACGCAAGCTTTCGACGTCAGGTAGAATGCCGGTGTGCGGCAGTTGGCCCGCATCGCTTGCGGACTGAATCGGCGACAGCGGCGGCACGTACCAGACCATCGGCAGCGTGCGATACTCCGGGTGCAGCGGCAGAGCCAGCTTCCAGTCCATCGCCATTTTGTACACCGGTGACTGCTGAGCCGCCGTAATAACTCCCTGCGGGATACCGTCTTTCAGCGCTTGCGCAATGACCGCCGGATCGTTCGGATCCAGGAATACGTCCAGCTGGCGCTGATACAGATCTTTTTCGTTTTCCGTGCTGGCCGCCTGCTCAATCGCATCGGCGTCATACAGCAGTACGCCGAGGTAGCGAATACGCCCTACGCAGGTTTCTGAGCAGACCGTCGGCATCCCCGCTTCAATGCGCGGGTAGCAGAAGATGCACTTCTCGGACTTGCCGCTTTTCCAGTTGAAGTAGATTTTTTTGTACGGGCAGCCGGTGATGCACATCCGCCAGCCACGGCATTTATCCTGATCAATCAGCACAATGCCGTCTTCTTCACGCTTGTAGATGGCCCCGCTCGGACAGGTGGCGACGCAGGCCGGGTTCAGGCAGTGCTCGCACAAGCGCGGCAGGTACATCATGAAGGTGTTTTCGAACTGGCCGTACATCGCCTTTTGCATATTGACGAAGTTCTGGTCCTGCGCGCGTTTTTCAAATTCGCCGCCAAGCAGCTCTTCCCAGTTCGGGCCAGCTTCGATTTTGTTCATCCGCTGGCCGGTAATCAGCGAACGAGGCCGGGCCACGGGCTGCGCTTTGCTGCCTTCCGGCGCGGTGTGCAGGTTCTGGTAGTCGTAGTCAAACGGCTCGTAATAATCGTCGATCCCCGGTAAATGCGGGTTAGCGAAGATTTTACCCAGCAGCATCGCGCGGTTGCCCATGCGGGGCTGCAGCTTGCCGTTGATTTTGCGGATCCAGCCCCCCTTCCATTTGTCCTGGTTTTCCCAGTCGTTTGGGTAGCCCAGGCCAGGCTTGGTTTCCACGTTGTTAAACCACGCGTATTCCGTTCCTTCGCGGCTGGTCCAGACGTTTTTGCAGGTCACCGAGCAGGTATGGCAGCCGATGCATTTGTCCAGATTCAGCACCATGCCAATTTGTGAACGAATTTTCATTTTACGCTCTCCTGTACCTGGTCATTGCCTTCGCCGTCTAACCAGTTAATCTCTTTCATTTTGCGAACCACCACGAACTCATCGCGGTTAGAGCCGACCGTGCCGTAATAGTTAAAGCTGTAGGCCAGTTGGGCGTAGCCGCCAATCATGTGGGTTGGCTTCAGCGTGATGCGGGTCACCGAGTTATGAATGCCGCCACGCTGGCCGGTGATTTCAGAGCCCGGCAGGTTCATGATGCGTTCCTGCGCGTGGTACATCATCGTCATCCCGGCCGGAACGCGCTGGCTCACTACCGCGCGCGCCGCCAGCGCCCCGTTTTTGTTAAACACTTCAACCCAGTCGTTATCGGCGATGCCGATTTCTTTTGCATCTGCTTCACACAGCCAGATAATTGGCCCCCCGCGCCCCAGCGTCAGCATTAACAGGTTGTCGCTGTAGGTGGAGTGGATGCCCCACTTCTGATGCGGGGTCAGGAAGTTAAGCGCTTTTTCCGGGTTGCCGTTAGACTTGTGGCCCATCATGCCGTCCACGGAACGGGTATCAATCGGCGGACGGTACACCACGAGGCTCTCGCCAAAGTCGCGCATCCACTGGTGATCCTGATAAAGCTGCTGGCGCCCAGACAGGGTGCGCCACGGGATCAGCTCGTGCACGTTGGTGTAGCCTGCGTTATAAGAGACATGTTCGTCCTCCAGGCCGGACCAGGTCGGGCTGGAGATAATTTTGCGCGGCTGAACCTGAATGTCGCGGAAGCGAATCTTCTCTTCTTCTTTCGGCAATGCGAGGTGCGTGTGATCGCGACCGGTAAATTCACCGAGCGCGGCCCAGGCTTTCACCGCCACCTGGCCGTTGGTTTCCGGCGCCAGGCTGAGCACAACCTCGGCGGCATCAATGGCCGTGTTGATCATAGGCTGCCCTTTAGCCGGGCCGTCGGTCTTCACGTAGTTGAGCTTGCGCAGGAACTCGACTTCTTTTTCGGTATTCCAGCTAATGCCTTTCCCGCCGTTGCCCATTTTCTCCAACAGCGGCCCGACGGAGGTGAAGCGTTCGTACGTCGCCGGATAGTCGCGCTCAACGGCAATAATGTGCGGCGCGGTTTTGCCTGGGATTAGGTCACATTCGCCTTTCTTCCAGTCCATAACGCCATACGGTTGAGCCAGTTCAGCGGCCGAGTCGTGCTGAATCGGCAGCGTCACAACATCGGTCTCTTTACCGAGGTGGCCAACGCAAACTTCGGAGAACTTCTTCGCGATGCTTTTGTAGATTTCCCAGTCGCTTTTCGACTCCCAGCAAGGATCCACGGCGGCGGAGAACGGGTGAATAAACGGATGCATATCCGAAGTGTTCAGATCTTCTTTCTCATACCAGGTGGCGGTCGGCAGCACAATGTCGGAATACAGGCAGGTGCTCGACAGGCGGAAGTCCAGGGTGACCACCAGATCCAGCTTGCCGTCCAGGCCGTTATCGACCCATTCCACCTCCTCCGGCATCAGCCCGCCTTCCTGGCCCAGATCTTTCCCCTGAATGCCGTGCTCGGTGCCCAGCAGGTATTTGAGCATAAATTCATGCCCCTTCCCGGAAGAGCCCAGCAGGTTCGAACGCCAGATAAACATGTTGCGCGGATGGTTATAGCCGGAGTCAGGCTGCTCCGCCGCAAAGCGGATGCCGCCGGATTTAAGTTGTTCAACGGTGTAATCCACCGGCGACATTCCGGCCTCTTTCGCCCGGTCAGCAATGCGCAGCGGGTTAGTGCCAAGCTGCGGCGCAGACGGCAGCCAGCCCATGCGTTCGGCGCGCACGTTGAAGTCGATCAGGTGGCCGGTGTAGCGGGACTTATCCGCCAGCGGCGACAGGAACTCATCCGCCGTCACCGTCTCGTAGCGCCACTGACTGGAGTGGTTATAGAAGTAGGAGGTGCTGTTCATGTGGCGAGGCGGACGCTGCCAGTCGAGGGCAAACGCCAGCGGCATCCAGCCGGTCTGCGGACGCAGTTTTTCCTGACCGACGTAGTGGCCCCAGCCGCCGCCGCTCTGCCCGATACTGCCGCAGAAGATCAGCATATTGATAAGCCCGCGGTAGGCCATATCCATATGGAACCAGTGGTTCACGCCCGCGCCAACGATAATCATCGAGCGGCCGTGGGTTTTGTCCGCGTTATCCGCGAACTCACGGGCAATGCGCACGATATCCTGGCGAGGTACACCGGTGATCTGCTCGGCCCAGGCTGGCGTATAGGCCTTCATTTCATCGTAGCTGCTGGCGCAGTTATCATCGTTCAGGCCGCGATCCAGGCCGTAGTTAGCCAGGGTGAGATCGTAAACCGTTGCCACCAGCACGCTTGAGCCATCCGCCAGCTGCAGGCGTTTAACCGGTAGCTTATGCAGCAGTACGTCTTTCAGTTTGACGTTGTCGAAATGCTCGGTGCTCTCACCGCCAAAGTACGGGAAGCCCACCTCGGCAACTTCATCATGACTGCCCAGCAGGCTCAGGCGCAGCGAGGTTTCTTCCCCGGTGCTGCCGTCACGCTGCTCGAGGTTCCACTTGCCTTTTTCACCCCAGCGGAAGCCAATGGATCCGTTAGGTGCAACCAGCTCGCCGGACTGATCAGCCAGCGCCACGGTTTTCCACTGAGGATTATTTTCCTGGCCGAGACTGTCGACCAGGTCTGCCGCACGCAGCAAATTCGCCGGGGCATAGAAGCCGTCACGGGCTTCCAGCGTCACCAGCATCGGCATATCGGTGTAGCGACGAACGTAGTCGGTGAAGTACTGGCTTGGTTTGTCGAGATGGAATTCCCGCAGCATAACGTGGCCCATTGCCATCGCCATCGCGGCATCCGTCCCCTGCTTCGGCGCCAGCCACTGGTCGCACAGCTTGGAGATTTCCGCATAGTCCGGCGTGACGGCAACCGTTTTGGTGCCTTTGTAGCGGACTTCAGTGAAGAAGTGGGCGTCAGGGGTACGCGTCTGCGGGACGTTAGAGCCCCAGGCGATGATGTAACCGGCGTTGTACCAGTCCGCGGACTCCGGTACGTCAGTCTGCTCGCCCCAGGTTTGTGGAGACGCTGGCGGCAGGTCGCAGTACCAGTCGTAGAAGCTCATGCAGGTGCCGCCGATAAGCGACATATAGCGGGTGCCTGCGGCGTAAGAAACCATCGACATGGCCGGGATCGGCGAGAAGCCGGTGATGCGGTCCGGGCCGTAGGTTTTTGCGGTATAGACGTTCGCCGCCGCGATCAGCTCGTTAACCTCTTCCCAGGTCGAACGAACAAATCCCCCGCGGCCACGCGCCTGTTTGTAACTTTTGGCTTTGTCGGGATCGTTAATGATCGATGCCCAGGCTTCAACCGGATCGTTATGCTGCGTTTTCGCTTCGCGCCACAGCTTGATCAGACGTTTACGCATCTGCGGGTACTTCAGACGGTTGGCGCTGTAGAGATACCATGAGTAGCTTGCCCCGCGCGGGCAGCCGCGAGGTTCGTGGTTCGGCATATCCGGACGGGTACGCGGGTAGTCCGTTTGCTGGGTTTCCCAGGTCACCAGGCCGCTTTTGACATAAATCTTCCAGCTGCAGGAGCCGGTACAGTTCACGCCGTGCGTGGAGCGCACCACTTTGTCATGCTGCCAGCGCTGGCGATACCCTTCTTCCCAGTCGCGATTGGTATCGAGTAGCTGGCCGTGTCCATTGGCGAAGGTTTCTCCCTTCTGCCTGAAATAACGAAACCGGTCGAGGAACTTGCTCATCGGGATACTCCTGATGTGGAGCCTGGTGGCTCTTCTGGTGAAATCGACATTGCTTGATGCCCGAGACGGTAACGCCTCGAAAGCTGGGGATTTTTGATAACGATCAACTGCTTCTGGTGTGTTTTTTGGGCGCCCGGTGACCACTACCACCAAAGTATAAGACCTTAACAATCACTAACTAACTGAATATAAATACAAAAAAACCAAAACCCATCGAAGAAGGGGTAGCGGAAAGCCGGGTTTAGGTATTAAGGGGTAGGCGGCGAATTAACCAGCGCTGAAAACGTAATGGGCAAAAAAAAGCGCGGACGAAGCCGCGCAAAGGGATAACCAAAAAGGTCAATGCATTAGCGAGAGGATTTCCGGCCATAAACGGCCCAGGTAATAACCACACACGCAATGTAAAAGACGAGGAACAGCTTCATCGCCCCGGCAGGCGAGCCGGTCAGCGCCAGGGAGGTGCCGAAGGCTTTAGGGATAAAGAATCCCCCGATGGCCCCAATGGCCGAAATAAAGCCCAGCGCTGCGGCGGTATCCGTGGCGGCCTCGCGCAGGGCGACTTCATCGCTGCCACCGGCGGCTTTTACTCTGTCCATTGTCAGCTTACGGAAAATCACGGAAATCATCTGGAAGGTTGAGCCACTGCCCAGCCCCGCCGTCAGGAACAGCATCAGAAACACCCCGAAGAAGGCGATGAAGTTCCCGCCCTGTCCGTTCGTTGGCAGCGTGGTGAACAGCAGCGCGCTGAAAATGGCCATCAGCATGAAGTTATACAGCGAAACTCTGGTGCCGCCCCAGCGGTCGGAAATCGCCCCACCTGCAGAACGTGCCAGGGCGCCAAACAGCGGGCCGAAGAAGGCAAAATGCAGAATGTTGACGTCCGGGAACTGGGTTTTAGACAGCATCGCAAACCCGGCAGAAAAGCCGATGAACGAGCCAAATGTCGCCAGGTAGAGCAGCCCCAGAATCCAGAGATGGCCGCGCTTAAGCACCGGCAGTTGCTCACGCAGGGAGGCTTTCGACGCCGAGAGATCGTTCATTCCGAACCAGGCGGCTAAAGTGAATACCGCCAGAAACGGTACCCAAATCCACGCGGCATTTTCCAGGAACAGCATCGTGCCGTCGCCCTGTGCCACGCCTTTGCCGCCAAAAACGGCAAACATCGACAGGGAGATAACCAGCGGGGCCACCAGCTGCATCACGCTCACGCCCATATTCCCCAGCCCACCGTTAATCCCCAGCGCGCCGCCCTGCTTTGCCTTCGGGAAGAAGAAGCTGATGTTTGCCATGCTGGAGGCAAAGTTCGCCCCGGCAAAGCCGCACAGCAGCGAGATACAGATGAAGGTGTTAAACGAGGTGCTGGTGTCCTGCACGGCAAAGCCCAGCCAGACGCACGGAATAATCAAGATCCCCGTGCTGAACGCCGTCCAGCGCCGGCCGCCAAAGACCGGCACCATGAACGAATACGGTACGCGCAGCAGCGCGCCGGAAACGGAAGGTAACGCCGTGAGCATAAACAGCTGATCGGTGGTGAAAGTAAAGCCGACCTTATTCAAATTCACCGCCACCGCGCTGAACAGCATCCAGACGCAGAAGGCCAGCAGCAGGCTTGGGACGGAAATCCACAGGTTGCGGCTGGCGATCCGATGACCTTTTTGCTGCCAGAACTGCGGGTCTTCCGGCCGCCAGTCGGTAATCAGTGCGCCCGACGGCTTCTCGGGAACGGGAGACTGTGACATAAACACCTCATTTTGTGTGAGTAAATGCCGCAACCTTAGGGTTCCTGTGTCGAGATTAGTTGATGTAAATCAAGGGATAATCTATCTCTCCGGCGGGCAAAAAAGCCCCCTCATTCTTTGTGAGTAATCTTCTGGCAAAAAAATAACGTGATTTATCACACCCCTGCGGGACTTGCTGCCGACCGCTCCCATTGCCCTGCCACCTCTGGCAATTTGGGGGTAATCCTTTGGAGGTATGGGTATACTCCAGCTGTTGACTGAAAATAGCGCCACTCGTCACCTTTCCCACTCAGGAGCCCGTTTGCCAATGCTAAAACGCCTGTTTTCTCCCCTTTCGCTGGTCAATCAGCTCGCGCTGGTTGTCATGCTGCTGGCGATGTTAAGCGTGGTGGGAATGGCGATGGCTGGCTGGCTGGCCCAGGGGATTTCGGGCAATGCCCACGCGATCAACAAAACGGGCTCCATGCGCATGCAGAGCTACCGCCTGCTGGCAGCCATTCCGCTGACGGAGCAGGACAAGATGCTGCTGCGAGAAATGGAGCAAACCACATGGAGCGACGATCTCCGCCTTGCAGCCGAGCGCGACGGGCAGCAGGCCAGGCTTCAACAGCTACAAGATTACTGGCGCAGCACGCTTGAACCCGCGCTGATTGCCGCCCAAACGCCGCAGCAGGTAAAACCCGCCGTCGCCCATTTTGTCGCCAGCATTGATGAACTGGTCAGCTCCTTCGACCGCACCACCGAGATGCGTCTGCATCACGTGATTTTGCTGCAGCAGGGTATGGCGGTGTTACTCGGGCTGTTGATCGTCTTTACCCTGATTTGGTTACGCAAAAGATTACTCCGCCCGTGGCGTCAGCTACTGGCGATGGCCACAGCCATTGGTCAGCGGGACTTCACCCAACGGGTGAATATTCGTGGCCGCGACGAAATGGCCACGCTTGGGAGCGCGCTTAACAGCATGTCCAGCGAGCTGGCGCAAAGCTACGCCGTGCTCGAGCGGCGGGTCCGGGAGAAAACCGCCGGGCTTGAGCAAAAAAACCAGATGCTCACCTTCCTCTACGAGGCTAACCGCCGCCTGCACGCGCAGGCTCCGCTGTGCCAGCGTATTTCCCCCGTACTGAGCGAACTCCAGGTTTTAACGCCGCTGCTGGGCATCGTGCTACGGGTGTACGAGTACGAAGATGAAGAGAATTATCAGGAGTACACGTTCCAGCCGGACGCGCACTGCGATGCCCGGGGCTGCCAGCTGTGCCCGGATGCCGGGGCAGCGCTGCCGCAGGATACCACCACGCTGAAATGGCGCCTCACCGACAACCATCTTCATTACGGCCTGGTGCTGGCCCAGCTTCCGTTGGGCAAAACGCTGACCGAAGACCAGTTGCAGCTTATTGCCACGCTAATGGAGCAGCTCACCGCCACGCTCGCCATGGAGCGTCAGTATGAACACCAGCAGCAGTTAGTGGTGATGGAGGAGCGATCTGCCATTGCCAGGGAATTGCATGACTCCATCGCCCAGTCACTTTCCTGTATGAAGATGCAGGTCAGCTGCCTGCAAATGCAGGGCAAAACGCTGCCGGACGAGAGTCGGACGCTGCTGGAGCAAATACGCGGCGAGTTGAATACCTCCTGGCGGCAGCTGAGAGAATTGCTGACCACCTTCCGCCTTAAGCTCACCGAGCCGGGTTTGCGCCCGGCGCTTGAGGCCAGTTGCCAGGAGTTCAGCGACAAACTTGGCTTCCCGGTGGCGCTGGACTACCAGCTCCCGCCGCGCTTAGTGCCTTCTCATCAGGCCATTCATTTGGTGCAGATTGCGCGTGAAGCGCTGAACAACAGCCTGAAACACGCGGAAGCCAGCGCCTGCGGTATCAGCGTCACCCGCCACGGAAATCAGGTACGCCTTGTGGTGTGGGACAACGGGCGCGGTATTTCCGGCAGCGGCGAGCGCAGCAACCATTACGGCCTTATTATCATGCGCGACCGCGCACAAACCTTGCAGGGTGACTGCCAGGTTCGCCCCCGTCCCTGCGGCGGCACCGAAGTAGTCGTCAATTTTATCCCCGAAGCACCGCTTTCTTCCGTAATAAGGAGCGAAGAATGAGTCATCAGGAAGCAGCAACCATTTTGCTGATAGACGATCATCCCATGATGCGTACCGGCGTTAAGCAGCTGATCAGCATGGCGCCAGAGCTGGCCGTCGTCGGAGAAGCCGGTAGCGGCGAACAGGGCGTGCAGCTTGCCGAAGCGCTCGATCCAGACCTGATCCTGCTCGACCTGAATATGCCGGGCATGAACGGGCTGGAAACGCTCGACTGCCTGCGCGAAAAAGCGCTGTCAGGACGCATTGTGGTGTTTACCGTTTCGAACCATGAAGAAGATGTGGTTACCGCCCTTAAGCGCGGCGCGGATGGCTATTTGCTGAAAGACATGGAGCCGGAAGATTTGCTCAAAGCCCTGCAGCAGGCCGCAGCGGGGGAAATGGTACTCAGCGAAGCACTGACCCCGGTGCTGGCGGCCAGCCTGCGGGCCAACCGTGCAACCTCAGACCGTGACGTCAATCAGTTGACTCCGCGGGAACGCGATATCCTGAAGCTGATAGCCCAGGGGCTGCCGAACAAAATGATCGCCCGTCGCCTGGACATCACCGAAAGTACGGTGAAAGTGCACGTCAAACATCTGCTGAAGAAAATGAAGCTCAAGTCCCGAGTGGAAGCGGCCGTTTGGGTTCACCAGGATCGTATTTTTTAGCGCCGGCTACTCCTCCGGCAGCAAGGAGTAACGCGGGTCACTTTCGGGGGCAATCAGCAGCGGTGCGGCAGGCTGGAGCACAATCTCATTCGACGAGACGCGCTGTCCCTTTTCGTCTTCCACAGTGACCGACAGGTGATATTCATTTGTGACACCTGACTGCCATGCAGGCAAAATAATGCTCCAGCCGTCGGTGCTGAGCGGCCGTGCCGGCGGCGTCAGGCTGAGTACCTGGGTATCTCCCTGCCATACCAGCCGCCGGATGCCATGCGTCGCTTTCACCTGCAGCTTAAGCAAAACCGTTTCTCCCGGCTGCAGCTGCCACGGCGGCGTGGCCAGGAATACTGACAACGTTTTACGCTGGCGGAACTGCATCACCGGGGCGGACTCGCGCTCAACGCTATCGTAGCGGCTGCCGCGCAGGGAGCTGGTCGCGGCCACTTCGTCCGCCGAGAGCTGCTTCTGCAGCGGCACCCCGAAACGATAATTCAGCTTGAGCCCCAGATTTTCCTGCGCGACGCCGCTTTCACCCTGCTTGTGCTGGGCCGTGAGCGTGATCAGCGGCACGGGCGTATAGTTAATGCCCATCGTCACCGCGACTGGGTTTCGGTATCCGCTATCGCTGTCGAAGAGCGTGACGTTGTCACCAAAGTATTGTTCGAAGCTAAGACTGGTCGCAATATGCCGATAAAACGGCAGCCAGGCCTGCGCCGTGACGTCATAGCCCCGGGCCAGGCGCTGCTCAAGCGTGTCGGTTTGCCCGCGCCAGCCGTTCAGCGGCTGGTAATAATTGGCCGAAAGCCTCAGGTATTCGCCCCAGGCTTCGGCGCCAAATCCCGCCCGCTGTAGCTGCGTAGTCAGCTGATTATCGTAGAACGAGTTGTAGCCCAGTAGCCAGCTTCCGGCGACCCAGCGCTGCCCCAGCCCGAGGTTACCGGTGGTGCCGTATTTTTGCTGGCTAAAGCCGAGCTGGCTCCAGGTCAGATAGCGGCTGTTGTCCTGCCAGGGCGTGAAAAGCGAACCATTGCTGCCCTTCCAGCTCCCGTGTTCATCCACCCGCAAATTGACGCTGGCTTTGCCCCAGGGCGAAAGCAAAGCCTGGGTTTCATCGGTCACTTTGTCGGCCAGTAAATCTCTCAGGCTGGTAAAAGCGAACAGTCGCGCCTGCTCGCCGGTATCCAGCCCGTTGTCCACCATGCTGTCTTCGCCAAACTTCTTCGCCATTGCGGCAATCCTGCGCGCGGCAGCATCGGTTTCAGGCGCGAGGCCCATGTTCGGCAGGTCATCCGCGGGAGAAGAGAAAGGGTTTTGGGCCGCGGGAACAACGTTGTTTGAGGTACTCATTGCCCCTCCCGGACGAGGGAGCAAACAGCTCAAGGTTAAAAGCGGAACGGCAAATCTACGCATTGATTAATGATAACACACTGGTTTTGCTCTTAACCCACCGGGGACACATGCATGTACGACTCCAGGATTAATCCTGCTTTTCCGGGCACAAATCATACCCAGCGATAACTCAGGGCGATACACTGCTTCTCACGCTTAGCGTTATCATCAAGGAGAAACCCATGCAGAAAATAGTCATCATTGCCAACGGGGCGGCGTACGGCAGCGAATCGCTTTTTAATAGTTTGCGGCTGGCCATCGCCCTGCGCGACCAGGAGCCGCAGCCAGAAGTAAAACTGTTCCTGATGTCCGATGCTGTGACCGCTGGCCTGCGCGGTCAGAAGCCAGCTGAGGGATACAACATTCAGCAGATGCTCGAGATTCTCACCGCGCAAGGTGTGCCGGTTAAGCTCTGTAAAACCTGTACCGACGGGCGCGGGATCACCAGCCTGCCGCTCATTGAAGGCGTTGCCATCGGCACGCTCGTTGAACTTGCCGAATGGACGTTAGCGTCGGACAAAACCCTCACTTTCTAATTATTTCAGCGCGGGAATATTATTTGCTTATACCCTCTCCCGCGCCATCAAGTTACCTGCATTTGTTGCCGATATTTTGCTTAGGACAACACAGCAGCAGGATAACAATTATGGTTAGATCTCTTCGTACACGTCTTCTTTTAGTCACGGCAATTTGCCTGGTCTCAGCTCTATGTCTCAACACCTTCATTAATTACGCCGTCACCAGCCGCGATAACCAACGTGCCATCACCGACACACTAACCAGCACCAGCCTGAGCCATTCCGTCGCTATCAGCGACTGGGTCAGCGGTAAAATGGCGATCGTTAGCTCCCTGGAAAACACCGCGCTGAGTGAAGATCCTATCCCGGTCTTCACTCAACTGGCCAAAGCCGGCGGCTTCACCAATATCTACGTCGGTTATGCGAATAAAACCGCAAAATTTTCTGATCCAACGGGGGTACCGGCCGACTTCGACCCCACCGGGCGCCCGTGGTATCAGCAGGTGGTGAAAGACGACGCTCCCGTCGTCACCGCTCCTTACGTGGATGCCGGTACCGGTAAGCTGGTCGTGACTTTTGCCGTGCCCATTAAGCAAAATGGCAGCCTTAAAGCCGTCGTCGCGGGGGATGTGGCGATGGACAGCGTGGTGGCGAACGTGCGCAGCATTCACCCAACGCCCGCCAGCAGCGGGCTGCTAATCAACAGCGATGGGACATTGATTGCCGCTCAGGATCCGACCCTGACGCTGAAAGCCTTTTCTGATGCCGTTCAACAGGCTGATTTACCTCAGCTACTCGGCGATATACATCGCGCCGTCGGCATAATCAGCGGGCAAAGCAAACAGCTGATGGCTACGCCGATTAGCGGCACGCATTGGTATCTGGTCGTGGCCCTCGACGAACATGATGCCACCTCCGGGATGCGCGCTTTACTGAAGGCTTCCGCCATCGCCCTGCTGGGGTTGGTGCTGATTTCTGGCGCAATTGTGCATCTGCTGATTAGCAAGGTGATGAGCCGCCTCGGGACGATTCGCGACGGGATGCGCGCCATCAGCAACGGCACAAATGATTTATCTCAGCGGTTGCCGGAAACGGGTCACGATGAAGTGACGGAAATCGCCCACGCCTTTAACGCCTTCAGCGACAAGTTGGGCGTAGTCATGACCCAGCTCAGGGATTCAAGCGCCTCGGTGAAAGTCGCCGCCAACGAAATTGCTGCAGGCAATCAGGAGCTTTCTGCCCGCACCGAGCGGGCCGCCTCCAGCCTGCGAGAAACAGCCAGCGCCGTAGAGCAAATCACAGCCTCTGTCGCAAACTCTACGACTTCTGCCGCTCAGGCCAACACTCAGGCCCACAGCGCCGGTGAAGCCGCTGAACGCGGGGGTGAAGTGGTCTCGAAGGTTATTACCACCATGCAGGCCATTGAGCTGGCCTCCGGCAAGATTGGCGATATTACCGGCGTCATTGACAGCATCGCTTTCCAGACCAACATCCTGGCGCTAAATGCCGCCGTTGAGGCTGCCCGCGCGGGTGAACAAGGCCGGGGATTTGCCGTGGTCGCTGGCGAAGTGCGCAACCTCGCCAGCCGCAGCGCACAGGCGGCGAAGGAGATCAAAAGTCTGATCGACTCCACCACCGCAAGCGTTGCCGATGGCTCGCTTTACGTGCGCCAGGCCGGTGAGGCGATGGACAAAATAGAACAAAGCGTCGGCAGCGTTTTGGTCATCATGCGCGAGATAACCCTCTCAACCGACGAACAGATGAAAGGGATTCAGGAGATTAATCACGCGGTGACCCATCTGGACAATATGGTACAGCAGAATGCTGAACTGGTAGTGGAATCCGCGGCGGCGGCGGGTGCATTGCAAAGTCAGGCTGGAGAGTTAGCGGAAACCGCGGGGCATTTCCGTATTTAATGGTGCGCGGGCGGATGTTTGCCAACGAAACGCCCGCCAGCTGAAAGGTTTCAGGCACAATATGATTATTGTTTAATCGTTGCGGCATTTTTTGATCAACATCAGCATTTACCCCTCTCGGCTCTGGTGTGATGCCATGAGTGATTTGTGAACAACATCACGAACCAGGACAGCACCTTTGGGGGCCAGCAGGCCATGTTTGATGCGGAAGTGGAGTGAAAAATGCCAGTAGTAAAAGCCAGTTTAAAACTTTTTGGTGGCGATACCGTGGTGGTTCGCTGTTCGAATAACTGTCATATCCATTTGATGTGCGACTCAGACAGGCGCGGTAGCACGGAGGCCGACGTGCTAAGCGTGCAAAATCGCCAGTCGGCCTATATCGCCGTGCCCTATAGCGGGACCTGGAAGGTGCTGATCGACAGTCATACCCAGTCGCTGGAGCACTCCATCAGTTTTGTTCCGGCATAAAACACTGAGGCCACCTTTCGGTGGCCTTTTTCTTACTATGCAAAACCAGGCAGCAGCCCGCTGTTATCCTCATGCCCGCTCAGCCAGGCCCGCACCTGGTTTGCCAGTTCGGACATACAATCGTCCTTCATTCCGTGCTTTTTCATTTCCTGCTCGAGCGAAAAAAGATACTGAGCATTGGTGCCCAGCGGCCCGCTGGCAGAAGCGATCAGCGGTGCGATGGTTTCTGCCCGGGTATCCGCCTCATAAAGCGGGTGACGCGGGTCCATAATGAACACCAGCGCGTTGACCATCCGCCCATCGTCCAACCCGAGTTTGCACCAGGTTGGCATATAGCAGCCGGTAATCATCTCCCGCTTCCAGACCAGCGTCAGTTCGTCTTCCAGGCCTGCCTCCGGCAACCGGTAAGCCAGCCCGGTCGTTCTGCCGCCCTCTTTAAGCGCGAGCATACGTCCAGGGCGGCAGGCGGTTCCACGCCCCGCCGTCAACCGTAGGCAAAATGCACGATGCCAGCCCACCAGCATGCCGGGGGCTGACTCTTCAAATTCAAAAGCCGGGTTCCACATCAGTGAACCGTAACCAAAGAGCCATACCGGACTTTGGTCTGGGCGACAAGCGAGCGTGGCGGCAAGAGACGCCGAACGCTGCTCAGGGGACCACAGTAACGATTCCTCAATGGCACCAAAAGCCGTCTTACAATCCGCTTTCATTAAGAAATCACGCGTTAACACGATATACCTCCGCCACTGCTTGCTTCCGTGCGACTGCACACGCTGCGCCTTCCCGGCATTTATTGACAACTTTTGCCTACTAATAGAGCAATATATCAAGACCATAAGCAATTCACCGCGCGCTGGCAAGCATGATAGCGATCACAAAACAGATAAATTGTCATTTTTTCTTGTCAGACTGATGTGTGTTACCCTGTCGCCAATAAATTAGTCACACATAATGGAGGGTTAATTTTCATAACACTTCTTTTGGTAAACAATGCACTCGCTCGTTACTCTATCTCTAACATACTGATTTCGCGATCAGGTTGTGATTTTCGTGCCAACACCCGGGGAAAACACCGTCGAAAACAGTGGTTATTTGATTTAATGAGATTCATATCGATATGTTTTATTTAAATTAAATAAAGAATACACGACCTTTTGGTGCACCAGCCATAAATTTAAATAAATGCCGTAAAAATAAGTAAATTTTTGACTAAAAGTAACGGTTTTTTGCTAGTTTATATGACTTCAAAAACCTGACTATAATGATCAAAACAGGTTATCGCCTGCAGAGATGGAGAAGTTGAATGACAAAAACACAACATGAGGCGGTAAAAACCCGCCACAAGGAGAGTTCTCTCATTTTCCCGGTACTGGCACTGGCGGTACTGGCGATGTGGGGGTCAAGCCAGTCCCTGCCGGTGGTTGTCGGCATCAATATTTTGGCGCTGGTCGCCATTCTGAGCAGTGCCTTTAGCGTTGTTCGCCACGCGGACGTGCTGGCGCACCGTCTGGGTGAACCCTACGGCTCACTGATTCTGAGCCTGTCGGTCGTTATTCTTGAAGTTAGTCTGATTTCCGCGCTGATGGCCACCGGCGATGCAGCCCCGACGCTGATGCGCGACACGCTCTATTCCATCATCATGATTGTGACCGGCGGCCTTGTGGGCTTCTCCCTGTTGATGGGCGGTCGCAAATTTGCCACGCAGTACATGAACCTGTTTGGTATTAAACAGTACCTGATCGCGCTGTTCCCGCTGGCGGTGATCGTGCTGGTGTTCCCGATGGCGCTTCCGGGCGGCAATTTCTCTCTGGGCCAGTCCCTGCTTGTAGCGCTGATCTCTGCCGCCATGTACGGCGTGTTCCTGCTGATTCAGACGAAAACGCACCAGAGCCTGTTTGTTTACGAGCACGAAGATGAAGGCGACAGCGACGACCCGCACCACGGCAAGCCATCCGCGCACAGCTCCGCATGGCATACGGCCTGGCTTATCGTCCACCTGATTGCAGTGATTGCCGTGACCAAGATGAACGCCAACCCGCTGGAGCATCTTCTGGACGCGATGGATGCCCCAGCCCAGTTCACCGGCTTCCTGGTCGCCTTGCTGATTCTGTCTCCGGAAGGGTTGGGCGCGTTAAAAGCGGTGCTGAGCAACCAAGTGCAGCGCGCCATGAACCTGTTCTTCGGTTCCGTGCTCGCCACCATTTCTCTTACCGTACCGGCGGTGACGCTGATTGCCTGGTTCACCGGCAACGACCTGGTTTTCGCCCTAGGCATGCCGCAGATGGTGGTGATGATGGCGGCGCTGGTCCTGTGCCAGATTTCGTTCTCCACCGGACGCACCAACGTGCTTAACGGCACCGCGCACCTGGCGCTGTTTGCTGCCTACCTGATGACAATCTTTGCCTAAGTAAACAGCAAGACCGCCTGTAAAGGCGGTCTTTAATATTTGCTCCTCCTCCCACGGGGAGAGCATCAGGCCACTACGGACTCATTTCGCAGTCTCCCTCAAGGGAGGGTTCCAAATATAAAAAAACCCGCCGAAGCGGGTTTTCTTTTTTGCAGCAATTACTTGCTGGTGTCCAGCGGCTCGAAGTTCTTCACCAGATCGTCAATCGCTTTAATCTGGGTCAGGAAAGCTTCCAGCTTCGCCAGCGGCAGCGCAGATGGGCCGTCGCAGCGGGCGTTATCCGGGTCCGGGTGCGCTTCAATAAACAGACCAGCGAGGCCAGTAGCCATCCCGGCGCGAGCCAGTTCAGTCACCTGCGCACGACGACCGCTTGACGCCGCACCAAACGGGTCACGGCATTGCAGCGCGTGGGTGACATCGAAAATCACCGGCGCGCCGTTAGAGACCTGCTTCATCACGCTGAAGCCCAGCATGTCGACAACCAGGTTGTCGTAGCCGAATTGCGTGCCGCGATCGCACAGGATGATTTTGTCGTTGCCGCCTTCGGCGAATTTATCCACGATGTTGCCCATCTGACCAGGGCTGACGAACTGTGGCTTCTTCACGTTGATGACGGCGCCGGTTTTGGCCATCGCTTCAACCAGGTCGGTCTGGCGAGCCAGGAAAGCTGGCAGTTGAATCACATCAACCACGTCAGCCACAGGCTGTGCCTGGTGAGCTTCATGCACGTCGGTAATGATTTTCACGCCGAAGGTCTGCTTCAGCTCCTGGAAAATCTTCATGCCCTCTTCCAGGCCCGGGCCACGGTAGGAGTGAATGGATGAACGGTTAGCTTTATCAAAAGAGGCTTTGAACACGTACGGGATACCCAGTTTTTGGGTCACGGTCACGTAGTGTTCGCAGATGCGCATCGCCAGGTCGCGGGACTCCAGCACATTCATGCCGCCAAACAGCACAAACGGCAGGTCGTTTGCGACGTTGATATCGCCAATGTTAACCACTTTTTGTTTCATATGTTCGCCTTATCAGGTGTGAACTTAATGCAGGGTAATCTGCTTGTGCGCAATCGAATTGATTTGCGCCTTAATCATTTCGCTAATCGGATCTTCCGGGCACTGCTCAACAAAATAGCTCAAGTCGTTGAGCGCCACGTGCTCGCAGTCCAGCTGCGCATAAATCAGGCCGCGGTCGCGAATTTCGTACGGATCTTCCGGATTAAACTGCAGCAGTACTTCGCTGGCGCGCAGCGCCATCTCCATCTGCCGCTCCTCCATCAGCGCGGACTTGAGCGTATCCAGCAGCTTGCGGATCACCTCCGCGTTGTCGGACTCGTCAAGATCTTCGTCGAAAAGCTCCGCCGTCGGGTTAATATTGCCCTTGATCCACACTTCCAGCGTGTGCTCATCCAGCGTATCGCCGTTAAACGGATTGATAAGCCACATTTCGCCGTCCATCCAGTCGGCACGCAGAATAAGCTGCGTCGGAAAAATCACCGGCATCAGCGGAATATCAAGCTGCTCGGCAAGCCACAGCAAAATTGCCCCAAGGGAAACCGCGCTCCCCTGGCGACTTTTTAAAACGTTGTCCAGCCACAGGGCGTCGGACAGGCGATACACGCCGCCTGAGTCCTTAAAGCCCCATTCGCCGTAAAAGAGTTCCAGCAGTTTTTCCAGCTGCAGGTCGGGATGTGTCCCCAGGCAAATCTCTTCTTTTGCCAGCTTCACCAGTTCCCCGAGCTGTGCTTTCACTTCTGCGGTCGGGAAATCATCCCGAATCAGCTGCGAGACCAGAATCATGCCCTCGCAGAGCGGTGCCTGATTAAATTCGAAATCGGCTAACGACTTCATACTTACCCCAATATCGGTATTTTAGTGGTGGCGAGTTTTATGATGATGTAAAGCACCACCAGCCCCAGCAGAAAAGCAAACCAACGAACCTGCTGGCTGCGCGGACGTTTTCCCAGCGCGATAAAACCTAAAGCGATATAGATAATAACGCCAAACAGCTTTTCAGTCAGCCACGTTCCCTGCGGCGTAAAAGGATAGAAATGCGTAACCATAACCAGCGCAAAACCGCTGATCAATAACAGCGTATCATTAACGTGCGGTACGATGCGCACCCAGCGCTTGCCGGACATCACAGACCCGCGATATTGCCACCAGTAGCGTAAAACAAACAGGCTGATTGAAATAACGACGGTGAAAATATGCAGATATTTAAGTGAAAAATAAGTCGCCAAAATGTCTGTTCCTTAATAAGTCAAAGATAGCGTCCTGACGTCAGGCGATCGTTATCGCCATAATCTTTGTAGGTTGCAACCTCGGTAAAACCGGCGTCCCGCAGCAAGCGCTGCACGCTTTCGCCCTGCGTCCAGCCGTGCTCCAGCACCAGCCAGCCACCGGGCTCAAGAAAACGGCGTGAATCGTTAACCAGAGTTTCTAAATCGGCCAGACCATGATTGTCCGCTACCAGCGCGCTTTTCGGTTCAAAGCGAACGTCACCTTCACTGAGGTGCGGATCGGCTTCGTCGATATACGGTGGATTACTGACAATCAGCGCAAAGCGCTGGGCATCAAGGGCGTTAAACCAGTGGCTTTGCAACACCCTGACGTTGGTTATGCCCAGGTTTTCTGCGTTCGTTTTCGCCAGCGCTACCGCTTCCGGCACCACGTCCAGCGCGGTGACGTCGCAGTCAGGACGTTCGCTGGCCAGCGCCAGAGCGATAGCGCCCGTCCCGGTGCCAAGATCTAACATTGCGCACGGGGTTTTCGGCAGCTTGGTTAACGCATGTTCGACGAGACATTCGGTATCAGGGCGAGGAATCAGCGTCACCGGAGAAACGCGCAGCGGCAGCGACCAGAACTCACGTTCGCCCACAAGATGTGCAATCGGTTCACCGCGTTCCCGGAGAGCCAGAAGCCCATCAAGCTCGGCTTGCTGGGCTGGCGTCAGCGAGGTTTCACCAAAAGCGAGGATAAACGTGCGGGATTTGCAGGTGACAAACCCCAATAAAATCTCCGCATCTCGCTTTGGGCTTTCGCTTTGCGCCAGGCGCTGAACGGCCTGGCGAAGCCATGACTGAAACTCCATTAATCCTGCTCGGACAGCGCCGCGAGCTGATCGGCCTGGAACTCCTGCACAATCGGCTCGATCAGGGCGTCGATTTTCCCTTCCATCACTTCATCCAGACGGTAAAGCGTCAGGTTAATGCGGTGATCGGTCACGCGCCCCTGCGGGAAGTTGTAGGTACGGTTGCGGTCAGAGCGGTCGCCGGAGCCGAGCAGGTTACGGCGAGTGGAAGCCTCTTCCTGCTGACGTTTGGCGACTTCGGCGGCGCGAATTCGCGCCCCCAGCACGGAAAGCGCTTTGGCTTTGTTTTTATGCTGGGAACGTTCGTCCTGGCACTCCACCACAATGCCGGTCGGCAAGTGAGTAATACGGATTGCGGAGTCGGTGGTGTTAACGTGCTGCCCACCCGCCCCAGAGGAACGGAAGGTATCGATGCGCAGATCCGCCGGGTTAATGTCCGGCAGTTCCGCCTCTGGGATTTCCGGCATCACCGCCACGGTACACGCGGAAGTATGAATACGTCCCTGGGATTCCGTGGCCGGAACACGCTGCACGCGGTGGCCGCCGGATTCAAATTTCAGGCGACCATAGACGCCCTCGCCGCTGATTTTTGCGATCACTTCTTTGAAGCCGCCGTGCTCGCCTTCGTTGGCGCTGATGATTTCAATGCGCCAGCGGCGGGCTTCGGCATAGCGGCTGTACATGCGGAACAGATCGCCGGCAAACAGCGCAGCTTCGTCCCCGCCGGTGCCGGCACGAACTTCGACAAACGCATTGCGCTCATCGTCGGGATCTTTTGGCAGCAGCAGAACCTGAAGCTGCTGCTCCAGCTCTTCGCTGCTGGCTTTGGCTTCGGCCAGCTCTTCCTGCGCCATTTCGCGCATTTCCGGGTCGCCGAGCATACTTTCTGCGGTTTCAATGTCTTCCTGTACCTGACGCCATTGCAGGAAACAGCGCGATACATCGCTTAACTGGGCATATTCACGAGACAGGGCGCGGAAACGGTCCTGATCGGCAATGGTCGAGGCATCGCCTAGCAGGGCCTGAACTTCTTCATGGCGCTCCTGCAAGGCTTCCAGTTTGGCAACAATAGAAGGCTTCATGGGCGGTGGTTCACCTTGTAATAAGAGTTGTGTGTGCTAATCCAGCCCGAGGCTGTTACGCAGGATTTGCAGGCGTTCGTCGTCCCCGTCACGGGCAGCCTGCGTGAGCGATTTGGTTGGGGCATGAATCAGGCGATTGGTCAGTTTCCAGGCCAGATCCTGCAGTACGGATTCCGCGTCGCCGCCCTGTTGTAGGGCAGCCAGCGCTTTGGCAGCGAGGTCGTCTCTCACCTGCTCTGCCTGACTACGGTATTCGCGAATGGTCTCGGAGGCGCTTTGCGCGCGCAGCCAGGCCATAAATTCACTGCATTCCTGCGCCACGATAGTTTCAGCCTCAACCGCCGCCGCTTTGCGCTGCGCGAGGTTGCTCTGAATAATGGCCTGCAGGTCGTCCACGCTGTAAAGGTAGGCGTTCGCCAGCTTACCGACTTCGGGTTCAACGTCACGCGGTACGGCGATGTCTACCAACAGCATCGGCTGGTTACGACGGGCTTTAAGCGCGCGTTCCATCATCCCCTTGCCAATGATAGGCAGCGGGCTGGCGGTAGAACTGATGATGATATCGGCATCCGCCAGACGTTCGTCAATTTCACTCAGGCTAATCACTTCCGCGCCGACCTCATCGGCCAGCACCTGAGCGCGTTCTCGGGTACGGTTGGCGATAATCATCTTCTCAACTTTATGCTCGCGCAGATGGCGGGCAACCAGTTCGATAGTCTCTCCGGCACCGACCAGCAGGACAGTTACCGAGGAGAGAGATTCAAAGATTTGCCGTGCCAGGGTGCAGGCGGCAAACGCGACGGAAACGGCGCTGGCGCCAATGTCGGTTTCGGTGCGCACGCGCTTGGCAACGGAGAAGGACTTCTGGAACATGCGCTCCAGCTCGCTGGAAAGCGAATGGCCTTTTTGGGAGTCGGCAAAGGCTTTTTTTACCTGCCCGAGGATCTGCGGTTCGCCCAGCACCAGTGAATCCAGGCCGCTGGCCACGCGCATCAGATGGCTGACGGCATCGTTATCGTGGTGCCAGTAAAGGCTTTTACGCACTTCCTCTTCGTTGAGGTTATGGTAATCGCACAGCCAGCGCACCAGCCCTTCGTGCAGATTTTCCTGTTGCTCAACGCTCAGATATAACTCGGTTCTGTTGCAGGTCGACAGCACCACTCCGCCCTGAACCATAGGCTGTTCCAGCAAACTGCCCAACGCCTGGTCGAGCGTGTCTGGCGAAAACGTTACACGTTCTCGCAGCGATACCGGCGCGGTTTTGTGGTTAATTCCTAACGCTAACAGGGTCATGGAGCGGTCTGAGTAATACCGATGTTGATAAGGATTTCTGGTCGCATCATACAGGATGAGCCGAATCAATAAAAGAGAGCTTCCCCTTGTGGAGTAAGTGGATGATTTATGATTTAAGACAACATGACCGTAGACGCCCTGCCGCCCGCCCGCTAGCATGAACGGTTGACCACAAAAATGAATTTAAGGATTTGCTGCCGCCATGTTGATGCCAAAAGCCCGCCTGATGCGCCTTCTGCCCCTTGCCAGCCTCGTGCTGGCCGCCTGTTCAGTCAACCAACCGAGCGGCCCGGGCAAAAGTCCTGACTCGCCGCAGTGGTTAGAACACCAGCAACAAGTGCAAAAAATCACCCAGTATCAGACGCGTGGCGCTTTTGCTTATCTCTCCGATAGCCAAAAGGTATATGCCCGCTTTAACTGGCAGCAAACTGCCCCGGACCGTTACCGCCTGCTGCTGACCAACCCGCTCGGCAGCACCGAACTTGAGCTTAACGCTCAGCCGGATCGGGTTCAGTTAACCGACCGCGACGGCAAGCGCTACACCGCCACAGATGCGGAAGAGATGATCGGCAAGCTGACCGGGATGCCTATTCCGCTGAACAGCCTGCGTCAGTGGATGCTTGGCCTGCCGGGCGACTCCACGGACTACAAGCTGGACGACCAGTACCGCCTGCGCGAAGTAAACTACACCCAGGGCGGCAAAACCTGGAAAGTGGTGTACAGCGATTACGACACTAAAACCCAACCTTCTCTGCCGTCCAACATGGAATTGCGCGAAGGCGACCAGCGTATCAAGCTGAAAATGGACAGCTGGACGGTGAAATAATGATTTCCCGCTGGCCTGCCCCTGCAAAACTGAACCTGTTTCTGTACATCACCGGCCGCCGTGCCGACGGTTATCACAACCTGCAGACGCTGTTTCAGTTTCTTGATTATGGCGATACGCTCACCATCGAACCGCGTCCCGACGGCGTCATTCGGCTGGTAACGCCGATTGACGGCGTGCCTGATGAAGAAAACCTGATTGTGCGCGCCGCCCGTATGCTGATGGAATACGCGGCAGAAAAAGGCACCCTGCCCGCTGACGCAGGGGCAGATCTCGGCGTTGAGAAGCAGCTTCCGATGGGCGGCGGACTGGGCGGCGGCTCCTCCAACGCGGCTACCGTACTGGTGGCGCTGAACCAGCTCTGGAAAACCGGCTGCAGCGAAGACGAACTGGCCGCGCTGGGCATTCGCCTTGGTGCCGACGTGCCGGTATTTGTCAGGGGCCACGCCGCCTTTGCTGAAGGCGTCGGTGAAATCCTGACGCCGGTTGAACCTGAAGAAAAATGGTACCTGGTTGCTCATCCGGGCGTCAGTATTCCAACGCCGATCATTTTTGGCGATCCTGACCTCCCGCGCGAAACCCCGGTCAGGTCAATTACGACGTTGCTAAAATGTGAATTTGTCAACGATTGTGAGGTTATCGCAAGAAAACGTTTTCGCGAGGTTGATGCCGCGCTTTCCTGGCTGTTAGAATACGCGCCGTCGCGCCTGACCGGCACCGGCGCTTGTGTGTTTGCTGAATTTAACACCGAGCA
Source organism: Cedecea sp. B1(4) (assembly GCF_059414925.1). Taxonomy (NCBI): domain Bacteria; kingdom Pseudomonadati; phylum Pseudomonadota; class Gammaproteobacteria; order Enterobacterales; family Enterobacteriaceae; genus Cedecea; species Cedecea sp. B1(4). The sequence continues at coordinate 346,923 of NZ_JCAHMZ010000002.1, read as the reverse complement.
CGCCGCCCGGCAGGTGCTTGAGCAAGCCCCGGAATGGCTGCATGGGTTTGTTGCGCGAGGCGTTAATAGATCTCCGCTGCATCAGGCCATATCCGGGCAAGCTGGGCATTGGTGACAACGTCACCTCGTTTCAGACGTTGCATCGTGCTCTTTAATACACCGCCTGGATGGGGGCTACCCCGCCCGCACATTAATGCGGTAGCAACCATCCGCCACTGGACGCATGCCTGAGGTTCTTCTCGTGCCTGATATGAAGCTTTTTGCTGGTAACGCCACCCCGGAACTAGCACAACGTATTGCCAACCGCCTGTACACCTCCCTTGGTGACGCCGCCGTCGGTCGCTTTAGCGACGGTGAAGTAAGCGTACAAATCAACGAAAATGTACGCGGTGGTGATATTTTCATCATCCAGTCCACCTGTGCCCCAACGAACGACAACCTGATGGAATTGGTTGTTATGGTTGATGCCCTGCGCCGCGCTTCTGCAGGTCGTATCACCGCTGTTATCCCTTACTTTGGCTACGCTCGTCAGGACCGCCGCGTGCGCTCCGCTCGTGTACCCATCACTGCGAAAGTCGTTGCTGACTTCCTCTCAAGCGTAGGGGTTGACCGTGTTCTCACCGTGGACCTGCACGCTGAACAAATCCAGGGCTTCTTTGACGTCCCGGTAGACAACGTCTTCGGTAGCCCAATTCTGCTGGAAGATATGCTGCAAATCGGCCTGGAAAACCCAATCGTGGTTTCCCCGGACATCGGCGGCGTGGTACGTGCCCGTGCTATCGCTAAGCTGCTGAACGACACCGATATGGCTATCATCGACAAGCGCCGTCCGCGCGCTAACGTTTCCCAGGTTATGCATATCATCGGTGACGTGTCCGGCCGTGATTGCGTGCTGGTTGACGACATGATTGATACCGGCGGCACCCTGTGTAAAGCAGCTGAAGCGCTGAAAGAACGCGGCGCTAAACGCGTATTCGCCTATGCCACTCACCCTATCTTCTCCGGTAACGCGGTGCACAACCTGCGCAACTCGGTGATCGACGAAGTGATTGTCTGCGATACCATCCCGCTGTCTGATGAAATCAAAGCCCTGCCAAACGTCCGTACCCTGACCCTGTCCGGTATGCTGGCAGAAGCCATTCGTCGTATCAGCAACGAAGAATCTATCTCTGCGATGTTCGAGCACTGATAGACATTGCTTTTAAAACCCGCTGCGGCGGGTTTTTTCGTTTTTGAACTACTCTTTTTCAATGCCTCCTTCACCTGCCTGAACGACAGATGATGCGCTCACGGATGGAATCACAAGTGAAAACCGTATCTTCTTCTCACGTAATGCCATTCCGCGCCCTGATTGATGCCTGCTGGCGCGAAAAGTACACCTTGTCCCGCTTTAGCCGCGACGCCATCGCCGGTGTGACCGTCGGGATCATCGCTATTCCTCTGGCTATGGCGCTGGCCATCGGCAGCGGCGTTGCGCCGCAGTACGGTTTGTATACTGCCGCCGTGGCCGGGATTGTCATCGCCCTTAGCGGCGGCTCGCGCTTCAGCGTCTCCGGCCCGACAGCGGCTTTCGTGGTGATCCTCTACCCGGTCGCGCAACAATTCGGGCTTGCTGGCCTACTGGTTGCCACGCTGATGTCCGGGATATTCCTGATCCTGTTTGGGCTGGCACGCTTTGGGCGGCTTATCGAATACATTCCGCTGTCGGTGACGCTGGGCTTTACCTCCGGAATAGGCATCACCATTGCGACGATGCAGGTGAAAGACTTTTTCGGCCTGACGCTGGAGCACGTGCCGGAGCACTACCTGAATAAAGTGGCAGCGCTGGCGATGGCGCTGCCTACGGTGAATATGGGCGACGCTGCGATCGGCATCGTGACGCTGGCGGTGCTGATTCTCTGGCCGCGCCTGGGGCTTCGCCTGCCGGGGCATCTGCCTGCGCTGCTGGCGGGCTGCGCCGTGATGGCGATGGTGACTTTGCTTGGCGGTGAAGTTGCGACGATTGGCTCCCGGTTCCACTACGTGCTTGCCAACGGCACCCAGGGCAACGGCATTCCCCAACTGCTGCCCCAGCTAACGCTCCCGTGGGCGATGCCAAATTCGGACTTTACGCTTAGCTGGGATTCACTTAGCGCCCTGCTACCTGCGGCGTTCTCTATGGCCATGCTGGGTGCCATCGAATCCCTGCTTTGTGCAGTGGTGCTGGACGGCATGACCGGCACCAAACATAACGCCAATAGCGAGCTGGTCGGCCAGGGGCTGGGAAATATTATTGCCCCGTTCTTCGGCGGAATTACCGCCACCGCGGCCATTGCTCGCTCAGCCGCCAACGTGCGTGCCGGGGCAACTTCGCCGGTGGCCGCGATTATTCACTCGCTGCTGGTGATCCTGGCCCTGCTGGCGCTCGCCCCTCTGCTTTCCTGGCTGCCTCTCTCGGCGATGGCGGCCCTGCTGCTGATGGTGGCGTGGAACATGAGCGAGGCGCATAAAGTCTTCAACCTGCTGCGCCGGGCGCCGAAAGACGACATCATCGTGATGCTGATCTGCATGTCGCTGACCGTGCTGTTTGACATGGTGATTGCCATCAGCGTCGGCATTGTGCTGGCGTCTCTGCTTTTCATGCGCCGGATAGCTCGTATGACCCGCCTCGCGCCGCTTAGCAATGTGAATGTGCCTGAGGATGTGCTGGCGCTGCGCGTCACGGGACCGCTGTTCTTTGCCGCTGCCGAAGGATTGTTCATTCAGTTGGCCCAGCAGGTGCCGGAGCATCGGGTGGTTATTCTGCAATGGGATGCGGTTCCGGTGCTGGACGCAGGGGGTCTGGATGCCTTCCAGCGCTTTGTAGAGAAAATGCCGGAAGGCTGCGAACTACGGGTGACGAACCTTGAATTCCAGCCGCTGCGCACGCTCGCGCGGGCTGGCGTGAAACCGATTCCCGGCCGCCTTGCGTTCTTCCCGGACGTTCAGGCCGCACTGGCCGCCAATTAGCGGCCAGGTTCACTCCTACTCCTGCCCGGCTTCGCGTCGTCGCCGGGCGCTCACGCTTTCACGGTTCACGCCCCAGTTGTCGGTTTCAACCTCGTCGATAACCACAAAGGTGTCGGCGGGCTTTTTGTTTAATACCTGCTCCAGCAGATCGGTGACGCCCTCAATCAGCGCCAGCTTCTGCTCTGCGCTGACCCCTTCCCGGGTGACGCGAATATTAACGTATGGCATAGCGGTTCCCCGTTACCAGATCCCGGCAGTGCTGCCGCCGTCCACGGCCATGACCGTGCCGCTGACGAATTGTGAATCCGTCAGGTACAACACGGCGTTCACCACATCCTGCACGGTACCTGTCTTCCCGCTCGGCGACAGAGAGCTTAGAAAACCTACCGAGCCCGAATAATCCGCGTGCAGCGGTGTCTCAATAATGCCCGGCGCAACGGCGTTAACCCGCACATTATCCGCCGCCAGTTCTAAAGCCAGCGCCCTGGTCGCCTGATTTAGACCGCCCTTCACCATCACCGGCAACAAGGCAGGCACCTTGACGTTAGGCTGCATGGCCACACTCGCCGTGATGTTCACAATGTGCCCCGATTTGTTTTTGCTCATATGGCTGGCGGCCAGCTGGGACGGGAACAGAAACCCTTTCAGGTTGGTGTTAATCAGCGCGTCGATATCCTGCTCGCTGTAGTCGCTCGCCGGTTTTGGGATAAAGATCCCGGCGTTATTGATCAGAATATCCACGCGGCCAAAAGCGGCAATAGCCTGCTTAAACAGTGCTTCAGCAGTGGTCTTCAGCCCAATATCTCCAGGCACTGCCAGGAAATTCGCCGGGTTACCGAAGCTTGCCGCCGCCGTTTCTAAGCGCTTCAGCGTTCGGCCATTACCGACAACATTGTAGCCGCGAGCCAGGTAAGCCTGCGCGATAGCCAGGCCGATGCCGCTTGAAGCACCGGTCACAATAACGGTTGGGGTTGAGTTCATGATTTGCTCCTGTGGGTGAATGTGGAGCTCACTATACTTATGACACAATGACCGATAAATTAGCCATCCGTAACATGACATGATACTTCATGTAATAAATAGAAAGAGAACATCGGAATGAAACGCCACTTCGAAGAGATGCAGATCGGCACGCTGGAGCTGTTTTGCCAGGCCGCGGAACAGCTGAGCTTCAGCGCGGCGGCCAATTTTATGGGGATCACGCCCGCGGCGGTCAGCCGCTCTATCGCCCGCCTTGAAGAGCGCTTAGGCGTGCGCCTGTTCGTGCGTACAACCCGCCAGATCAGGCTGACAGAAAGCGGGGAGCGCTATTTCCGCCAGTGCCAGCAGGCGCTGCAGCAGCTCAGAGAGGCAGAGCGGGAAGTCACCGGCGCGCAGAGAGAACCCGCTGGCGTGCTGCGAATTAGCCTCCCTACCCCGTATGCGCATTATCGAGTGCTGCCGCTGCTGCCGGAATTCAGGCAGCTTTACCCCCGCGTCTCGGTGCAGGTTCACATCAGCAACCGCAACATCGACTTTGCCGATGAAAGTTACGACATTGCCATTCGCGGCCGCTCACCTCAGGATTCATCGCTTATTGCCCGCAAACTCGAAGACGCGGAGCTTATCACCGTGGCTTCCCCGGCCTATTTAGCCCGGGCGGGAATACCCCAAACGCTGGACGACTTAAATCACCATGAGTGCATCCAGTTTGAGCTGCCGAGCACCGGGCGAAAAGTCCCCTGGACGTTCAGCGTCGACGGCAAAGATACCGACATTTTTACCCACGGCGGCTTTACCTGCGCGGAAGATGTATTGGGGGTAGTGACGCTTGCCAGAAGCGGAGCAGGCCTGATTCAGACCTACCGGTTTATTCTGGAGCAGGATGTGGCCGACGGAACGCTGGTTGAGGTGCTGCCGGAGTACAGCGGCACCTCACGACCGTTTATTTTACTTTACCCTCACGCTCGCCATCTCTCTTTACGCGTCAGGAGCCTGGTTGATTTCTTAGTCCAGCGGACTGGAACATAGCGCCAATCGCCCTCTGCAGCCAGGCCAGCACCTCCGGCGTCATCCAGGTGCCTGTGGCAAGCTCTGGCTCGTTCGCCATCGCGGTGCGGAATTTTTGCTGCGTTTGCACAGACGGCCCGGCAAACGACTGAAACAGTTCCAGCCAGCGACGTGCGAGCTGCTGTGCCTGCTCTGATTCAGCTTGTACGCCTTCCGCATTGGCCTTACGCACCGCGGCCACCAGCGGCGGCCACTCCTGCATACGGTCGAAATAGTGGCGGCTGGTGAAAGCAAACTCCTCATCGTTGAGGTAGCGCCGGTAAATATTCAGCTTGCTGTGGCCGAATGCGTGAGTTACGTATTCGGTCAGCGCCGGCGAAATCCCGGTCTGGCGGGCCATGTCCGGCTCAGCCTGATGCATTTTGTTCAGGCGAACCAGAAAATCCGGCTCACCCGCCGTGTCACGCTCCAGGATTTCCATCCAGTACACCGCCAGCCGCTGGGCGCGCTCATCCGCAGGTGGAACGCCCTGGGCATGAAGCCCGGCCACCTCGTCTACCAGTTGTTTCCATTCCGCGTCACGGCGGCTATCAGCCTGCGCAAAAGGCAGGCGCTCTAACTCTTCTTTTGAAAAATAGCGATCGTACATCGTCATTAACTCCAGCGTAGTCAGCCATTCCTCGAGGTCAGGTTCTGCGCCGCTGCGCAGAGTATCACGCAGCGTAACCAGCCGCTGGCGCAGCACGGCGATTTCAGCCAGCTGGCCATCCAGCACGGAGATCTGCGAATCCAGGATCTCCTGGAGCGACAGCGCCTGACGCTCGAGACAGTCGCGCACCTCACCCAGGCTCATTCCCATCCGGCTCAACGCCTGAATATGATGTAGACGGGCGATATCCAGCCGGTTATACAGTCGATAACCCGCGGCGGTGCGGGCAGAAGGCAGCAACAGGCCTATAGCTTCATAGTGGTGTAGCGTCCGTACCGTGATCCCGGCACGCTTTGCCAGTTCACCTACTTTGAACAACATGTCCTGCTCCTTTTGGCTTCTGCTGAGAGGGAGTGTGCAGCCTCACGTAACGTGAGGGTCAATCCGTTAAGCATAAAAAAAACGGCCCCTGAAAAGGAGCCGTTTCTCAAAATCTGCTAAATATTAGCTGTGGCGATGATGTTCATCCCGGCGGCAGCGTTTATCGTAATGGCGAACCCACCAGTAACGGTCGCAGACCTGTTCACGTCCGCCAATACGCGCCCCGGCAAGCCAAAGTACGGCCCCAACGAAGATGCTCAGCACGGCACCGTGGGCGAAAAACTGCGGCAGGTTTAGCTGCGGGAGCTGGTTCAGAATTGAATAGCCCACGCCGACCACCATCACAACCAGTCCCAATCCCATGAGGACATTACCGAGTAACGAAGCGTTTCTGCGTTTCATATGTCACCTCCGCACTATTACGGGTGGTGGGGAACATCCCCTATCCTTGTGACTAAAGTATAGACAATGCCCCTAAAGAGCGTGTGCGTGAGCGATCACAATTACGAATGAAAGACCTACAAAAGTTTACAAATAAGCGTCTGAGTTACTTGAAATTCTAATGGTTCAGATCCTCAACTATTCAAGAATGTGTCGGCGGGGGGATTGCGCTTTGTCAACGTCGCCCTCGCGCAGTAAACTACGCGGCTGTGAACGGTTTTCAGGAATTTAAACGTGAGCATTAAATTAATTGTCGGCCTGGCCAACCCAGGCGCGGAATATGCAGCGACCCGCCATAATGCCGGGGCCTGGTATGTGGATTTACTGGCCGAGCGCCACAATCAGTCGCTGAAAGAAGAAGCGAAATTCTTTGGCTATACCGCCCGCATTAATCTGGGTGGAGAAGACGTTCGCCTGCTGGTTCCGACCACGTTTATGAACCTCAGCGGGAAAGCGGTTGCCGCCATGGCCACCTTCTTCCGCATCGCCCCGGACGAAATTCTGGTGGCGCACGATGAACTGGATCTCCCTCCGGGCGTGGCGAAATTCAAGCTGGGTGGCGGCCACGGCGGGCACAACGGCCTGAAGGACATAATCAGTAAACTCGGCAATAACCCGAACTTTCACCGGTTACGCGTGGGGATTGGCCATCCGGGCGATAAAAACAAAGTTGTCGGCTTTGTGCTCGGCAAACCGCCGGTCAGCGAACAGAAGCTTATCGACGACGCGGTAGACGAAGCGGCGCGCTGCACCGAAGTCTGGCTGAAAGAAGGCCTGACTAAAGCAACTAATCGTCTGCACGCCTTTAAAGCACAATAAACCGGCCTTCCCCGCACCGGGAAAGGATTTCCACGCCCGCTGGCGGCGGTTTCAGTGTATAATGCGCAAAGTTATCTACATTTTTTCAATGAAAACAGTTAAATTCATTGATAATCAAGCAATTAAGGTGATTTAAACCATGGGATTCAAATGCGGTATCGTCGGCTTGCCGAACGTGGGCAAATCCACGCTGTTCAACGCCCTGACCAAAGCAGGTATCGAAGCGGCTAACTTCCCGTTCTGTACCATCGAGCCGAACACGGGTGTGGTGCCAATGCCGGACCCGCGTCTGGACAAGCTGGCCGAAATCGTTAAACCCCAGCGTATTCTGCCGACCACCATGGAATTCGTGGACATCGCAGGCCTGGTGAAAGGCGCATCTAAAGGTGAAGGCCTGGGCAACCAGTTCCTGACCAACATCCGTGAAACCGAAGCTATCGGCCACGTGGTGCGCTGCTTTGAAAACGACAACATCATCCACGTAAACAATAAAGTGGATCCGGCTGACGACATCGAAGTTATCAATACCGAGCTGGCGCTGTCTGACCTGGACACCTGCGAGCGCGCGATTCACCGCGTGCAGAAGAAAGCCAAAGGCGGCGACAAAGACGCTAAAGCCGAGCTGGCGGCGCTGGAAAAATGCCTGCCGCAGTTGGAAAACGCCGGTATGCTGCGCGCGCTGAAAAATCTGACCGAAGAAGATAAGGCGGCGATCAAATACCTGAGCTTCCTGACCCTGAAGCCAACCATGTACATCGCCAACGTTAACGAAGACGGTTTTGAAAACAACCCGTACCTCGATAAAGTCCGCGAAATTGCCGCTGGTGAAGGCTCCGTCGTGGTTGCCGTCTGCGCCGCGGTTGAATCCGACATCGCCGAGCTGGACGATGCCGACCGCGAAGAGTTCATGGCCGAGTTGGGTCTGGAAGAGCCGGGCCTGAACCGCGTGATCCGCGCAGGCTACGAGCTGCTGAGCCTGCAGACCTATTTCACCGCTGGCGTGAAAGAAGTGCGCGCGTGGACCATCCCTGTCGGCGCGACGGCTCCACAGGCGGCGGGTAAAATCCACACCGACTTCGAAAAAGGCTTCATCCGCGCGCAAACCATCGCCTATGAAGACTTTATCACCTACAAAGGCGAGCAAGGCGCAAAAGAAGCCGGCAAAATGCGCGCCGAAGGTAAAGACTACGTCGTGAAAGACGGCGACGTGATGAACTTCCTGTTCAACGTCTAACCCCTTCCCTTTGGGCATAAAAAATCCACGCTCAGGCGTGGATTTTTTTTAACAAAGAAAAATCAGCGGGCCGCGCTATTCGGGTAAACCGTCGCCGCTGGTAGAACGCGTTTATCGAGGCGATGCAGGCCATAATAGAGAATCGCCGTACCGAACCAGCCGATGATCCACGACACGTCATTGCCGTCAAAGAGCCACGTCAGCGAGCCGTGGTAAAGCGGGTTCTCAATAAACGGCAGCTGAATCAGCACTCCGACGATATAAACCCCTATGCCAAACAGGTTCCAGCGGCCATAGCGCTTATCGGCATCAAACAGCGCGGGAATATCTACGGCTCGGGACGAAATAAAGAAGTAATCGGTCAGGCTAATGGCGCTCCACGGCACAAAGAAGGCCAGCAAGAACAGCAGGAAATGGGTGAAGTGTTTCAGGAATGCCGGCTCACTCAACAGCGCAATGATGCATGAAGCCGCCACCATCAGCACCACAAACAGAATGCGGTTCTTCTGGCTCAGGGTCACCTGCTTGCGGAACCCTGACACAATGGTGGTCAGCGACATAAAGCTGCCGTATGCGTTCAGCGTGGTGAAAGTAATTTTGCCGAAGCAGATAGCAAAATAAATCAGCATCGCCATGGTTTCGGTTTTACCCAGCCCTACAATATAGGCGACTTCGTGGCCAGAAAAAGCGCTCCCGGCAATGGCCGCGGTGATAACGCCCAGCGTCATGGAGGCCTGAGTCCCCAGCACGGTGCCGCTAAACACCGAGAAAAACACCTTCGGGCCAGACACGTCTCGCGGCAGGTAGCGCGAGTAATCGGAAACATAGGGGCAAAAGGCAATTTGCCAGGAAGAGGACAGCGACACCGCCAGCAAAAACATCGGCATGGAGAAATGGTTATTTTGCAGAATGCCCGCGAGATCGGTGTTGAACAGCAGTGACCCAAACAGCCAGGCAAAAGCCAGCACGCCAACAACACTGGCGACCTTGCCAAGCTTATGGATCACGCGATAGCCGAGCACGGCAATGACGATAATAATGACGCTGAACAGGATCATCCCGCTGACATCGCTGATTGACAGCAAATGCGCCATTGCCTGCCCCGCCAGCACGGTGCCGCTGGCGGAAAAGCCGATATACATGATGCACACCAGCACCAACGGAATCACCGCCCCGTAAACGCCAAACTGCGCCCGGGAGATTATCATCTGCGGCAGGCCAAGGCGCGGCCCCTGTAATGCGTGGAAGGACATGATCGATGCCCCCAGAATCTGCCCCACAAACAGCCCCACCAGCGACCAAACGACGTCGCCGCCCAGCACCACGGCCAGCGCGCCGGTGACAATCGCGGTGATCTGCAAATTGCCGCCGAACCAAAGGGTGAACTGGCTAAACGCATGCCCGTGACGTTCCCCGTCCGGGATGTAATCGATAGATCGGGTCTCGCTCAGACGTGAGCCCTTTTTTGACTGTTCTTCTGTGGATGAAAAGGAAGACATAACGACCTCGCTGAACCTGATTAAACGCCGGAAAACCCATCGCACATCAAATGATCACTCATGTATATACAAGTAATGCACACAAACAACACCCTGCTGATAATGAATTTGCGAACTAAGTTGTAGATTTTATGTAACCAAATTGATGTGTAGATGTACCAATATGAAAAACTGATGGTGAACAGGCGTCGAAGACCGGCCCAAGGGTTGACGGGAGGGCGAACGTTGAGAAAAGAGGGAAACTAAGGCGTCAGTTAATGCCAAAAGAAACCCACGCTGACGGTGGGTTTCCTACGTTACCGCCTGCCACACAGGCTGAACAAAATGGGGATTACAGTCCGGCGGGGCGCGGCACTTCGAAATAGTTACCGTTAATATCCTTCTGGTAATAGCTGCCGTTACGCACGTAATAGCGTTTGCCGTTATAATCCAGCACGCTGACGCCAGAATTGATGCTGGACGGCGTCTCCACGCGAATGTATTCCGCTCCCTGACGCTGGTAATAAATCCCGTTGACCACGTAATAGGTCAGGCCACCAACAATAATGGCCGTGGCAAGCCCAGGCAAAACGGTTAAACGCGGTCCGCCATAGAAATAATGCGGCCCCGGATAATAGCGCGGGCCAGACCAGAATCCAGGGCCATGACCAAACCATGGGCCAGGACGCGCCTGCGCCAGGGACGGCACAACAATCAGCGCAGACATAGCCAACACATACAGATACTTTTTCATCTTAAACTCTCCTGACCTGCGGCTGAACGCGAGCATTCGCCCGCTCTATGTCGATTATAATCCCGCCGCCTCAGGCTTTTCCGTACAGGGAAAGTAAATCCGCGAAATCTCCACAATCCCGCTTCTGACGTCTTTATTTATCCATAGATGTAAAAAATCCACGCAAAGCGTGGATTTATTTATCTGCAAGAGCGCTGGCGAGAATTTATTCGAAACAAACGTCAGGGTTATCCGCCAGGGAAACAAAGGATTTGCTGTTTTTATCCAGGGTGCGAATTTCACCGCTTTCGATATCGTAAACCCAGCCGTGCAGGCGCAGGCCATTGTTACGCAGCCCTACCGCGACGGAAGGATGCGTTTTAATGTTGTTCAACTGGGCAATAACGTTTTCTTCTACCATGGCGTTGACCTTGTCGGTCTCGTTGTTCCAGGTTTTCTTTTCCACGACCGCTTTTGCCGCATCGGCATAGTGCAGCCAGTGCGCAACGGCCGGCATCGGATCCAGGCACTGGCAGGAGGCAATAGCTTTCATCGCACCGCAGTTAGAGTGCCCGCAAATCACAATATCGGTTACGCCAAGGGCAACAACTGCGTACTCGATGGTTGCAGAAACGCCGCCCGGCTCCGGACCGAAAGAAGGCACGATATTGCCGGCATTACGAATAACGAAGAGCTGCCCCGGTTCCTGCTGTGTTACCAGCTCCGGCACCAGTCGGCTGTCGGAACAGGAAATAAAAAGCGCTTTAGGATTTTGGCTGGACGCCAGGCTGCGAAAGAGCTCTTTGCGCTGCGGGAAAATCTCTTTCTGGAAGTTAAGAAAACCTTCGATGATATGTTGCATAGCACGTTCTCTTGTTCTGTAGTGACCCCGACATGATAGAGATCACATTGAGTTAGTCCAGCCCCGACTCGCCAAAAGTCCGCTTTTTCTCTGGCGATAAACCGGAATAAATCCACAGTAAACGTGGATTTATTCCCTGCTACCGACGGCAAATACTTAGCCGCATCGGGCTTTAATCGCCGAGACGTTTTTTTCCAGATTCGCCGGGTCGTATTCCGCCAACTGAAAATTAAAACCTTGATTCCTTTGTAGATCCAGACGCTCCGGGCGCAGCATGTTCGGGTTACTGTCAACGTCGAACAGCTTAGCAATATGCCCCGGATCGATTCGCCCGTGCGCCATGTTCATAAAATGCGTATTGATATCGTTCAGCGATACCGGCTGTGCAGCTTTCTTGCTCATCCAGTCGTCAAGACGCAGCGGGCGAGTCGCCCCTTCCCCTAAATCCGACTGATACAGAAACGCATCGCGCCTTGGCTTTGTGCTGGCCGGGAGATCAATCACGTAAGCATGGCCCATGCCTGCGTCATTCACGCGCAAAATAAAGTGTTTGTGGGCGGGTAAATTGGCAAGCTGTTGCTGAAGCTGGGGTAACGACATTGTTCGCCCGTGTTCAAAAGCGTAGCTGAAATGGTCGGTGTCGAGGAAAAGCTTCATCACGTTATTCGCCGTAACGCCGCAAACAGGCTCGTTAATGCGTTTGCTGCTGCCCAGCATCGCCTCAACTTCATGCTTAGGCATCCCCCACTCTCTGGCCGTATTTGAAATATTATCGTCTATCGCTTTCAGCAGTGCCGACGGGCTTTTATGGTGAATAGGTACCGAATTATCATCGCTGTTAAGCAACACGTTGGCCCTCAGGTTTTTGCCGCTTAACTTCGCGAAATCCTGCACCAGGCGGGTGGACGGGTTATTCACGTTGCGGGACGACGATGCCGTGGCCGACGTTCTGGCGGTGCGGCTCGACTGGCCACTTTGCGCCTGCAGGCGAGGATCGGACTGTGTAGGACGGAAAGTATTAAGGATGTTTCTCATCGGAGGGTATTCCACTCGTTGGGCAATTGAGGCTGAGTGGTAGCGCCGGCGCGCAGGTTCCCCGACAGAGGTAAAAAACCCACGCCGCAGCGTGGGTAGCAGGATTATTTCAGATTCAATGGATTGGTTGATTTCAGATTGACATTATCCGCCAGGAGATTGACCTTCTTCGTCTCTTCCTTATCAAACGGGGTGCGTTTCTCATCGGTCAAACGCGCCGCAACGTAAGTCTGAACATATTCGGCGTTATGGGTCGCGCGGCTGGTTTCCACGCTCGCCAGATTGCCCTTTTTGAACGCCAGCGTTGTTTGGGTCGACGTTTCTTCACTAATCACATGATAAGTATAATTTTGTGAGGATTTCAGTCCCGTGAGATCCAATTTCCCGCCCGGGACCAGCGACTCATGATAGCTGGCCTTGAGACTCGCCTTCGTGCTCTGAGCCAGCTTGCTCAGGTCACCCCGGGTATCGGTGCTGCCCTGAGTGGTCTGGCTAAAGTCATAGGAAAAACTGTCTTTTTCCTCGGACTTGTATGGATTTGAGGCCACGTCCGACTGTTTAAAGGACGCGGTAAAATCAGCCAGCCCGCTCAAGTAAGAGCATGCTTTATCTTCTGCAGAAACAGTGATGCTTTGCTGTATCCCACTGGTTTTCGATTCGTTAGAGCCATAATCGCTGTTCAGCGCGTGGAAGGCGCTTTTAAACAGGGCAAGCTGGGCTTTGTTCGCATGGCCGCGGGATCCGGCTCCGTCGAGCTGTTTCTCATAGGCGGAAAGCGCCTGGGCCTGCTGACTTTTGCTGCCCAATGTCCCCGCGTTACTGAGGTCGGTCGTCAGGTTAAACGTGGCGTCGCCGTCTTTATAACTGAGCGTGCGCCGAGCGCTGTCGCTCTGGAAACTCAGAGACTGGATTGAGCTGCCGGCCTGGCTGACATCGGTGTTCAGCTCCACGGACTTGAACAGCCTGCTATCAACGTTGAGCAGTCCGCCAATTTTTATCGCCGGTGGCTGCTGCGACAGGCCATCAAGCACGTTCTGGAAGCCATCCGCCAGGCCCGAGATCGCCGCCACGTCATCGTCGGTCAGATCGCCGCCGCTGATCTGAACTTGCGCGACCAGGCCTTCAGACTGGCGGGATAACGAAATGCTGACCTTAACGCCGCTCTTTGTCTCGATATTCAGCGCGACAGCGCTGTCTTTGTCCTGCACAACGTCGCCCTCTACGGCGGCGGCCGCAGGCGAGGCAACCGCCAGAGAGAAACCTTTCGGATTGTCTTTCAGCGCCAGCAGAAGCTCTTTACCCAGCCCCTGAAACGAGACAGAACCTGGCTGCGAAAGGGTTGCCCCCATCAGCGCGGATAAACTGCTGTTGCCTGCGGGCGTATTCGCCCGAAGCTTTTGGGCACCGAACGAGTAAACGGCGCTGATGCTGTCGCTCGCTCCGCTGAGGGTAACGCGCGTTGAGGCCTGGATCGCCGGGCCGGGGACCACCGGAGCTTTAACCTTTGCCGCAATATTTGCCCCCATCGAGGGAACAGAAACGCCAATGCTGCCAATCGGACCTGTCATTTAATTCATCCCATATTGTTGGTCTGCAAAAAATATCGGCCCGGGCGGGGCTAACTTGAGTGCGAAAGCACCCACGGACAAACGTGCCTACCGCAGCGTATAGCCGCCATCGCAATAAATTGTACTGCCGGTAATATTATGATTATCAAGTAAAAAAAGAGCCGTTGCGGCCTGTTCATCTACGTGTCCTGGGCGACCATTTAACGCCAGACTGTTCCAATATTGGTAGGTCGATTCACGCACTTCGGCCGGTCGGCTACGCCAAAGTTCACTGTCGGTGGTACCCGGCGACAGGCAGTTGACTCGCACCGGCTTCAGCTCCACCGCCAGGCCCCGCGCCAGGCCCTCAAGCGCCGCATTGCAGGCGGCATAGGCGGGTGCACCAATGGGGCGGGCAGAAGCGGCACCGGACATCAGCACCACGGCAGAGGAAGCATGCAGATTAGAAAGCGCCTCATAGACGGCCCAATACTGTGACCAGAATTTGGCCTGAAACAGCGCTTCGGACGTGGCGGCATCGCCGTCGCGAAAATCGCCAGTTTGATAAGAGGCCGCGGGGGTAAACAACCCAGCCAGCGGCCCGGCCTCCGAAAAAAATGCCCGGAGAGACAGTCGGTCTGTCACGTCCACCGTTTTACCTGCGGCATTTACGCCAAGCTCAGCTAATGCCGCCTGCAGTTTTTTCCCCGATCGCCCGCCGATAAGGACGCTGTCTCCGCGGGACGTCAGCTTCCGGGCAAGCGCCAGCCCGATACCAGAGCTGCCGCCCAAAATAGCATAACGTGCATTGGCCATGATTTTCTCCTCGTGAACTTGCAGGCCAGCATTAAAACCCGAAAGCCCGGAGGCGGATAGCTCAATAGCGGATATGCATTTTCACCGGGTAACTAACGCGTTAACTGCTTCAGCACCTGCGCGAAGCCTGCTTTGATCTCCGTGTCTTTCTCGTGCCGCCCTTCGCGTATCACCCATTTCCCGCCGGTCATAACGTCTTTGATTGGGTTAGAAGAGCAGGCAAAAATCCAGCGGTTCAACAGCTCGCTATCTTTCGCCGTCGCCAGGAACGGATCGTTGCCGTCCAGCACCAGCCAGTCGGCTCTCGCCCCTACGGCCAGCTCGCCAATATTTTGCCCCAGCGCCATGCGTCCGCCGCGAAGCGCCCCCTGATAAAGCACATTGCCGACATACGGCTCCGCTTCAAGGTGAAGCAAATTGCGGCGGCGGTTATTCAGCCGCTGGCCGTATTCAAACCAGCGTAAATCCTCGCTAACGCTGACGCTGATATGGCTGTCGGAGCCAATGCCCCAGTTGCCGCCCTGCTGCAAAAACGCCTGCCCGGGGAAAATGCCGTCCCCGAGATTCGCCTCGGTGGTCAAACACAACCCGGCAACTGCGCCGGAATCAGCCATAAGTCGCGTTTCGCTTTCGGTGATGTGGGTGGCGTGAATCAGGCACCAGCGATCATCGACGGGCATATTGTCATACAGCCACTCGACGGGACGCAGCCCGGACCAGACGAGGCAGTCCGCCACCTCTTTCTGCTGCTCGGAAATATGAATATGCACCGGCTGAGGCTGCGGCTGGCTGGACAGCACCAGATGCATTTGTTCCGGCGTCACGGCGCGCAGCGAATGGAAGCACAACCCAGCGCGCTGCATCGGTTCCGGGGCAAGCGCTGTGGCAATGCTGTCATACAGCTTCAGGTAGCTGTCGGTGTCGTTAATAAAGCGACGCTGCCCTGCCGATGCAGGCTGGCCCCCGAAACCAGAATGCGTATATAGCACCGGGAGCAGCGTCAGGCCAATGCCAACGTTTTTTGCAGCCTGAGCCACGCGCAGCGCCAGTTCCGCAGGCTGCGCGTAGGCTTTGCCGTCCACATCGTGATGCAGATAGTGAAACTCGGCCACCGAGGTATAGCCGGCTTTTAACATTTCGATATACAGATAGCTGGCGATGGTCTCCAGCTGTTCCGGGGTGATTTTGCCCACCAGGCGATACATTAGATCGCGCCAGGTCCAGAAGCTGTCTGCCGGATCGCCAACGACTTCCGTCAGCCCCGCCATCGCCCGCTGAAAAGCGTGCGAATGCAGGTTCGGCATCCCCGGCACAACAACGCCGTCCAGGCGAATATCGCCTTCATCCGGCACGCTGTCAGCGACCACGGACTGAATGACGCCCTCGGGCGAAACGCCCACCCTGACATTTTCCGCCCAGCCCTGCGGCAGAAGCGCTTTTGCCGCGAAATATACCGCCATATCAGCACCCCGGTTCGATGTTAATCAATTGTATATACATGCATGTATATATACATCCAAATAGGGGTAGAGTAAACTTTAAAGGATACCCGGGCGAGGAATGATGAATGGCACAAAACGACGTTTTTAAAGCAGCGGCAGAGACCGACAATCTGGACCAGCCGGCCCCCTATTATGAAAGGGTCAAAATCATTATTAAGACCAATATTCATAGTGGATTATGGCCAGTAAACTACCGGGTTCCCTCCGAAAGTGAACTGGTGAATCAGTTTGGCTACAGTCGCATGACCATCAACCGCGCTCTGCGCGAGCTGACCGCCGAAGGTCTGCTGGTGCGTATGCAGGGGATCGGGACTTTCGTCGCCGAAGTGCGCGGGCAGTCCGCGCTGCTCGAAATCAATAATATTGCCGACGAAATTGCCAGCCGTGGCCACCGCCATCACGCCCGCGTACTGGAGCTAACCCAGGTGTATGCCGACGCGCAGCAGGCGATGGCCTTCAATTTACCCAAGGGCAGCCGCCTGTTCCATTCGCTGATTTGCCACTACGAAAACGGCGTCCCGGTGATGCTGGAAGACCGCCTGGTGAACTCGCTGATCGTGCCGGATTACTTCCAGCAGGATTTCACCCGCATCACGCCCAACGCCTATCTTTCGTCCATCGCGCCTATCGTTGAAGGTGAGCATATTATTGAGGCGGTAAACGTGCCTCGCGAAGAGTGCGCTTATCTTGAAATCGACGAGCACACGCCTTGCCTGCAGGTCAATCGTCGTACCTGGACCGGCCGCCAGAACAAAAAAATCGTCACCAGCGTGCGCCTGGTTTACCCGGGTTCACGCTACCGCCTCGAAGGAAGCATGCACAAATGATCCAGCTTCTGCCCTACGAGCAGTGCCCGGAAATGCCCTGGAAAAACGGCCAGGGCGTGACGCGGGAAATTTATCGTTTCCCGGCAACGGATAACTACGCCTGGCGCATTTCGGTGGCGACCATCCGCCAGGACGGCCCCTTCTCTCTTTTTTCAGGCTATCTGCGCAATATCAGCGTACTGGAAGGCGAAGGCATGTATCTCACCGTCGACGGCGAACAAAGCCCGCTTATTCCACCGTTCCAGGCTACGGATTTTAGCGGCGAAAGCGAAGTCAGCTGTGCGATTGTCGGTGGGCCGCTGCTGGATTTTAACGTCATCTATAAAGCAGAGAGCACGCGAGCCACGGTAAGCTGGCTGCGGGAAGGCGCCTGGAAACATCAGCAGGGTACACAGCTGCTGTTTAATGCCGGTGACGTTCTTGAGGTTGAGGTCAACGGGGAACGCCTGGTATTACAACACTACGACAGCCTGTTGATTAGCACCCCGGCCACGGTCAGCGTGGTTTCTGCGGCCTCTTCCCTTTTCGCTCGCGTCATCCTTTCGGCATAAAAAAACCGGCAGACTTGCTGCCGGTTTAAACGTTATCCAACCTCATCGCCCCTTAAACTCGGGCGATTGTTTATTTTTAAACGCCGCCAGCCCCGCCGCCCGGTCTTCACTGTCGGCAATTAACGCAGAGAGCGATCGCTCGTAGGCCACGCCCGCGCTCAGCGGCATTTCGTAGCTGGCCGCCACGGCTTTTTTGATCATCATCGCGGCAAGCGGCGCGGCTTTTGCCACCTGAGTCGCCAGCGCTAAAGCCTGCTCTTCCAGCGAATCCGTCACGCGGCTGACAAGCCCGGCACGCAGCGCTTCCTGCGCGTCAATTCTTCTGCCGCTTAACAGCATGTCCATCGCCAGCGATTTGCCCACGGCGCGCACCAGCCGCTGCGTCCCGCCCGCCCCGGGGATAATCCCGATGTGGCTTTCCGGCAGGCCAAAGACGGCGCTTGAATCGGCGATAATAATGTCGCACAGCAGCGCCAGCTCCAGGCCACCGCCGAGGGCGTAGCCAGACACGGCGGCAATCAGCGGCGTTTCAATGCTCGCCACCTGGTCCCACTTCTCGCTGAATCCACTGCGCCATAATGTTGTCGCCGAAGCAGATGCCAGCGTGCCGGTATCCGCCCCGGCAGAAAACGCTTTGGGAGAGCCAAGCAAAACGATCGCCCTGACGTCCGGTCGCCCGTCCAGCTCGGTTAAGACGCCGAGCAGCTCATCAAGCATTTCAGCCGTGAGCGCGTTGTATTTCTGTGGCCGGTTGAGCGTCACCACCGCAATCGCACCATCAACGTGAGAAAGGATATCACTCATGCTTCTCTCCCCCGGTCAGTTGCCTGACGATTTCATCCCGGTGGCGCATTCCGGCTGCGGCGGTCTCTGCGGTCCATGCATAGAAGCCCTCCCCGCTTTTCGCGCCGAGCTTACCGTCGGCCACTTTGGCTTTCAGCCACGTCGGGAGTTCACCGCTGTTATCCAATTCGGGCAATAGAATACCGGCCACTTTCTCTACCGTATCCAGCCCGGCAAAATCCATTAGCTTCATCGGCCCCATCGCCGCCCAACGGGGCGCCAGCGTGCGCTGTACCGCCAGGTCAACGTCCTCTACGGAGCCAATACCTGCATCCACCAGGTAAAGCGCCTCGCGCAGCATCGCGTACTGCAGCCGGTTTATAATAAAACCCGGAATATCCTGGTTAACGACGATAGTCTCTTTCCCCAGTTGCTGGCAGATGTCCCGCACGCGCTGGCAGATGTCATCCCCGGTCTGTGTCCCGCGCACAATCTCGATCATCGGCATGGTATCCGCCGGGTTAAACCAGTGCATACCAATCAGCCGCTGCGGCTGGCTCAAGGCCGATGCCAGCAGCGTAATAGATACGCTTGAAGTGTTCGTCGTGATAACACAATGCTCACTCACCAGGCGCTCGACATCCCTCAGCACGCGCTGCTTGAGCGCCACGTCTTCGGCAACGTTCTCGGACACCAGGTCGGCATCGCTCAGGCAAGCCTCAAAGGAGGTGGTGAACTCTACGGCTTCACCAGCGCCGAGGGATGCCACAATGGCCCGCGCTTTATCGAGCGTCGGCTCAGAGCGCGACCACAGGCTAACGAGGTAGCCCGCTCGCGCCATCACCACGGCAATGCGCGCGCCCATCGTTCCGGCCCCGACCACCGCCACTTTCTTTATTTGCACCATTTTTGTTCTCCGCCGGTTAAATGACGCCCTGCGCCTTGAGCTGCGCCAGCGTTGCCTCGTCGATAGCCAGTAATTCTCGCAGCACGCTGGCCGTATGTTCACCCAGCGCAGGCGGCAACAGCGCCGGCTCGGCCTGCATGGCGCTCATTTTCACCGGCTGCGGAACAATAGAGATGGTGCCTGCCGTCGGGTGCGTCACCTGCTTAACGAGTTCACGTTCTTTCGCATAGTCGCTGGTCAGAATCTGGTCGAGACGCAGCACGGCAGAAGCCGGGACGCCCGCATGGTCCAGAATGGCCTGAGCATCGTTCACCGTTTTATCCGCCAGCCAGCGCTCAATTTCTTCCCGCAGTGGCCGCTGGTTCGCCAGGCGTAGCGGATCGGTGAGATACAGCGGGTCGCTTGCCAGTTCAGGCTTATTCATCGCCGAGCAAAGCTGGCGGAAAAGTTTATCGTTGGCGACAGCAATGACAATGTGGCCATCCTGCGCCGGATAGCTGTCCATCGGGGCGCTGATCGGGTGCGCGTTGCCCAGGCGCCCGGCGGAAGGCTGCCCGCCGATCCACTGGGTCAGGGAAACCATTTGCATCGTCACCATCGTGTCGAGCATCGACACATCAAGATGCTGCCCTTTGCCGCTGATCCCGCGCTGCAGCAACGCCGCGAGCACCGCCCAACTGCCGTACAACCCGGCCACAACATCCCCAATGGCATCGCCGACGCGTGTTGGCTCTCCTTCCGCCCAGCCGGTGACCTGCATAATGCCGCCGTAGGCCTGCACGATATGGTCGTAGGCAGCTTTGTGTGCCATCGCCCCGTGCTGCCCAAACCCGGAAATGCTGGCGTAAACCAGCCGCGGGTTGATTTCCTGCAGCGTCGCGTAGTCGATGCCGAGGCGTTTGGTTACGCCCGGACGGAAGTTCTCCACCAGCACATCGGCCTGCGCCACCAGTTGCTTAAGAATGGCTAACCCCTCCGGTGCCTTTAAATCCAGAGTGACGCTTTTCTTGCCGTGGTTAAGCTGCATGAAGTAGCTGCTTTCCCCGCCGATGTGCGGGGTGAAGCTACGAGAGTCATCCCCGCTGCCCGGCATCTCAATCTTGATGACTTCCGCCCCGAGATCGTTCAGCAGCGAGGCGCACCACGGGCCGGCCAGCACACGGGATAAATCAAGCACTCTGACGCCTTTCAGCGGTTGCAAAGCTTCACTCATGTTCGGACTCCTCAACCAGAGCGAGCAGTCGTTGGCTCAGCTCACCTTCAGCAATCAAATTGCGCACGGCGTGCATATCCGGGTAAAGCGCCGTGTCTGTCTCACGGAATGGCACTCGGGCGCGCACCATGCTCAGCGTTAACTCCGCACCAACCGAGGCGCGAAGCGGGCGGTGAAACTCAAGCGCCTGGCTGGCGCACAGCAACTCAATGGCAACGATATCCACCGCGTTGCTCACCGCCAGCATGGCTTTTCGCGCCGAAGAAACGCCCATGCTGATATGGTCTTCCTGCCCGGCGCAGGTGGTGACGGTATGCACGCTCGACGGCGCGGCCAGGCTGCGGTTATCCCCCGCCAGCGCGGCGGCCACATAAGGCGGGATCATCATCCCGGAGTTCGCGCCGCTTCTGCCCACCAGGAACGCAGGCAGGCCGCTCAGGTGCACGTTGGTGATACGATCCGATCGCGCCTGGGACGCCGTGCTGACCTGGGCAATGGCAACGGCCAGAGAATCCAGTGCCAGCGCCAGCGGCGCACCGTGCCCGTTGCCACCGGGCAGAATAACCAGCGCGTCTTCTTCGATAAGGAAGACCGGGTTATCGGTCACCGAATTGAGTTCGATAGTCACAATCTGACGGCAATGGGCGAGCTGGTCGCGCACCGCGCCGTGAATTTGCGGAATGCAGCGCAGGCTGAGCGCATCCTGCACCCGATGGTCGCGGTAGCGGGCAAAGATCTCGCTGCCGCTCAGTAACCGGCGAAGAATCGCGGCGGTTTTCTGCTGCCCATCGTGCGGACGCAGGGCGTGCAGACGGGCATCATAGCCACGAGTATTGCCCTTCAGCGCCTCAAGGCACATACCGCCGGCCATGTCCGCCACCGGCAGCAGCCGCTCAAAATCATGCACGGCAAGGCACGCCAGGCCGGTGATTTCGTAGGTGCCGCTGATCAGCGCATGACCTTCACGCGGGCCAGGCACTCGGGGAGCAATCCCCGCTTTTGCCAAAGCTTCGGCGGACGGCAGAAGCTCGCCCTGATACCAGCACTGCCCCTCGCCAAACAGAGACAGCCCGATATGCGCCGTCGCAATTAAATAGCCGACCGAGCCGCTGGCCGGTGACCATGGCGTCACCTGCCGGTTAAGCATTTCGGCCATGCGTGTCGCCAGATCGGCGCTGACGCCGCTATAACCTTGCAGTAGCGACTTCAGCATCACCGCCATCATGGCGCGCACTTCACGCACGGACAAATCTGGCCCCATCCCGCAGGCGTGGCTGCGCAGCATATTGAGCTGCACGCTGGCGATTTGGTCGGCGGAAAGGCGCTCCGTCACCAGATCGCCTACCCCGGTGGTCAGGCCGTAGATCACCTGTCCCTCATCTATTGCTCGTCGAATATACCCGCTGACGTGGTTCATATTCGCCAGGGCTTCGGGGGCCAGTTCGACCGGCGCCCCGTCGGCAATGCGTACCAGCTCGTCAATGGTGGTTTGCGCCCTGCCTAAGGTGACGGTTTCATGGGAACGTGCGGTGGAGCCAGTTTGTCTTGTCATCGTTCGCCCTTACTTGCTCAGACCATGTTTAACCAGCCACTGATGCGCCACGTCATCAATGCTGGCAAATTCCGCAAGCTGTCCGTTCATGGCGATCAGATCCGCGGTGGTCAACTGAGCCGAGACTTTATTCAGCGTGCCCTCAATCGTCGGATTCAGCGTAGTAGTGGCCACAATCGGGACGATGTTTTGCGCCGCAAACAGGTTTTTCGGATCGGCCAGCGCCACCAGATGGTCTTTCTGAATTTCCGGCGTGGTGGAGGTTAAATCCGCCGCCTGAATTTGGTTGTTCTTCAGCGCGGTCAACGTCAGCGGGCCAGCCACGTCCAGCACTTTGAAGCTCTTGAAGTTCAGGCCATACACTTCTTTCAGCCCCGGCACGCCTTCGTGACGCGTTTTCCATTCAGCCGGGCCGCCCAGAATAAGCTCTGCCGCGTGAGGCTTCAGGTCTTCAATGGTTTTGAGGTTGTATTTATCCGCCGTTTTTTTGGTGACGGCGATAACGTCGCTGTTTTGCGCCACGGAGGTATTCAGCATTTTCACTTTGGCCGGCAGCTTCGCCGCCAGCGCGGTCGCCACTTCATCAGAACTGTGCGCCGTGTTCTTGGCATCCAGGTAGCTCAGCAGCGCACCGCTGTACTCAGGGATAACATTAATGGAGCCGTCCAGCAGGGCCGGAATGTAAACTTCGCGGCTGCCGATGTTGAGCTTCTTCTCCACTGGGATGTTTTGCGCTTCCAGCGCCCCGGCGTAAATCGTCGCCAGCAGCTGGTTTTCCGGGAAGTCAGCCGAGCCAATAATCACCTTCTGCCCCGCATCTGCCGCCCACGCGGAGGAAACAACGGACAGCATCGCGGCACTCAACAGCGTCAAACAACGTTTCTTCATATTCATCGCTTTCACCTTGTGTAATTAACGGGCTCAACATCACTGGGTTTTGATACGTCGGGAAATGCCGTGGGATACCACGTACTTCACCGAAAGGGAAAAGAACACATCCACGAGCAGCGCCAGAATGGCAACGAGTACCGCACCAGCGGTCATCTGGGCAAAATCGTTCGCCGCACGGCCATCGATAATCAATCGCCCCAGGCCGCCAAGGGAGACGTAGGCCGCAATGGTGGCAGTAGAGATTATCTGCAGCGTGGCGCTGCGAATGCCGGACAGAATCAACGGCGTGGCGCAGGGCAACTCCACCTGAGTCAGCACCTGGAAAGGCGTCAGGCCGATACCTTTGGCGGCATCGTGCACGCTAGGGTCAACGGAGCGAATCCCCGCATGCACGCCCAGCGCTATCGGCGGCAGGGCTAATACCACCAGCACGATAATGCACGGCAGAATAAAGGCCATGTCGGACTCGAAGTAGCCCGCCATCAGAATTACCAGCAGGATAATCAGGCCAAACGACGGCAGGGAGCGCAGCGCGTTGGTGGTGCCAATCAGCAGCGCCTCCCCTTTGCCGGTATGGCCGGTGTAGCAGCCCACCGGAAACGCAATGGCTATCGCTATCGCCAGCGCCACCGCGCTGTAGCCTATATGCTGCACCAGCAGCGGAAGAATACCGTCGTCGCCATACCAGTGGCTGAGCGTAAAGAACCAGTCAGACATACTTTATCCCCTTGTTGGCTGCCAGCGGCTTAATGAGCGGGTGACGGCCACGACCACGCAGTCGAGCACGAAAGCCAGCACGATACACAGCACGATGCCGGCAATAATCGGTGTCAGAAACTGCAGCTGAAACCCCTGGGTAAATAGCGACCCGAGCTGCGGGGCACCGATCAGCGCAGCGACGGAAACGATGCTGACGTTTGAGACCACGGCAACCCGCATCCCCGAGCCAATCACCGGCACTGCCAGCGGCAAATCAACCTGGAAAAACTGGTGCACCGGCTTGTAGCCGAGGGCAAAGGCGGACTGCCGGGTGTCGGTGGGTACTGAATCCAGCCCGTCGCACACGGTTCTGACCAGCAGCGCAAAGCTATAAATTGTCAACGCCACCACCACGTTGATCGGATCGAGGATCTGCGTGCCGAGCAGCGGCGGCAGCAGCACAAACAGCGCCAGAGACGGGATGGTGTACAGCAGCCCGAACAGGTTAAGAATGACGCCCTTCACGCGCGGCATACTGCTCACCAGCCAGCCAGCCGGAATTGCCAGCAGCAGGCCAATCAGGATCGGCGTTACCGAAAGGTAGAGATGCCACAGCAGCAAATGGAAAATTTTGTCGCTCTGCGCCCACAGCCAGTCAAATCTCATACCGCCTCCCGCGCCATTGACTTGCAGGCATCCAGGACGTGATCCAGCCCCAGAGTCCCCAGCACCTCTGCCCGCTCGCCAATCACCACAGCCCGATGACACGGCGAGCTGAGCGCAGAGTCAAGCATCTGGCGCAGCGTGCCGGTTTGCGGGAAGAAGGTGGCGCCCAGATTAATGTGCTCCGGCACCACGGCCTCAACCTGCTGATGCGTATCAAACCAGCCGCAGGCTTTGCCTTCGCGGGTTACCAGCAGCCAGCGCTGCACCGCAATGTTGCGAGCCATATCAATAGGCGTGCCCACTTCGGCGGTCGGCTCCGTTTGCATTGAGGCCAGCGGCCCGGAATTGTAGAAACTCAGCTTGCGATAGCCGCGGTCGCGGCCAATAAAGTCGGCAACAAAATCACTCTGCGGGGCGTTAAGCAGTTCACTCGGGGAGGCCATCTGCCCCAGCTTGCCGCCGGGCCTCAGGACCGCGACCAGATCGCCCAGCTTCATCGCTTCGTCAATATCGTGAGTCACCATAATGATGGTTTTACTCACTTCCTTTTGAATGCGGAGAAACTCCTCCTGCAACTGGTCACGCACCACCGGGTCCACGGCGCTAAAGGGTTCATCCATCAGCATGAACTCCGGGTCAGCGGCCAACGCTCGGGCAACCCCGACACGCTGCTGCTGGCCGCCGGAAAGCTGCCACGGATAACGTTTGGCCAGCTGCGGGGCCAGGCCGACAACCTCCAGAAGCTCCCCCGCTCGCGCACGGGCTTTGGCCTTAGACATACCGTTTAGAATCGCGGTGGTAGCAATGTTGTCGATGATGTTTCGATGTGGGAACAGGCCCGCATTCTGGATAACGTAGCCAATGCGGCGGCGCAGCTGCACCACGTCCATGGCGGAGGTGGATTCGCCGTTAAGCAGAATGTCACCGGAAGACGGCTCAATCAGCCGATTAATCATGCGCAGTGACGTTGTTTTCCCACAACCGGAAGGGCCTACCAGCACGGTGATCTTGCCGCCGGGTGCGGTGAGATTCAGTCCGTCTACCACGACCGTGCCGTCGTCATAAAACTTGGTCACATTGTTGAAAGTAATCATCGCTACGCCTCATGGTCATCTGGCTGCCGAAGAAATGAACGGCTGCGTAAAAAAGCTATGTATAGCATTGTATGTACAATCTGCAAAGCCTGTGCCATAACAAATACGCAACATTACAATCAATCAAATTTATTGTTTAAAAACAAATAAATAATGAATTTATTAAATTTTAAGTGTGATCAAACCGTGATTTTTATCAGGATTAAACGGTGCCTTCCGGGCGATTTGCCAGCTATCTGAACTGCTATTTTTGCCCCAAAAAGGATCAATCTCTTTGTAAAGAGCGTCAAAATGGTGCGGAAGAGGTCGAAAAAGAAAAGATATATGATGTAACTACCTATCGATCAATATTTAAAATATTGATTTAAAAGAATAATAAAATGTTTTTCACGCCTGGCATCAAATATGCTAATCATGTATATACAAGCAAACGAAAAGATGACATGGTATTTTTCGTGAGCACTTTCCCCGTTATATCAAAACAAGGTGAACCCCATGAAGAGTGAGTTTTCTCGTTATCGTGATGTTGAAATCAGGGCGCCACGCGGCACAAAGCTGAATGCAAAAAGCTGGCTGACGGAAGCCCCGCTGCGCATGCTGATGAATAACCTCGATCCGGATGTGGCTGAAAACCCGAAAGAACTGGTGGTTTACGGCGGCATTGGCCGGGCGGCGAGAAACTGGGAGTGCTACGACAAAATGGTCGAAGCGCTTAAAGCCCTGAATGACGATGAAACCCTGCTGGTGCAGTCCGGCAAGCCGGTTGGCGTCTTTAAAACCCATGCCAACGCCCCTCGCGTGCTGATTGCCAACTCTAACCTGGTGCCGCACTGGGCTAACTGGGAACACTTCAATGAGCTGGACGCCAAAGGCCTGGCGATGTACGGCCAGATGACCGCCGGGTCGTGGATCTACATCGGCAGCCAGGGCATTGTGCAGGGCACCTATGAAACTTTCGTGGAAGCAGGCCGCCAGCACTACAACGGCTCGCTAACCGGGCGCTGGGTGCTCACCGCGGGCCTCGGCGGCATGGGCGGCGCGCAGCCGCTGGCCGCTACCCTTGCCGGTGCCTGTTCACTGAACATTGAATGCCAGCAGTCGCGCATCGATTTCCGCCTGCGCACCGGGTATGTCGACGAGCAGGCCAAAGATATGGACGATGCCCTCGCCCGCCTCAAACGCTACACCGGCGAAGGGAAAGCTGTCTCTATCGCCCTGCACGGTAATGCAGCAGAAATTCTGCCTGAGCTGGTGAAGCGCGGCGTGCGCCCGGACATGGTCACCGATCAGACCAGCGCCCACGACCCGCTCAACGGCTACTTGCCCGTTGGCTGGAACTGGGAAGAGTATCGCGAGCGCGCAGCCGTTGAGCCTGCGGTGGTCACTCAGGCGGCGAAAGCGTCCATGGCGGAACACGTAAAAGCGATGCTCGCCTTCCAGCAGCAGGGCATTCCTACCTTTGATTACGGCAACAACATCCGCCAGATGGCCAAAGAGATGGGCGTCAGCAACGCCTTTGATTTCCCGGGCTTTGTACCGGCCTATATTCGCCCGCTGTTCTGCCGTGGGATCGGGCCTTTCCGCTGGGCCGCACTCTCCGGTAACCCGGAAGATATTTACCGCACCGATGCCAAAGTCAAAGAGTTGATCCCGGACGACAATCACCTGCACCGTTGGCTGGACATGGCCAAAGAGCGCATTAGCTTCCAGGGTCTGCCGGCGCGTATCTGCTGGGTCGGCCTCGGCCAGCGCGCAAAACTGGGCCTGGCGTTTAACGAAATGGTCAGAAGCGGCGAGCTGTCTGCCCCTATCGTCATTGGCCGCGATCACCTTGATTCCGGCTCGGTGGCAAGCCCGAACCGCGAAACCGAATCGATGCAGGATGGGTCCGATGCCGTGTCCGACTGGCCACTGCTGAACGCCCTGCTGAACACGGCCAGCGGCGCGACCTGGGTTTCCCTGCACCACGGCGGCGGCGTCGGCATGGGCTTCTCACAGCACTCCGGCATGGTTATCGTCTGCGACGGTACCGACGAAGCGGCGGAGCGTATTGCTCGCGTGTTGAACAACGACCCGGCCACCGGCGTGATGCGCCACGCGGATGCGGGCTATGATATTGCTATTGAGTGCGCCAGAGAACACGGCCTGAACCTGCCAATGCTGGCGAAGTAGTTCCCCTGGGGTGCGGCTTTTGTCGTGCCCCGTCCTGATGAGAGAGATCTTATGCGGATTTTATGGCGTAACTGCCGCATCGCCACCATGGTCAACGGCAAGTACAATATTATCGAAGACGCAGCGATGCTGACAGAAGGCGAGAAAATTGCCTGGGTTGGCCCCGAAAGCCAGCGTCCCAACCAGCCCCACGACGAAGAACGCGACCTTCAGGGTAAACTCGTCACCCCCGGCCTTATCGACTGCCACACCCACAGCGTGTTCGGCGGCAACCGCAGCCAGGAATTTGAGATGCGCCTGAACGGTGCCACCTACGCGGATATTGCCGCAGCAGGCGGTGGGATAGCCAGCACGGTGAAAGCCACGCGCCAGGCCAGCGAAGCCGAGCTGCTGGAAAGCGCCAGTCGCCGTATCAATGCGCTGCGTAAAGACGGCGTGACTACTCTGGAAGTGAAATCGGGCTACGGCCTCAGCTTTGAAGACGAGCGAAAAATGCTTCGCGTTGTCCGCCAGCTGGCGCAAAGTCTGCCGCTGACGATTTACAGTACCTGCCTGGCTGCACACGCCCTGCCCCCGGAATACAAAGACCGCAGCGACGATTTTATCACCACCGTTTGCGAACGTTGGTTACCGGAATTGCATCGCGAAGGGCTCGTTGACGCCGTCGATGCCTTCTGTGAACACCTGGCCTTTTCCGTGCCGCAGGTTGAGCGCGTCTTTGTGAAAGCCCATGAGCTGGGCCTGCCGGTTAAGCTTCATGCCGAACAGCTTTCGCTGCTGCATGGCGCGGGGCTTGCCGCCCGCCACAATGCGCTTTCCGCCGACCATCTGGAATATCTCTGCGAGGACGATATTACGCTGATGGCAAAACACGGCACGACCGCCGTGCTGCTGCCCGGCGCATTTTACTTCCTGCGCGAAACACAGAAGCCGCCGGTGGCGCTGCTGCGCAAACACAGCGTGCCGATGGCTATTTCCAGCGACCTGAACCCGGGCACCTCCCCGGTGCAATCCCTGCGTCTGATGATGAATATGGCCTGCACGCTGTTTGGCCTGACGCCGGAAGAAGCGCTTGCTGGCGTGACGCTGAATGCGGCGCGTGCACTCGGGATCGGTGAGAAAACGGGCACTCTTGAAGCCGGGAAAGACGCAAGCTTTGTTGCCTGGGAAATAGACCATCCCGCCGAGCTGAGCTACTGGCTGGGCGGCACGCTCTCCAAACAGGTTATCTATCAAGGTAAAGAGGTGTGGAATGATTAAGGGCTTTGAGCTTCATCAGGGCAAGCTGCCGCTGCTTATCAGCATGCCGCATCCCGGTACACAGTTAACGCCGGAAGTGGCAAACGGGCTGACGGCTCGCGCCAAAAAACTGGAAGATACCGACTGGCATATTCCCAAACTTTATCAGCCGATACGCGAGATGGGTGCCAGCATACTCAGCGCCAACTACTCGCGCTACGTGGTGGATTTGAACCGCCCGTCGGACGATAAGCCGCTGTACACCACCGCTACTACGGGGCTTTACCCGGACATCTTTTTCGACGGTGAACCGCTGTTCGAGGCGGGAAAATCCCCCGATGTACAGGCCAGAGCAGATATCCTGACCAACATCTGGCAGCCCTATCATCAGGCACTGGCCCAGGAACTGGCAAGGCTGAAAGAAACCTTTGGCTATGCGCTGCTGTGGGATGCGCACTCCATCAAATCCGTGGTACCTCGCCTGTTCGAAGGCCGCCTGCCGGATCTTAACTTCGGCACCGCAGACGGCACCAGCTGCGATCCGGTACTCAGCGCTGAACTGTTAAAAACCAGCGAGCATTTCAACGGCTACAGCAAAGTGCTGAACGGGCGCTTCAAGGGTGGATACATCACGCGCCATTACGGTGCGCCACAGCAAAATATCCATGCGGTACAGCTGGAAGTGGCGCAGTGTTGCTACATGGATGAAGAGAGTTTTGCCTGGTCTGACGAGAAAGGAACCCAATTCCAGCAGGTGCTAGCCCGACTGATCGAAACCGCCCTGGCCTGGGGCCAGCGGCATTACGGCTAGCCCACTTGACTTAATTTGTTAAAAGCGTACTTTTCAGGACATGAAAACGATTCTGGTAATTGTTCCTGACGGCGGCATGCTGTTCGAAGCCGCCGGTATCGCCGATATTCTGATGCAGGCTAACCGCCTGCATGCGGACGCCTTGGCCGAGCCTCGCTACCGCATCAGTATCGCCACCACTCAACCTCATCACGTCGTGCACGGTATGTCCGGCCTTAACCTGCTGGCCGACTACAGGCTGGCCGACCTCAACCCCAATGAGCCCCGCGACACCATCATGATAACCGGCAAAGGCCAGAGCGAGCCTGAAGGCAGCGCGGTGGTCGACTGGTTATGCCGCGCCGCGCCAAATACTCAGCGCATTGCCTCCGTGTGCGGCGGTGCGATGCTGCTGGCCCGCGCCGGGCTGCTGGATGGCCGCCGGGCAACTACCCACTGGCGAATGCTGGAAGAGATGCAGGCCAGGTGGCCGCAAATCAAAGTGGAAGGCGGCCCTTTGTATATTCAGGACGGCCCGGTGTGGACCTCCGGCGGCGTGAGTTCCGGCTTTGACCTTACGCTCGCGTTAGTTGAGGCGGATTACGGCTTTACCCTCGCGCGGGATGTGGCCCAGGATCTGGTGATGTACCTCCATCGCCCCGGCGGTCAGCTACAGTTTAGCCGCTATCATCTGCGCCAGGCGGCCAATACCGGGCCGATAAGTCAGCTCCAGGACTGGCTGCTGGATAACCTGGCGGAGGATTTATCGGTCGAAAAACTGGCGGAACGGGTCGCCATGAGTCCGCGTAATTTTACCCGCGTCTTTACCCGTGAAACCGGCGTCACGCCCGCCCGCTATGTGGAAGAAGCCCGGCTGGCCGCCGCCCGCCATCATCTTGAGCAGTCGAACGACACCCTGGAGCGGGTCGCCTGCGCCTCGGGCTTTGGCACCGCCATTAACCTGCGCCGCGTCTTTGAGCGCCAGCTTCACCTCACGCCGGGGGAATACCGGGAACGCTTCCACTGCCGGAAATTGGCATGAATTGATCCTTTTTTGTCATTTACGCCATTTCACTCTGCGCCTACTCTGACCTCAGACATTCAAGAGAAGGAGTGAATCATGGTTAAGGTCGGGATTAATGGTTTTGGCAGAATAGGACGTAACGTCCTGCGCGCTACCCTGGGTAACCCCAATATTGAGATCGTGGCTATCAACGATCTGACGGACAGCAAAACCCTTGCGCACCTGTTAAAACACGACTCGCTGATGGGTAAACTGCCTGCGCCAGTGGAAGCCTCCGAAGGGCTGCTCCACGTTGACGGCAAGCCGGTTCGCGTTTTCAGCGAAAGAGATCCGGCGCAGATCCCATGGCGTGAGGTCGGCGTAGATATCGTTATCGAGGCCACCGGCTTTTTCACCAGCCGCGAAAAAGCGGAAGTTCACATCACCCACGGCGGCGCAAAACGCGTCATCATTTCTGCCCCTGGTAAAGACGACGATCTGACTATCGTGCTGGGCGTGAACCACGAAAGTTACAATCCGCAGAAACACTTTGTGGTCAGCAACGGCAGCTGTACCACCAACGGCCTGGCCCCTGCCGCGCAGGTGCTGCATCAGGCATTCGGCATTGAACATGGCCTGATGAACACTACTCACGCCTACACCAACAGCCAGGCGCTGCACGACCAGCCGGAAAAAGACCTGCGTGGTGCACGTGCGGCAGCGCTATCAATTGTGCCGTATTCCAGTGGCGCGGCTAAAGCCCTCGGCAAGGTTATCCCCGAGCTTGACGGTCGCCTGACAGGCTACTCTTTGCGCGTGCCTGTACCGGTGGTGTCTATCGTTGATTTAACCGTGACGCTCAAACGCGATGTCACGGCGGAGGAAGTGAACGCCGCGTTCCGCAAAGCCGCTGAATCTGGCCCGCTGAAAGACATTCTGGGCTACAGCGATGAGCCGCTGGTTTCCAGCGACTATCAGGGCGACCCGCGCTCTTCGATTATTGACGGGCTTTCGACCCTGGTGATTGGCGGGAATCTGGTGAAAATCCTGGCCTGGTACGACAACGAATGGGGCTTCTCTAACCGCCTGGTTGACCTTGCCCTGCTGATGGATAAACGCGGGTTGTAACGGCAACTGAAAGAAAAAAGCCAGCCTTACGGCTGGCTTTTTTTATCATTGCCTCTGTCGTAACAGCGGCTGGCTGAGGCGTTAACTTACAGCGCCATGTCGTGCTGAGGAGCCGCTTCCGCTTTCGCTTCGGCTGGTTTTGCTACCGGGGTTGCGCTCTGGTCGTTCATTTGAATAACCGGCGGTTTGGTCAGTTGCAGCGTGGCCGCGGTGTCATCCCAGACTTTCTGCGTCAGCGCCGCGTTGCCGTTCATCTCCTGGCCGTAGCTTGGTACAACAGCGCGGATCTTGCTCTGCCATTCCGGGGAGTTGAACTGCTGCGGGAACATCTGCTTCAGCACGTTCAGGGTAATAGGTGCCGCGGTAGATGCGCCTGGGGATGCCCCCAGCAGAGCAGAAATGGTTTTCTGCTGGTCAACAACCACTTCGGTACCGAGCTTCAGCACGCCGCCTTTGTTCTCATCTTTTTTGATGATCTGCACACGTTGGCCAGCCTGAATCAGTTTCCAGTCTTCTTTACGCGCCTGCGGATAGTACTCTTTCAGCGCTTCAAAACGGTCTTCATCACTCAGCATCACCTGACCAATCAGGTATTTCACCAGGTCAAAGTTATCCAGACCTACGTCGGTCATCGGCATAAAGTTGCTGGTGGTGGTGGTGCTCAGCAGATCAAAGAAAGAGCCGTTTTTCAGGAACTTGGTAGAGAAGGTTGCGAACGGCCCGAACAGCACTACGCGCTTACCGTCGATAAAGCGGGCATCAATGTGCGGCACGGACATCGGCGGTGCACCCACGGAGGCCTGACCATACACTTTTTCAAGATGCTGGCTGGTTACCGCCGGGTTTTCGGTCATCAGGAAGGAGCCACCCACCGGGAAACCGGCGTAGTTTTTCGATTCCGGAATACCGGTTTCCTGCAGCAGTTTCAGTGCGCCGCCGCCAGCCCCGATAAAGACATATTTCGCGTCGATGGCGTGCTCTTTGCCGCTGGTGACGTCTTTGATGGTGACGTGCCAGGAATTATCGCCGTTGCGTTTGAAGTCGGTGACTTCAGAAGAGGTTTGCAGGGAGAAATTCGGGCTTTTTTTCAGGCTGCCGATCAGTTGGCGGGTAATTTCACCGTAGTTAACGTCTGTCCCTACTGGCGTCCAGGTCGCCGCCACTTTTTGATTTGGGTCTCGCCCTTCCATCACCAGCGGAGCCCACTGTTTAATTTGCTCGTGGTTGGTGGAGAATTTCATCCCCTGGAACAGCGTGGTTTTCTGCAGCGCGGCATAGCGCTTGGTCAGATACTCAACGTTTTTATCGCCCCAAACAAAACTCATGTGCGGCGTGGAATTAATAAACGAATGCGGGTCGTTCAAAATACCGCGCTGAATTTGTGCGGTCCAGAACTGGCGGGAAATCATAAACTGTTCATTAATTTCCAGCGCTTTGCTGACATCAATAGAACCGTCCGGGCGCTCCGGCGTATAGTTCAGTTCCATATTTGCCGAGTGCCCGGTGCCGGCATTATTCCAGCCGTTCGAGGACTCAAGCGCCACGCCGTCAAGCTTCTCAACCATGACCTGTTTCCAGTCCGGTTGCAGCTCCTGGAGCCACGTCCCGAGAGAGGCGCTCATAATACCGCCGCCAATCAGCAGGAAGTCGGTTTTTTGCGTGGAATCCGCGTTAGCGTAGCTAGCAGAGCTGACGAATAACGCCAGTGTTGTCAGAGAAATAATTGTCTTTTTCATTGCAGGCATAATAATTCTATTGCATCGCAGGTGAATGAAGTAAATCTATGTTAACCCATTTTTACGATATTTTAAAATCTCATTCACAACCTGATTAATCCATACAATTAATGCCAATGATTTTTTTAATTAAAAAAACCAAATAAAATCAAATATTATAAAAATAACACCACCGAATAATACATCCTGTATTCCGGGTATTATTAGCGGTAATCCGCTTAGTTATCGGGATGTTATTGGCAAAAAAAATCCACACACATGTATGGATTTTATCCTTATTCCTTTCTCATAAAAGGCGATAAATTCGTCGTTAACGGTTTGTGCTATTCTGCTCTACCGCCTTAATAAAGACGGCAAGCTGGGTACGAATAGACGCCGCCGTGGCGGAATCAATTAAACGCCCGTTCTCTAATTTCTGATTCGCAAAACTGACCGCCAGCTCCGGCAGCGGCACCATATTGCACAGCATTGAGGCCAGCGTTTCCCGCAGCTGGTATTGCGCCCTGACGCCGCCAAGCGCGCCGGTCGACTGCGAAACGAAAAAGACATATTTTCCCAGCATACAGCTGGCTCTGACCGGCCGTGACAGCCAGTCGAGCGCATTCTTGAGTACGCCGGGCATGCCGTGATTGTATTCCGGTACCGTAATGATCACCGCATCGGCCTCAGCCACTAACCGGCGGGCGCTTACCACCGGCTCCGGTAATTCCCCCTTTTCCAGGTCCTGGCAGTAATGTTCCATGGCGCCAATATCAAGCACGCTAAAATGACTCTGCTCAGGCAACATTTCACCAATACTGTTGAGCAATGCTCGGGAAGCGGAATCTACCCGCAAGCTACCGGCGATACCTACGAAGCGTAATGTTTTCATCTTGTTCTCCTCTAATTTTCTCGATGCAGGCATTATCAGAAAAAGAATGAGATAATTCTTTCGCTAATCCGCCAAAACACTTCGCAGGAGTGCCAACATGCCAGACGCCCTATCCGTGGCTATCGCTGCTTCAGACATGGCCCATCACCGGGGTGACGATGTGACGTTTCACCGCCATATACACGGCCAGTTGAGCGTGACGCTGGAGGGAACTCTTCGTTTGCAAAACGAAACAGGTTGGTGGCTGGCTACGCCCGGTAACGGCATTTGGGTGCCGCCGGGCATGCTACACCGGGCGCTTTACACCGAGCGTTCGCGGCTGATCAATTTGCGTTTCAGGCAAGGATTTGAGCTGCAATTGCCGGAAAATAGCTCGCTTATCGTCGCCTCCAACCTGCTGATGGAACTGGCCAAAGAAGCCTTAGCGATTCAACACCACGTCGATGCGGGCGCGCAACTTGAGCTCATTGCACAACTGCTGCACTTCCAGTTGCGCAAGCAAGTTTTGAAAACCGATCTGTTTGTGCCTGAGGGTAAAGATAAGCGGCTGAGGCTAATCACCAGCCTGCTGCGGGAAGATCCGGCCTGCAGCAAAACGCTGGTGCAGCTGGCCGCCGTTGCCTTCATCAGTCCCAGAACATTAGGCCGCCTCTTCGAAAGCGAAGTCGGGATGAGTTTTACCCGCTGGCGGGAAAGAATGCGGATTATCAGTTCGGTGGAGAAATTGGTTAACGGTGAGCCGATAACTCAGGTGGCATATGATATGGGCTATCAAAGCGCCAGCAGCTTTACCACTGCCTTTACCCGAATTATCGGCCAGCCGCCGGGGCGTTATCTTAAAGAGACTTTCACCCCGGACAAAAGCTGACGGCGGGTGACGGCTGCAACCGCCAGCGCAAGCATCATCACGATTTCTGCCGCCAGGAAACCGATCATCGCCACGGAGTAATCCCCGCTTTGGTGCTGCAGATGCAGGAACAATGCTCCGAGGACCGCCGGGCCAAGCCCCAGCGCAGACTGCTGCAGGGTGCTTAATATGGCGCTTGCCGCCCCGGCATCGTTCAGGTCGATATCGCGCATCCCGATGCGGTAGAAGCTGTTCACAATCAGCGCCTGCCCGTAGCCCACCACCAGCGTCGCCGGGGCAATTGCCAGCGGGCCTGCGTGGGTGCCAAAGTGCCAGAGCGTAAATATCAGCCCCAACAGGCCAACCACCTGGATAGCAATCCCACTCAGTAGAATAGTGCTTAACGAGTGGCGCACGATAAGCCTCGGCGCAAACCACGCTGAGACAAAATACGAAATGCCCATGGCAATAAAGCTGTTCCCGGACTGCCACGGCGCCATTCCCATGCCCGACTGGAGCGTCAGCGCCATGCAGAACATAAAGCCCGACCAACAGGTAAAGAACAACAGCGCGATCAGCAGGCCAAACCTTATGCTGCCCAACTTAAGCAGTCTTGGCGGCAACAGCGGCTGTAGCCCCCGCTGCTGTTGGTTAAGCGCGCCAACACGCATCAGATAACCGAGCGGCAATGTCGCCACCAGCATCAGCTGCATCGGCCATGGCCAGTGCAGCTCGGGGCCAAGCGCCATCGGGAACAGCAGGCAACACAGCACCAGCGCGAGCGTGACGGTGCCCTGCCAGTCAATACGCGAGTGGCTTTCGCTGCGTGTTTCAGGAATATAAAACCGGCTCAGGACCAGCACCAACAGGCAGATTGGCACGTTAATAAAGAACGCGTTTCGCCAGCCAAGCCCGGCAATATCCGCCGACACCAGCCAGCCGCCGCCCATCTGGCCGATAATAAAAGCGATCCCACCAATGCCACCGTACAGACTGATGGCGCGGGCGTGAGCAGTGCCCTTGAGCGTCACGTGCAGCGTGGCAAGGATCTGCGGCACGATAAGCGCAGCCCCGACGCCTTGCAGGGTCCGGGCCGCCAGCAGCTCGGTGACCGAACCGGAGATCCCGCACAGGAAAGAAGCAATACCGAACAGCGCCACGCCCCAGAGCAACGTTCTGCGCCGGCCGTGGTTATCCCCCAGCTTGCTGCCCACCGCCAGGCTGACGGCAAAGGCAACGCCGTAAAGTGCCACAATAAGTTCAAGCTGGGTTGGCGTGGTGCCGAGGGACTGGGTGATCGAGTCCAGCGCCACGTTGGTGATAGAGGTGTCGATTAACGGCAACATCTGGCCCGTCAACAGCAGCACCAGGCCTGCACGACCGGGTGAAACAG
This sequence comes from Cedecea sp. B1(4), assembly GCF_059414925.1. Lineage (NCBI taxonomy): Bacteria > Pseudomonadati > Pseudomonadota > Gammaproteobacteria > Enterobacterales > Enterobacteriaceae > Cedecea > Cedecea sp. B1(4). The sequence goes on along the minus strand of NZ_JCAHMZ010000002.1, from coordinate 310,087 downwards.
GCGAATTATTCATCAGGGACTCCATTGCATAGTTCAGGATACCGACGTAGGATCCCTGAACATTTAACCGGGTACCAGTTCTTGCTTATACTGGTACTGGCACTACTATTCTGGAGTATTTGCGATGCTCATCACTCAGCCTGAGCTGCGACATGGCCCGCTGGACGACAGCCGTAAAATGCTGGCGCTGTTTTTGCGTACCCGGCGTGAAAGTCTGGACCCGCAGCGCCTGGGGCTACCGCGCAGCGGGCGTCGGCGCACGCCCGGCCTTCGCCGTGAAGAAGTGGCGCTGCTGGCCGACATCGGCGTAACCTGGTATACCTGGCTGGAACAGGGCCGAGAAGTGAATCCATCCTCAAGCGCCATGGCGGCGATCGCCAGCGCGCTGCAGTGCTCCCCGGCGGAAACTCGTCATTTGTTTATTCTGGCCGGGCTGCCTCCGTCCGAAGCGCCCGCCGCCGCGCAGTGCGAGGGGCTCAGCCCCGCCGCCCGCCGGATGCTGGACGCCCTGATGCCCAACCCCGCCAGCATTCAGAAGCCGAACTTCGACATCCTCGGCTACAATTCACATTTTTGCCAGCTAATGGGGGTCGATCTCGACAATGAACCGCCGGAGCATCGCAACTGCATTTATCAATATCTGACCAATGAGACCTGGCGCAGCCGGGTGGACTGTAACGAAGATGTGCTGCCCAAGTTTGTCGGCTGGTTCCGCGCCGGGATCACCGAGCACCGCGGCGACCCGCGCTGGGAAGCGCTGCTGGAGTCGTTTTTCACCGCCTCTCCCGCGTTTAAAACGCTCTGGGAGCAGCGCTATGAAATCCGCAATATCGAAAACCATATCAAGCAGTATACGCATCCGCAGGTCGGCACCTTCGGTATGCAACAGGTCAACTGGTACTCTGCCCCGCGAGACGGTTCAAGGCTGCTGGTTTACCTGCCGATAGATGAAACAGGTGAGCGAGCTTTGCGGTTATTTTCTCAATCGAGCGGAGTCTGAATCTCTCCCTTCTCATCGGGCATCCTGAAGACGGCCCGATGTTTTTTTATTGTTTTAAGAATAACCTCAGGGAAACCCCAAAAGACGATTTGCATTGACCACAGAATAAAAATAACACCACAACGAAAAGTCTGAATTTATCAAATAAATTCAAAAAATTACCCCCATCTCCCTACTTTTCATTCCTTTTAAGTGGCGAGCCGATTACATTTACCTCAGCCCAATTTTTTACTGCGCTAACCCGGCATCAAACCTTCATGTACGTAATAGGTTATTCCACTGTTATAACACCATTGAATTGTTAACCGGGCTATGTAAAATCACGCTACTATGCTGAAACCACGCGAATTCCTTGCGCCGGCGAGATACTCAAGCCGCCGCGCCGTTTTGCGTGGGCGTATCTCACGTCGTGGATAATTTTCCTGTGCGGCGCTTCTTGCTCCCGCGGCGGTTGAGTTTTAACCTTTTTCTCAGGGAACGTCTCAATGAAATTGCGAAGCCTGTTAGTCCTCCTTGTTGTCACTACGGTTGTCGGCTGTAAAGCGCCGCCGCCGAAGATGACCGACGACACCATTGTGACCAGCACGGTAAACGGCGTCACCCTGACTCACCGCTATGTCGTTGAAGTACCAAAAGAATTCACACCAGTTGACGCCGAGTATCGGGCGCTTTATCCGGGCTCCATCATGAGCAAACCCGATTTTGGTGGCAAAGTGCTGGCCCAGCTTGAAAACGGCCAAAGCTACACGGTGCTGGGCGAGGTAGAAAATCACTGGTTTGCTATCGCCGAGCAGGATAAACAAGAGCTGCTGGGCTATGTGCCGCTCAGGGCGCTGGTAAAAAGCGAGCTGTATACCCAGACGCTGAAAAAAGACCGGCCTCGCCCTCGCCGCGCGGCCAAAAAATCCACCTGCGTTGCGGTAGATAATAAAAGCAAAGCCTGCCAGAACGCCGACAACGGAACGTGGATCATTAATTAAACTTCCCCTCCGGGGGTTTTCTAACCAAAGATTTTGGTATGAGAGTAGCAACGACTCGCCCGGCAACCTGTATGGGCGTTAACGTAGCCCCTCTTTACACACAGGCTAACAAGGATTTTTATGAAACTCTGGCTTTCGGGTATGGCGTTGCTGCTGGCATCCACTACCGTGTGGGCAGGGAACTACCGCATCGTTCAATCGCCGTCCCAAAAGCTGGACGTGTGGATAGACAACATCAAAAGCAATGCCCCGCAAAGCTGGTGCGGAAGCGATCTTCCGGTTCGAATTGTGGCAAACGGGGATAAAAACCCCCTTATTTTGAAAACGTTCATGCCTCGCCTCGGCGCGCTTCTGGAAAACCAGTGCAGCGAGATTGAGCGCGTCAACTGGCAGCTTGAAGATCCCGAGGGGGCTTCCCTCGCTCGCGGGTCTGCCACCAAAACCAGCGACTGGGGAGTAACTATCGAGTCCCCGCTTTCTTCGGTAGCGACCCGTAATGAGCGCCCGGAAGATCTTTCCACGCCTCTCGACCGCACGCCGTGGCTGGAATTTACCCTACAGGATGGCTGCCACTTGCGCACATTCTGGCAGGGCGATGCCTCCAGCAGTTCCCTGTTTATTCCGGGTAAAGAGAATGGCAAATGTGAAAAAGGCGGCTGGCTGAACGGCACCAGCGAAGTGGTGCAGCGCGGCGTCGGCGGCGAAAAGCGCATTATGATGACGTTTGTCCACGGTTTCCCGGTCAACGGATTGAACCCCTCCGCTGACGCCGACAGCCTGCTTATCACCAGCGTGAACAATGAGCGCATGGTCGTCAGCAGTGAACAGGCACCGCAAAGCTGGCTTATTTTGCCTTACCACCCTGAAATTAACGGCTGGAAAGCCAGCGGCACCGTTGCCGTGGAAGTGTCTCGCGACATGGCATTAGATGAACAGCGTCTCCAGACACGGCTCAACGAGGTGCGTAAGCTCTGGTCCGGCTGGGTGACGCCGGGCACGGCCATTACGTTGTTGCTGGTCGAGTCCCTGCACCCGCAGCTGCGCGACCCGGCCGCGGGTGCCTGGCGAGCCCAAAAATAAATCCGCCGCATGTTGCATGACTACGCGCAGAGAACATCATGATAGATAACGATTTTATTCCAAAAGTGCCCAATGCTCTGCCGCCTGGCTACCGCTTTGACGAATTTGAAATTCAGGAAGCCATCGACGCCAGCATGACCAGTATTCTTTACCGGGCGTGGGATCATCAGCTCGAGCGTCTGGTCGCTATCCGTGAATACATGCCTAAAGCTTACGTCATGCGCAATGACGTGATGGAGCTGGTGCTGCACAGCGAGCGCGATCACCTGGTCTACACCACAGGTCTGAACGGCTTTATGCAGGAAGCGCGTCAGCTGGCGCACTTTAATCACCCGAACCTGCCTCAGGTGTTGCGTATCTGGAGCGACAATAATACCGCTTACGTCGTGACGCTGTTTTATAGCGGCATTACGCTGGATGAACTGCAAAAGCAGCAGCCGTCGCCGATCGATGAAACGTGGATCCGCCGGATGCTGCCAATGCTTTGCGGCGCGCTGGCAACGCTTCACGCGGCCGAACATCTGCACCGCAACCTGTCGCTGAAAAGCATTCAAATTCAGGATAACGGGCTGCCCATCCTGCTTAATACCGGCGCGCCACGCCGGGGACAAGGCTCACTGGATGAAGGCAATACCCTGCTTCACCCCGGATTTGCACCGCTGGAACAGTACAGCGGAGACCTGGCAAGCCAGCTGGGGCCGTGGACAGATATTTACGCCCTCGGAGCCGTGCTTTATACGCTGATTACCGGCAATGCACCGCCTGCCAGCGTCGCCCGCAGTATTCAGGACAGCTGTATCCAGCTCGCGGAAAACCAGCCCGAGGGCTATTCCTTGAATATACTGCAGGCGGTTGATAAAGCGCTGTCGCTGAAGCCGGAAGATCGCCCCCAATCCATTGACGCTTTTGCGGCCCTGCTGAATATCCAGCCAGACGACGTGCGTGAACTGATCGGTAATAAAAAAACGGGTACCGCACTGGTGCCGGTAGAAGATCCAGAGAACACGGCGACGAGTCCGCTCTGGAAGCGCTATCAACCTGCCCTGCAAATTGGCGCGGGCGCCGTCGCGGGCCTGATTGTTGGCGCGGTACTTTTTGGCCGGGGAAGCCCTTCAGTGAGCTCGCCGGAATCTGCTCCCGCACCGCTTGCAGCTAATCAAAGCCCGACGCAGGCAAGCGCGGCCCCTGCAGCCTCCGCGGCTGAAAGTACGCTTGCCCGAGTGTATGTTCGAATGAACGACGGCGAACAGCTGGCGGTCAACGGCAAAGCGCAAAAGCTGACGCCCGCTGCCAACGGTTTTACGTCGCTTCAGCTCCCCGCCGGGAAATATTTGTTGGCACTGAGCGGCGGCGAAACGCCCCGCAAGCAAACTATTGTGGTAACGAATTCCGGCACCTGGCTGGTAAACCCGCAGGGGTGATTACAGACTTAACGAATACTTCAGCCCCGTTCTACGGGGCTTTTTTATGAGGTAAAAAATCCGGTTTTTCTCTTTTTATCTTCAACGGCGCTCGAAATTCGGAAAATTCAACTAAGGTTTTCAGGGAGTTGATCGCAACGTAGCGTGTTGCGTCCCGTCGATGGAGAAGGAATGATGATAAAACCCGTTTTGCGCCGGCCTTATGCGCTTTGCTTTGCGGCCCAAATGGCCGCTGCCGGTGCCGTATTTGGCCTTACGCCGCTTGCTTCGTTTGCAGCCCAGGAAACCGAATCCCCACGCCCGCCCGAGCCTCAATCGCCCGACGAGCTTTTTGGGCCTTTGTTTATTGATGTCCAGACCGCGAAGCTGTTCCCCGACCAGAAAACCTTTGCGGATGCCGTGCCCAAGGGCGATCCGCTGATGATCCTTGCCGATTATCGTATGCAGCGCCGGCTCTCGGGGTTCGACTTACGCCATTTTGTTGATGTGAACTTTATCCTGCCGAAGGAAGAAAAAAAGTCTGTGCCACAGGAAGGAGAAAGCCTGCGGGAGCATATCAACGGGCTCTGGCCTGAACTGACCCGTTCCGCGAACAGCGACAACAAATGGGACCCGCTTCTCCCGCTACCAAAACCTTACGTTGTGTCCGGCGGGCGCTTCCACGAGCTTTACTATTGGGACAGTTACTTCACCCTGCTGGGGCTGGCGGAGAGTGGGCGCTGGGATGACGTGCAAAATATGGTGGACAACTTCGCCCACGAAATCGATACCTGGGGCTACATTCCCAACGGGAACCGCAGCTACTACCTGGGCCGTTCACAGCCGCCGTTTTTCGCCATGATGGTTGAACTGCTGGCGCAGAATAAAGGCGATAGCGTTTACACAGCCTATCTGCCGCAGCTGAAGCAGGAGTACAGCTGGTGGATGGACGGCAGCGACGCCCTCAAACCGGGCGAAGCCCATGCCCGCGTGGTGAAACTCAAAAATGGTGCCCTGCTCAACCGTTACTGGGATGAGAAAGACACGCCGCGAACCGAGTCTTACCTGGACGACGTCACCACTGCGAAAAATACGCCGTCGCGTGCAGCCACGGATATTTATCGTGACCTGCGAGCCGCCGCCGCTTCCGGCTGGGACTTCAGCTCCCGCTGGATGGATAATCCAGCCCAACTGGGCACCATCCGTACCACAAGCATTGTGCCCGTGGACCTTAATGCGCTGCTCTATCAGCTTGAAAAAACGTTGGCTCACGCCAGCGAGCTGGCAAAAGATAGCGACGCAGCACAGCGCTATAAGCAGGCCGCTGACGATCGACAGAAAGCAATTGAACAAAACCTGTGGAACGCCAAAGAAGGCTGGTACGCGGATTACGACCTGAAAAGCCACACGGTTCGAAACCAGCTAACCGCCGCCGCCCTGTTCCCACTGTACGTTCATGCGGCGGCGCAGGACAGAGCGGACAAGATGGCGAAGGCCACCCGTCAGCATCTGCTCAGCGCGGGCGGACTTGCCACGACCAGCGTAAAAACCAGCCAGCAATGGGATGCCCCCAACGGCTGGGCGCCGCTGCAGTGGGTGGCCACCGAAGGTCTGCAAAATTACGGGCATAAAGATCTCGCGCTGGAAGTCAGCTTCCGCTTCCTGAGTACGGTGCAGAACCTCTTCAACAAAGAGCAAAAGCTGGTTGAAAAATACGATGTGACAGCCGGAGGTGCGGGCGGTGGAGGCGGTGAATATCCACTTCAGGATGGCTTCGGCTGGACCAACGGCGTCGCGCTGAAAATGCTGGATATGCTCTGTGCAAAAGAAAAACCCTGCGACAATGCACCGGATAAGTTGCCTTCGGCCACGCCCGGCCCGGTGACGGAAACCACCAAATCGGCTGCAGATAAAACGGAGCCATCGTCTGCTTCAAGCCAGCCAGCGCCGTAACCTGACCGCACTGACCACGGCGTGATTGCCGCTTAATCATTTCATTTAAAACAATAAGCCCATGAAATCATCATTGATTTCATGGGCTTTTATGCATTAAAAATCATCGCACGCCTTGCACTTGATAATAATAACGATAACAATTCTCATTCGAAGCCGCATTTAAAAACCGCGTTTTCCCGTCGCATGCCGGCGGAGGACTTCCATCAGGATGATGATCTCAATACTTCCGGATCGAAAAAATGATAAAGCTTTTTACCATCAAGCGTTCCGCCTTACTCTGCACGCTGGCGCTCATCGCCCCTTTTTCTTCATCGGCTGAAGAAACTCTGGTTGTCACCGCTAAACCTGCCGATACCGCGACCTCTCCTACGCTGGGCTACACCGCCACCACAACCCGTGGCGCGACCAAAACCGACGCGCCGTTGATCACCACCGGGCAAAGCATTTCCGTCGTGACGCGTCAGCAAATGGAAGACCAGAGCGCGCAAACCATTAATAGCGCGCTGAACTATACCCCCGGCGTGTTCACCGGTTTCTCCGGCGGCGCCACCCGCTACGACACCGTCGCGTTAAGAGGATTTCATGGCGGCGACGTGAATAACATTTTCCTTGATGGCCTGCGGCTGATGAGCGATGCGGGTAGCTTTAACGTGGTCCAGGTCGACCCCTGGTTCCTGGAACGCCTTGACGTCATCAAAGGCCCGTCTTCCGCACTTTACGGCCAGACTGTTCCGGGTGGCCTGGTGATGGAAACGTCTAAACGCCCGCAGTTTGTCGAAGAAGGCCACGTGCGGGCGATATACGGCAACCACAACACCAACGGCACGGCGTTTGATTACACTAACGCGATTAATGACCAGTGGGCCTTCCGTATCACCGGCCTGACCAAAAATAGTGATACGCAGTATGACAACACGCGTGACGAACGTTACGCTATTTCGCCGTCCCTGCTTTGGCAGCCGGATGATGCAACGTCTCTGGTACTAAGAGCCTACCTGGAAAAAGATCCGTCCGGGGGCTACCACGGTTCTGTTCCGGGCGACGGCAGCCTTTACACCACCACGGGACGCAAGCTGGATACTGGCTTTTCTGACGTACAACCGGGCGATGACGCCTTTAAGCGCCACCAGCAGATCTACAGCTACGAGTTTGCTCACGCCTTCGATGAAGTCTGGTCTTTCCGCTCAAACGCCAGCTATACCCACTCAAACGTAGCGCTACGCCAGGCCTATCAAATTGGCTGGGCAGATACCGCGCATAACGAACTGTCGCGCTACTACAGCCGTGAAAACTCCTCGCTGGATGCCTGGGCCATCGACAATCAGTTAAAAGCCGACTTCGCGACCGGCGATCTGCAGCATAAAGTGGTGCTCGGCGGGGAATATCACCGGTTCACCAACGATCTGACCGACGGAACGGGCTACACCACCAACCAGAACCCATGGACCGGCGTTTCTGGTGGCGTTGGCGGTTACTATTATTACGATCCACGTGACCCAAGCTACGCGACAATTAATCAGGGGCTTTTGGTTAAATCAGGCCGCCGCCAGTATGAGCAAACCGGGGCTTATCTGCAGGATGAGATGAAGTGGGACCGCTGGCATATGACGCTGTCTGGTCGCTACGATCATCTGGTGACTAAAAGCCATCTGGTGGCAACGGCGATCGACAGTGACGTAACGGACAACCGCAGCGACAACCACTTTAGCGGCCGCGCATCTCTGCTGTACGCCTTTGATAACGGTATTTCGCCGTATGTGAGCTACAGCCAGGCCGTCACACCGCAGGTACTTTCCGATGCCGAAGGCAAGCTGCTGAAACCCACAACCGCAGAACAGTACGAGGCCGGGATTAAATACCAGCCTGTGGGAACCAGCGATCTGTATAGCGCCGCCGTTTACGATTTGACCCAAAAAGATGTGGGGAACCGTAACGTGCAGGGGGGATATTTTGAACCGGCAGGCAAAGTGCATTCGCAAGGACTTGAGCTGGAAGCCCGCACTCAGTTGACACCACGCCTGTCAACCATCGCTGGCTATACCCTTAACCGGGTGCGCTATAAAGATGCCATCGACGGTAATGACGACAACACGCCGTACGTCACGCCAAATCAAATGGCGAGCCTGTGGAGCACGTTCAAAGCCGATTATGGCCTGAGCCTGGGCGCAGGGATTCGCTACATCGGCAAACAATGGGCCGACAACGAAAATACCCTGCGTGTTCCTTCCGTAACGCTGCTGGATGCCATGGTTCGGGCAGACATGGGCGCATGGACACCGTCGCTGAAAGGCGCGTTTGTGCAGCTCAATGCCACCAACCTGACGGGCCGTGACTATGTGGCGGGCTGCTACGGGACGGGCTATTGCTATTGGGGCGCGGAACGTTCGATCATTGCGACCGTGGGCTACGATTTCTAAACTTATATAGAAAGCTAAACGTAAAAACGGCCCTGAAGGGCCGTTTTTACGTAATGAATGACTTTCTACCGTCGTACCATCCTGAAAATAGCCAGCACAATAATGGCACCAATCACCGCCACAAAGAAACTTGGCCAGTTAAAACCGGTTACCGGTCCGCCAAGGTGCAATGCCGTCGCCACCCAACCGCCGACAACCGCGCCCACGATCCCCAGAATACAGGTGAGGATAATACCGCCGCCGTCTTTGCCAGGCATAATCCACTTAGCTACCACACCCGCGATAAGACCAAAAATAATCCAGGCCAGGATACCCATTTTAGAACGTCCTCTTCTACATTGTGAGCTTTAGCAGGCTCGCCCGAGGCTGTCTGCGCCCCGGCCAGCGACCTGCTGTCAAAAAGAGTATAGTTCGGTTGCAAAAAAACGTGATGAATCTCACCTGGTTATGCGCATTTTCAGGAAAAAATAGTCAAAAATTTGTATTAAGTTTTGTGCGGTTTTGCCGATAAGCTTCGTTACCACAACCTGAAAACACAACAAGGACTTGAGCCTTGAGTCACTATAACGATCAGTTCCTGAAGCAGTCTCCTCTGGCAGTATTAGGTGTGTTACGTGATTTACACAGACAGCAGGTTCCCGTCAGGCTGGAATGGTCTAACGGGCAGTTCATCAGCAAAATTCTCGATGTCTCGGCGGAGCGTTTAGTGCTGGACTTTGGCAGCCAGGCGCAGGAAAACCTTTCCGTGCAGAAGGCCAACGATATTGATTTCATCGCTGAAACGCAGGGGGCAAAAGTCGAATTCTCTCTGCCGGGCCTTAAAGCGACGGAATATCAAAATCTCCCGGCGTTTACCACGCCGCTGCCGCCATCGCTGTGGTTCGTTCAGCGCCGGGAATATTTCCGCATTACCGCGCCTACGCAGCCCCAGTATTATTGCCGTACCGAACTTGCCGACGGTTCTCAGTTTGCCTTCCGGCTCTGCGACCTGTCTCTTGGTGGAATGGGCGCCCTGGTGGACGGCACGTTACCGCCGGGCCTTGCACCCGGGCTGCGTTTTGGCCGCGTAGAGATGGATCTCGTGGAATGGGGCAAGTTTTACTTTGATATGCAGCTGGTGATGGTTTCAGAGCGAAAAGTCGTGGACAGTAAAAACGAGACCATTTCTACTCCGCGCCTGAGTTTTCGTTTCTTAAACGTCAACCCGGCGGTCGAGCGCGAACTGCAAAAGATTATTTTCTCGCTGGAGCGGTCGGCCCGGGAAAAGGCCAACCGCGTGAAATAGCTTAAATGGCGTTCATGGCCCGCGTGACCTTATACAGGTAGCGCGGTGCCTGCGGCGCAGGATGGTTGGTCGCTACATGCTGATAAAATTCATCCGGGCTCAGGCGGTTAATTTTGTCGATTGCGGTCTGCCTGTCGGAATCAAAGGTTCTTAGTAACGCCCCCGCCCCGTTCACGTAAGAAACAATCAGCGCGTACTGCATCACCTGCGGGTCGTTGATTCCCCGCAAAATGCCGTGTTCCAGAATACTCAGATAAGCCGTACCGATGTCGATATTACGCGCCGGCTCTCTCAGTTCACTGTCCGAAGGCTGCCCTCTGAAGCCCTGATTGCGATACACCTCTTTGCCCGCCGTGGAGCCTTTGATCTGCATCAGGCCGATAGCATTAGAGGCGCTAACCAGCTGCGGATTGCCGCCCGACTCTACCGCAATAATTGCCGTTATCAGTCTCGGACTAACGCCCCATTGCTGGCCGGAGAGTTCGGTCAGCGGCATCCAGTTCAGCGCCCGCTGGGTGGGGATCGTCGGATCCCACGGTGCCTGCTGCTGCGGAGAATGGCTGGAGCAACCGGCCAAAAATAGCACCAGAATGATAAACCCTCTTAATTTCACGCCTCTATCCTTATTGCTGTGGCCGGCCATAACGGCGATGACAAGCGCTCTCGATAGCGGCATGATAACCAATTCATATTCAGCAAGGAAATGCCATGTCTCTGATTCATTTAATCGCCCCGTCCGGCTACTGCATTAATCAACAGGCCGCCGCCAGGGGCATTCGTCGGCTGGAAGAGAACGGGCATCAGGTCGTCAATCAGCAGGCAGTGACCCGGCGTTTTCAGCGTTTTGCCGGCACGGACAGTGAGCGACTGGCTGAACTTAATCAGCTGGCGGCGCTGCCGTCGGAAACGGACATCGTGCTGGCCGTGCGCGGGGGTTACGGCGTGAGCCGCCTGCTTGAACACATTGATTTTTCACGTCTTGGGGCTTTGCTTCGCGCCCGCCCTCAAATTATTTGCGGTCACAGCGACTTCACCGCTTTCCAGATGGCCCTGCTGGCACAGTGCGGAGTCATCACCTTCAGTGGCCCGATGCTGGCCGGAAATTTTGGTGCCGAAGATATGGATGAATATACCTGGCGCCACTTCTGGCAGGCGCTCAGCGAACCGACGTTCACGCTAAGTTGGGAAAACGATGCGCCCGCGATGCAGGCCAGCGGCACGGTTTGGGGCGGCAATCTCGCGATGCTAATCTCCCTGGTCGGCACGCCGTTTTTGCCGCCAATAGACGGCGGTATTTTGGTTGTGGAGGACATCAACGAACATCCCTTCCGCGTTGAGCGCATGCTGCTGCAGCTTTACCATGCGGGCATTCTGTCACGCCAGAAAGCGATTATTTTAGGCAGTTTTAACGGTACAACCGCAACGGACTACGATGCAGGATATACTTTTGAGGTAATGCGTAAAACGCTGCAACAGCGCCTGAACGTGCCTGTCCTTTCCGGCCTGCCTTTTGGACATGAACCACAAACCGTGACGCTGCCGCTCGGTGCGTTTGGCGAGCTGGCCCACGACGGCGTTACCTCCCGACTGACGTTAAGTGGGCACCCGGTACTTCGCTAAAGAAGCCCGGTTTAAGCGCCCTTTTTGAGCGTTTGGGTAACAGATGACATGTTACAATTCGACAACATAGACAAAGGAGACGAATGATTTTGGACGCAGGGGCGATTGTCAGTTTGTTTATTTTGGGTTCCGTTCTGGTAACTTGCAGTATCTTATTAAGTTCTTTCTCCTCTCGTCTGGGCATTCCCATTCTGGTTATCTTTCTGGCTATCGGCATGCTGGCCGGGATCGATGGCCTTGGCGGTATCCCGTTTGATAATTATCCCTTTGCCTACCTGATCAGTAACCTGGCGCTGGCGGTGATCCTGCTTGACGGCGGGATGCGAACCCAGGCGAGTTCGTTTCGCGTTGCGCTGGGCCCCGCGCTCTCGCTGGCAACCGTTGGGGTATTAATTACCTCCGGGCTGACCGGGATTGCCGCCGCCTGGCTGTTCAACCTGAACCTGATTGACGGCCTGCTTATCGGTGCCATTGTCGGCTCCACCGACGCCGCCGCGGTCTTTTCCCTGCTCGGTGGGAAAGGCCTGAACGAACGCGTAGGCGCGACGCTTGAAATTGAATCGGGCAGCAATGACCCGATGGCGGTGTTTCTCACCATCACGCTGATTGAGATGATCCAGCAGCACCAGACCGGCCTGAGCTGGCTGTTCCTCGTACACATCATTCAGCAATTTGGCCTGGGGATTTTGCTTGGTCTCGGCGGCGGCTATCTGCTGCTGCAAATGATTAACCGGATAACCTTACCCCACGGGCTTTACCCGATGCTGGCCCTGAGCGGCGGGATTATGGTATTTGGCGTCACGACGGCGCTGGACGGCAGCGGTATTCTGGCGGTTTATCTGTGCGGCTTTGTGATGGGCAACCGCCCGATTCGCAACCGTTTCGGGATCCTGCAAACCTTCGACGGCCTGGCCTGGATGGCGCAAATCGGCATGTTCCTGGTGCTGGGTTTACTGGTAAACCCGTCCGATCTGCTGCCGATTGCAGTACCTGCTCTCCTGCTTTCCGCGTGGATGATCTTCTTTGCTCGTCCGCTGTCAATTTTTGCCGGTCTGCTGCCATTCCGCGGTTTTAATCTGCGCGAGCGCGTATTTATCAGCTGGGTTGGGCTGCGAGGTGCAGTGCCGATCATCCTGGCGGTGTTCCCGATGATGGCCGGGCTCGATAACGCCCGCCTGTTTTTCAACGTGGCCTTCTTTGTGGTGCTGGTGTCTCTGCTGCTCCAGGGCACGTCGCTGGGCTGGGCCGCCAAAAAAGCCAAAGTCGTCGTGCCGCCAGTAGGCTGGCCCGTTTCGCGCGTGGGTCTGGATATTCATCCTGACAATCCGTGGGAACAGTTTGTCTACCAGCTAAGCGAAGAGAAATGGTGCGTGGGCGCCGCCCTTCGTGACCTGCATATGCCAGAAGAAACGCGCATTGCCGCGCTGTTCCGCAATAACGTACTGCTTCACCCAACGGGCAGCACTCGCCTGCGAGAAGGCGATGTGCTTTGCGTTATTGGCCGGGAACGCGATCTTCCCGCGCTGGGGAAACTGTTTAGCCAGTCGCCGCCGGTGGATTTGGATCAGCGTTTCTTTGGCGACTTTATTCTGGAAGCCAGCGCCCAGTTCTCCGACGTGGCGACCATTTACGGCCTGACGCTGGATGAAGAAGTGGATACTCAGCAATCGTTAGGTGATTTTGTGCTGGGGATGCTTGGCGGCGCGCCGGTGGTTGGCGACCAGGTGGAGTTTGCCGGAATGATTTGGACGGTGGCCGAGAAAGAGGACAATCTGGTGCGTAAGATTGGTGTCCGGGTGGCCGAGGAAGAAGAGGAGTAGTTTCCCCTCACCCCGGCCCTCTCCCCAAAGGGGCGAGGGGGAAAACAAATGGCGTTAACATAGCTTATCCCCTCTCCCTGCCCGGGAGGAGGGATCAGAAGCAGAAACGTTAACTCACCACCACCGGCACTCTCGGCGCTAACGCACACATGAGCTCATAGCCAACCGTGCCTGCAGCGCTGGCGACATCGTCAATTTTGACGTTTTTGCCCCACAGCTCAACCGGGCTGCCGATACCCGCCTGCGGGCAAGGCGTCAGGTCTACAGCGATCATATCCATTGATACTTTGCCCACCAGGCTGGTCATGACGCCATCCACCATGACCGGCGTGCCATCCGCCGCAATACGTGGGTAGCCGTCCGCATAGCCACCAGCCACAATCCCGATTCGCTGCTCGCCGCTGGCGGTGTAGCGGCTGCCGTAGCCCACGGTATCGCCTGCCTTCAGGTTCTGAATGCCGATAATTTCGCTGCTCAACGTCATTACCGGCTGAAGGCCGCTGGTGGCGATATCCTGCCATTGCCCGCTCGGAGAGGCACCATAAAGGATTATCCCCGGGCGAACCCAGTCAAAATGCGCTTCCGGGTGCCACAGCGTAGCCGCCGAGTTTGACAGCGAGCGAGGGGCATCAATCCCCTCCGCCGCCTGCTCAATGCGCTTCATCGGCTCAGTAATGCCTTCTGGCTGCTCGGCATCGGCAAAATGCGCCATCAGGGTTAGTTCGCCCACATTCGGAATAGAACGAAGTTTTTGCCAGATGCCGTGCACGCGATCGGGCGTAAACCCGAGACGATTCATCCCGCTGTTGATTTTGAGATAAACATCCAGCGGCGCGCTCAGCTTCGCGTTGGCTATCGCCTTCACCTGCCAGTTGCTGTGCAGGCTGGTGGTCAGCCGGTATTTGTCGAACAGCGCCAGCTCATCGGCATGGAAGAACCCTTCCAGCATCAGGATCGGCCCTTTCCAGCCGCGCTCACGCAGCAAAATGGCCTCTTCGAGATTCAGCATGGCAAAACCATCGGTCGCGCCTAACGCCGACCAGATACGGTCGAGACCGTGGCCATATGCGTTGGCCTTAACGACCGACCAGACACGCGAACGCGGGGCGGCTCTGCGCACCACTTCAAGATTATTGCGCAGCGCGCTGAGATCCAGCGTCGCTACCACAGGACGGGACATTACGGCTCCTTTTAGTTATGTGCGCCATGAAGATGACGGGCGCTCAGTGGCGTAAAGCCAGGCGCGTAGCGTGCGATGCCTAAATCCTCGCTTGGGATAGCCGGAGTACGCCCGGAGATCAGGTCGCTCAGCATCTGGCCCGAACCGCATGCCATTGTCCAGCCTAGCGTGCCGTGTCCGGTATTAAGCCAGAGATTCTTGAACGGCGTACGCCCTACAATTGGCGTCCCGTCCGGCGTCATCGGACGCAGCCCGGTCCAGAACGTTGCCTGCTCGACGTGCCCGCCGCGCGGATAGAGATCCCTGACGACCATTTCCAGCGTTTCACGGCGCGGCTGCAGCAGTTCAGTGTTAAAACCGACGATTTCTGCCATGCCTCCCACGCGGATGCGGTTGTCAAAGCGAGTAATAGCGATCTTGTAGGTCTCATCCAGAATGGTTGAAACCGGCGCGCCCTGTTCGTCGGCAATAGGAATTGTCAGGGAGTAACCTTTCAAAGGATAGACAGGAATATCGGCGATGCCCTTGAGCAGGCCGGTGGAATAGGACCCGAATGCCACGACGTAGGCATCCCCCTTCACCACTTCCTGGCCGCACTGTACGCCGCTGATTTGCTGGTTGTCGTAAAGCAGACGATCAACCGGCGTATTGAAGCGAAACTCAACGCCGGATTCCGCCGCCATCCGCGCCAGGTTTTGGGTAAACAGCTGGCAGTCACCGGTTTCATCGTTCGGTAAACGCAGGCCGCCGGTCAGCTTGTGGGCTACATCCGCCAGCGCGGGTTCAACGCGGTTAAGCTGGCTGGCTTCCAGCAGCTCATACGGCACGCCTGCGTCTTTCAAGACGGCGATGTCTTTAGCCGCGCTTTCATACTGCTGCTCGGTGCGGAACAGCTGCAGCGTCCCGCCCTGCCGGCCTTCATACTGGATGCCTGTGGCGTGGCGCAATTCTTTCAGGCAATCACGGCTGTACTCCGCCAGGCGTACCATGCGGCCTTTATTTTCCATGTAATGGCGGGTATCGCAGTTGCGCAGCATCTGCCACATCCACTTCAGCTGGAACTGGGTTCCGTCGAGGCTGATGGCCAGCGGAGCATGGCGCTGGAACATCCACTTAATGGCTTTTAACGGGACGCCCGGTGCCGCCCACGGAGCAGCATACCCCGGAGAGATCTGCCCGGCGTTGGCCGCGCTGGTTTCCTGCGCCGGCCCTGATTCGCGATCGATGACGGTGACTTCATGCCCGGCCTGACGTAAATACCAGGCGCTCGCCACGCCGACGACACCACTTCCCAGCACCACAACACGCATATCTGCTCCGCAATTAGCTAAAAGAATAATCTTCTGATTACATATTGATAACTCAGTTGAATATGTTATTCAACATATGGCTTTATTATGGTGACTAAACTCACAAACCTGCCCGCCAGTGCTGGAACGGGATAATTAGCATCTCCTGTACGGGAAAACATTTTCGTCAAAATAAAATGCTGAGTGACGCGCTAAAAGCCCGCTATTGAGATCAATAAATCGCGAAGAAAAAATTTTACTTGTCGGCGCTATCTTTCAGGAGTTGTCTATTCTTGAGAGTGAGGCTTTCCATCCAGAGAAAGTCGAAAACAATGAGGGCGCGCTGATGGCTAACGTAACTGATTTCGCCACAAAGGATCCCACCCGTCTGAGTGACGGACCCGACTGGACGTTTGAGCTACTGGACATTTACCTGGCCGAGATTGACCGGGTAGCAAAGCTCTACCGCCTGGACACCTATCCCCACCAGATTGAAGTCATTACCTCAGAGCAGATGATGGACGCGTATTCCAGCGTCGGGATGCCGATTAACTATCCGCACTGGTCTTTTGGCAAAAAATTCATCGAAACCGAGCGCCTGTACAAGCACGGGCAGCAAGGGCTGGCGTATGAGATCGTCATCAACTCTAACCCCTGCATTGCCTATTTGATGGAAGAGAACACCATCACCATGCAGGCGTTGGTGATTGCGCATGCCTGTTACGGGCACAACTCTTTCTTTAAAAACAACTACCTGTTCCGCAGTTGGACAGATGCCAGCTCGATAATCGACTACCTGATTTTCGCCAAGAATTACATTACGCAGTGTGAAGAGCGCTACGGGGTTGATGAGGTGGAGCGCCTGCTGGACTCCTGCCACGCGCTGATGAATTACGGCGTGGACCGCTATAAACGCCCGCAGAAGATATCCCTGCAGGAGGAGAAAGCGCGCCAGAAAAGCCGGGAAGAGTATCTGCAAAGCCAGGTGAATACGCTCTGGCGCACGCTGCCGCGTAAGGAAGAGGAAAAAACCGCAGAATCCGCCCACCGCTTCCCTTCGGAGCCACAGGAGAATCTGCTGTATTTTATGGAGAAGAATGCCCCGCTGCTGGAGCCATGGCAGCGTGAGATCCTGCGTATTGTGCGCAAGGTGAGCCAGTATTTTTATCCGCAAAAACAGACCCAGGTCATGAACGAGGGCTGGGCCACCTTCTGGCACTACACCATTCTCAATCACCTGTATGACGAGGGCAAAGTCAGCGACCGCTTTATGCTGGAGTTTTTGCACAGCCATACCAATGTGGTGTTCCAGCCGCCCTATAACAGCCCGTGGTACAACGGCATTAACCCCTACGCGCTGGGGTTCGCCATGTTCCAGGACATCAAACGTATTTGCCAGTCGCCGACCGAAGAAGACCGCTACTGGTTCCCGGATATTGCCGGCAAAGACTGGCTGGAAACGCTGCATTTCGCCATGCGTGACTTCAAGGACGAAAGCTTTATCAGCCAGTTCCTGTCGCCTAAGCTGATGCGCGACTTCCGCCTGTTCACCGTGCTGGACGATGACCGCAATAATTACCTGGAAATTTCGGCCATCCACAACGAAGAGGGATACAGGGAAATACGTTCCCAGCTGTCGGCCCAGTACAACCTGAGCAACCTCGAGCCGAATATTCAGGTTTGGGATGTAGATTTGCGCGGGGATCGTTCGCTAACGCTGCGCTACATCCCGCACAACCGCGCCCCGCTGGATAAAGGGCGTAGAGAAGTGCTCAAGCATGTGCATCGCCTGTGGGGCTTTGACGTCGTGCTGGAGCAGCAAAATGCGGATGGTAGCGTGGAACTGCTGGAGCGCTGCCCGCAGCGAAACCCGCTGTAAGAGTGAAAAAAAACGCTTCCCTCGGGAAGCGTTTTTTATGCTGGCCTAGCGACTGTGCATTGCCAAATCGCCAGGCAGGTTTTTCTGCATACGGTGCCAAATCTCGCCGCTCTCGCGACCGTAGTTACGCACGGTATCAAAGACCTGCTCGTGAAGCCCCTGCTGGCAGATTTCTGCCAGGCGGTGGTAGAAGCCCAGCGCCAGGCTACGGGCTTCAGGATTGGAGAAGTAGTGACGCCCGATGCGGGTGTACAGTCCTTTCATCCCGTTCAGGATCAGCCCATAAATTGGATTACCAGACGCAAACGCCAGGCCGCGGAAAATGTTGTAATCCAGCTCGGCAAAAGCGTCCGCGTGGTCTTCAACTTTGCTAGCCGTGGCCAGCACTTCCTGCGCTTTATCAGGATACTGACGAATCGCCGTACGAATAAATATCGTGGAGATATTGGTTCGCACCGAAAGCAGATTATCAATCAGCTGCGGCACGCTGTCATGATCGAGACGAGCCAGCGTTTCCAGAATGTTTAAGCCTGAGGTTTCCCAGAAATTGTTCACCCGCGTTGGCTTCCCGTGCTGAATTGTCAGCCAGCCGTCGCGTGCAAGACGCTGAAGCACTTCACGTAAAGTGGTACGCGTAACGCCAATCAGTTCTGAAAGTTCACGCTCTGCCGGCAGAATAGAACCCGGCGGAAAACGGCTGTTCCAGATACTTTCTATAATATACTCTTCCGCGAAACCCGCTGGGCTCTGCGCCTTAATGACCATAGTAAGATTTCCATTACTCAGGTTTTGCAAATTGGACTCATCATACCAGATGCCATGCGCGCCAGATAGCGGGTGCGACGCGCAAATGCGGGATCGGCGTTGAATTTTGACGATAAACGCCTTAACTCAGGATTTCCTTCGGCTTGATCGCGTGCGCCATAAACGAGTACCCTGAAGCGTTATCTTTTTAAACATCAACATAATACAACGGATAATGGTAACTATACGATGGAAATGTCCTTTGGGCGGGCGTTGTACCGCAATTTTCTGGGTCAATCACCTGACTGGTACAAACTGACGCTGCTTCTCTTTTTAGTGGTTAATCCGCTAGTCTTTTGGTTTGTCAGCCCATTTATCGCGGGATGGATGCTTGTAGTGGAGTTTATTTTCGCGCTGGCGATGGCGCTGAAATGCTACCCGCTGCTGCCGGGTGGCCTGCTGGCCATTGAGGCCGTGCTGGTCGGCATGACCAGCCCCGATCACGTTCGTGCTGAAATTGCCTCAAACCTCGAAGTGTTGCTGCTGCTGATGTTTATGGTGGCCGGGATTTATTTCATGAAGCAGCTCCTGTTGCTGCTCTTTACCCGCCTGCTGTTAGGGATCCGGTCTAAAGTTGCTCTGTCGCTGGCCTTCTGCGTCGCCGCCGCGTTTCTTTCCGCCTTCCTTGATGCCTTGACGGTCGTGGCCGTTGTCATTAGCGTCGCCGTGGGCTTCTACAGCATCTATCACCGCGTAGCATCTGAAGCACAGGATGACAGCAACGTGCAGGACGACAGCCATATTCGGAGCGACAGCCGCGAGGTGCTTGAGCAATTCCGCGCTTTCCTGCGCAGCCTGATGATGCACGCTGGCGTCGGTACCGCACTGGGCGGCGTAATGACCATGGTTGGCGAGCCGCAAAACCTGATTATTGCTAAAAACGCTGGCTGGCACTTCGGCGATTTCTTCCTGCGCATGATGCCAGTGACCGTGCCGGTGCTGATTTGTGGCCTGCTCACCTGCATTCTGCTGGAACGTTTTAAAGTGTTCGGGTACGGGCAAACGCTGCCGGAAAAAGTGCGTGGGATCCTGTATGACTTTGATGCTCAGAGCACCAAGAAGCGAACAAAGCAGGACCAGATGAAGCTGCTGATCCAGGCGCTGATTGGCGTCTGGCTGATTATCGCGCTGGCCTTCCATCTGGCAGAAGTTGGTCTGATTGGCCTGACGGTGATTATTCTGGCGACATCGCTGTGCGGGGTTACCGACGAGCATGCTATCGGCAAAGCCTTTACCGAAGCGCTGCCGTTTACCGCCCTGCTGACCGTTTTCTTCACTATCGTGGCGGTTATCATCGACCAGCATCTGTTCAGCCCGATAATTCAGTACGTGCTCGATGCCTCTCCGCATGCCCAGCTGTCGCTGTTTTATATCTTTAACGGCCTGCTATCCTCGATTTCCGACAACGTCTTTGTCGGTACTGTTTATATCAACGAGGCAAAAACCGCGTTGCAGAATGGCGCCATCAATATGCAGCAGTTCGAACTGCTGGCGGTGGCTATCAATACCGGTACAAACCTGCCTTCGGTGGCGACGCCAAACGGCCAGGCGGCGTTCCTGTTCCTGCTGACGTCGGCGCTGGCACCGCTGATTCGCCTCTCTTATGGCCGCATGGTTGTGATGGCGCTGCCCTACACGCTGGTGCTGACCCTTGTGGGTCTGCTGTGCGTGGAATATACCCTGGCGCCGGCTACACAATGGATGCTGGACAGCGGCTGGCTAGTAACGCCTGATACGTTGCTTGCACCGCACTAAGGCAATTTGACGGGAAGTCCGCTTCCCGTTACAAATTTTTTCCTTATAAACATCCGATTACTGCGTTATTTTCATCTGCGCTACTGGCGCAAAAAGGGAATTGGTTTACACTGCCGATTCTACGCATGCTGCAGGGAAACTGATTATGTTGCGATATTTAAACCAATGCTCTCTTGGGCGCACCGCCTGGCTGCTTTTAGCCTTTACGGCATTTGTGCTTGAGATGGTGGCATTGTGGTTCCAGCACGTTATGGGGCTGAAACCTTGTGTAATGTGTATCTATGAGCGTTGCGCGCTGTTTGGCGTGATGGGCGCTGGTATCGTGGGCGCGATAGCCCCTAAAAGCCCGCTGCGCTATGGCGCCCTGGCCATCTGGCTGTACAGCGCAGGGAAAGGCGTTCAGCTTGCATGGGAGCACACCATGCTGCAGCTTCACCCGTCCCCATTTGTGACCTGTGATTTCTTCGCTCGCTTCCCAAGCTGGCTACCGCTGGATAAATGGCTGCCGCAGGTCTTCGTTGCCAGCGGTGACTGCTCCGTTCGCCAGTGGGAATTCCTGTCGCTGGATATGGTGCAGTGGCTGCTCGGGATCTTCGCCGTGTTCCTGATCATTGCGGTGCTGGTGCTGATTGCTCAGTTCTTCAAGCCTAAGCGTCGCGATCTGTTTGGCCGTTAATTTCGCAAACGCCCGATAGTAATAACCCACCTTTCGGTGGGTTATTTTTTTCAGGAATGATCGCGCCGGTACAGCGCCCATTCATCAATTCTTTCCCCGCCTGGCAGCAGGCAGTCACTTCTTTCGCCCTCAGGCGTTTTCACCATCACAGATTTCCCGCCTTTGGCCTGGCAGTAAACTGAAGCCGGGTTCGCCATGCCTACGCTGTGCGGAGGCTTCGGTGCCTCACGCTCTGCCGTTGCACAGCCGCTGAGCAGCAATACGCCCATGATAATTGTTAGTTTTTTCATTTTTCCTCCTTTGAGGACGGAATCTTAACAGCGCAGCTGGGAAGAAGCCAAAGACTGTTGCCCCAGCGGGCTAAAACTGGAGAAGGTCGCATTTAACGGACGATGAGCGGACGCCTGCATTGCGGATTTGCAAAAGATACAGACTGCGCCATGGGGATTTGATTCTCGGACATCGTAGGGGGAGGTGCGATACTGCGATCCGCCACATGACGGACACTGGAATGTTAAATTCAGGATAAAAACTCTCTTATTTTGGTTATTGAAAGTCTATCCTATCACAAGATTGGTTATATAAAGGATTTATTTTTATTCCCGACCAGCATCGAAATGCGCTAGTCAGCCCATTCGGGCTTGTTGAGGATATGATCCTGCCAGTCGCGGACCTCTGACTCTTTCACCGCAATATGACGCACGGAAATGCGCTCGCCGTGCATGGCGGCTTTTGAACCGGTGATCAGCGGGTGCCATTCCGGCAGCGGTTTGCCTTCTGCCAGCAGGCGGTAAGCGCAGGTGTGCGGCAGCCACTCAAAAGTCGGCAAATTGTCGCGAGTGAGTTTGATGCAGTCCGGCTCGTATTCGAAGCGGCGGGCGTAGTTCTTGCACTGACAGGTTTTGATATTGAGCTGCTTACAGGCGACGTTGGTGAAATAAATCTCGTCGGTGTCTTCGTCCATCAGCTTATGCAGGCAGCACTGGCCACAGCCGTCGCACAGGGATTCCCACTCGGCGTCGCTCATTTCGTCGAGAGTTTTACTTTGCCAAAAAGGAGTGGGTGTCATAGCGGTTCCTGCATTTAAAAATTAAGCTGCACCTTATAAACAGTCTGACACCCGGATGCAAGTTTTGCCGCCCTGAAGCGGCAAATTGTTTATAAAACGCGCGTCGTCAGGCTGTGACCGGCAAAACTCACTTCCAGCTCGTCGCCACTGAGCAGCGGACCTACGCCTTCCGGTGTACCCGTCAGGATCACATCCCCCGCGCGCAGGGTGAAGAATTTGCTCATGTAGGCAATCAGCGGCACGATTTTGTGGATCATGTCTTCGGTATTGCCCTGCTGGCGAACTTCACCGTTGATCTTCAGCTCCAGCGGGGTGTTTTGCGGATCGTGGGTAAACTGTGCCGCAGGGATAAACCCGGAGATAGGGCAAGAGTTATCGAAGCCCTTGGCTTTTTCCCACGGCTGGCCTGCTTTTTTCAGTTTAGCCTGCAGATCGCGCAGCGTGAGGTCCAGTGCAACGCCATAGCCGGCAATGGCTTTCTGCACATGCTCTTCGCTTGCCTGCTTAAGAGTTGAGCCGATCAGAATGGCCAGCTCTACCTCATGATGCACAGAACCAAATTCCTGCGGCAACGCCAGCGGCTGGCGAATATCGCACAGGGCGCTTTCAGGCTTGATAAACACCACCGGCTCGTCCGGCGTCGCACTGCCCATCTCTTTAATATGTTTGGCATAGTTGCTGCCAACACAGACTACCTTGTTTACCGGAAAATCCAGCAGCGCACCCTGCCAGTTATGATGTTGATACATGCCTTTCCTCTGTGTCGTGTGTGTTAACTGCCTTTGATACTAGATAAAAAAATGCCTGCTGAATACCGGGGAAGTGTTTCTAAGCGTGCCTTATTTATCTGCGATGGCATCCGCCATTTTGCCGATGCTAATGGCAAAGTAGTAAGAACGGTTCCAGTGCATCAGGGTACGGAAGTTGTTATAGACCAGGAACGAACGCGCCAGGCCATCGTCTGGCTTCACCAGCCAGGCCTTTTGTGACGACACCGGAAGATGTGTGCCTTTAGGCAGCGTTACCCCTAGTTTTTTCCACTGGGCCACGGACTTGCCCTGCCCGGGTCGAGTCCCCAGCAACGAAGTATTAAAATCCGCAGGCAGTTTCACTTCATAGCCCCACGCCCCACCACGCTGCCAGCCCTCTACCACCAGGTAGTTAGCCGTGGAAGCGAAAACGTCGCGGGTGTTATTCCAGATATCAATTTTTCCGTCGCCATCGCCATCTTTGCCGTAGCGCAACAGCGAGCTCGGCATAAACTGGTTCTGCCCCATCGCCCCGGCCCATGAGCCTTTCATCTGCGTCGCGCTAACATCACCTCTCTGGATGATTTTCAGCGCCGCCATCAGCTCGTTGGTAAAAAAGGCTTCACGGCGCCCCTCAAAAGCGAGCGTCGCCAAAGCAGAAATGACATCTTCTTTGCCCTGCAGCTTGCCGAAGTTACTTTCCATTGCCCAAAGCGCGACGATGTAGCGACTCTGCACGCCACTGTTGGCGCTGACTTTTTCCAGCTCTGCCCGGTGCTGGCGGGCAAGGCTACGCGCCCGTTTGATTTTGGAGGGAGTAATAACACGGTTTAAATAGTCATCAAGCGTTATTTTCTTTTCCAGCTGATTGCGATCGGATTGAATGACCCGATCAACAAAATGAATATTCGCAAAGGCTTTTGCCAGCGTCGCATTGCTGATGCCCTCTGCTCTGGCTTGTTGCTTTAACTTTTCGACGTAAGCCGGGAATTCAGCGGGGTTGCGCCCTTGTTCAGCCAGCGTGGTGGTTTCAGGCGTGCGGCTTTGAGGAACTGAGGCGACTGCGGGAGCCGCCTCGGCATGGGGGAGATAACCTGCCCCACTGGAAAGTATTAAGGCGCTGAAGGTGTAACGCAAAGCTGCATTTTTCATCATCATTTCTTCAATAATGTGTTTCACACATTTTCCGTGTGAATACATAGAAAAGATTTACCTTCAGTCCGAAAGTTATTTTTTAGGACTCTTTTCCAGGTGCATTGTCAGCAAACTTTCTACTGGAGGTGGGATCTGTAAATAATAGCCCTCAGTTTCCAACGCCTGTTTCACTTTATCCAAATCGGCATTGGCCAGTTTTTTGCTACCGTCCAGCGGCAACAGCATAGACAGGACCGGTTTGCCAAAGCCTTTCATCAGCTCTTCCGGCACGCGGGAGAAATCGTCTTTTTTTTCGACATAAAGATATGTCTGGTCACGTTTAGTACTTCGGTAGATCACACAAAACATTTTTTTTACTCTATTTTCGCCAGCGAGTGGCTTGCCTGAATATAAGCTGGACTATAACATGCCTGGTGTACTTCGGAATATCGTCCCACAATAGTGGGGATTGAAACTGAATTGAGTAAGGCCAGGATGTCAAACACGCCAATCGAGTTAAAGGGCAGCAGTTTTACCTTATCTGTGGTTCATTTGCATGATGCACAACCTGAGGTTATTCGCCAGGCTCTGGAAGATAAAATCGCCCAGGCTCCCGCATTCTTAAAGAATGCCCCGGTGGTCGTTAACGTCGCCAGTCTCGATGGTTCCGTCAACTGGAAGAAAGTACAACAGGCCGTTACCGCAACCGGCCTGCGCGTGGTGGGTATCAGCGGCTGTAAAGATGAAGCTTTAAAGGCTGAAATTGAGCGCGCTGGCCTGCCCTTGCTGACCGAAGGGAAAGAAAAGGCCGCAAGAACGCCAAAAGCCGCACCTGCTGAGCCCGTGGTGGTCACCGCGCCGGATGTTACACCGATCACAAAAACGCGTTTAATTGATACTCCGGTCCGTTCCGGGCAGCGCATTTATGCGCCAAACTGTGACTTGATTGTGACCAATCACGTCAGCGCCGGTGCAGAACTGATAGCAGATGGTAATATTCATATTTACGGCATGATGCGTGGCCGTGCGCTGGCTGGTGCAAGCGGCGATCGTGATGCACAAATATTTTGTACTAACCTGGTAGCAGAGCTTGTCTCTATTGCGGGCGAGTACTGGCTGAGCGAGCAGATCCCAGCCGATTATTATGGAAAAGCGGCTCGCCTGAATCTGGCGAGTGGTGCGCTCTCCGTTCAATCTTTGAATTAAGCCCTTTTAACAAGGAAATCCTTTATGGCACGCATTATTGTTGTTACATCGGGTAAAGGGGGCGTCGGTAAGACCACGTCCAGCGCGGCCATCGCTACGGGGCTGGCCCAAAAGGGAAGAAAAACCGTCGTTATTGATTTCGACATTGGCCTGCGTAACCTTGATCTGATCATGGGCTGCGAACGCCGCGTTGTGTACGATTTCGTTAACGTGATTCAGGGCGATGCCACGCTGAATCAGGCGCTTATCCGCGATAAACGTACTGAACAGCTCTATATCCTGCCTGCTTCACAAACCCGCGATAAAGACGCTCTGACCCGCGAAGGCGTGGCCAAGGTGCTGGAAGACCTGAAAAACATGGACTTCGAGTTTATCGTTTGTGACTCCCCGGCAGGTATCGAAACCGGCGCGCTGATGGCGCTGTACTTCGCGGATGAAGCGGTCATTACCACCAACCCGGAAGTCTCCTCGGTGCGTGACTCAGACCGAATCCTCGGCATTCTGTCGTCCAAATCCCGCCGCGCTGAAAACGGTGAAGAGCCGATTAAAGAGCATTTATTGCTGACCCGCTACAACCCAGGTCGCGTCAATAAAGGCGATATGCTGAGCATGGAAGATGTGCTCGAAATTCTGCGCATTCCGCTGGTTGGCGTTATTCCTGAAGACCAGTCAGTGCTGCGTGCGTCCAACCAGGGCGAGCCGGTGATTCTTGACGGTGAATCGGATGCAGGCAAAGCCTACGCCGATACCGTAGAACGCCTGCTCGGCGAAGAACGCCCTTTCCGCTTCATTGAAGAAGAGAAGAAGGGTTTCCTGAAACGCCTGTTCGGAGGATAAGTTATGGCATTACTCGACTTTTTTCTGTCACGAAAAAAGAACACCGCCAACATCGCGAAAGAGCGTTTACAGATCATCGTAGCTGAGCGTCGCCGTAGCGATGCGGAACCGCATTACCTGCCGCAGCTGCGCAAGGACATTCTCGACGTGATTTGCAAATACGTGCAAATTGACCCGGAAATGGTCAGCGTCCAGCTCGAGCAGCGGGATGGAGATATTTCGATTCTGGAGCTGAACGTGACGCTCCCGGAAGCGGAAGAAGCCAGTAAGTCGGCATGAATAAAAAACCCCCTGCATTTGTCAGGGGGTTTTATTTTTACGCAGTCACTTAACGTTTATTAATCTCATTCTTGTTGCAGCTTGCCAATATATTCAAACCCGAGAACAATACTGTAATTATTCCCAGGCCATATAAATAATCAGTATTCCGCCAGCAATTTCGTTAACGCTTCTGCCATTAATTCTGCCCGCCAGCCGCTAATTAATTCCGGAGCCACGCTTTGCGGTTTCAATTTCCAGTGCCAGTTTAACAGCTGATTGATTTGGCGGCGGGAGGCCAGTAATTCGGCGCTCAGCCCTTTAGCCTCGCTCACTTCCTGCACCAGGGCTTTAATGGCCTTAAACACTTTGCGGTAGCCCGGCATATCCACCAGGTTTTGCAGCGGCTGCGGCAGCTCGCTCTCCGGCAGCGCCTGCGCCTCGGCCACCAGGGCGATAAGCGTTTTGCCGTGGAAGCGAATTTCGCTGCCGCTCAGGCCAAGCGAGTCCAGTTCGCCCAACGAGCCAGGCATGTATCTCGCCACCTGCCACAGATTTTCTTCGCGGACGACAAAGTTCACCGCCATGTCGCGCTCGCGGGCTTTACGCAAGCGCCAGGCCGCCAGCTTCTTGAGGCAGGCCAGCTGTCGGGTGCGCAGCTGCCAGGCATTGCCTATTTCGCGCCAGGCTTCTTCAGGATCGAGCTGATCGCGACGGCGGGAGCACATCAGATGGCACTCATCGAGAGCCGCGCCTATCCAGCCCGCCGCTTCCGTTTCGGCCATCAGTTTCTCAGCGATAGGCAGCAAATAAAGCACATCTGCCGCGGCGTATTCACACTGCCTCTCCGTGAGCGGACGCGCCAGCCAGTCGGTACGGGATTCACTTTTATCCAGCGCAATGCCGGTGTATGACTCAACGATAGTGGCAAAGCCGCAGGACAGCGGGCGGCCAGTAAAGGACGCCAGAATTTGCGTATCAATAAACGGTTCAGGCAGCATGCCAAATGCATTCAGGAAGACTTCGAGATCTTCGCTGCCCGCATGCAGATACTTGATGGTGTCAGGATCCTGCAGCAACGCCTTGAACGGCGACCAGTCGCTGATAGCTAAAGGATCGATCAGCGAAACCTGCTGGCCGTCATAAAGCTGGATCAGCCCCAGCTGCGGGTAATAGGTTCTGGTGCGAACAAATTCGGTGTCCAGCGCCAGTGCGGGGAACTGACGAGCGGCCTGGCATACGGCGACCAGCCCTTCATCGGTAGTAATCATCTGGTAAGTCAAATTCAGTTCTCTTAGGTTGCGCCCATAAAAAATGCCGGCGAACCGGCATCAGGACGAGTGACTTGGAGCTCAGGCGTTATTGTTGCCTGTCTTGCCCGCTTCGTCACGCAGTTCTCGTCGTAAAATTTTCCCGACGTTCGATTTTGGCAGTTCCGTGCGGAATTCAATCAGTTTAGGCACTTTATAGCCGGTTAACTGGCGACGACAGAAGGCGATCAGCGCCTCTTCCGTCAGGGCAGGATCTTTTTTCACCACAAAGATTTTCACCAGCTCACCGCTCACCCCGGCAGGAACACCCACCGCAGCGACTTCAAGCACGCCTTCGTTCTGCATGACCACATCTTCAATTTCGTTCGGATAAACGTTGAAGCCAGAAACGAGAATCATGTCTTTTTTGCGGTCAACGATGTTCATGAAGCCTTCTTCGTTCATTACCGCAATATCCCCGGTGCGCAGCCAGCCATCTTTAAGGATTTCATCCGTTTCTTTCGGTCGCTGCCAGTAGCCCAGCATGACCTGCGGGCCTTTAACGCACAGTTCGCCAGGCTCACCGGGCGGCACTTCATTGCCCTGATCGTCTATCAGCTTCACATCGGTGGACGGCACCGGCAGGCCAATAGATCCGCTGTGATAATCCATATCATGCGGGTTCGCGCTGACCAGCGGTGCGCATTCCGTCAGGCCATAGCCTTCAAGCAGGAAGCGACCCGTGAGTTTTTCCCAACGTTCGGCAACAGCGTGCTGGACGGGCATACCGCCGCCCGCAGAGAGGTGAAGGCTTGAAAAATCAAGCTGCTGGAACTCTTTGTTATTCAGTAACGCATTAAACAACGTATTCACGGCGGTCATGGCAGTGAAAGGATATTTTGCCAGCTCTTTTACCAGCCCCGGAATGTCGCGTGGGTTGGTAATCAATAGGTTCTGCCCCCCCATGTCGATAAACAGCAGGCAGTTAATGGTCAGAGCAAAAATGTGGTACAGCGGCAGCGGAGTGACCACCAGCTCTTTACCTTCGTGCAGCAGCGGGCTGTATGCCGCCCTGACCTGTTCGAGGTTGGCCAGCATATTACGGTGCGTCAGCATGGCGCCTTTAGCTACGCCGGTTGTGCCGCCGGTGTACTGCAGGAAGGCTAAATCGCCATTGATAATTTCAGGTTTGATGTACTGCATGCGGTAACCGCTTTGCAGCGCCCGACGGAAAGAGATGGCGTGCGGCAGATGGTATTTCGGCACCAGGCGCTTGATGTACTTCACCACGAAGTTAACCAGCGTCCCCTTCGGCCCGGAGATCTGGTCCCCCAGGCGAGTAAGGATGACGTGTTTCACCTGGGTTTTTTCAACCACTTTTTCCAGCGTGTGGGCAAAGTTTGACACAATCACAATCGCGCTGGCCCCGCTGTCGTTCAGCTGGTGCTCCAGTTCTCGCGGGGTATAGAGCGGGTTAACGTTAACCACCACCATACCGGCGCGCAAAATGCCGAACAGTGCGACAGGATACTGCAGCAGGTTTGGCATCATCAGCGCCACGCGGTCGCCTTTTTTCAGGCCCAGCCCCTGCTGAAGGTACGCGGCAAATGCCCGGCTGCGCTCTTCCAGTTTGCGGAAGGTCATCACCTCCCCCATGTTGATAAAAGCAGGTTTGTCAGCGTAGCGAGTGACAGCCTGCTCAAACATATCAACCAGGGATTGATAGCGGTCGGGATTTATTTCAGCCGCAACGTCGGCCGGGTAGCGGTTAAGCCAAACCTTATTCAAGGATCCACCTCTGAAATTATTATTTGTCGTCATCACAACCCCAGGGAATACATTTCGTTAACATAATATTAACTCAGCGTACCAGTTTATTAATTAGCCTGATTAAAGGTTGCGAAGCACATCACTAAATTTTTTCATCCGTCCTGGATAAAAACAAACAGCGGCCAGGCCGCTGTTTGAAAATATTTTAAAAACAACAGATTATTCGGTTACAACGGTTTGCACCTGTGCAGGCCCCGGATTGTACCATCCGCCCCACATGTCGTAATGGTGGCGATACGGGTAAGGCCCGCCCCAGAACCACGGGTCGATTGGCTGCGGCGGCATGACGACCTGCTGAACTACGTTCCAGCGTTTGTATCCCGTCGCCTGCATGGTCATGAATTTATAGGGGGTCTGGCCAATCTTACCTTCTGCCGTGCCGGTAATTGGCCCGACGACGGTCACCAACTGATTGCGGAAATCTACCGGATCAAGGAAGCCATTTACGTCGGCATAAATGCGCCCTTGCGAAGGCTCATTCAATGCCGGACGGGCGCCTTCATCGAGGCTGACGGTGGCAATCTCCAGGCGAGTTTTGCCCTTCAGGTTGTCCACGTTCACCACTCGCCCGCCAAAGCGCGCTTCCTGCCCGACATAAAGCTGGGGCGCACTCATCACCGCCGTCAGATCCTGCTGCGGGGTCGCGGAAGTCCCTTTAATCGCATCCGGCACGCTCACGCAGCCGCTCAGGACCAGCGCCGCAGCGGCGGCCAGCAGCCAACTGCATTTTTTGACATTACAAACAGCCATACCTCATCTCCTTAACCTGCCCGCCGTTTAGCGGAGTCGGTCTTACTCTCTGCCAGGTAGCTTTTTCCAGGTGACTTCGTTACGCAGGTAGACAGGCTCCGCATGCTCGACGGCGACGGTTTTGCCGGCGCTAAACGCCAGCTGCGCCAGAGGAAGCATATCTTCAGCTTCAGGCAGCGTAGTTTCACCGTCCTGCAACAAAAGTCCGCTATCCTTCGCCATATCAGGCCAGGCCTGCCAGCCTGTTCCGACTGTAGCCCAGGTGCCGCTCAGATGTTTCAACCGCCCGGCAACGTCTTCAGGCTTAAGGACGGCTTCGCTTGCTTCACCGTGCCACACGCCCTGCTCGTCACGCTCATATTCAGCCCAATAAACCTCGCCCATGCGGGCATCTATTGCGGCGAGTACGCGGGTGGCGCCCGTTCTGCGCCATGCGCCCTGAGCCATTGTCGCCAACGTTGAAATGCCAATCATCGGCAGCTCAGCACCCAGCGCCAGCCCCTGCGCAATCCCAATCCCAATGCGCACACCGGTGAAACTGCCCGGCCCACGCCCGTAGGCAAGTGCGTTCACCTCAGACAAAGTAATCCCGCCCTGGTTCAGGATCTCTTTGACCAGCGGTAAAATTCTTTGCGTGTGCTCACGCGGGCAGAGTTCGAAATGGGCGTAGGACGCCGCGTCGTTTTGCAGGGCAACAGAACAGGCTTCTGTTGCGGTATCGATGGCTAAAATTCGCATGGGCTTGCCAACCTCTGGCGGAGATAAGGTCAAAAAACGGCGCGCATCATACCATAGCCTGGCACAAATTACTGCGCACCAGAGGCATTGAGGAACTCAACTGCCCGATTTATATCCCGGGTACGCGGCGTGGGCGGCAGGCTGTTAAGGAAAACAGCGCCATACGGACGCATGACCAGGCGGTTATCGCAGATAACCAGGACCCCACGGTCTTCCACATCGCGGATGAGGCGACCGACGCCCTGCTTAAGGGTGATCACCGCGTCAGGCAGTTGGACATCGTCAAACGGATCGCCCCCGCGAATGCGGCAATCTTCCATGCGAGCCTTGAGCAGCGGATCGTCCGGCGAAGTAAAGGGAAGTTTGTCGATGATAACCAGGGAGAGCGTGTCGCCGCGCACGTCTACGCCTTCCCAGAAGCTGCTGGTCGCCACCAGCAGGGCGTTACCGGCCTCAACAAACTGCTGCAGCAGCTGGCCTTTGCTGGTTTCCCCCTGCAGCAGCACGGGCAACGTCATGGTGGCCCGGAACTGTTCCGCCAGGTCGCGCATCATGGCGTGGGAGGTACAGAGCATAAAGCAGCGCCCGTTGTTCGCCTCAATGAGCGGGCGTAACAGGTTGGCCAGGTGACGGCCAGCGTGGGGCTGATTGGGCGTCGGCAACCCTCTCGGCACGCACAGCAGCGCCTGTTTAGCGTAATCAAACGGGCTGGCAAGCAGCAGTGTTTCTGCTTCGTCGATACCCAGCCGCTCGGTGAAATGGCTCATATTGTCATTCACCGCAAGCGTGGCCGAGGTAAAGACCCAGCAGCCCGCTTTTTCACGAATGACTTCCTTAAACTTGTCGGCCACGGACAGCGGCGTCAGAGCCAGCGTGAAGTGGCGGGCATTGCATTCATACCAGTAGCTGTAGCCCGGCTGATTAATCTCTTTAAGCCGTTTGATTCGCCCACGGTAAATTACCGCGCGTTCAAATGCGGCATCCAGCAGCGCCGAGCGGCCAAGAGAAAGCTTTGCCACGTCATAACACAGCTCCAGGGCATCATCGAGCAGCAGCAGCGAACGCTGGATATTCGCGTCCGCAAGCAGCTCCCGCAGGTTCCCCCGGTAGCCCGGGTCGCCTATTTGCAGGCGGAAGTCCTGCGTGCGCTGGGCAAGGCTGTCGGCGCTTTTTTGTAGCTGCTGCGTATCGCGGACCTCGGTGCGATAGGCAATGGAAATGTCTTTGGCGAGGTCGAGCAACTGCCGGCTGGAAATAGACTGGCCAAAATACTGGCTGGCGATATCCGGGATCTGGTGGGCTTCATCGAAAATCGTCACCTGAGCCTCGGGAATAAGCTCCGCGAAGCCGCTCTCTTTCACTACCATGTCGGCCAGATACAAGTGGTGGTTCACCACCACCACATCGGCATCCATCGCCTTTTTACGCGCCTTGACCACAAAGCAGTCCTGATATTGCGGGCAGTCCTGCCCCAGACAGTTATCGTTGGTGCTGGTGACCATCGGCCAGACGGTGGAGTCTTCGGCAACGGAGCCACAGGTGCTGATATCGCCATCCACGGTTTCACTTGCCCAGCCGCGCAAATGCATCACGTCACTTAACGCCTGCACGGGCAAATCACCGCCCGCCAGCGACTGCTGCTCCAGCCTTTCCAGGCAAAGGTAGTTAGAGCGCCCTTTCAGCAACGCCACGCGGCCGGTAAATTTCAGCGCACGGGATATCGTCGGCAGATCGCGAGAAAACAGCTGATCCTGCAGCGCTTTCGAGCCGGTAGAAATAATGACTTTTTTGCCAGAACGCAGCGCGGGGGCAAGATAAGCATATGTTTTCCCTGTACCGGTACCGGCCTCTACCACCAGCTCGCCGCCGGCTTGAATCGCCCGGGTTACGGCCTCGGCCATTTCACGCTGAGCTTCACGCGGCTTGAAACCGGGAATGACCTTAGCCAGCTGGCCGTCTGCTGCAAAATCGTCCGTCACGTTACCCCCTGGTTAAATTGCCAGTGATTATGTCAGCCCCGGCGAGGTTTATCCAGCCAGGCGGTGGCACCGGGCAGCGGATTGTGGCAGTCTGTGCCGCACATATCGTTTGTTGTTAAGGAGTTGCCATGAGTATTGCGCGTATTAAACCTGAAGCCCGCTGGTCTGATGCGGTTATCCATAACCAGACCGTGTACTACACCGGCGTCCCGGAAAACCTGGATGCTGACGCCTACCAGCAGACGGCAAATACCCTGCAGCAAATCGACACCCTGCTGGCCGAACTCGGCAGCGACAAGACCCGCATTCTGGATGCAACGATTTTCCTGCCGGATGGCGAAGATTTTGCGGCGATGAATAAAGCGTGGGATGAGTGGGTCGTGGCGGGTAAAGCGCCGGTACGCTGCACCGTACAGGCTAAGTTGATGAACCCGCGCTACAAAGTGGAAATCAAAATCATCGCGGCGGTGTAACGCTAAGTCGCTAAGGCCCGGCTAGTCCTGCGGGTCTTCTTCTTCGCCGTCTTCATCTTCAAAGCGTACGGCGACGTTACCCCCGGTATGCGAGGCACGAATCTCACTGGCTACCAGGGCGATGGCTTCGCCGCTGCTCATGCCGTCGGCCATCAGTTCGTGAATACGCTCGACGGCCTGCTGCTGCTGCTCGTGGCTAAGCGCCGGTAATCCTGAAATCATGTTTAACTCCTGATACAGTGCTGAAGTCGCTATTTTACTCTGCTCCTGACGATGCTACCAAGATGAATGTTACAACCTCCCCCACTTTTCGCGAACTCAGCTGGCAGGCCGATGCCGTTCAGCACTATTTCCGCTCGGTTTCCGCTCAGCCCTGGGCCATGCTGCTTCACTCTGGCTTTGCCGACCATCCGCATAACCGTTTTGATATTATGGTTGCCAGCCCGCTTGCAACACTGGTCACACGCGGCCAGGAAACCGTGATTGAACGCCACGGGCTTTCATCGCAACACAACGAATGCCCGCTTGAACTGTTACAGCAAACGCTGGACAGCTGTGGCCTTGCCACCACGTCCACTAGCGATATTCCGTTCTGCGGCGGCGCGCTGGGGCTATTCAGCTACGATCTAGGCCGCCGCTTTGAGAGAATCCCCGCGACGGCAGAACAGGATTTAACCACGCCGGACATGGCCATCGGCATTTATGACTGGGCGCTGATTGCAGACCATCATCTGCAGCGTCTGACGCTGGTTTGCTGGGGGGACATTGAAGCTCGTCTGGCCTGGCTGAATGCACTCTCGCCCCGGCAAAATGTTCAGCCTTTCCGGCTGACCAGCCAATGGCAGTCTAATATGTCCCGAGAAACGTACGGCGAGAAGTTCCGCCAGATCCAGGCTTATCTCAGCAGCGGAGACTGCTACCAGGTTAACCTGGCTCAGCGGTTCCACGCCCGCTATGAAGGGGATGAATGGCAGGCTTTCGAAACGCTAAATCAGGCGAACCGCGCGCCGTTCAGCGCTTTTCTGCGGCTGCCGGACAGCTGTATTCTTAGCCTTTCCCCGGAGCGGTTTGTTCTGCTCGAAGACAAGCAGATTCAAACCCGCCCGATTAAAGGCACGCTGCCTCGTCTTGCCGACCCACAGGCCGACGCAGCGCAAGCTGAACGCCTGGCGAACTCGCCAAAAGATCGCGCTGAAAATCTGATGATTGTTGATTTGCTGCGCAATGACATTGGCCGCGTTGCGGTGCCGGGCAGCGTCAAAGTGCCAGAGTTGTTCGTGGTGGAGCCTTTCCCTGCGGTGCATCACCTGGTGAGCACGATTACCGCCAGGCTGCCTGAGACGCTTAGCGCCTGCGATCTCCTGCGCGCCACCTTCCCCGGAGGTTCAATCACCGGTGCTCCCAAAGTGCGGGCAATGGAAATTATTGAAGAGCTTGAGCCTCAGCGGCGTAACGCATGGTGCGGCAGTATCGGCTACATTAGCTTCTGCGGAAAAATGGATACCAGCATCACCATCCGTACGCTCACTGCCGAAGGCGGGAAATTATATTGCTCTGCCGGCGGCGGGATTGTTGCCGACAGTCACGAGGCGGCGGAATATCAGGAAACTTTTGATAAAGTTAACCGTATCCTGCCCTTACTGGAGAATTAATGCATGCCTGGTTCGTCCCTGACGCTGAATGATTTCCTTACCCGGTTTCAACTGTTACGTCCGGCGGACAGCGGACCGGTCAGCAACAAACGTCAGGCGGCGGTGCTGGTACCCATTGTACGGCGCCCTCAGCCGGGGCTTTTACTCACCCAGCGCTCGCTGATGCTGCGCAAACATGCAGGCCAGGTGGCCTTCCCCGGTGGAGCGGTAGACGACACCGACAGTTCGCTGATAGCCGCCGCGCTGCGGGAGGCTCAGGAAGAGGTCGCCATTCCACCAGAATCCGTCGAGGTTATCGGCACGCTCCCGCCGGTGGACAGCGTGACGGGTTTCCAGGTAACGCCGATTGTCGGCATCATTCCCCCTGATTTGCCTTGGCGCGCCAGTGAAGATGAAGTTTCTGCGGTATTTGAAATGCCGCTCGCCGAGGCGCTGAGTCTTGGACGCTACCATCCGCTAGATATCCATCGCCGCGGAAACGCCCATCGCGTCTGGCTTTCCTGGTATCAACGCTATTTTGTCTGGGGTATGACAGCGGGGATTATTCGCGAACTCTCTTTACAGGTAGATAGCGATCCAGGCGACACTTTAAAACGCTGAAAATGGCTATATTTAAGCAACAGAAAGACCATAAATCATCTGCTATTAGGTGGTTTATGGTTAAGCATTAGTTTAATTCATGTGAATAGTTTCCTGGTGGAACCAATAAATTTTTAAACTAGCGCTTAGCCATTTCAAAGCATCATGTTCCATGAAACAGGGTGCTATCAGAGGAGTTTTAGAGTGATTAGCATATTCGACATGTTCAAAGTCGGCATCGGGCCTTCCAGCTCCCATACCGTCGGGCCAATGAAGGCCGGGAAACAGTTTGTCGACGCACTGATCGAACAGGGACTGCTGGACAGTACCACCCGCATCGCGGTGGACGTTTACGGTTCTCTTTCCCTGACGGGGAAAGGCCACCACACCGATATCGCGATTATTATGGGTCTGGCCGGCAACCAGCCTGATAACGTCGATATCGACGCTATTCCGGCTTTTATTCGCGACGTGGAAACCCGCGGTCGTCTGCTAATTGCTCAGGGTCGTCATGAAGTCGATTTCCCGCAGGATAACGGCATGCGTTTTCGCAGTGACAACCTGCCGCTGCATGAAAACGGCATGCAGATCCACGCCTATAACGGCGACAAAGAGATCTACAGCAAAACCTATTATTCCATCGGCGGCGGCTTCATCGTCGACGAAGAACACTTTGGTAAAGATGCGGCCAGCGAAGTCACCGTGCCTTATCCATTCCATTCCGCACAGGAAATGCTGCAGCACTGCAAGGACACCGGGCTTTCCGTGTCCGGCATGGTAATGCAGAACGAACTGGCGCTGCATAGCCGCGAGGAAATCGAAGAGTACTTCGCCAATATCTGGCAAACCATGCGCGCCTGTATCGATCGCGGTATGAATACCGAAGGCGTGCTGCCTGGCCCGCTGCGCGTGCCGCGCCGCGCCTCTGCCCTGCGCCGGATGCTGGTGTCCAGTGACAAGCTGTCCAACGATCCAATGAACGTGGTTGACTGGGTGAACATGTTTGCCCTGGCGGTGAACGAAGAGAACGCCGCGGGTGGCCGCGTTGTGACCGCGCCAACCAACGGTGCCTGCGGGATCGTGCCTGCGGTGTTGGCCTACTACGACCACTTTATCGAGCCGGTCACGCCGGACACCTGGATTCGCTATTTCCTGGCCTCCGGGGCTATTGGCGTGCTGTACAAAATGAACGCCTCTATTTCTGGCGCTGAAGTAGGCTGCCAGGGTGAAGTCGGCGTTGCCTGTTCGATGGCGGCGGCGGGCCTGGCTGAAATTATGGGCGCAAGCCCGGAACAGGTCTGCGTTGCGGCAGAAATCGGTATGGAACATAACCTCGGCCTGACCTGTGACCCGGTCGCCGGCCAGGTACAGGTGCCATGTATCGAGCGGAATGCGATTGCCTCGGTGAAGGCTATCAACGCCACCCGTATGGCGATGCGTCGTACCAGCGCCCCGCGCGTTTCGCTCGATAAGGTCATTGAAACCATGTACGAAACCGGTAAAGACATGAACGCCAAATACCGCGAAACATCGCGAGGCGGGCTGGCTATTAAGGTTCAGTGCGATTAAGCCGTAACCACGAAACGCTGCTTAAACGCTAAGCCGCGTTCGTTATAAAATGAGCGGGAAGTACCGTAAGGTATTTCCCGCTCACATCGTTTTACTCAGCATCCGCTTGTTCTTTCCCGACATTCAATATCTAAAATTCAATTAGCCGGTGACCAGCTGCAGGAAGCGATCACGCACAGGATCGTTTAACTGAGCATTCCAGGCAATGCCCGTTTGCCAGGTGGTATGTTCACCTTCAAGTGCCACAAGCCTGACTCCGGCTGGCAGAATATGGCTTACCCCCGCCGGCAGTAATGCCACGCCCTCTCCGGCGGCAACCAGCGCCAGCAAGGTCTGAATATCATCTGCCGCTGAAACGGTACGGGGAGCGAGATGATTGCCTGAGAGAAAACGCGCTGCCTGTGCCGACAGCCCCTCTCCCCGATTGCGGGATAGCTGCAGCAGCTGGCTCATTTGCAGCAACTCTGTTACCGCAGCGGTTTCCGTATTAGCCGCCTGAGCCACGGCAAGAACCAGTTGCTCTTCCGCCAGGATTCGACTTTCCAGCTGTGCAGGCGCAGGCAATCGCACAAACCCAACCTGAAGACTGCCCACCATTAGCTGCTGAAACTGTTCTGCAGAGGACATATCATTCAGGGATACCTGCACATCTGGAAACTGGCTGCGAAAAACAGCCACCTGCCGAGGGGCCAACTGGAAGGAGGAGATCCCAAAGCCCATGGTCAGTTTCCCCGCCCGCCCTTTCTGAATATCGGCCACTTCGGAACAGAAAAGATCGTGGCGTTCGAGTACCGCAGTGGCTCCTGGGAGCAGCAGCTCTCCTGCCACGGTCAGCCTTGCCCCGTGGCGACCTCGCTGAAACAGCGTGATGCCGGAAAGAGACTCCAGCGTCTGGATCTGTTTGGTCAGTGCAGGTTGCGTGACGCACAGTTTTTCAGCGGCTGAATGATACGACCCTGACTGTGAGAGGGTAACGAAAGCGCGCAGCAGTTTTATATCCATTCCGTCTGGTTATCGTATGGGGCGAAATCGTGATTATACACGCGAACGTGCTCTCTGATGGAATAGCCTCCGATTCGTTAAATAAGGAGTGAAAAATGGATACCCATATTCGTACTGCCACAGTTCAGTTCTGCCACCGGGCGGGAGATAAACAGTACAATTTATCGGTGATGGAGAAATTTATTATTCAGGCCGCCCAGGAGGAGGTGAAGATTCTGGCCTTCCCTGAAATGTGCATTACCGGATACTGGCATGTGCCGGACCTCAGCCGTCAGGCGCTGAATGCTTTGTCTGAGCAAGCTGACGAGAGTGCATCATTAGCCCGGATCGCCGCGCTTGCAGAAAAATACCAGATGGCTATTGGCGTAGGGTTCATTGAAAAGAGCAGTGACGAGCGCTTGTATAATGCCTACGCCATCTGCATGCCGGACGGAACGCGGCATGTACACAGGAAGCTCCACGCGTTTGAACACTCTGATATTGCCTCCGGCAACAGTTTTACTGTTTTTGACACGCCGTGGGGAGTGCGTGTCGGGGTGCTTATCTGCTGGGACAATAATCTCGTGGAAAATGCGCGCATTACGGCCTTGTTGGGTGCCGACGTACTTATCGCTCCGCACCAAACCGGGGGAACCCATTCGAGAAGTCCCTTCGGCATGAAACCTATTCCACCCAGCCTTTGGGAAAACAGACATAACGACCCGCAAACGCTGGAGGCAGCCTTGCGCGGGGACAGCGGCCGGGGCTGGCTGATGCGCTGGCTACCTTCTCGCGCGCATGATAATGGCTTTTTCATTCTGTTCAGTAATGGCGTCGGCCTGGATAACGGAGAGGTTAGGACAGGAAATGCCATGATTATTGATCCCTACGGTAGGATCGTGAGCGAAACAGGTTCCTTTGAGGATACGATAGTGTACGCCAATCTCGATCTGCAATTGCTGCCGATGTCTACCGGCCGCAGGTGGATTCATGGCCGTCGGCCTGAGCTGTATGGTGTCTTGGGCGAATCACAGGGCTACGAGCGAGATGCGAGGACTGCGCGATTTTCTGAAGATGTACCCGGTTTTGGCGGTGACCATCGAAGCACGGCCGGGAATAAGGCTGAATAGATTGCCATCAGGAGAGCAATATTTCGCCTCATAAAGGCTTAAACCAGAGATATAGCACCGCTTATGCGGCGTTTGATTGATGACAAACAGCCGAAAAACGTGGTTTTCGACTGTTTGGGGTAAACCAGACAACAGTATCCATTGTTTTATCAAACTGGTGGCAGGGCTTTTAAATCAGTGAACTTTGTCTTTCTTCTCGCGCCGCTTATGCGGCGTTTTTTTATCTTATCTTTTTTTATTTTTTTCGCGCTCTGATATCCCGCTACACTTTGATGATAACGTTACGCCTCATTTCTTGCGGCGAGAAACAGGGAAACAGGGATGCAAACGGCACAGCGGATTATTTCTGACTATCGCCGCAGGCGAGTTATTGTCTGCGCTGTACTCGCCATTTTAGTTTTAATCGTCACGCTTAGCGTTAGATATGCGACAGAGCGTAATCTTAACGAGCAGCGCGTCGTCCAGTTTAATCAGCGAATCATTACCACACTCGATACGCTTCTCACTCCGCTGAATATCGTTAGCGACGATATTATGCAGCTTGTCGGTACATCCTGCGACGACGTCCAATTAAAAATTCGCGAACACGCCGCCAAAATGCAAACGGTACGTGCGATTGGTTTAATCAAAGATGGCGTGCTGTACTGCTCCAGTATTTACGGCAGCCGCAACGTGGGTATTCATCAGCTCCATACTCGCCTGCCTTCAGGCGAGCCGCTGCTGTTTTTATCCCGCGACAGCTCATTGTTAAAAGGCACACCGGTGCTGATTTTCTGGCGGCCGCTGCAGGGGCAGCATCACGACGGCGTCATGCAGATCGTTAATATTCAGATGTTAACCAGCCTGCTGCTTAAGCCGGAACATCCCTGGGTGACGCGAGCGGTACTGAACGTCGGCGACGATCATCTTGAATACGGTGCCGGTCTGCTAGGGAAGATAGAAACAAACGAAGATGATGTATCTAAACAGACAGTATCTAAGCTTTACCCTTATTCTATTACTGCCATTGGCCCTTCTGCCGACCGGTTAACGCTGCAAAATTTACCGGCCCAGCTTCCACTGGCTTTATTACTCAGCCTGCTGGTGGGCTATATTGCCTGGCTTGCGACCGCCAACCGAATGAGCTTCTCCTGGGAGATCAACCTCGGCCTTGCCGCCCGGGAATTTGAAGTCTTCTGCCAGCCGCTGGTCAGCGCCCGAAACTTAGAGTGCGTTGGCGTAGAGCTGCTGCTGCGCTGGAATAATCCAAGACAGGGCTGGATTTCACCTGAAGTGTTTATTCCCCTGGCGGAACAGCAGCAGCAAATCGCCCCGCTCACCCGTTTTGTGCTGGATGAAACGGTGCGTCACCTGGAAATATTCCCCAAAACGCCCGGGTTCCATATCGGCCTTAACGTTGCCGCCAGCCACTTCCACGATGGCGCAATTATTCGTGACCTGAAACGTTACTGGTTCCCGGCCACGCCCAAGCAAAAGTTGACGCTGGAACTTACCGAACGTAACGCCCTGCCCGCGATGGATCATAGCGTCGTTCAGGAGCTGCACAGGCTCGGTATCGACCTGGCTATTGATGATTTCGGCACCGGCCACAGCTCGCTGGCTTATCTTGAAACGCTGAATCCCAATGTGCTGAAAATCGATAAATCCTTTACCGCCGCCATCGGGACTGATGCGGTGAACTCGACGGTGACAGACATTATTATCGCGCTCGGGCAAAGGCTGGATATCGATTTGGTGGCGGAAGGGGTGGAAACGCAAGAGCAGGCAGAATATTTACGGCGTAACGGTGTTGATGTGCTGCAGGGTTTTTTGTACGCCAAACCCATGCCGCTGAGAGATTTCTCTCACTGGCTCGAGGGCAACACGCCGCCGCCCCCTCGCCATGAAGACCGGGCTATCCCGGCCTTCCCTATGCGCTGAATTACTCTTCTTCGTCCTCGTGTGGAGAGCGTTCTTTTTCCACACGAACTAAATCGACGCGATAATCGTTGGCTTCGACTATCTGAATACGCAGCGGCGCGACTTCGATCACGTCCCCGACTTTAGGAATATGACCATTCACCGCAATCACCAGTCCGGCGATAGAAGCAATGTCTTCTTCGCTGTGCACCAGGCGATGGATGTCCAGGCGCTGCTGCAGCGCATGCAGGTCCGTTGAGCCTTTCACCAGCCAGCCGTCACCGTCACGAACGATTTCAGGCGTTTCATCCGCATCCGGGAATTCACCGGCAATCGCTTCCAGCACGTCCAGCGGCGTGACCAGCCCCTGCACCACGCCAAATTCGTTGTTAACGATAACGAAGCTGCCGCGAGCACGGCGCAGCACGCCAAGCAGGTTGATTGGGTCCAGCGTTTCCGGCACAACAATCGCCGGTGACTGCGCGGCAATCGCCGCCACGTCAACGCCTTCGTCCAGGGCAACCAGCAGCTCTTTCGCTCGCACTACGCCAATAATTTCATCCAGTTCGCCCCGGCACACCGGGAACAAGCTGTGGGGAGAGGCAAGCAGCTGTTCGCGGATCTCCGGCACGCTCTTCATCGCATCAACCCACGAAATCTCACCACGCGGTGTCATAATGCTGCGCAATGAGCGCGAAGCCAGCGTCAGCACGCCGTTAATCATATAGCGCTCTTCTTCCGCAAAGGATTCCGCCTCAATTGGCGTCATGGCTTTGCTGTCTTCGCTGCTTTGTACACGTTCCTGACGCTTACCACTCATCATGCGCAGAATCGCATCGGCAGTACGCGCTCGCAGAGGCTGGCGCGACTGATGACGAATAAAGTTACGACGCGCAATCTGGTTAAACAGCTCGATGATGATCGAGAAACCAATGGCCGCGTACAGGTAGCCTTTTGGAATGTGGAAACCAAAGCCTTCTGCCACCAGACTCAAACCAATCATCAACAGGAAGCTCAGGCAGAGCACCACCACCGTGGGATGTTGGTTAACAAAGTTGGTTAGCGGTTTGGAGGCAAGCAGCATGACGCCCATTGCAATGATGACCGCAGCCATCATCACCGGCAGATGGTTGACCATCCCCACGGCGGTAATCACCGCATCCAGCGAGAAGACGGCATCAAGCACCACAATCTGCAGCACCACCACCCAGAAGCTGGCATAGCCCTTACCGTGGCCGTCATCATGCTGACGGTTTTCAAGGCGTTCGTGCAGTTCCGTGGTCGCTTTAAACAGCAGGAAGATACCGCCCACCAGCATAATCAGGTCACGGCCTGAGAAGGTGAAATCCGCGATGCTGAACAGCGGCGCAGTTAGCGTGACCAGCCACGAAATCAGCGACAGCAGCGCCAGGCGCATAATCAGCGCCAACGACAGGCCAATCAATCGAGCCTTATCCCGCTGCTTAGGCGGAAGTTTATCCGCAAGAATGGCGATAAACACCAGGTTATCAATACCCAGTACGATTTCCAGCACAACAAGCGTGAGTAAACCGGCCCAGATTTGCGGGTCCATTAACAGTTCCATGTCAGACTCCCGTTAAGGGCACAGCAAGTCGGCATTCCGTAGGTTACGGACGCAATGCGGCTGGTTAATCGTATTTGCGGGCATAAAACGCCGCTGAGAGGGTGGGATTTAGGCATCCCGGCAGTGAAAAGACGTCGGTGACGGTCCATAGGGTGGGCTACTGCCCGCTACTCCTGAAAGTGAATCGGACGCTAACATTATCAAAGTAAACCAGGGCTTGGCAAAGATTTACCTGACTTTGCAATTTTTTTGCAACTTACGCTGACCATATTTTACAGCGTAATGCCATGAAATCACGGCAACGTTAAATTACGGATCTTCATCACATAAATTATTTTTTCACTGTCTAAAATAATTCCGGCAAATGGTTTGTTCTTTCTTGAACGTGTTATCTGAATCGATTCGCTGAAACGATCTCGATACACCACCGCACCCTTCGAGGGGTGTTGTAATGACAAAAACAGGAGGTAGCAAGTGACTATTGCTATTGTCATAGGCACACATGGCTGGGCAGCGGAACAATTGCTGAAAACCGCCGAAATGCTATTAGGCGAACAAGAGAACGTTGGCTGGATAGATTTCGTCCCGGGTGAAAATGCTGAAACCCTGATCGAGAAATATAACGCTCAGCTGGAGAAACTGGACACCAGCAAAGGCGTGCTATTCCTCGTGGATACCTGGGGTGGCAGTCCATTCAATGCGGCAAGCCGTATCGTTGTGGATAAGGAACAT
The DNA here is from genome assembly GCF_059414925.1 of Cedecea sp. B1(4). Classification (NCBI taxonomy): domain Bacteria; kingdom Pseudomonadati; phylum Pseudomonadota; class Gammaproteobacteria; order Enterobacterales; family Enterobacteriaceae; genus Cedecea; species Cedecea sp. B1(4). The sequence continues at coordinate 266,546 of NZ_JCAHMZ010000002.1, read as the reverse complement.
TACGAAGTGGTCGCCGGGGTGAATATCCCGATGCTGGTCGAAACCCTGATGTCGCGGGACGACAATCCCACCTTCGACGATCTGGTCGCCCACGCCGTTGAAACGGGCCGCGAAGGCGTGAAAGCGCTGAAAGCTAAGCCGATTGAAAAAGCCGTACCGGCTCCCGTTGCCGCCGCGCCGAAAGCCGCTGCGCCAGCCAAACCGATGGGTCCAAACGATTACATGAACATCGGTCTCGCGCGTATTGATGACCGTTTAATTCATGGCCAGGTCGCCACCCGCTGGACGAAAGAAACCAACGTTACCCGCATTATCGTCGTCAGTGATGAAGTCGCGGCAGACACCGTTCGCAAAACGCTGCTGACCCAGGTCGCACCGCCGGGCGTCACCGCCCATGTGGTGGATGTCGCAAAAATGATCCGCGTTTACAACAACCCCAAATACGCGGGTGAACGCGTCATGCTCCTGTTCACCAACCCAACCGACGTTGAGCGCATTGTTGAGGGTGGCGTAAAAATCACCTCCGTCAACATCGGCGGCATGGCTTTCCGCCAGGGCAAAACCCAGGTTAACAACGCCATTTCCGTGGATGAGAAAGATATTGAGGCCTTCAAAAAACTGAATGACCGCGGTATTGAGCTTGAAGCGCGGAAAGTGTCTACCGATCAAAAACTGAAAATGATGGATCTGATCGCGAAAGTTAAATGATTGTCATCACTAATAATATTGCTCAGATTTCACACATAAGTCATCGTCAATAGGAGAAGTACAATGGAGATTACCACTCTTCAGATTGTGCTGGTGTTTGTCGTAGCCTGTATCGCCGGTATGGAGTCGGTGCTCGATGAATTTCAGTTCCACCGTCCGCTTATCGCCTGTACGTTAATCGGCGCCGTCCTCGGCGACATGAAAACCGGCATCATCATCGGCGGTACGCTGGAAATGATCGCCCTGGGCTGGATGAATATCGGTGCCGCTGTGGCCCCGGATGCCGCCCTCGCCTCAATTATCTCGACCATTCTGGTCATTGCCGGGCACCAAAGCATCGGGGCCGGTATCGCGCTGGCTATTCCACTGGCTGCTGCGGGCCAGGTGCTGACCATTATCGTTCGTACCATTACCGTGGGCTTCCAGCACGCGGCGGATAAGGCGGCCAATAACGGCAACCTGACGGCGCTTTCCTGGATCCACGTCTCTTCCCTGTTCCTGCAGGCAATGCGTATCGCTATTCCAGCGGTTATCGTCGCCATCTCCGTAGGCACCAGTGAAGTTCAGAACATGCTGAACGCCATTCCTGAAGTGGTGACCAGCGGCCTGAACATCGCCGGCGGCATGATTGTGGTGGTCGGTTACGCGATGGTCATCAACATGATGCGCGCGGGCTACCTGATGCCGTTCTTCTACCTCGGTTTCGTTACCGCAGCGTTCACCAACTTCAACCTGGTGGCACTGGGCGTGATTGGCACAGTGATGGCCATTCTCTACATTCAGCTCAGCCCGAAATATAACCGTAGCGCTGGTGCTCCGGCTCAGGCTGCTGCCGCGAACGATCTTGATAACGAACTGGACTAACAGGTGAGCGAAATGGTTGATTCCACTAAATTAACGACTGAGAAGAAAATCACCCAGAGTGATATCCGTGGCGTATTCCTGCGTTCTAACCTGTTCCAGGGCTCATGGAACTTCGAACGTATGCAGGCGTTAGGCTTCTGCTTCTGTATGGTGCCGGTTATCAAACGCCTGTACCCGGAAAACAACGACGCCCGTCGCCAGGCTATCAAGCGCCATCTGGAATTCTTTAACACCCACCCTTACGTTGCCGCCCCGGTACTTGGCGTAACGCTGGCAATGGAAGAGCAGCGTGCTAACGGCGCTGAAATTGATGACGGTGCGATTAACGGCATCAAAGTTGGCCTGATGGGGCCGCTGGCCGGCGTAGGCGACCCTATCTTCTGGGGTACCGTCCGCCCGGTCTTTGCTGCCCTGGGCGCCGGTATCGCCATGAGCGGTAGCCTGCTTGGCCCGCTGCTGTTCTTTATTCTGTTCAACGCGGTGCGCCTGCTGACCCGCTACTATGGCGTGGCCTATGGCTACCGTAAAGGCGTCGATATCGTTAAGGATATGGGCGGCGGCTTCCTGCAAAAACTGACGGAAGGGGCGTCTATTCTCGGCCTCTTTGTCATGGGGGCGTTAGTTAACAAATGGACGCACGTTAACATCCCGCTGGTGGTGTCAAAAATTACCGACCAAACCGGGGCCGTTAAAGTGACCACCGTGCAAACGATCCTCGACCAGCTGATGCCGGGCCTGGTACCGCTGCTGCTGACCTTTGCCTGTATGTGGCTGCTACGCAAAAAAGTCAACGCGCTGTGGATCATTATGGGCTTCTTCGTGATCGGGATTGTGGGTTACGCTATTGGCCTGCTGGGTCTGTAATTTGTTCTGACAAACGGGGGCATTAAGCCCCCGTTTTTTTATCTCTAAGGGGAGGTTTCATGACGTTAACGGATGTCGTGCTGGTTGTGTTTATCGCGTTGCTGCTGGCTTTTGCCGTTTACGATGAGTTTGTGATGGACAAACTAAAGGGCAAAACCCTGCTCAAAATCCCCCTGCTTCGCCGCAATCGCGTGGACAGCGCCATCTTTGTCTTTCTTGTCGGCATTCTTATCTATAACAACGTGACCTCGCACGGTACCCCGCTAACCACATGGTTATTATCTGCTCTGGCGCTAATGGCCATTTATCTTTCCTGGTTCAGGCAACCGAAGATCGTCTTCAAAAGTCATGGTTTTTTCTTCGCCAATGTTTGGGTGGAATATAACCGCATTAAAGAAATGAATTTATCGGAAGATGGCGTGCTGGTGATGCAATTAGAACAGCGGCGCTTATTGATTCGCGTAAAGAATATTGATGACCTCGAAAAAATTTACAAACTAATGGTTTCAACTCAGTAAGTTACAATTATAGCAATGTCTATATTGGCGGGCTATTTTTCATCAATTGAAACATAGCCTTTGCTATTTCATAAGATTTATATGGCTTTATTTTAACCTTTTCATTGCATGTCTCATTAAAATGAAAATCGTTATCAATAAATGATCAGAAAAATAGAATTCAAAGATTGTTTTAATTTAAAAAAATATGTTAAGGTTGCGCCCGTCGTTGGGGAGTAGCCGATTTCTGCCACAGGCAGAAATGTACATGTCAACATACTCGTTATATCCGCTCCTGAGATTAACGTGGCATGTACGCCTCAGAGTTCTGAGTAGGCGAGACCATAGGCACGCGCCATCGTAAAGTTGGGGATGGTTTGCGTGTATATGGATATTCCCAACTGAGGCGTAACGATGAATCTCTCCGCAACAATCCTGCTTGCTTTCGGCATGTCCATGGACGCTTTCGCCGCTTCCATCGGCAAAGGTGCCACTCTGCACAAACCTAAATTCTCAGAAGCCCTCCGTACCGGTTTGATCTTTGGCGTCATTGAAGCCATTACCCCGCTTATCGGCTGGGGCCTTGGCCTACTGGCAAGCAAAGTTGTGCTGGAATGGAACCATTGGGTGGCCTTTATTCTGCTGGTGTTCCTCGGCGGGCGTATGGTGCTGGAAGGCTTCCGCGGGGCGACTCAGGAAGATGCGCCTAAAATTCATCGCCACGGTTTTTGGCTGCTGGTGACCACCGCGATTGCCACCAGTCTTGATGCAATGGCCGTAGGTGTTGGGCTTGCCTTCCTGCAGGTCAATATTATTCAGACTGCGCTAGCCATCGGCTGCGCTACCGCGATCATGTCCACGCTGGGGATGATGGTCGGCCGCTTTATCGGGCCTATGTTAGGCAAACGCGCCGAGATCCTCGGCGGTATAGTGCTGATAGGTATCGGCTGCCAGATCATGTACAGCCACTTCGCCCCTTTTAACTGATCAATCGCGCTGCCAGACCCGCACCACAAAGTCAGTTTCACAGCTAAATGCCGTTTCTGTTTTCAGCCCGTCCCAGACTTCCGGGCGGGCGCGCCAGGCGAACGGCGTCATTTGCAGCAGAGCGGCAGCCTCATCCCCACGCAGGTTCATCATCCAGCCAGGCTGAAGCGTCTGTTGCAGCGTAAAACCCGGCATAGATTCAACCTCTTCACTGTGCAAGACAATATCCTGGTAAATCAGCCCTTTTAGCTGCATCAAATGGCGTGGGCCAGGCGTGGCTGTCACCACTACGCCGCCACGCTTCACGACCCGGGCAAGCTCTTCGCCCTTGCAGGGTGCAAAAATGCGCACAATCGAGTCCATACTCTCGTCGGCAAACGGCAGGCGGTGGCTGGATGCTACGCAAAATTTAACTTCACGGTAGCGTTTGGCGGCGTAGCGAATCGCAACTTTTGAAACGTCCAGCCCCCAGGTTTCACCCCCGTTATCTGCCACAGCCGACGCAAATCCCGCCGTGTAATACCCTTCTCCACAGCCAATATCCAATAGCGCCGAGGGCGCTCTCTCTTTTAACAGCTGGCAAACGGTATCGCGTAGAGGCTGATAATGTCCGGCGTCTAGGAATGCCCGGCGAGCCTGCATCATTTCCGCGCTGTCACCCGGGTCTTTCGAACGTTTATGCTGAACGGGCAGCAAATTAACGTAGCCTTCTTTGGCAATATCAAATTGATGGCCCTGAGGGCAACGATAGCTGTTCGCGCTGGCGCTAAGCATGGAATGGCAGAGTGGGCAAAGCCAGGACATAAAAAACTCCGGAAACAACAAAGGGCGCAATTTTAGCGCCCCTTTTGCCAAACCGCTACATGGCGGCGCGGTCATTCTCCATTTTGTTCAGCACCATAATGCTGTTGTCTCCGGCGGGCAGCCCGTCCGGCTCAATATTTTCCAGACGTAAAACATCACCCATGATTTGGCTGAAAACAGGGGCAGAAACCGCACCACCGTAGTACTTCCCGTTGGAAGGATCGTTAATCACCACCACCAGGGCATAGCGAGGATTACTGGCCGGCGCCACGCCAGCCGTGTACGCAATATACTGATCTATATATTTGCCATCAGGACCGATCTTTTTGGCTGTGCCCGTTTTCACCGCCACACGGTAACCATGAACTGCTGCCTTAACGCCCCCGCCGCCGGGCAGCGCCACGCTCTCCATCATATGTTCCACTTCATGCACGATTTCTTCAGGCATAACCCTTTTCCCTTCCACAGGCGGGTCTACGCGGGTGATGGACAGCGGACGGGAAATACCAAAGCTACCGATCGTGGCGTAAACATGAGCCAGCTGCAGCGGGGTCACCATCAGGCCATAGCCAAATGCGAACGTGGCGCGATCCAGTTCTCCCCAGCGCTGGCGCACCGGCAACAGGCCGCGGCTTTCCCCCGTCAGGCCGATTGCAGTGGGGACACCAAAGCCAAATTTATGATAAGTGTCCCAAATATTCTGAATCGGCATCGCCAGTGAAAGACGGGACACGCCGGTATCGCTCGATTTTTGTAGCACGCCTGTCAGGGTGAGCTGCGGGTAATACCCCACGTCACGAATGTGGTGCCCGTCCAGTGTAAATGGGTGAGTATCAATAACGCTGTCAGGCCGGACAATTCCCTGCTGCAGCGCAGTCATGACCACCATCGGTTTTACGGTCGAACCGGGTTCGAAGGTGTCACTTATCGCACGGTTACGGAAATCATCGAGCTTTGCGTCATCGCGGTTGTTCGGATTAAAAGTCGGGTAGTTAGCCATCGCCAGAACTTCACCGGTCTGCACATCAATGACCACCGCGGCGCCTGACTCGGCTTTGTTCCAGGATACGGCGTTGCTGAGCGCATCTTCAGTCACGGTTTGCAGCCTTTCGTCGATGCTGAGCTGGATATTATGCGCGGGGCTGGCAGGGTTCTCAGTAATATTCTCTACAACATGGCCGTAACGGTCTTTACGTACCAGACGCTCACCTTCTTTACCGGTCAACTGCTGGTTAAAGCTTTTCTCGATCCCTTCAATGCCCTGATCGTCAATATTGGTGAATCCGATCAGGTTTGCCCCAACCCGGCCAGCGGGATAAAAACGGCGAGATTCATCGCGCAACGCAATACCAGGGATATTTAGTTTGTCGATATATTGTGCCTGCTGGGGATCCAGCTGGCGCGCAAGGTAGATAAAACGGCCGCGCTCGTTGCTGTGAATACGCGCGGCAATCTCGCTCAAAGGGACGTGCAGCGCCGAGGCCAGCGCCTGCCAGCGGCTGTTAACCAGTACGCCGCCCTTTTCCATAACCGTTTTCGGATCGGCCCACACAGCCTCGACCGGCACACTGACCGCCAGCGGTTTTCCGTTGCGATCTTCGATCATTCCACGGGGCACCTCAATCGGCTCCTCGCGCAGGGAACGCATATCCTCCTGTTTAACCAGGTTATCCGGGGAGATAATTTGCAGCCAGGCAATACGTCCCAGCAGGAACACCAAACTCCCGGTGATGGCCACACACAGAAGCCCAAAACGCCACTGGATAAAATTACCGGTTAATACGGGGACACCCTTCTTCACAACTGTTCCTTGAGGAGCCTAAGCGATTGAAAGATTTAACCAGATCCCAGACATTTTGCTGGGAGAACAGTGCTAAAACCTTCGCAGCTTTGCAACAAGAGGCAACAAATGATTCAATTTGTTAATAGCTTGAAAAACAGTAGATTAGCGACAGAAATGAAAAAGCCCCGTCGAAACGGGGCTTTTATCTCAATTCGGCGTTATTCGCGCCTGAGCTCTAATCCAGAAGAATTAGATGGCAGTCACGTTAACTGCAGCAGGGCCTTTCTGGCCGTCCTGGATTTCGAATTCAACGTTCTGGCCTTCAGCCAGAGTTTTGAAGCCGTTACCCTGGATTGCAGAGAAGTGTACGAATACATCTTTGCTGCCGTCTGCTGGAGTAATGAAACCAAAACCTTTAGACTCGTTGAACCACTTAACTTGACCTTTAATCTTTGCCATTTTGCAAATTCCTTAGATTGTATTCTTCGCCCGCAGGCATAACTTAGATAAAACAGAGACATTACTGCATGAGGCACTAATATAAGGCTCGGCAGAGAAGCGGTATTCAACGACAACGTGTTTACTCAGGTCTTCTTTACTGAAAATGCCACACATAAACAGAACTGTACCTCGTTTAACCCAACGTGTTATCACACACAACGTAAACAATGGCAAGCCATTTTTAAGCATGTGTCGATCTGCCGCACAGATTCAGAAAATTACACGATTACTTTGAGAAAGTAATCTGCGCTTTTTGATATATATTTTCACTACACAAGATTGTCGCAACAGATTGTGTTTTAACAACATTCCGACAACTTCTGAACCTTAGCGTAAAGTGCACTTTTCGTCCAGACACACGAACAATAAAATCCTTTTTTAAGGATATATCTTTATGATTTTTTATGCATACCTATGCACAAATCAACCTAAAGCCAATCATCGCGTTCGATACCCGGATTTCATCCCTGTATTTTTTATGTCCACCGAATAAAGCCTGTACAACAGACCACGTATTTTGCACCAAAATAATGAAAGTTTAATGACACCTTGCCCCAGGATAAGGCAATAAAAACGTTTCGATGGAATTTAAGGCGTGATTATCAGGCGTTAATTTAACCAAATAGAAATAAAGCTCTCTGCACGGCAATAATAATTAATTCTTATTTTTTGTTAGGGGCAAACTTTGACCAATACGCAGCGGTGAAAACAGATCATCGCTTTCCCCTTTCTCACGCAGAGCAGCCAGCAATTCCTGCGGCGGTTTATCGAGAGACTCATCGGCCAGCTCAAATACGCCCCAGTGGATAGGAATTGTCTCAGGCTTGCCGATTGCTTGCCATAAAGTCACCGCCTGTTGCGGATCCATATGATGATCGCCCATAAACCAGCGAGGCTCATAGGCCCCGATCGGCAATGCAGCCATGTCAAATGGGCCCAGCCGTTTCGCGATCTCCGCCAGCGACGGGGTATAACCCGAATCACCGCTGAACCAGAAACGCAAATTCCCCTGCTCCACAACCCAGCCGCACCAGAGCGAACGGTTACGATCCCAAAACGTTCGCATACTCCAGTGCCGGGCAGGCACGGCGGTGAAAACCATGCCGCACCAGTTAAAGTTTTGCCACCAGTCCAGCTCTGTTACCTGCTCAATGCCGCGCTGGCTGAACCATGCTTTCAAGCCCAGGGGCACAAAAAAATGCACGTCGGGAAAACGCTTGATCAAGCGACGGACAGTTTTTTTGTCCAGATGGTCGTAGTGGTTATGGGAGATGAGTACCGCATCAAGTCGACGCAACTGGTTAAGGTCGAGCGGGACTTCGGTTCGCCGGGCAGGACCGGCAAAAGAAACCGGGGAAGCTCGACGAGAAAATACAGGATCGGTCAGCAAAATGTGACCGTTAAGCCGCAATAACAGGCTGGCATGGCCCAGCCACCATATGCGGTCATCGCTGCCGTTTAGATCGGCCTGTTGCCACCAGCGTTCAATAAACGCGGAATAACCTTCACCGGGAGGATGCGGCAGCTTCTGCGCTTTGCGCTCCCGCCGCCACCTTTGGACGTCGCCAGGTTGACGGACTGCAGGCTCAGCGTTACAAAACCCATCAGGTAGATGGTGGGATAACTGCGGATTGTACCAGGGGTTTTTCCAGCTCATCCCACCTCCAGCCTGATTAGCGTTCCGCTACCAGACGAACAAAGTCGTCGTCATTTTCTTCTTCAGTCTTCGCAGTCGGTTTGTGTTCCGGCTCGGGTTCGTTGGCTTCGCACAGGCGCCGCAGCAGGGCATTTTGACGTTTCTGTAAATCAACCAGCTCTTCAAGCAGCGCAATCTGCTCGTTTGCACGGCTGCTGGAACGATTGACAAAAAACCACAGGACAAGACCGACAATCAACGTCACCAACGAGATTGCCAGCGGCATGATACTTAAAGCACTAAAACCCAGTTCGTTCATCTTACCACCTCAAAAAAAACGCATTCTACACCTGAGGCAGAGAGAGACAAATCACTACCAGGGGATAAATTTATTAATGGTACAAATGCCGCTGAAAAATTGCACATCCTGGTCGCACATCACATTTATCATTTGAGTCCATAGCAGCAGGCAGGTAACAACAATCACCAGAACGATCACCCATCTGTACTTTCTCACTACATCGCCACCTCTTGACCATAGAATTTCGCTAATTTAACACTAACCAACTAAACCATAAGTAACGTTTCCTGCTTTTTCATTTCAGAATCATCAGATTGTGACGTCAATTATTCAGAGTAGGGTTGATGCAGGATTGGATTGATGTTTGAGGTCAGTATGCGAGCGATTATTCGTACCATCATTGTTATTGCCATCATCTGGATTGGCCTGTTGCTTTCCGGCTATGGCGTTTTGATTGGCAGCAAAGAAAATGCGGTCGGACTGGGATTGCAATGCAAATATCTGACGGCACGTAATACCGTGACAGCTCAGTTTATTCATACCGACAGTGGAATTATTGGCCTGACCAACTGCCCACTGCTGCGTAAGGTCGACACGCCGATTGATAATGGTTAGATCTAAAGAGCCGCGTGTTCTGCGCGGCCCACTTTAACAAAATCAGAAAGGATAGTGGTGATAGCCCATTTGCTCTGACAGCGCACGCGCAGCCTGATGAAGAAGACTAACGTATTCAGACAGTCCCTCATCCGAATAGCGAAGCGTTGGAAATGAAATACTCATTCCCGCAATGACAATACCAAAACGATCAAACACCGGTACCGCCACGCAGCGAATACCTTCTTCCTGTTCTTCGTTATCTTCGCCGTACCCCTGCTCACGCACCAGATCAAGCACAGGGAGAAGCGCTTCAGTACTGACAATAGTGCGTTCCGTGCTGCGGACATATTCCACGTCAGAGAGAATATCCAGAATCTCCTCGCGCGGTCGCCAGGCCAGCAAAACCTTCCCTATTGCAGTGCTGTACAAAGGATTCCGACGCCCTACGCGGGAATACATGCGTAAATTATAGAGCGAGTCAATTTTATGGATATAGACAATACTGCTGTCGTCCAGCGCACCGAGGTGAATCGCCTCTTTGGTTCGCCGGGAAAGCTCTCGCATCTGTATGTCTGCACTGCGGATAAGATCAACGTTTTGCAGGGCGCTGCTGCCAAGCTCAAAAAGCTTCAGCGTCAGCGCATATTTCTCTAACTCACCTTCCTGAGAGACATAGCCCAGGGACTTCATGGTCTGCAAAAAGCGATACACGGTACTCTTGGACATCATCACACGCTGAGAAAGTTCGGTTATCCCAATCTCTTTTTCTTCCCCAAGCGCCTGCAGGATGCCGAAAACTTTCAGCACGGAAGAGACTGCATCGGGCTGTTTGTCGGAGTCTGAGAGTGCCATGCATCACCTCGGGTGTTATTGTTTTATAAAAATCAGAACTGCTTTTTAGTATATTGATGCCCCGTGAGTGTCGCAATCAAAGCCTGCTGATTCGTTACAAATCTGCGGCATCAGCGAGATTAATTAATGGTAAAATCATTACCCTCCTAACGACTTCAGACAGCCTTTTCAAAGTATGGATAAATCAGTGTCCGACGGCTTGCCTACGCCCCAGCGTTATGGCGCCATTTTCACCATCGCGCTCGGCATTATGATGGCCGTGCTGGACGGCGCTATTGCTAACGTTGCCCTGCCTACCATTGCGCACGATTTGAATGCCAGCCCGGCGGAATCTATTTGGGTGGTTAACGCTTATCAAATAGCGATTATTGTCTCGCTGCTGTCGCTTTCGTTTCTCGGCGATATTTTTGGCTACCGCCGTATCTATCAATGCGGTTTGGTCCTGTTCTGCCTGACCTCACTGTTTTGTGCCGTCTCAACTTCATTGCCGATGCTCACCTTTGCCCGCGTACTGCAAGGTTTTGGCGGTGCGGCGCTGATGAGCGTAAATACCGCCTTGATACGCCTCATTTATCCTCAACGTTTTCTTGGTCGTGGAATGGGAGTCAATTCATTTATCGTTGCCGTCTCCTCCGCTGCAGGCCCCACCGTTGCCGCCGCGATTCTTTCGGTCGCCTCCTGGCAGTGGCTGTTTTTAATCAATGTGCCGATTGGCATCGTTTCGCTGATTCTGGCGCTGCGCTATTTACCTCCAAATCAGCAAAAATCCCAGGGGCAGCGTTTTGATATCCCGAGTGCGGTGATGAATGCCCTCACCTTCGGTCTGCTGATTTCAGCGATCGGTGGTTTTTCACAGGGCCAGCCGGGGGGAGTCATTATCGGTGAGCTGGTTGCGCTTGTCGTGATTGGCTATTTCTTCATCCGTCGCCAGCTTCGCTTGCCGTTCCCTCTGCTGCCGGTAGACCTGTTGCGAATCCCGATTTTTTCGCTGTCTATCGGCACATCAATATGTTCGTTCGGCGCTCAAATGCTGGCGCTGGTTTCACTGCCCTTTTTCTTGCAAACCGTCCTGGGCCGCAGTGAGGTTGAAACCGGTCTGCTGTTAACGCCGTGGCCGCTGGCAACGATGGTGATGGCCCCGCTAGCCGGTTATCTTATCGAACGTGTTCATGCAGGCCTGATGGGCGCCGTAGGGCTTTTAGTGATGGCCTGCGGCCTGTTTGCTTTGGCGATGCTCCCGCACGATCCGTCCGACCTGAATATTATCTGGCGTATGGTGCTGTGTGGGGCAGGATTCGGCCTCTTCCAGTCCCCGAATAACCATACCATCATCTCCTCGGCACCCCGCCATCGCAGCGGAGGGGCAAGCGGAATGCTGGGGACAGCTCGCCTGCTCGGTCAAAGCTGTGGGGCTGCACTGGTCGCACTAATGTTTAACTTGTTTGGTAACTGTGGGACGCATGCCTCGCTGATTCTTGCAGGCACATTTGCCACCGTTGCCGCCGTCGTTAGCGGGTTGCGAATGTCCCAGCCTCAGGCTCAGGCATAAAAAAAGCGTGCCACCTGGGCACGCTTTTTCACTTCAACCTTCCGGTTACTTCAGATATTCACCGCTGCGCAGCGCTTCGATACGTTTGTCCAGCGGTGGGTGCGTCATGAACAGTTCGCTCATTGACTTAGCCTTACCGTTGATGCAAAACGCCATCATGCTGCTGGCTTCCTGCGGCTCGTAGCTGGTTTTAAGGCGCTGCAGCGCAGCAATCATTTTCTCGCGGCCCACAAGCTTCGCGGAACCCGCGTCGGCATGGAATTCACGATGGCGTGAGAACCACATGGTGATGATGCTTGCCAGAATGCCAAACACCAGTTCAAGCACCGTCGCCACCGCAAAGTAAATCAGCGGGTTGCCGTTGCTGCTTTCGTTGTCATCACGGTTCCCGGACAGGAAGCCGGAAGCGACCTGAGCGATGATACGGGAGATAAAGATAACGAAGGTGTTCACCACACCCTGAATTAGCGTCATGGTGACCATATCGCCATTGGCGATGTGGCTGATTTCATGCGCGATAACCGCTTCCGCTTCGTCACGACTCATGTTTTGCAGCAGACCTGTGCTGACCGCAACCAGAGAGGCGTCACGGCGCGCTCCGGTGGCGAAAGCATTGATGTCTGGCGCATGGTAAATCGCAACCTGCGGCATGGCGATACCCGCCTGCTGTGACTGCCGACGCACGGTTTCCATCAACCAGTGCTCAGTTTCATTACGAGGTTGCTCAATCACCTCACCGCCTACTGAACGCAATGCCATCCATTTTGACATCAGCAGGGAAATAAAAGAGCCGCCAAAGCCAAACAGCACCGCCATGATCATCAGACCCTGAACGCTGCTCGACTGGATCCCCGTCAGGCTTAGCACCAGCCCGAAAACGACCATTACCGCAAGGTTGGTCAACAGGAAAAGCCCGATACGCATCATAATTTTCTTTTTACCTCGGTTAAAAACACGCTCTTTGCGCTCCCACACATCGTAGGGGCGCGCCGCCTATTTTCAAGCATCCGCCCCGCCCAAGTGGTTAATAATACATAACTTTACATTTTGTATGCATTTATCTTACATCATGAAGACAGGCAAAAAAATGGGCACCGCTTGGGTGCCCATCAGGGAGGTTATTTCGCCGCCGGTTGTTCAGCCGGCCTGTCTTGCTCCATACCGGCAAGATCGATGGCAATATGTACCGTCTCGTCGAGATACGGATCGGGCTCCTGGTAGTCCTTCGGCAAATCGTCGAGTTTCTTAAGCGGCGCTTTACCTTCCCGCTTGAAGCGATCGTTGATTCTGGCCAGGCGCGTCGCGTCGTCTTCCTGATTCTCTTTTTCACGTACCGCATAATTCAGAGAAACAGCGTTACGTTTTTCCTTCAGGGCATTGAAGCGAGCAATGTCCTTCATGATGTACTGGAATTCAGGGTCTTTGGCGATGCGATCCTGATGCAGCTTCAGCAACTCAGGTTCGAACGGCGTAAGGTCACCGGTTTTCACATAGGTCGCTGCGTTGATGCTGTCCCACGGCAACGCGTTGTCTTCGAACTTCTCGCCGGTCTCAGTTTGCTCAGTCCCGGTTGGCATCATGATGTCCGGCGTCACGCCTTTCCGCTGAGTACTGCCGCCGTTGATGCGGTAGAACTTCTGAATGGTGTACTGAACCGAGCCAAGCGCAGGCCATTCCGGACGCAGCATCTGATCGTAAATGCGATTCAGCGAACGGTACTGCTGCACGGTGCCTTTCCCGAAGGTCGGCTCGCCGACAATCAGCGCGCGGCCATAATCCTGCATCGCCGCCGCAAAGATTTCAGATGCCGAGGCGCTAAAGCGATCAACCAGCACCACCAGCGGCCCTTTGTAGTAGACCACGCCGTCGGTATCGCTATCTTCACGGACTTTACCGTTGTTGTCGCGGACCTGAACGACCGGGCCACTTGGGATAAACAGACCGGACAGGGACACCGCTTCAGTCAGCGCACCGCCGCCGTTAGAACGCAGATCGATAATTACGCTCTTCACGTTCTGTTTTTCCAGTTTCTGCAGTTGAACCTTCACATCATCAGTGAGGCCAACGTAGAAGCCAGGAATATCCAGCACGCCGACTTTGTCTTTGCCGACTGTCTTCACAGACATCTTAACCGCGCGGTCTTCGAGGCGAATACGTTCGCGGGTCAGCGTCACGGTACGCGTCTTAGTGCCTTTGCCCGCTGGCAGGATTTCAAGGCGAACTTTACTGCCTTTTGGCCCTTTAATCAGTGCCACAACGTCGTCCAGCCGCCAGCCAATAACGTCAACCATCGGTTTACCCGTTTGGCCTACACCAACAATACGATCGCCGACGGTAATGGCCTTGCTCTTCGCCGCCGGACCACCGGCAACCATGGAGTTGATCAGCGTATAATCATCGTCCATTTGCAGCACCGCCCCGATGCCTTCTAAAGACAGGCTCATTTCGGTGTTGAACTGTTCGGTGCTGCGCGGAGAGAGATAGTTCGTATGCGGGTCAATCTCATGAGCAAACGCGGTCATCGCCAGCGAGAACACATCTTCACTGTTGCTTTGCGCCAGGCGGCGGATCGCAAACTGATAGCGCTTGGTCAGAGTTTCACGAATTTCCTGCTCGGTTTTACCGGTCAGCTTCAGGCTCAGCTCGTCGTATTTAACTTTGGCATCCCAGAGCTTATCCAGCTCATCGACGCTCGTTGGCCACGGCGCCTTGCTGCGATCCAGATTGATGGTGTCGTTACCGGTGAAATCCATCGGCTTCGCCAGCACCTTCAGGGCGTACTGGTAGCGTTCAAAACGGCGCTTCTGACCCAGATTGTAGAGGTCGTAAAAAACATCGAGCTTACCGCTACGCAGCTCGTCACCGATCTGCCCTTTTTTCGCGGCGAACTGGGCGACGTCGCTGGCCAACAGCACGTTATGGCTGTAATCCAGCAAGTTCAGGTAGCGGTCAAAGATTTTTGCCGAGAAATTGGCATCCAGATCGAACTGGCGGTAATGCGAGCGCGTAAAACGCGAGGTCACACGCTCACTCACCGTAGCGTGCTGAGCTTCTTCCTTTAACTGAGGAATTTGGTCAGCACGGGTAATGTTGTCCAGGGCCAGGGCACTGCCTGCCACGAACAGCAGGCTGGCGATAGCCGTAAGCTTAAAGAGTTTGTTCATGCCTGAGTCAGGCCTCCGTTTCAGAACTGCAAGTGTTCTGCGCGTACGATCATTGCCATACCAGAAGTCAGCTGTACACGGACGCCATCTTTGGTAATTTCCAGTACGGTAGCATCCATTGCGTTGTTACCGGCTTTGACTTTAATGGCCTGTCCAACCTGCAGAGCAGAAATATCGGTCACTGGCGTACGACGCTCTTCACGAGGTGCCTTAGGTGCCGGTTTTTCTGCGCGAGGTTTACGCTCTGCCCCTTCTTTACGACGCGGTGCTGCCGCCGGACGAGGTTTGCGTTCGCGACGTGGAGCTTCTTCCGTTACGCCTGCGGCTGCCGCGGCTTCACGTTTCTTCGCCTGTTGCTCAGCGCGCTGGGCCTGAACGCGGGCTTTCGCTTCATCCAGCTGCTGACGTGCATGTTCAACATGCTGTTCGTCCAGCTCACCGCAAGGGTTCCCATCAAGATCGACGCGAGTCGCGCCAGCTTTGATGCCGTACAGGTAGCGCCAGCTTGACGTATAAAGACGTAACGCTGAACGAAGCTGTGTTTTGCTGAGGCTCATTTCGCCTTCAACACGAGAGACTAAATCCTGGAAGATACCAATCTTCAACGGACGAGCTTCACCTTCAGCGCTAAAACATTGAGGGAAACGCTCGGCCAAAAATGCGATAACTTCTTTACTGCTATTCAACTTAGGTTGATTTTCCATGAAATTTCCTGATTACAACGGAATTGCCAATAAGTCGCAGGCATGAACAGGCGACATTATAATGACGCCATCGCTAAATGCCACGTTATCCGTTGCTTATCATGCTATCGAGGGAAGAATTTTTTAAAATCAGTGCCGCTCAGCACGTCTGAAAGCCGCGAAATCAAGGTTTTTAAACCCATTTCGTCTTCTTCCGAAAAACGGCCATACTCGGTGCTGTCGATATCCAGGACGCCAATCGTCTGGCCGTCAACCGTCAGGGGCAGCACAATTTCCGAATTGCTGGCCGCATCGCAGGCAATGTGCCCGTCGAAAGCATGCACATCCTCCACACGCTGAATCGTGCCTGTTGCGACAGCTGTACCGCATACACCCTTGCCGACAGGGATTCTTACGCAGGCAATTTTGCCCTGGAAGGGCCCCAAAACTAGCGTTTGGGCTTCGAGAAGGTAGAATCCTGCCCAGTTGACGCCATCAAGGCGCTCAAAGAGCAACGCACTGGTATTCGCCAGTGTTGCAAGAAAGCTGGTTTCACCTGCCATTAACGCACTAAAATCGCGATTCAGATCCGCGTAAAATTGTTCTTTGTTCATTAAATAACCGTTATGTTGTCTTGCTTTACTTTGTAGCATATTAAAATAAGCATTAAATGCACGGTGCCACAAGGTGTATCATTTTATGAATTACGATAGGCTAAATGTATCATTCAGATAACAACGCTCCCGGCTTACGACGCACAATGAAAATACACGCCATCAGTCAGGCATTGCCTCAGGCACGTTATCAGCGTTGTCCTCAATGCGATACCCTTTTCTCTCTGCCCCAGGTTAAATCCACACAAAGTGCCTACTGCCCCTGTTGTGATGCAAGAGTGCATCATGGTCGTGACTGGTCATTGACGCGACTGGGGGCGATGGCCGTGGCGATGCTGGTGCTCATGCCCGTCGCCTTTTCCGATCCGCTACTGCGTATCTATCTCCTGGGTTCGAGTATTGATGCCAACGTTATGCAGGGCATTTGGCAGATGGCAAGCCAGGGAGACGTGCTTACCGCCGCCGTCGTGCTCTTTTGCGTGGTCGGTGCACCGGCCACGCTGGTTGCGGCTATTGCCTATCTCTGCTTTGGCAACATTCTCGGTATGAACCTTCGCCCGGTACTACTGATGCTGGATAAGCTTAAAGAGTGGGTGATGCTGGATATTTATCTGGTGGGCATTGGCGTAGCCTGCATTAAGGTTCGCGAGTATGCGTTTATCCAACCAGGCCCAGGGCTGATCGCTTTTATTGCGCTGGTGGTCTTGAGTCTGTTGACCATGATCCACCTGAACATTGAGCAGCTATGGGAGCGTTTTTACCCTCAGCGCCCGGCTCGTGCCTTTAATGCGCAACTGCGGGTTTGCCTCGGCTGCCATTTTACCGGCGTTCCTGACGAACGAGGCCGCTGCCCTCGCTGCCACATCCCGCTGTACCATCGCCGTAAGCAAAGCTTACAAAAATCCTGGGCAGCACTGGTTGCCTCCCTGGTCTTCCTGCTTCCAGCTAACCTGCTGCCGATTTCTATTATTTACGTGAACGGGGCACGCCAGGAAGACACCATTCTTTCGGGCATCATTTCCCTGGCGCACAGCAATATCGCCGTCGCTGCCGTGGTGTTTATTGCCAGCATCCTGGTGCCATTTACTAAAGTTATTGTATTAATTACGCTACTTATCAGTATTCATTTCAAATGCCAGCAGGGATTACGAACCCGCATTTTATTGCTGCGCTTTGTCACCTGGATTGGTCGCTGGTCTATGCTCGATCTGTTTGTCATCGCGTTGATGATGTCACTGGTTAACCGTGACCAGCTGTTAGCCTTTACGATGGGTCCCGCCGCAGTCTTCTTTGGCGCGGCGGTTATATTAACTATTCTTGCCGTCGAATGGCTGGATAGCCGACTACTTTGGGACGCACATGAGTCAGGAAACGCCCGCTTCACCGACTGAAGCGAGAATTAAAACGAAACGCCGGATTTCCCCTTTCTGGTTATTACCTGTTATTGCGTTACTGATTGCCGGCTGGCTGATCTGGACGACTTACCAGGAACGCGGTAATACCGTAACCATCGACTTCATCTCCGCCGACGGGATAGTCGCTGGCCGCACGCCCGTGCGCTACCAGGGCGTTGAAGTGGGTACCGTGCAAAACATCAGCCTGAGCGATGACCTGCGTAAAATAGAAGTCAAAGTCAGCATCAAAAGCGATATGAAGGATGCGCTGCGGGAAGACACACAATTCTGGCTGGTAACGCCGAAGGCTTCCCTCGCTGGGGTATCCGGGCTTGATGCCCTGGTAGGCGGGAACTACATCGGCATGATGCCGGGTAAAGGCGAGCCGCGTGACCATTTTACCGCCCTCGATACCCAACCCAAATATCGACTGGATAACGGCGAGCTGATGATTCACCTCCACGCCCCAGATTTAGGCTCCCTTAACAGCGGGTCGCTGGTCTATTTCCGCAAAATTCCGGTTGGCCGCGTGTATGACTATGCCATCAATAAGAACAAGCAGGGCGTCACCGTCGACGTGCTTATCGATCGCCGCTTTACCAGCTTGGTGAAAAAAGGCAGCCGTTTCTGGAATGTGTCCGGCGTAAAAGCCGATGTTGGCCTGAGCGGGGCCAAAGTTCAGCTAGAAAGCCTGGCGGCCCTGGTCAATGGGGCCATTGCTTTTGATTCACCTGACGATTCAGAACCGGCCAAAGCGGATGATGAATTCGGCCTTTACGAAGACCTGGCGCACAGCCAGCGCGGCGTCATCATTAACCTCGATCTCCCGAGCGGGGATGGCCTTAAAGCAGGCTCGACTAAGTTAATGTATCAGGGGCTGGAGGTGGGTTCGCTGACTAAGTTAAACCTCAATCCAGGCGGCGCCGTCACAGGGGAAATGACCGTTGACCCCGGCGTGGTTAGCCTGATGCGTAGCGGCACGCGCATCGAACTCCGTAGCCCAAAAATCTCGCTGGATAATCCAAGCATCAGCACGTTGCTCACGGGCAGCACCTTTGAACTTGTGCCGGGAGACGGCGAGCCGCAGGATCGCTTCACCGTGGTCTCCAGCGATCAAACGCCGCTCCAGCAGCCGAATGTGTTAACGCTTTCGCTGACGGCCCCTGAAAGCTACGGCATTGATGCCGGACAACCGATTATCCTGCACGGGATACAAATAGGCCAGGTGGTGGCGCGGGCACTGTCAGCGAAAGGCGTCACGTTCTCCGTCGCCATTGAACCGCAATACCGCCATCTGCTGCAGGGCGACAGCAAATTCGTGGTCAACAGCCGCATTGATGTGAAGCTCGGCATGGACGGAGTGGAATTCCTGGGCGCCAGTGCCAACGAATGGGTCAACGGCGGTATACGCGTGCTGCCGGGCAGCAAAGGCGAGATGAAAAGCAGTTATCCGCTTTATGCCAACCTGGAAAAAGCGATTGAAAACAGCCTGAGCGACATCCCGACCACCACGCTGACGCTGACGGCCTCCAGCCTGCCTGATATCCAGACCGGCTCCGTGGTGCTGTACCGCAAATTCCAGGTGGGCGAAATCATCACCATCCGCCCTCGCGCCGAGAACTTTGATATTGATGTTCACATCAAGCCGGAATACCGCAAGCTGCTGACGCCAAACACCGTGTTTTGGGCTGAAGGTGGCGCAAAAGTTCAGCTCAACGGCAGCGGACTAACCGTGCAGGCCTCCCCGCTTTCTCGTGCACTCAAAGGGGCCATCAGCTTTGACAACATGAGCGGCGCCAGCGTCGGGCAGGTGAAAGGTGAGAAACGCGTGCTGTACGCCTCTGAAACCGTGGCAAGAGCGGTGGGGAGCCAGATAACGCTGCACACTTTCGATGCCGGTAAACTTTCCGCCGGGATGCCAATTCGCTATCTGGGCATTGATATCGGCCAGCTTGAGTCGCTGAACCTGACGCAATCCCGCAACGAAGTGGAAGCGAAAGCGGTACTTTATCCTGAGTATGTGTCTACCTTCGCACGCGCCGGCACCCGCTTCTCCGTTGTCACACCGCAGATCTCTGCGGCAGGGGTCGATCATCTTGATACCCTCCTCCAGCCTTACATCAACGTTGAACCCGGTAAAGGTGACCCCCGCCGCGACTTCGAGCTGCAGGAAGCGTCTATCACCGACTCTCGTTACTCAGACGGGCTGAACATCGTGCTGGAGGTGCCTGAAGCCGGCTCGCTGAGCATAGGCACGCCGGTTCTCTTCCGCGGGATTGAAGTCGGTACGGTAACTGGCATGACGCTCGGCAATCTCTCTGACCGCGTGATGGTGGGCCTGCGTATAAGCAAGCGTTACCAGCATTTGGTGCGGGACAACTCCGTCTTCTGGCTGGCTTCCGGCTACAGCCTGGACTTTGGCTTAACTGGCGGCGTGGTGAAAACAGGAACCTTTAATCAGTTTATTCGCGGTGGCATTGCGTTTGCGACGCCGCCGGGGATCCCGCTCTCCCCTAAAGCAGAGGCCGGGAAACACTTCCTGCTGCTGGAAAGCGAGCCGAAAGAGTGGCGTCAGTGGGGCACCGCCCTTCCGCGCTGAACCGCAAGCCCGGGCGGTACGTCGCCCGGGTAATTCCGTGTTAAACTGCGCCCCTTAATTTTTTCAGGGGCGTTTTTCATGGCTCAATCTACTGCCGTTTATCTTCCTCAACCTTTTCTCGACGCGATTCGTGACGCACTTCCCGCCGGCCAGACGCTGGAAAGTTTTATCGAATACTGTCAGCAGCCGCTGCGCCGCAGCCTGCGCGTCAATACGCTGAAGATATCCGTGGCTGACTTTCTGACGCTAGTCGCGCCCTATAACTGGCGTTTAACGCCGGTGCCGTGGTGCGAAGAAGGTTTCTGGATTGAACGAGAAGATGAACAAACCCTGCCGCTGGGCAGCACCGCAGAGCATTTAAGCGGCCTGTTCTATATTCAGGAAGCCAGTTCAATGCTGCCCGTTGCCGCGTTGTTTGCCGACGGTAACCAGCCGCAGCGAGTGATGGACGTCGCCGCAGCGCCAGGATCAAAAACAACCCAGATTGCCGCCCGCATGAATAATACCGGCGCAATTCTTGCCAATGAATATTCCGCCAGCCGGGTAAAAGTCCTGCATGCCAACATCAGCCGCTGTGGTATCAGCAACGTAGCGCTGACGCATTTTGATGGCCGAGTATTCGGTGCCGCTCTGCCGGAATCCTTCGACGCCATTCTGCTGGACGCCCCCTGCTCCGGTGAAGGCGTGGTGCGAAAAGATCCCGATGCACTGCGCAACTGGTCGCCTGAAAGCACGGCTGAAATTGCCGGCACACAGCGCGAATTGATTGAGAGTGCTTTTCATGCGCTCCGCCCCGGCGGGACTCTGGTCTACTCGACCTGTACGCTGAATCGCCAGGAAAACCAGGATGTCTGCCAGTGGCTGCTGGATACCTGGCCGGACGCGGTAGAAATTACCCCCCTTGACGAGCTTTTCCCGGAAGCAGCACGCGCGCTGACGCCGGAAGGTTTCCTGCACATTTTCCCACAGATTTACGACTGCGAAGGCTTTTTCGTTGCCCGTTTGCGCAAAACGGCCTCTATCGAACCGCTGCCGGCCCCGGGCTATAAAGTAGGTAAATTCCCCTTCGCACCGATGAAAGGCAAAGCCGCAGCCGAACTAACCGCCGAGGCGGCAAAATCGGGCCTTATCTGGGGCGATGAGCTGAGTTTATGGCAGCGCGACAAAGAGATCTGGCTGTTTCCGAGTGAGATTGAGTCGCTTATCGGGAAAGTGCGTTTCTCTCGCATTGGCCTTAAGCTCGCCGAACAGCACAACAAAGGCTTCCGCTGGCAGCATGAAGCCGTGGTTTCTCTGGTCAAAAGTGACAATCCGCTTTGCTTCCCGCTGAGCGAGACCGAAGCCGAGGAGTGGTACCGTGGGCGGGATATCTATCCAGAAGTGACACCGTCACGAGATGAAGTGATTGTCACTTTTCAAGGGCAGCCGCTCGGCCTGGCGCGTAAAGTTGGCTCACGCCTGAAGAACAGCTATCCAAGGGAATTAGTGCGCGACGGCAAGCTTTTCGCCGCCCCGCAGGCTGGCTAAAAAAATAAGCACTTTTTAAGTTGGCAATTTGTGCTGCCTTGACTACGCTGAAATTGGAGTGACCCACTGGTCATACCACCTGCTGCAGATAACAAGGAGCCAAAGATGACAAAGACCAACGTTCGGATCGGCATCTTCGAGATCGATGATGCCGAATTACACGGTGAACAACAGGGGGATCGAACGTTAAGTATTCCCTGCAAGTCCGATCCTGACCTGTGCATGCAGCTGGATGCATGGGATGGGGCAACCTCTATTCCCGCCGTGCTGGACGGCGAACATTCCGTACTTTACCTGCAACATTACGATCGCCAGCGCGATGCCTGGGTTATGCGCCTTGCATAATTCAAGATGAACCCGTCCCTGAGACGGGTTATATAGGTGACAAACAGTCGAAAAACGTGGTTTTCAGCTGTTTGGAGTAGACCAGAGAATATCATTCATTGCTTTTTTAGTCCCAGGTGCAGTTTTTGAATCAATAATTTTTGCCAGCACTTTCTCCGTCCACGGGACGGATTAATTATTTCCCCCACTCCCTTTGGCTCCCCTACACTTAAACCAAACGAAGCGGTTCTGAGGCGCTAATGTTTGCTTTGGTTTTATTTGTTTGTTACCTGGACGGCGGCTGTGACGATCTGGTGCTGGAAGTCTTCACCAGCGAACGGCAATGTCTGAGTGCGATGAGCGAACAGCGTATGCGCCACGGCGGCTGTTACCCGGTGGAAGAATTTATCGATGGATTCTGGCGGCCTGCCCAGGAATACAGCGACTTCTGAGCAGGGCCAGGCGAGATTAGCGCTTGTTCGGGCGAAGGAACATTCGTATTTGCTTCCCGTGGTATTCAACGTAGTGCTGGAACGTAAAGCCGAAGCGCTCTGCCAGACCAATAGAACGCTGATTATCGTCATCAATAATGCAGCATACCGGCTCACTGAAATTGTCATCCGCCCAGCTTAACACCGCACTGAGTGCCTCCGCCGCATAGCCTTTACCGTGTACCGCAGGAATAAGCGACCAGCCCGCCTCCGGGTGTGCCAAAGCCGGGCTGAGATTTCGTTTAGCGTCCTGGAAACCAAACGACCCTACGAATCGCCCGCTCTGTTTTTCAAACAACGCCCAGTAACCGTAGCCCAGCGCCTGCCAGTGACCGATATAGCGCATCAATCGCGCCCAGCTCATTTCACCATCCTGCGGTTTTCCGCCGCCGATAAACTTTACCATCTCCGGGTCAGACCAACAGGCAACCAGCGCCTCATAGTCGTCCAGCGTAAAGTGGCGCAGGATAAGGCGTTCCGTTTCAAGACGTGGGGCTTCAGTAATCATCATGACTCCGCTCAGTATTACTCTTGTAGTCGTTGTTTAAGGCCTGATTTGCAGGCGTAAATGATAGCGCACAGCAGCAGGCTAAAAAGCATGGTACCCAAAAACACACCCGCACCGGTCAGGGTTAGCATAACGCCGCCAATCAACGGCCCAAGCGCTATACCTAACGTCGTCAGGGTCGATGCTCCCAGGTACGCCCCGCGGTGCTCATCCGGTGCCAGCTGATCCAGCAGAATATTCAGGTTTGGCATCAGAATGGCCTCGCCGATACTGAAAATAACCGTCACGCTCACCCACACCAGCGCATCCGGCGTACGGACGGACCAGAACAAAAGCTGTGAAAGCGCGAAGATAGCGCCTCCCAGCAAAATGCGGTTAGACAGGCTCACATGAGCCAAAAAGCGGACCAGGAAAAGCTGGGCAATAAGTACCGTACAGGCATTGGACACCAGAATCAGCGTAATTAACTTTACGGCAGCCTCGGCGTCCAGCGTCAGCAAATAAAGCGGCACCACGGATTCATAGTGTACGAAAACCACGGCGCATAACGTGCTACACAGCAGCGCCGCAACGAACAGTTTGTCCCGGGCGATGATTAGCATAACGTCACGTAATCTGACCCCGGGTTTATGTTCGCTTTCTTTGGCAACCAGCTTGCCTGCCGGAATAAACAATAAGGTGTAAATAAGCAGCGGCAAATAGCTCACAGCAGTGATTACGAATGTACCTTTCTGCGAAGTCAGCCCGAAAGCAATGCCGACCAGTGGCCCGGTGACCGCAGCCACATTCACCAAATAATAGCGAATCTGCAGGGCCAGAGCACGACGGCGGCGGTCGCCCAATAAGTCACTCATCAGCGCTCGCGTCGGCGGCTCTACCCACGCGAAACAGACGCCAACAATCATTAGCCCAATGATAAATAACGCCATTCCCGTGGCCAGCCCAAGCAGAGCATAGCCAACAAACGACAGCGCACAGCCGAGTGAAAGTACGCCACGGCGGCCTAGCTTATCCGACAGCTGCCCGCCATACATTCCCAGCACCACCGCCAACAGCGCGCTGCTGGTCATCGCCACGCCTACAGAGATGGGAGAAAGATGATAATTACGGGTCATGATCACCGTCATAAACGGCCAGGCCATAAAATAGCTAAAGCGAATCACCAGGGTAAAAAGCAGCAGCGCAATCACCGTCGACGGGAAGGTTTTGACCGTCGGCCAAAAACCGCGCGCAGCGTCCTCACGGACGGCATCGTTTGTCGTCATAAAGTATCCTGTTAATTATCGTTATAGTGGAGGCGGGGCCGCTTACGCTGAGTAAGCGGTTAAATAGTAATAAGTTATTCCTTATTGGCTGGCAACGTAAATGTTACTGAAATGTTTATTTCCCCAGCTTGTCGTTTAAACCATCAGCCGGGCAGCGGAAAGTAGTGAAAAATTGTGACCTGCCGCTCAAAAAATGGCATTTCGTGCTGGGAATGTTTGGGGAGAGCCGGCAGCTGAACGCCGCCGGTAGAACCGCTAAAGTTTTCCGCTCAGACGCTGATGGAAATCGGCGCTGTGGGTATCCAGGCCAACAATTTCGACCTGCGCCTGATAACGCTGATAGCGCGTTTCAATGGCATCTAATACGGCAACGGTGGAGGC
Source organism: Cedecea sp. B1(4) (assembly GCF_059414925.1). Lineage (NCBI taxonomy): Bacteria > Pseudomonadati > Pseudomonadota > Gammaproteobacteria > Enterobacterales > Enterobacteriaceae > Cedecea > Cedecea sp. B1(4). The sequence goes on along the minus strand of NZ_JCAHMZ010000002.1, from coordinate 241,653 downwards.
ATCCCAAATTTGTGCCTGGGTCAGATCGATCACCACTCGTGCCGGGTCGTCAGCATAGTGAAAATGCTCGACCAGGTCGTTGCTGCTGGCAAAGAACAGCGGCCCACGAACCCGGTAAGTCACTTCGCTCCCGTCCGCTGCCAGCTGCCGCTCAGCACGCACCACATGTGCAATACGGCGAGCAAACAACATCATAGCGAAGATAACGCCTCCCAAAACGCCAAGCGCGAGGTTATCGGTATAAACCGTTATAGCGACGGTCGTGAACATCACCAGCGTTTCCGGCACCGGCATTCGGCGAAGCGTAACTGGAGAGATGCTATGCCAGTTCAGCGTTTTCACCGCCACAATCATCATGATCCCAGCCAGCACCACCATCGGAATTTTTGCCATCACTTCACTCAGCACGGTGACCAGCATCAATAGCACCAGCGCAGCCGCCACGGTAGACAGCCGCGTACGCCCTCTTCCCAGCTCAACGTTGACGATGGTTTGCCCAATCATGGCGCAGCCCGCGATGCCGCCATAAAAACCGGCGAAGATATTCGACACGCCCAGTCCCCAGCATTCACGCCGCTTGCTGGAAGGTGTATCGGTGAGATCGTCCACTAGCTTGGCCGTTAGCAAGGACTCCATCAAGCCAACAAAAGCGATGCTCAGCGCGCAGGGCCAGATAATGCGGAGCGTCTCAACATTAAGCGGCACTATCAGTTCCGTTAACCCGGGCAAACCGGCTTTCATCGGCCCGCTGTCGCCTACCGTGGGCAATACCCATCCCATGGCAATACTCAAGCCGGTCACCAGAACAATCGCCACCAGCGGCGAAGGCACAGATTTAAGCAGTCTCGGCAACATTAAAACGACGGCAAGCGTCACGACGAACAGGCCCCAAACCAGCGGCGATTGCCCCCAGACATGAGGCACCTGAGCAAAGAAAATAAGAATACCCAGCGCATTCACAAACCCGGTCATTACCGAAAGCGGGATATAGCGCATCATTCGCGCCAGCCCGCTTACGCCGAACAGGATCTGGATCCCACCCGCCAACACCACCGCAGGCAGGATATAACCTACCCCATATTGATGAACCATCGGGGCAATCACCAGCGCTACCGAGCCGGCCGCGGCAGTAACCATTGCCGGGCGGCCCCCCAGAATCGACATAGCAAAACAAAGCACGATCGAGGCAATCAGACTGACCTTCGGATCCACGCCCGCGATCAGGGAAAAGGAGATCACTTCGGGGATCAAGGCCAGCGCGGTGACGACCCCGGCAAGAACTTCGCGCTGGATGAGCCGAGGGGAGCGAAGCACGGCGCGCAGGCTATTCTCACGCATATGTTGAGCGGCAAGCTCGGTTTGATTTGTCATAGTGGGATGCAGGCTTATTATCAGGAACGCCACATTTCTCATGGAATGCGGTCAACGAGGCCGAAAGTGTAGCGTTGTCGCGGCAGTGATGCGAGTTTTTGTGACCGCGATCATTATTTTTTGAATATTATAACGCGTGATCTATCTTAATCCTCCCGGAAACACATGAATCAATAACACCACCCAGTATTACAACCTTGTGTTTATTGACATGCCCCCTACTCAACTCATAAATACTTAAGGTTTCTCAATATCGAGAAACCTTAAAATCTAGTTAAGTAGATAAGGTGCGATTTTACTCACAAAGTATACCGACCCTGCGGGTGACAAATGTCCCCAATCTGCCGTAACCAGGCCTTTCGGATCATCATTGACTCTAGTAAGGCATTCACCAGAGCGGCAGAGTATATCCATCGCAGATATATAGGTAACTCCCTCGTTAGACAATGATGATTTGAATAATGTATCCCACTCAAACATTGTTTTATTTAATCCATAACTCATATACAAGGGGGGATATGTTTTGAACTCAGACCAATATGCCAGCATTACTGCAACTAATGTATTGTTCCACTGCGGAACAGGCCCAATAATGATGACTCTGGTATCAGGTGATGCATTTTTAATTCGTGCAATAGTATCCTTGATTCCCGCAACTGCTTCTGCATGTGTTTGTATGGAATTAGAACCATTGACCATCCACGTAATGACAACTTTTTCCGGCTTCATTTCAGCCAATATATCCAACTTTTCCTGGTTGACCAATTCGATATTTTTTTTATTATCTGCCAGCCCCGTATTTTTAAAGAAAGGCGCGCCATTCCCATCGGTGAACTGCTCAATAGAAAACGCATTGTTGCTTTTTTTCTGTAGTGCCAGCAATCCTGGGTACAGGGCCGCCGTATAAGAGTCTCCCCACATAAATAACTTATGAGGCCCTGATTCGGCACACTTCTCAATCCGTGCTGCTTTACTCATTCCCATTGGCGAAGAATGACATACTCCATTGCGCCATACCCCAGGAATATCAAAAAACGAATAAACATCTTTAATTTTAGCAAGTTCACTTATTTCACCTTCATATCGGCCAGGTAATCCTTGCTTAAAATAGACGATCCCACCCATGACTGATGCAACAATAAACAAAATCGATAAGCGAAACCTTCCCAATACGCTGGAACTTGTTTTGATTAGATTCTTTTTACGGAATTTATTTTCCACTAAATGATACGATGCAGCACCAAGAATCAATGAGGCAAAAATCCCGAGAATGATGATGTACGTGCCTGAGAGATTATGTTGCCGTATAAACACAACCACTGGCCAATGCCAAAGATACACTGAGTAAGAACTAACCCCTATATATTGAAGGACTGGATTATTGGTGAATATAGAGTTCTGCCGATTTGCTATAAGGATAAAGCAAGCACCTAAAACAGGAATCATCGCGAGATAACCTGGCCATGGAAAAGTGCCCCGCATCATGATGCATGTGGCGACGACCAATGCTAATCCTGAAAACTCAAATAGCTTAGACTTCTTTTCCGTGAGGTGTAGTTGACACAGATAAACCAACCCACCACAAAGCATTTCCCAAGCCCGAGCATAAAGCAGATAGAAGGATGAATTTTGATATATTTGCGGTGTGAAAGATGAAATAAAATAAGAAAAAACACAAACGCTTGCTAACGCATAAGTGATATTTTTGCGACCAAAGAGCCTGATGAAAATAATAACGAAGAACGGGTAGAGTAAATAAAACTGCCACTCTACTGAAAGTGACCAGGTATGTAATAGCCATTTGGTTTCTGATGCCGAATCAAAATATCCGGCCTCCGACCAATATGTGACGTTCGATACGAATAAAAGGCTGGCCAGCACATGCTTTCCGAGCTGCATTAACTCTGCGGGGGCGAGACTGTAAATGCCGTAGCAGCAGAGCGCCGTACAGAGTACCGTTAAAGCAGGCAGAATCCTGCGCCCTCGGTCGAGATAGAAACCCCAGATATTCAATTGGTTAGCATCATATCTCTGCAATATGATACTGGTCATTAAAAAACCAGATATGACGAAAAAAATGTCTACACCGGAAAAACCGCCTGACAACCAAGAATGATTAAAGTGGAAGATGACAACCGCCAGCACCGCAATACCACGTAATCCATTGATATCGTTACGAAAAGTCATTTGTTTTATTAACTTGTTTTTAAGACTTCAGGAAAGAAGTCAAACATACCGTTAGAACGTGGGAATAGCAAACATCTTATCTCTATCTTGCCATACAGAAGACTTGATACTAGGCGGTACCACCGCCCCCCCGCTCCCGGCCCCCGGCCCCCGGCCCCCAACGGTTAGATAGCAATCGGCATTTGCTTTGACATTGGACTTTATAATAATGGGGGAATATTTAACACCATTAAGGTGTGCCCACTAAGAGCGACAAAATGTATTTTTAATTTTCACATTGTATTATCACTTCAATACCCTTTCAAAAAAGTGACAATGAGAAATCACTGTTCACCTCGCACAGCAACTTGATATTGATAAGTAATAGTGGCAACCTTTAATGTATAAGTGCCCCAGGAACAGTTGATAAACAGCACAATGGCTTATGGATAATAAATGAACTCTATATACATCGCGAATTTTATAAAAAAAGACAACAACAACCTTGACTTTATCAGGCTACTTTGCGCTTATTTTGTCATTTACTCACACGCCTATGTCCTGGCGCCATCGTTTGGAAGCGATGATATTTTATATAAAACATTCCATTTAGGTGATATTGGTTTTGGGAGTATAGCTGTTAAAACATTTTTTTTGATAAGCGGCATACTCATCACAAATAGCCTAATGTCTAGTGGAAATCTCTTTTCTTTTGTTATTTCACGTTTCGCAAGGATTTATCCTGCATTTTTCGTTGTCGTTGTGATCTCTGCTACCGTCATCGGCCCGCTGATTAGCACCTTGAGCCTCTCTGATTATTTTTCTTCGAATGAGATATGGTCGTACATTTCAAAAACACTCAGACTTAATATTCAATATTTACTTCCAGGCGTATTTAACAATAATGCATTACCGGCCATCAACGGTTCCATTTGGACGATACCAATGGAGGTTAAAGCTTATTTTTATTTAATGTTAACATATCTGTTAAGTATGTTTTTTGGTCACTACAAAAAATATTTCATTGCCTTTATATCAATAGTCATTATTGCTGAACCCTTTACTCCATTTAAAGGTGTTTTCTTGGCCAAAACTGATGTCATTGGTATTTATTTGTTATATCCATTCTTTTCAATTGGTTGCCTTCTGGCACTATTCAAAGAGAATATTAAAACACATCATTTAATATTAATTTCAGTTTCATCACTTATCGCATTCATCATTTTTTCAAAGTCAGAGTTGAACCAAACATTTTCATTTCATTTATTTTCATCTCTATTTTTAATTTACATAGCTTCAACGCCACTTATCAAAAAAATAAAAATCAATAATGACATATCTTACGGTGTTTATCTTTGGGCATTTCCCGTTCAACAATTAATAGCCTCTGCTTACCCTCACTCCCCATACATTAATATGATTATCACCTTCATACTCTCAAGCATATTGGGCTTATTAAGCTTTCATTTAATAGAAAACCCATCAATGGTGGCTGGGAGAAAGATAAAAAAATCACGATTGTTTCTACGTCAGGGACATACGTCGTAACAGCAGCGACATGTAGCTGGATCCGAGAGGAAAGGCAGCATACTGCCCTACATTTACCTGGTTAAAAAAATGTTAAATCGAAAAATAGTGTGGTATAAGGGAAAAGGCCTGAATGTAGGAATTCGAGTAAACGTCGAATGATTTCGAAATGGCTTCTGTAAGTGATTGTAATAGCTTACAAATAAAAAAAAGACCGAACACGATTCCTGTATTCGGTCCAGGGAAATGGCTCTTGGGAGAGAGCCGTGCGCTAAAAGTTGGCATTAATGCAGGCTAAATCGCCTTGCCTCTTAAGAATAGATTACCGGCGCAGGTTTTCCAGTCCGCAACAAAAGTGGTCAGAAAAAAGGCGCAATAAAGGTGACTATTTATGCAAAAACAGCAATATCCCCTTGAGGTTATTGCTGTTTTTTTATGCCAAGAAAAGCGTGTTTTTTATTCACCGCAAAGCTTTTGCGCACGCTCAATGAAGGGTTCGAGACTCATCTTCTGACCAGGATGCTGCGGGTCGTCCACCTGAATAACGCTGATTGGCTGCCCGCTCGTTTTACCGCTCTTGATCTGCTGCTCGGCAATAACGTTCAGCGGGTACTGCATCAACGTACTTGGGTTGATGGCAAACAACGCATTCCCCGCTCTGCAGCTCAACATCACCTCTTCACGGTTGAACGCCCATTTGTCTTTACCCACCTCAAACCGACTCACGGTGATAATTTGCGGGGCAGCCAGCGCAGAACTCGCGCAGGCCAGCAGTAGTAAAGTCAAAATGCTCTTTTTCATGAATCTCTCATATAAACCAGTTTGCGCCGTCAGAACGGCTCCCAGGTAGCATAGATGCTGACAAGCAGCAGTACTCCTACCGATAAAATCACTTCCAGCCACGTAAGCTGAATAAATCTTCGCTGAGCATCGGCCTGAACAACGTCAAAACGCGGCACCAGTATATAGCGGTTGATCAGCGCCAGCATAACCATCACTAGCACCAGCACAACCTTCAGCGCCAGCAATCGAACATAACCACTTTCCAGCGGCAGCGCCCAGCCGAGGATAAGCAAGCTATTCACCACGCCGGTCACCAGGACCGCAGCCACTGCAAGATGCCCATAGCGTGAAAAACGCATCATTGCCGTAATCGCCGGAGTACGCCAGCGCGGCTTATGCGCCATATACATGCAAACCAGCAAAGGCAGCAGGCCCCCCACCCACCAGGCCGCGCTCAGAAGATGAATCGCATGGTTCATCCGCTGAAAGACACCGAGCGCGCCGTCGTGCATTGCGGCATGCCCGACGCCACCCAGCATAATTAGCTGCGCCGCGGCTAACAGCAGTAATAACCCCGGCATTGCCCGAGGAGCGATCAGCACAGCGGCTAGCGTGGCCAGTCCCAGCAATAGCTGCCATATCCAGACTGAACCAAAGCGAGTCGTCAGCACCGCCTGCCAGACATCCGGCGAGAGAGTATCGCGCCAGCCGTCACCCATTTGCCCGGCCTGAGCCATAAATAGCAGGCAGGCGCTAATGAGCGACAGCCAGACGGCAGGCCGCCACTGCGCCCTGAGGCGACGCACAAGCACGGGTTTAAACTGCTGCGGGGCAAGGAGCGAACAGCAGATGGCGCTGCCAAGCAGCACCATCAAGGCAGTGAAATGGATAAAACGCAGCGCGATGTAAAACGCCGACAGCATGGCGATTACTTCACGGAGAAGTGATAATTACCTTTAGTTTTGTGCCCGTCGACCGACACAACATGCCAGTCCACGGAGTAATCACCCGGTTTCAGGGCTTCTTCAACCGGCACAATCAGCTGTTTGTTGTCGGTCTCAGCAACCTTCACTTTCCCGGTCTTCACGGCAGATTTCTGCGGGCCGGTCACGGTCACGCCACTGAAGCCAGGCTCCACACCTTCAGAGAAGCTCAAGGTTAGCGACTGCGGCGATGCAGTCACGGCGGAATCTGCCGCCGGCGACTGCTGCTTAAGGTGCGCGTGTGCAAACACGGCTGGAGAAACGGCCATAGCAGTGACAAATGCCGCCACGGTTGCGATGCGGGAGGAGATGAACGCCATATTAACTATTCCTTTTTGTTATGTGTTGAGGCGGCAAGGATACCCCCGCGTTCATACCAAGTCGAGACGGGAAAAGCTATTGTTGCTTGTCATCCGGGGCGCAAAACAGTAACTTCTGCGCTGACATTGCAGGAGGATATGATGAGCTACAATCTCGCCGATTTACCCCAGGAAGAAATGGATAAAGTTAACGTCGACCTTGCCGCTGCCGGCGTGGCGTTTAAAGAGCGCTATAACATGCCCGTAGTGGCTGAAATGGTGGAGCGTGAGCAACCTGAACACCTGCGGACCTGGTTCCGTGAAAAGTTGATTGCCTATCGTCTGGCCTCGGTTAATCTTTCCCGTTTGCCGTATGAACCGAAGCAAAAATAAAAAATTAAGAATTTTCTCTTTGATTCAAAACTAGTGCTACTCTCTTCCTTGTTCAGTTGACCACAAGCTTTGGCTCATCCCTCACGATTGCAGGACGCAATCGTTGGATGAAAGATTAAGGAAGAACCTATGCCACGCTGGAATGTTGCCGCTGCGCAATACGGTGCCGTTGCCGGAAGTTATCAGGCCAACATCGACCACCATCTCGATTTCATTCGCTGTGCCGCCGAAGAAGGCATCGACCTTCTGGTTTTCCCTCATCTCTCTTTATCCGGATTACGCCCCGACAACCATCCTCCGGCGTTTACCGATCCGCTGTTCGACCCGCTCAGCGAGGCTGCTCGCAGCTACCATATGACCGTTATCGTCGGCATGTCACTCCGTGACGAGGCGCATAGCGCCGCCGGTATGGTAGGTTTTCTGCCGGACGGGTCGCGTATCGCCTGCTGCAAACGTCCCGCAGAGGCTATCAATGTAAACGCGCAAACACCCGTCGCACCACTTTTCGGGCAACGTTCCCGCAATATTGCCCTGGCCGTTTGCGCCCAAAGCGATGATGAAGCCTGGCCCCGAAGCGCAGCTGATATCGGTGCCGATCTTTACGCCACCGGCGCCGCAATGACAGAACTAAGCTACCAGCAAGATGAGATGTATATGCAACGCTGGGCGCACAAATATGGACTCACCATTTTGCAGGCCAATTACGCCTGGTCCGGGGCAGAACTTCGCTCTGCAGGCCGCAGCGCATGTTGGGATAATTTAGGCCAGCTAGTCGTCAGGGCCGACCAGGGTGAATTGCTGGCGATTGGCCGCCGGGATGAGAGAGGTTGGCACGGCGAGGTCATTCCTTTACGCTAGTCGCCTGAGGCCTGTTAACGGAGACTGCGATGCTGCGCATTATTGATACGGAAACCTGCGGATTACAGGGAGGCGTAGTGGAAGTTGCGTCGGTCGATATCATCGACGGCAAAATTGTAAACCCGATGAGCGATCTTGTCCGTCCTGACCGACCAATAAGCCACCAGGCGATGGCCATCCATAAAATTACCGAAGAGATGGTGGCCGATAAACCCTGGATTGAAGACGTCATCCCCCGCTATATCGGAAGCCCCTATTACGTGGCGCACAACGCCAGTTTCGACAGCCGCATGCTGCCGGAAATGCAGGGCGACTGGATTTGCACGGTGAAACTGGCGCGTCGCCTGTGGCCGGGCATCAAATACAGCAACATGGGCTTGTATAAATCGCTAAAGCTGCATGTGGATACACCTGCCGGGCTGCATCATCACCGCGCCTTGTTTGACTGTTATATCACCGCCGCCCTGCTGCTGAGAATTATGGATGTGTCCGGCTGGACCGCAGAAGATATGGTCACGATTACCGGGCGCCCGGCGCTGGTAACCACCATGATGTTTGGCAAATACCGGGGCAAACGCATTGCCGAAATAGCCGAAGACGATCCGGGTTATCTTCGCTGGATGCTTAACAACATCAAGGAGCTAACGCCGGATCTCCGCATGACGCTAAAACATTACCTGGCCGCCAGCGCGGCCGATTAATGCACGCGCCCTGGCAGCGTCCCCTGCGCCAGGGCAATCAGGAAAGCAAACTCCAGTGCCACGCCTTCGTAAGATTTGAATCGCCCCGACTTACCGCCGTGCCCGGAATCCATGTCGGTACAAAGCAGCAGCAAGGTCTCATCCCGCTTATAGTCACGTAGTTTGGCAACCCACTTAGCCGGCTCCCAATACTGCACCTGCGAATCATGCAACCCGGTGGTCACTAACAGATGGGGATAAGCCTGCTCATGAACCTGGTCGTAAGGGCTGTATTGCTTCATATAGCGGTAATATTCTTCATCCTGGGGGTTACCCCACTCTTCAAATTCCCCGGTGGTAAGCGGAATCGACTCGTCCAGCATCGTCGTCACAACGTCGACAAACGGCACCTGAGCCACCACGCCATGGAATAATTCAGGGCGCAGATTGATAGCTGCACCCATCAGCATTCCGCCCGCGCTGCCGCCCATCCCATAAAGCAGTTTAGGATCGCCATATCCTTGCCTGAGCAGATCATCGCACACGTCCAGATAATCGTTAAAGGTATTCATCTTTTTCAGGTATTTACCGTCTTCATACCATTGCTGGCCCAGTTCACCGCCGCCGCGCACATGGGCAATGGCGAAGACAAACCCTCTGTCCAGCAGACTCAAACGGCTGCTGCTAAAGTCAGCATCCATACTGCTGCCGTAAGATCCATAGCCATAGACCAGCAGCGGGCTTTTACCCTGGCGAAAGTGTTTCCGGTGATAAACCAGTGAGACCGGCACCTGAACGCCATCCCGCGCCGTCACCCACAGATGCTCGCTGCGGTAATTGCTAGCGTCAAAACCGGCAACCTGGGTTTGCTTGATAACCCGCCGCTCACCGCTGTCCATATCCAGCTCGAATAGGGTGTCCGGCGTCGTCATTGAAGAGTAACCGTAGCGCAGGTGCGAGGTTTCCGGCTCAGGGTTGTAGCCAAGCCAGGTGACATAGGCCGGATCGTCAAAAGCGATGCCCGTGGACTCACGCGTATGGCGATTAATCTGGCGCAGGCTGGTCAATCCCTGCTGGCGCTCGGCAACCACCAGCCAGTCGCGGAACAGCGTAAAGTCTTCAAGCATGACCTGTTCCCGCGCGGCAATCAGCGTTTCCCACTGTTTTTCGTCCCTCACGGCACTGCGGTAGAGTCCGAAATTTTTACCGTCTTTGTTGGAACGAATGTAGAACCCATGCTGGTAGTGATCGACCGTGTATTCATGATCTTTCCGGCGCGGGGCAAAAACTTGCGGTTCGGCGTCTGCCAGTTCGGCATCCAGTAACAAAGCCTCACTCGTCGTAGCGCTGGCAAGATGGATGACAACAAAATGCTGGGAGGTTGTTTTATGCACGCTGACGTAAAAAGCGTCATCTTTTTCTTCATACACCAGTTGGTCATCGGCCACCGGGTGGCCCAGCGTGTGCCGCCAGACCTGATAAGGCAGTAAGGTTTTGGGATGCTTGCGCACGTAGTAAAGCGTGACGGAGTCATTTGCCCAAACAAAACCGGTCGAGACATTATCCAGCAACTCCGGGTACCAGTTCCCGGTTTTCAAATTGCGCAGACGGATGCCGAACTGACGGCGGGAGAGATAGTCCTCTGCCAGGGCCATCACGGCATTGTCCGGCGTAATGGCAAATCCCCCCATGGTGTAGAACTCGCTATAGGCGGCACGCTGGTTGGCATCCAGCAAAACGTCCCACTCGCCCCACTCTTCTCTGACCGCAGATTGCCGCTGATAAATCGCGTACTCATTCCCTTTGTCATACACCTGGCGGTAGCGATAGCCGTTCTTCACATACGGGGCGGAAACATCGCGAGGAGGAACGCGAGCGATCATCTCTTTGAGCAGTTGATCCTGCAGCGCGCGCTGGCTCTCCATGATCCTTTTCCCGTAATCATTTTCCTGCTCAAGGTATTTCAGCACATCGGGATCGGCGCGGTCATCATCCCGCAGCCAGTAATAGTTATCCGTGCGGGTATCGCCATGCAGCGTCATAGCGTGAGGTATTTTTTTGGCTTTTGGCGGCATCACTTTCATCATTTTCCGTTTAACACCCCGTAAGGGTGGCAAATTCAGCCGGGCTTGCAAGCGGAACATGAAGGATTAAAAGAAAATGCCGGGAGAAACCCGGCACAGGCTGGTTGCAGGAGGATTACACCGCGAGCGGTTGTTTTTGCTGTTGAATATCTTGCTCAATACCGGAGCGGACATCCGGCGGTATGTTTAGCGCATCGCCCAGAGCGCTCAGGTAGCTACGTTCCATAAAGTGATCGATATCGATAGCCGTGCAGCTAAGGTAATAAAGCTCCAGCGCTTCCTCCTCATTTCTCACACCTTGTGCAAGCCCGTGAGGATCTAACGGCCTGTCGATCGCCCGTTCGACGAGCGCTTTACCTTCCCCGTCGATACCGACTTCACGCAGCTGTTGCTCAATAAACTGACGCTCTTTTGCATCGATATGGCCGTCGCTTTTCGCCGCAAAAACCAGCGCGGTAATTAATCTTTCGGTACGAACATCAACCGACGAGTGCGGCTCACTCCAGCCTGTGGAAACGGGCTGGCTCTGGCGAACCCGCTCCTTGTATTTGTTCCATAGCACGCTTCCGGCCACGGCGCCGCCGCCGACCAGAAGCGCACTGGTGCCGTATTTTGTTAACAACTTGCGGGACGATTTACTCGCCAGCAGTAACCCGGCTAATCCGCCCAGCGCCCCCGGCACCAGAAGTTTACCGATCCCTTCAGAGCTATTACCGGCTGCAGGCTGTGAAGATTGAGGAGAAGTAGATTGCCCCAGGAGCGACTGAAGCTGCTGTAACCAGTTATTCATGACGGAGATCCTCTGTTGACTTAACTCGTCGAGAGTAGGTCACAGGACGTCAAGAAACGTCGGACAGCGCTAAAGATGGGAAAAGAATCGCGCCGGCTGCCCGGCGCTTGCACCCAAGCCGAATTAGGCGGCTTTAGTGCGTTTACGTCCAGGGTGCTCGCTGACGTTGTCTTCCGCAGTTGGCGATTGTTCAAGCGCTGAGGACTCTGCGTCTGGCTCAAACTGACTTAATTCAGGCTCTGGCAGCTTGCCGTTTTTCAATACGCCCGCCAGCAGATCCTTGTTTTCCGCCATCCACATCGCCAGGGTGTCGCTCTGCCCTTCATCCAGCGCAATCGGGCTTTGCTGCAGCCAGTCGCCGAGGACTTCAGCCAGATCCAGCATTTTGTCGTAAGCGTCAGCATCCTTTTTACTGGCAAAGGCCATTTTTTCTTGTCCCTCTCTCACTACAACATATTTAATCTCGACCGCCATTTTGCAGCTCCGTTTACCTGTTTATTTATCCAGTATATCGCCATTCATTTTATCACACAAGCCGGAAAGCCGCTGCCAACGCAAACGTTTTCGTTTATACTACTGCGGTCTTTTTCTTTGTTAAGGCTAAATCACATGTCAACGTTGGGAACCGCTCTGCGCCCGGCAGCTACGCGAGTTATGCTGCTGGGTTCCGGTGAATTGGGTAAAGAAGTGGCCATTGAATGTCAGCGCCTCGGGGTAGAAGTTATCGCCGTCGATCGCTACGCAAATGCGCCGGCAATGCACGTCGCACACCGCAGCCACGTCATTAACATGCTGGATGCCGCGGCGCTAAAAGCGCTTGTCGCCGCCGAAATGCCCGATTTTATCGTTCCTGAAATTGAAGCCATTGCCACCGATGCCCTGCTGGAGCTTGAAGCCCAGGGTCAGCGAGTGGTGCCGTGCGCCCGCGCCACCAAACTCACTATGAACCGCGAAGGGATCCGCCGCCTGGCCGCAGAAGAACTCCAGTTGCCCACGTCGAGTTACCGCTTCGCCGACAGTGAGGACGCTTTCCGCCAGGCCGTGCAGGAGATTGGTTTGCCGTGCATTGTTAAACCGGTGATGAGTTCCTCCGGCAAAGGCCAGAGCTTCATCCGCACAGCCGACCAACTGGCAAAAGCCTGGGAATACGCCCAGCTAGGTGGGCGGGCCGGTAAAGGCCGCGTTATCGTTGAGGGCGTGGTCAATTTTGATTTTGAAATCACCCTGCTGACCATCAGCGCCGTTGACGGCGTGCATTTCTGCGCGCCTATCGGGCACCGTCAGGAAGAGGGCGACTACCGTGAATCCTGGCAGCCACAGCAGATGAGCGACATCGCGCTGGCAAAATCGAAAGAGATTGCTGAAAAAGTGGTTACCGCTCTGGGCGGCCACGGCCTGTTCGGCGTTGAGCTGTTTGTCTGCGGCGATGAGGTGATTTTCAGTGAAGTCTCCCCTCGCCCGCACGACACCGGCATGGTGACGTTGATTTCACAGGATCTGTCTGAGTTTGCGCTGCACGTTCGCGCCTTCCTCGGCCTGCCTGTCGGCGAAATTCGTCAGTATGGCCCTGCCGCATCGGCGGTGATCCTGCCTGAGTTGCAAAGCGATAACGTTAAATTTAGTAACGTGGGAGCTGCGCTGGGCGGCGGTTTACAGGTTCGCCTGTTCGGTAAGCCGGAGATCGCAGGTAAACGCCGCATGGGCGTGGCGCTGGCAACCGGTAACAGTGTCGATGAGGCAGTGACAAGGGCCGTGACGTCAGCCGCTCAGGTAAAAGTTGAAGGATAAAAAAATCGCCCTCAAATGAGGGCGATTGAGTCATTGGGCCCGCGTACTGCGGGCTTTTTTATGGCTTACTGCTTAGCGCCCTCTACCGCTTCACGGGCAAGCTTAGTGATCCGGTCGTAGTCGCCCGCCTCCAGCGCATCGGCCGGAACCAGCCAGGAACCACCGATGCACAGCACGCTTTTAAGCGCCAGGTAATCGCGGTAGTTAGCCGGAGAGATCCCCCCGGTTGGACAGAAACGCACCTGAGAGAACGGTCCTGCGATGGCCTGCAGCGCTTTAGTGCCACCGTTGGCTTCAGCCGGGAAGAATTTGAACTCTTTCAGGCCGTAGTCCATCCCCAGCATCAGTTCTGACACGGTGCTGATGCCTGGGATCAACGGAATGGTGCCTTCGGTCGCGGCTTTCAGCAGCGGCTCGGTCAGACCCGGGCTGATGGCAAACTGCGCGCCAGCTTCGGTCACTTCCGCAAGCTGCTGCGGGTTCAGCACAGTGCCCGCGCCGATAATGGCTTCAGGCACTTCTTTCGCAATCGCACGAATGGCATCGATAGCACAAGCTGTACGCAGCGTGACTTCCAGCACGCGGACGCCACCGGCCACCAGCGCTTTCGCCATTGGCACCGCATGCTCCAGCTTGTTAACAACAATAACCGGCACAACCGGACCGGTTTTCAGGATCTGTTCTGCTGTAGTTTTCCAATTTTTCATCTGAGCGCCTCTTAGCCACTTTTAATCTGTTCCGGGCATTACTGCCGCGGGCTTAAAATTTAATGCAGGTTGCGCCTTGTTCAGCGCCCGAAAGCTGTTCGCGCAATGCGCCGAATAACTCCCGACCGGTCCCTACGCGCTCGGCGCTGAGATCCGGGTGATAAGCAGTGCGCGCCGCAAGTACGGCTTCATCGACCAGCAACGTTAGCTCGCCCGTTTGGCCATTGACGCGAATAATGTCGCCATCCTGCACCTTCGCCAGCAGCCCGCCGTCGTATGCTTCCGGGGTAACATGGATTGCGGAAGGCACCTTCCCTGAGGCACCGGACAGTCTTCCATCTGTCACCAGAGCAATTTTGAAACAGCGGTCCAATAATACTCCAAGCGGCGGCATAAGTTTATGCAATTCTGGCATGCCGTTCGCTTTTGGCCCCTGATGGCGGACGACAACAACACAATCGCGGTCCAGTTTGCCGGCTTCAAAGGCAGGTAATACGTCATGCTGACTTTCAAAAATAACCGCCGGCGCTTCAATCACCTGATTTTCTACCGGTACCGCTGACGTTTTCATCACCGCCCGGCCCAGATTCCCGCTCAGCACTTTGGTTCCGCCGTGACGGGAGAACGGTTTTTCCATAGTGGCAATAACGTCGCTATCCAACGGCTGGCTCGCGCCTTCACGCCAGGCAAGCTGACCGTTGTCGAGCCACGGCTCCATGGTGTAGTGATGCAGGCCAAAACCGGCCACGGTGTTAACGTCTTCGTGCAGCAGGCCACCTTTCAGCAGCTCACGCAGCAGCACCGGCACACCGCCAGCCGCCTGGAAGTGGTTAATGTCGGCAGGACCGTTAGGATATAAACGAGCCAGCAGCGGCACAATTTCGGAGATCTCGGAGAAGTCGTCCCAGTTAATAATGATCCCGGCAGCGCGAGCCATCGCAACAAGATGCATGGTGTGGTTCGTCGAGCCGCCGGTAGCCAGCAGTGCAACAATGCCGTTCACCACCACTTTCTCATCAATCATTTTCCCGAGAGGCATCCATTCGTTGCCGTTGCCGGTCAGGCGAGTGACCTGGCGCGCCGCTGCGTCCGTCAGCGCGTGACGCAACTCTGCATCAGGCTGAACAAACGACGACCCCGGCAACTGCATGCCCATAAACTCAACCACCATCTGGTTGGTATTCGCCGTGCCGTAGAAAGTACAGGTCCCCGGCGCGTGATAAGAGGCAGCTTCCGCTTCCAGCAGCGCGAGGCGGTCAACTTTACCTTCCGCATAAAGCTGGCGAATGCGGACTTTTTCTTTGTTCGGCAAGCCGCTGGCCATCGGGCCTGATGGCACAAAGACGGCAGGGAGATGCCCAAAGGACAGCGCGGCCATCGTCAATCCCGGCACGATTTTGTCGCACACGCCAAGATAGAGCGCCCCGTCGAACATGTTATGGGAAAGACCAACGGCGGTAGACATGGCAATCACTTCCCGGCTCAGCAGCGAAAGCTCCATACCATCCTGACCCTGAGTCACCCCGTCACACATCGCCGGGACACCGCCTGCAACCTGCCCCACCGCGCCCACGGAATGCAGCGCCTTACGGATTTGCTCAGGGTAATGTTCATACGGCTGATGGGCGGAGAGCATGTCGTTGTAGGACGTGATGATCGCAATATTGTTACGCAACATGCTTTTCAGCGCCGCCTTATCGTCCGGCTGGCAGGCAGCGAAACCATGCGCGAGGTTACCGCAGGCAAGTTCCGAGCGGTGAACCGTGTTGCTCCGGGCTTTCTCAACGCGTGCCAGGTAGGCTTCGCGCGTTGGGCGGGAGCGTTCGATAATACGCGATGTTACCCGTAACAAATTTGAATGCATAGAAGTTCCTCAGAAAGTGGCTGTTCTCCCGCATTGATACCGTCATGTTTAGAGCTGATGAAAGCAGCTTTGTTGCCCATCGTAGCCCATTAGACTTGATGCCGGGAGCAAAAACGCTTCAGCTAGTGTAAATAAAAAAGCCCCGCGGGTGAATCCACGCGGGGCTATTATTCATAAAAAACTATGCCACTTCTGTGTTAGATCATGTTACCGGTAAAATAAGATCCATTTGTTAGCGACTTTTGACCGGCCATGTTCACAGCCTGTTACTCAAATTCGTTCCAGGAGTGGCCGTCGCGGGTAATCATCGCCACGGAAGCCACCGGCCCCCAAGTACCGGCCTGGTAAGGTTTCGGCGCATCGTTATCCGCAGCCCAGGCTTCGGTAATGGAGTCGACCCATTTCCACGCCTCTTCCACTTCATCACGACGAACAAACAGCGCCTGAATGCCCCGCATGGTTTCCAGCAGCAGACGTTCATAGGCATCTGCCAGGTGAGATTCATTGAAGGTCTCGGAGTAGCTCAGATCCAGCTTGGTGGTTTGCAGGTTATGCTTGTGCTCAAGGCCCGGGACTTTGTTCAGAATCTGAATATCCACACCTTCATCCGGCTGCAGACGGATAGTCAGCTTGTTCTGCGGCAATTCCTGCCAGGAATCTTTAAACAGATTCAGAGCCGGGTTTTTGAAGTAAACCACGACTTCAGAACATTTGGTTGGCAAACGTTTACCGGTACGCAGGTAGAACGGCACGCCGGCCCAACGCCAGTTATCGATATCTACGCGAATAGCCACGAAGGTTTCGGTGGCGCTGGATTTGTTCGCGCCCTCTTCTTCCAGGTAACCAGGCACTTTCTTGCCCTGCGCAAAGCCTGCGGTGTACTGACCGCGCACGGTTTTATCACGCACGTTGGTGCGGTCAATGCGGCGCAGCGACTGCAGAACCTTCACTTTCTCATCGCGAATATGGTCCGCAGTCAAATCAGACGGTGGAGACATGGCAATCATGCACAGGATCTGCAGCAGGTGGTTTTGGATCATGTCACGCATCTGCCCGGCCTGATCGAAGTAACCCCAGCGGCCTTCAATACCCACTTCTTCGGCCACGGTGATTTCTACGTGATCGATAGTGCGGTTGTCCCAGTTGTTAGCGAACAGGGAGTTAGCAAAACGCAGTGCCAGCAGGTTAAGAACGGTTTCTTTACCCAGATAGTGGTCGATACGGTAAACCTGGCACTCTTCAAAGAACTCGCCCACCTGATCGTTGATCTGCTGGGAAGTTTCGAGGGAAGTCCCCAGCGGTTTTTCCATGACGACGCGAGCAGGCTTGGCGTTAAGCTTCGCTTTACCTAACCCTTTGCAGATAGCGCCAAAGGTGCTGGGCGGCATAGCGAAATAGTTGATGGTGACGCGATTCTGCTGGTCGAGCATTTTCCCCAGCTTGGTAAAAGCAGAGGTGTCGTTGACATCCAGGTTACAGAAATCCAGACGACCGCTCAGTTTGTCCCACAGGCTCTCGTCAATCTTCTCTTTCATGAAGGTTTCGAGGGCTTCGCGGACAACTTTGGTGTATGCCTCTTTATCCCACTCTGCGCGGCCAACACCCAGAATACGGGTCTCCGGATGGATTTGACCTGCTTTTTCCAGCTGATACAGGGATGGCAACAGTTTCCGGCGCGCCAGGTCGCCTTTTGCACCGAAAATGACCAGGTCGCACGCCTGGGCTGTTTGCGTTACCGCCATGTTTGTCTCCTCGTTTCGGATATCCCGGCTTTTACCGGCCCTTTGGGGCCCGGATAGCATTAAGCCAGGCACGTCTTGTAATTTTATTACGCTGCAATGTACTGCTTTTGCTGAATCGAGGACAACCGTTAACCCCGGTTTGACCGCCTCAATTGCTAACTTTTCCCACAATGCCGCACTAAAGCGTCATTTACTGGCGTTTTATTGTGCGATGTAACCGTTGCCAAAGTTAGACACCGATCATGTAATGAAAAAAAACAACAACATTACCTGGGCAACTCGCCCTATCACATTTTAGCAAGAGTATATTCTTGCTAAATCGGCCCACGATTTCTTCTGTTGCTGAAATCGCTAAAACCCATGAGTGCCCGCCTTTATGAATATGCTGGAAAAAATCCAGTCACAGCTGGAACACCTTAGCAAATCGGAACGCAAAGTCGCAGAAGTGATTCTTGCTGCGCCTCAGGACGCCATTCACTCCAGCATCGCGACGCTTGCCCGCAGCGCGGACGTCAGCGAGCCCACCGTGAACCGCTTTTGCCGTCGTCTTGAAACCAAGGGCTTCCCGGATTTTAAACTGCATTTAGCTCAGAGTCTGGCGAATGGCACGCCGTATGTAAACCGGAATGTTGATGAAGATGATAGCGTCGAGTCCTATACCGGCAAGATCTTTGAATCCGCTATGGCGAGCCTTGACCGGGTTCGTCAGTCGCTGGATATGTCTGCGGTGAACCGGGCCGTGGATTTGCTTACCCAGGCAAAGAAAATTGCCTTTTTTGGACTCGGTTCATCCGCCGCCGTCGCTCACGATGCTACCAACAAGTTTTTCCGCTTTAATGTCCCGGTGATTTACTCCGATGACGTTGTTATGCAACGTATGAGCTGTATGAATTGTACCGAGCAGGACGTGGTGGTGCTTATCTCTCACACCGGCCGGACTAAAAATCTGGTTGAGCTGGCGCAGTTAGCCCGTGAAAACGATGCCATTGTGCTCGCCATCACATCAGAAGGCAGCCCGCTTGCCCGTGAGGCGACGCTTTCTCTGCTGCTGGATGTACCAGAAGATACGGACATTTATATGCCGATGGTGTCTCGCCTGGCGCAGCTGACCGTCATTGATGTCCTGGCGACGGGCTTTACATTGCGTCGAGGGGCAAAATTCAGGGATAACTTGAAGCGAGTCAAGGAAGCGCTCAAAGAATCGCGGTTTGATAAAGAACGTCTTCTCTCAGGCGATGAACGTTAATTTTTGATAACAAAGTTGTAACTTATTAGGCTGTTCGGTTACGTTGTCATGGGTGTTCACAGCACACCCTGACCTACCGAGTTTTTGTTCACGCAACACCAAGTTGTTTCAGTCAACGGAGTAATACATGTCCAGACGGCTACGTAGAACCAAAATCGTTACCACCTTAGGCCCGGCAACCGACCGCGATAATAATTTAGAAAAAATTATTGCCGCCGGCGCTAACGTGGTGCGAATGAACTTCTCCCACGGCTCAGCTGAAGACCATCAGCTGCGTGCAGATAAAGTGCGTGAAATTGCCGCAAAACTGGGGCGCCATGTGGCGATCCTCGGCGATTTGCAAGGCCCTAAAATTCGCGTATCTACCTTCAAAGAAGGCAAAGTATTCCTTAACCTGGGCGACAAATTCCTGCTGGATGCCAACCTCGGCAAAGGCGAAGGCGACAAAGAGAAAGTGGGCATCGACTATAAAGGCCTGCCGGCCGACGTTGTCCCAGGCGACATCCTGCTGCTCGACGATGGCCGCGTGCAGCTCAAAGTGCTGGAAGTCCAGGGCCTGAAAGTGTTTACCGAAGTGACCGTAGGCGGCCCGCTGTCTAACAACAAAGGGATCAACAAGCTGGGCGGGGGTCTGTCTGCAGAAGCGCTGACCGACAAAGACAAAGCCGACATTGTTACCGCTGCAAAAATTGGCGTTGATTACCTGGCCGTCTCCTTCCCACGCTGCGGCGAAGATTTGAACTACGCACGCCGCCTGGCGCGTGATGCGGGCTGCGATGCGAAAATTGTGGCGAAAGTAGAACGCGCGGAAGCCGTTTGCGACGAAGCCGCAATGGACGACATTATTCTCGCCTCTGACGTGGTGATGGTAGCCCGCGGTGACCTGGGCGTAGAAATCGGCGACCCGGAGCTGGTTGGCATCCAGAAAACCCTGATTCGTCGTGCACGTAAGCTGAATCGTGCCGTGATCACCGCCACCCAGATGATGGAGTCGATGATCACCAACCCAATGCCAACCCGTGCGGAAGTCATGGACGTGGCAAACGCCGTACTCGATGGCACCGATGCGGTGATGCTGTCGGCAGAAACGGCGGCAGGCCAGTATCCTGCTGAAACCGTAACGGCAATGGCGCGCGTTTGCCTGGGCGCAGAGAAAATCCCAAGCATTAACGTCTCCAAGCACCGTCTCGACGTGCAGTTCGATAACGTTGAAGAAGCCATTGCGATGTCCGCGATGTATGCCGCTAACCACCTCAAAGGGGTTACCGCCATCATTTCGATGACCGAGTCCGGGCGTACCGCGCTGATGACGTCCCGTATCAGCTCCGGCTTACCTATTTTTGCGCTCTCTCGCCATGAGCGTACGCTGAACCTCACGTCACTCTATCGCGGCGTGACCCCGGTTTACTTTGACAGCGCAAGCGAAGGCGTCGCCGCCGCTAACGATGCGGTAAACCTCCTGCGTGATAAAGGCTACCTGATTTCTGGCGACCTGGTCATCGTGACCCAGGGCGACGTGATGAGCACCATTGGCACCACCAACACCACGCGTATCTTGTGCGTTGAGTAAGTGTTAGCAGGCATCCCCCGCCTGCTTTCCCCCAGAAACATCCTCATTAAATCAGCGGCGAGTGCCTGACGGTACTCGCCGCTGCGTTTGCACGCCCTGTTTATCCCCCCTGGAGTTATCACGAAATTGTTAACTCTTGAGGAGGATTTAGTAAGTATTCTTTTTATAAAGTGCAGGCATAAATACATGAGGAGCCCCGTTCTTTCCGCCCGGCTCTCCGTTCTCACTCTGACACAGGAACATCATGATGCTGGTCATAATTCTTGCTTATCTGGGCGGCCTGTTAACCATCGCCAGCCCTTGTATCCTGCCGGTACTGCCGTTTGTTTTTGCACGATCCGACCAGCCGTTTGTCCGCACAGGGCTGCCGCTTCTGGCGGGCATGGCGTTAACGTTCACGTTATTCGCAACGCTGGCAGCCGTCGGCGGTGGCTGGGTCGTCGCGGCCAACCAATATGGCCGCGGCGTGGCATTAGTGTTGATGGCGGTGTTTGGTATCACGCTGCTATTCCCTCGCCTGGCTGAGCGCGTCATGCACCCTCTGGTTAACGCGGGTAACTCGCTGTCTAACCGCGTGGCTCCGGGCCAGCCAGCAGGTCCAGGCGCCTCGTTTTTACTAGGTGTTGCAACCGGGCTGCTTTGGGCACCCTGCGCTGGCCCCATTCTGGGACTGGTGCTGACCGGTGCGGCCCTGCAGGGGGCAAATGTAGGATCTACGCTGTTGCTGTTGTCTTATGCCGCAGGTGCGGCCACCTCACTGGCGCTGGCGCTTTTGATCGGTGGCAAAGTATTCAGCGCCATGAAACGCTCTCTGGGCGTAGGGGAATGGATCCGTCGAATTCTGGGCGCTGGGATGTTACTGGGCGTCGTCGCTATTTCTTTTGGCTTAGATACTGGCGTACTGGCCCGACTTTCTACAGCGTCAACCGGCGGCATCGAACAAGCGCTGGTGAAACGCTTCTCCCCTGACAGCACCACGGCCAATGCCCCCACGCCCGCCTCCGTGGTGAAAACGTCAGATGACGACGCCATTCCAACGTTGACCGATGCTGGCGTGATGCCTTCGTTGAGCGGTGCGACACAGTGGCTAAACTCGCCACCACTGACCGCTGAATCGCTGAAAGGCAAAGTCGTCCTCGTCGATTTCTGGACCTACTCCTGCATTAACTGCCTGCGTTCTTTACCGTATGTGAAAGCCTGGGCCGAAAAATACCGCGATCAGGGCCTGGTGGTGATTGGCGTCCACGCGCCGGAGTTCGCCTTTGAGCGTGACGTCAATAACGTGACCAAAGAAGCTAAGAAACTGGGCGTAACTTATCCTGTCGCCATTGATAATGATTACAGCATCTGGCGGGCGTTCAATAACCAGTACTGGCCAGCGCACTACTTTATTGATGCCAGCGGCCATATTCGCTACGAGCACTTTGGCGAAGGCGACTATGCGCAATCCGAACGCGTTATTCAGGCGCTGCTGCGCCAGGCAGGCGCTAAAAATGTTAACAGCGGCATCAGCTCCGTTTCTGCCAGCGGCGTAGAGCAGGCGGCCAGCGGCCAGAATGACATCTCTCCAGAAACCTACCTCGGCTATATGCGGGCGCAGAACTTTGCCTCTGGCGAAGTCACCGGAGATAAACCGGCAGACTACAAAAAGCCTTCCGCACTGCCGCTGGACAGCTGGGGACTCGAAGGTAACTGGACCATCGGCGGGGAGAACATCACGCTTAATCGCCCGAATGGTCGCATTGTTTACCAGTTTCATGCTCGCGATCTGCACCTCGTTCTCGGCCCTGGCACAGCAGGCAAGCCGGTGCGTTTTAAAGTCACAATCGACGACCAGGCGCCCGGCAGCGTTCACGGTTCAGATGTTGCCCCGGACGGCAGCGGCACGGTGACGGAACAGCGCCTTTACCAGCTGATTCGCCAGTCGAGCGGCAGCGGCGAACACACGTTCAGTATTGAATTTGAAGATCCGGGCGTGAACGCCTATGCCTTCACGTTCGGTTAACCGGGGAGCATTACGATGAAACCGACACTCTTTTCGTCCACCAAACGCCGGGTAGCGTTGTTCAGCGCGCCTGCGCTTATCGTTGCTGCACTTGTCTTTCAGAATACGGCCTGGTCCGAACCCGAACGTGCGGTGGCGATTCCTGCACCACTGCAGGATGAGTCGCCCACGGGCACACATCTTGAAACCGCCGTCTTTGCCGGAGGTTGTTTCTGGGGCGTTCAGGGCGTCTTTCAGCATGTAAAAGGCGTAACCAGCGCAATATCTGGTTATACGGGCGGTAAAGCACGGACGGCGAATTATGAGACGGTCAGCATGGGGATGACCGGGCACGCCGAATCCGTGCAGGTTATATTTGATCCGGCCAAAGTGACTTATGGTCAGCTATTACAGGTCTTCTTTTCCGTCGCGCACAACCCCACGGAGCTAAACCGCCAGGGGCCGGATTACGGAACGCAATACCGTTCTACCGTTTTTCCGCTCAGCGAATCACAGGCGAAGGTGGCCAAAGCGTATATCACGCAACTCAACGCCAGCCATAGTTTTAGTGCGCCGCTAGTCACCACGATTGAAGAACATGCGCAGTTCTACCCGGCGGAGAAATACCACCAGAATTTCCTGAACGACAACCCAAATTACCCTTACATCGCGATCAACGACATCCCCAAAGTCGAGCAGCTTAAACAACTCTTCCCGGCGTTGTGGAACAAAGATCCGGTGCTGGTGAAAGGGTGAAAAAAAAACCGCGCCAGTGAAAGACAGTGGCGCGGTTTTCCATTACGCAATATGCGCTATTTTTTCTTTTTCGGGTACAGCTCATCCCGGCAGTAAGGCTCTATCTCGCCCTCTTTACGGGTCTTCAGGAGCTTGAGGATCCAGGTATATTGCTCCGGATGCGGGCCCACCAGCAATTCAACCTCTTCGTTCATCCGGCGGGCGATGGTATGGTCATCGGCCTCGAGCAGATCATCCATCGGCGGACGAATAAAAATATCCAGCCGGTGAGTGTCGCTGTTATAAACCGGGAACAGCGGGATCACGCGGGCACGACACACTTTCATCAGTCGCCCAATGGCCGGGAGAGTTGCTTTGTAGGTCGCAAAGAAATCGACAAATTCGCTGTGTTCTGGCCCGTGATCCTGATCGGGAAGATAGTAACCCCAATAGCCCTGGCGAACGGAACTGATAAACGGTTTGATCCCGTCGTTGCGGGCATGCATCCGGCCGCCAAAGCGACGGCGCACCGTATTCCAGACATAGTCAAACAGCTGGTTGCCCTGGTTGTGGAACATCGCCGCCATTTTCTGGCCTTCAGAGGCCATCAGCATAGCCGGAATATCGACGGCCCAGCCGTGCGGCACGAGGAAAATCACGTTTTCCTCTTTAGCACGGATTTCATCCACAATCTCTTTGCCGTGCCAGTCCACGCGAGCCATGACCTTTTTCGGGTCACGCAGCCCCAATTCCGCCATTAGCACCATCGCCTGCGGCGCCGTGGCAAACATGCGATCGATGATTGATTCACGCTCGGCTTCCGGTAAATCAGGAAAGCAGTAAAGCAGGTTAATTTGTGCCCGGCGTCTGGCGCTTTTGCCCAGGCGCCCCGCTAAGCGCCCAATCTTCCCCAGCAAAGGATCCCGGAGCCCCGGAGGAAGAAGCGCCAGCCCGACAAAAGCGCCAACGCCAAGCCATGCGCCCCAGTAACGCGGGTGCAAAAAGGCTTTTTGAAATTCAGGGATAAACTCACTGTGGTTTTTTTTTGCTTTTTCCATGCGGCTCTCAGTAGTTCGCCAGCAGTCTGGCGAGACAAATTTATCGTTATTTTAGCGGGGCAGCGGCCAGCAGACAAAAGAAAAAGCCGGTTACAAGAACCGGCTTTTCGTCAAAGGTAAAAATCAGTCGATGCGCAGCTGCGGCAGTACGTCTTTAACCTGCGCCAGGTAATCACTGCGATCGGAGCCAGTCAGGCCCTCAGAACGCGGCAGCTTGGCCGTCAGCGGGTTAACCGCCTGCTGGTTGATCCACACTTCGTAATGCAGATGCGGGCCGGTAGAACGCCCGGTATTGCCAGAGAGTGCAATACGGTCACCGCGCTTCACTTTCTGGCCAGGTTTCACCAGCAGCTTCTTAAGGTGCATGTAACGGGTGGTATAAGTCCGGCCATGGCGGATAGCCACAAAGTAACCTGCAGCCCCGCTGCGCTTCGCCATTACCACTTCACCATCCCCGACAGCCAGCACTGGCGTTCCCTGCGGCATCGCAAAATCAACGCCTTTGTGCGGCGCGACGCGGCCGGTCACCGGGTTAAGACGACGAGGGTTGAAGTTAGAGGAAACGCGGAACTGCTTCACGGTAGGGAAACGCATGAAACCTTTAGCCAGGCCAGAGCCGTTGCGATCGTAGAATTTGCCGTCTTCAGCGCGAATGGCGTAGTAATCTTTGCCGTCGCTGCGCAGGCGCACGCCGACCAGTTGGCTCTGCTCACGCTTGCCGTCCAGCATTTCGCGGGACATCAACACGGAGAATTCATCGCCCTTCTTCAGCTTGCGGAAGTCCATCTGCCACTGCATTGCTTTGATAACAGAACTGATTTCTGCGCTAGTCAAACCGGCATCACGTGCGCTGGAAACAAAACTTGCCCCCACCGTGCCCTTCAGCACGCTGTTAACCCAATCGCCCTGCTGGGTTTCGCTGCTCATTTTGAAACCGTTATCAGTGCGATCGTAAGTGCGCGTTTCACGGCGCGACATTTCCCAGGTCAGACGCTGCAAATCGCCGTCTGCGTTAAGCGTCCAGGAAAGCTGCTGACCAATTTTCATGTTTCGCAGGTCTTTATCAGCGGAAGCGAGCTGGCTGATGTCACCCATATCGATGCCGTACTGATTCAGAATGCTGCTTAGCGTATCGCCTGTGGAAACGACATATTCATGAACGCCCGCTTCGCCGGAGGTTTTATCATCCAGCTCATCCTGAGGCAGGGTGTCATCTTCGGCGTCCGGGGACTGGTCGAGGGGTTCGCTGGCTTCCGGCAGTAGCGAATGTATTTCGCTTTTTTGAAGTTCGATGGTCTTGATTATCGGACTGGACTGCGGATGGTAAATTGACGGTCGCCATACCGCGACCGCCAGAGTGAGAACCGTAAGCGACCCCAGCATAACGCGATGGGGCCGTGATAAATTGTCAAATGCCATGGCGACAGAGCGGGCTATCTGTTGCACGTATTCACTTCCTCGTTAATCTCCTTTCAGGCAGCTCGCATACTGGTTCGCAAGTCCGGTCATAAACTGCATATAGCTGTTTTTACCCAATGCGACTTCAATTCCCAGAGGATCTAAGGTGCCGGAGCGAACGTTAGTGCCTCTGGCAACGGCGTTAATTACCGCTGGCCTGAATTGTGGCTCAGCAAAAACGCAAACCGCTTTATGCTCAACCAACTGTGTTCTGATTTCATGTAAACGCTGCGCACCAGGCTGTATTTCAGGGTTAACGGTAAAGTGGCCAAGCGGCGTTAAACCGTACTGTTTTTCAAAGTAGCCATAGGCGTCATGAAAAACGAAATACCCTTTTCCTTTCAGCGGTGCCAGCACGGAACCCACCTGTTTATCGGCGTCGGCTAAGCCTGACTCGAAATCTTTCAGGTTGGCGTCAAGTTTGGCTCGATTTTCGGGCATAAGTTCCACTAATTTATCGTGGATTGCAACCGCCGACAGCCGCGCCACTTCTGGGGAGAGCCAAATGTGCAAGTTGTATTCACCGTGATGGTGATCTGCGTCACTCTTTGCGCCATGGCCATGTTCATCGCCGTGCTCATGGTCGTCGTCGTCACCGCCTTTCATGAGCAGCGGTTTCACGCCGGCAAGCGCCGCCAGCTCAAGCTGTTTTTGCTCGGGGATCTGGCGCACGGACTTCTGCATAAAGGCTTCCATTTCTGGCCCAACCCATACAACTAAGTCCGCGCCCTGTAAGCGTTTTACATCAGACGGACGAAGTGCATAGTCGTGCTCAGAGGCGCCATCAGGCAGTAATACTTCTGTGCTAGTCACCCCATCGGCAATGGCTGAAGCGATAAAGCCCAGAGGCTTGATGGACGCCACAACGGCGGCGTTAGTGTCGGTGACGGCAGAGCCCCAGAGGACGGCGGAAAATGCAGCGAAAAGAAGTGTCTTTTTATGTAACATAATGCAACTTATCATCGTGATAATCAGAATAATTGTGATATTATAACATCCGCTAACTTATGCAACCCCTGAAATTGTCATGACAAATTTGGTTGAACTGGAAAATATCTCGGTCTCTTTCGGCCAGCGACGCGTGCTGGCCGATATCTCACTTGCGCTAAAACCTGGCCGTATTCTTACGCTGTTGGGGCCAAACGGTGCAGGTAAATCCACCTTAGTGCGCGTCGTGCTCGGGTTGGTCACACCCGACCAGGGCGTCATTAAGCGCGACAGGCATCTGCGCATTGGCTACGTGCCGCAAAAACTTCATTTGGACGCCACGCTGCCGCTCACGGTTAGTCGTTTCCTGCGCCTACGCCCGGGAGTAAAAAAGGCCGACATTCTCCCGGCACTTAAACGCGTGCAGGCTGCTCATTTGATAGATGCGCCAATGCAGAAGCTCTCTGGCGGTGAAAACCAGCGCGTTCTGCTGGCGAGAGCGTTGTTGAATGAGCCTCATCTGCTGGTACTGGATGAACCCACCCAGGGCGTGGACGTCAACGGCCAGCTCGCACTTTATAATCTGATTGACCAGCTTCGCCATGAGCTGAACTGCGCGGTGCTGATGGTTTCTCATGACCTGCACCTCGTCATGGCCAAAACCGATGAAGTGCTGTGCCTGAACCACCATATTTGCTGCTCCGGTACGCCAGAAGTCGTCTCCACCCATCCTGAGTTTATCTCGATGTTTGGGCCCATCGGTGCCGAACAACTGGGCATTTATCGCCACCATCATAACCACCGTCACGATCTGCAGGGTCGCATCGTTCTGCGCAGAGGGAATGGACAGTAATGCTTGAATTGTTGTTGCCCGGCTGGCTGGCCGGGATTTTGCTCGCCTGTGCGGCAGGGCCGCTGGGCTCTTTTGTGGTCTGGCGTCGGATGTCCTATTTTGGCGATACGCTGGCTCACGCCTCATTGCTGGGCGTCGCGTTTGGTCTGCTGCTCAATGTGAACCCTTTTTATGCCGTTATCGCAGTGACGTTGTTACTTGCTATTGGCCTGGTCTGGCTGGAGAAACGCCCTCACCTCGCCATTGATACTCTGCTGGGTATTATGGCGCACAGCGCCCTGTCGCTCGGTCTGGTGGTGGTCAGCCTGATGTCTAACGTCCGCGTCGATCTCATGGCTTACCTTTTCGGCGATTTACTGTCAGTCACGCCGTCGGACATTATCTCCATTGCCGCTGGAGTGGCCGTCGTGCTTGGCGTACTGGCCTGGCAGTGGCGTAGCCTGCTGGCGATGACCATCAGCCCGGACCTTGCCCACGTGGACGGCGTCAATCTTCAGCGAGTGAAAATGCTGTTGATGCTGGTGACCGCCCTCACCATCGGTGTTGCAATGAAATTCGTCGGGGCGCTCATCATTACCTCGCTGCTGATTATACCGGCCGCAACCGCAAGGCGCTTTGCCCGAACGCCTGAACAAATGGCGGGCTTTGCGGTTCTCATTGGTATGATTGCCGTCACCGGCGGGCTGGCTTTCTCGGCACTTTACGATACTCCAGCAGGCCCATCCGTTGTGCTGGCCGCCGCCGCGCTGTTTATCCTTAGCATGGCTAAAAAGCAGCCGGCTTAGACCTCACGTAGACACGACAAAGGCGCCCTGAGGCGCCTTTTTTATTGCGGAATATTCACGGCTGAGCCGGAGGGACAATCCCAAAGTGCGTCCAGGCCCGCGGCGTGGCAATACGCCCGCGCGGCGTTCGCTGCAGAAAGCCCTGCTGAATCAGGAACGGCTCCAGCACGTCCTCAATGGTTTCTCGCTCTTCGCCGATAGCAGCGGCAAGGTTATCCAGCCCAACCGGGCCACCGAGGAACTTGTCGATCACCGCCAGCAACAGCTTGCGGTCCATGTAATCAAACCCTTCGCTATCCACATTCAGCATGTCCAGCGCCTGCGCTGCTACGTCGGCAGTAATCGCCCCGTCATGCTTTACTTCGGCAAAGTCGCGAACGCGGCGAAGTAAGCGGTTGGCAATACGCGGCGTACCGCGAGCGCGGCGGGCAACTTCCAGAGCACCATCATCGCTCATCTCCAGCCCAAGCACGCTGGCGCTGCGCCCGACAATATGCTGCAGGTCGGCCACCTGATAAAACTCCAGGCGCTGCACAATGCCGAAACGGTCGCGCAGTGGCGAAGTCAGGGAGCCCGCGCGGGTGGTCGCGCCAATCAGGGTGAACGGTGGCAGATCGATTTTAATCGAACGTGCAGCCGGGCCTTCGCCAATCATGATATCCAGCTGATAGTCTTCCATCGCCGGATACAGCACCTCTTCCACCACCGGGGAAAGGCGGTGGATCTCATCGATAAACAGTACGTCGTGAGGCTCAAGATTGGTTAGCATTGCCGCCAGATCGCCAGCTTTCTCGAGCACCGGGCCGGAGGTGGTTCGCAAATTCACGCCCATCTCGTTGGCCACGATGTTAGCCAGGGTGGTTTTCCCCAGCCCAGGCGGGCCAAAAATCAGCAGATGATCGAGCGCATCGCCGCGCAGCTTGGCCGCCTGAATGAAGATTTCCATCTGCGAGCGCACGTGCGGCTGCCCGACGTACTCTTCGAGCAGCTTCGGGCGAATGGCACGATCGATTAACTCGTCCTGGGTGATATTTCCTGGGGATACCAGGCGGTCTGCTTCAATCATCCTCTACCTCATAGCGCCGCGCGGAGCGCTTCGCGGATCAGGGTTTCGCTGTCGGCACCGGCACGGCCCACTTTACTGACCATGCGGCTGGCTTCCTGTGGTTTATAGCCCAGAGAAACGAGGGCAGCAACGGCTTCCTGCTCGGCATCGTCTGCCTGGCCGTTATCCGGCGAGGTTAGCACCAGATCGGCTGCCGGGGTAAACAGGTCGCCATGCATGCCTTTGAAGCGGTCTTTCATCTCCACAATCAGGCGCTCGGCGGTTTTCTTACCCACGCCCGGCAGCTTGATCAGGGAGCCAATTTCTTCGCGCTCGACGGCATTCACGAACTGCTGAGCCGACATCCCGGAGAGAATAGCCAGCGCCAGTTTTGGCCCTACGCCGTTTACTTTAATCAGCTCGCGAAACAGCGTCCGCTCCTGCTTATTGTTAAACCCGTAAAGCAGCTGAGCGTCTTCACGCACCACGAACTGAGTGAACACCACCGCCTCTTTGCCAATGTCCGGCAGCTCATAGAAGCAGGTCATAGGCATATACACTTCGTAACCCACGCCGTTGGTTTCCAGCAATACCAATGGGGGCTGCTTTTCCAGAACGATGCCTCTGAGTCGACCTATCACAATGTGCTCCTGCGTATTTACGTTGATGCGCGAAAAAGTAACGCTATGATATAAAAAAGGCTGGATAGATATCCAGCCTTAATTATTTTAATCGCCCTCGCGCCAAATTAAGCCGCGATTCGCTCATCTGGACCGAGTTTTGCGTCACATGGCAATGCGTAATGGCGATAGCCAACGCATCCGCCGCATCCGCCTGCGGGTTGGCCGGGAGCTTAAGCAGCGTGCGCACCATGTGTTGAACCTGGCTTTTCTCCGCGCTGCCTATGCCCACCACGGTTTGCTTTACCTGACGTGCCGCGTACTCAAACACCGGCAGGTCAGCATTCACCGCAGCGACAATGGCCGCGCCGCGCGCCTGCCCCAGCTTAAGCGCGGAATCCGCATTTTTCGCCATAAACACCTGCTCGATGGCAAAATACTCGGGCTGGAACTGGGTAATGATTTCGCTCACCCCCGCGTAGATAAGCTTCAGACGCGAGGGTAAGTCGGCAACCTGCGTTCGGATACAGCCGCTGCCCAGATAGGTCAACTGCCGCCCAGTCTGGCGAATAACGCCGTAACCGGTGACGCGCGATCCCGGGTCGATGCCGAGAATAATCGCCATCACGCGTCTCCTGAGTACAGGTCAGATGTTGGCTGCGCCATTAAAGGGTAGCCGCCACCTCGTCGGAGATCTCACCGTTGTGGTAAACCTCCTGCACGTCATCGCAGTCTTCCAGCATGTCGATCAGACGCATCAGCTTAGGCGCGGTGTCCGCATCCATGTCTGCTTTGGTGGAAGGGATCATTGAAACTTCTGCATTGTCCGCCTTCAGGCCCGCTGCTTCCAGCGCATCTTTCACCACGCCCATCTCTTCCCACGCGGTGTAAACGTCGATAGCGCCGTCGTCGAAGGTCACAACGTCTTCAGCACCGGCTTCTAGCGCAGCTTCCATGATCTGATCTTCGTCACCTGCTTCGAAGGAGATAACCCCTTTCTTGCTGAACAGATAGGCTACGGAGCCGTCGGTGCCCAGGTTCCCGCCGCATTTGTTGAACGCGTGGCGCACTTCGGCAACGGTACGGTTACGGTTGTCGCTCAGGCATTCCACCATCACGGCTGAGCCGCCAGGGCCGTAACCTTCATAAATGATGGTTTCCATGTTCGCATCATCATCGCCGCCCACGCCGCGTGCAATCGCACGGTTCAGGGTGTCGCGCGTCATGTTGTTCGACAGCGCTTTATCGATAGCTGCGCGCAGACGCGGGTTAGACCCTGCATCACCGCCGCCCAGACGGGCAGCCGTTACCAGCTCGCGAATAATTTTGGTGAAAATCTTACCGCGCTTGGCATCCTGTGCCGCTTTGCGGTGTTTCGTGTTGGCCCACTTACTATGACCTGCCATAACAATCTCCAAAAGCGCCTGTATCAGGCGGCATCAATTACAAACTCTTCAATCGCCTGCCGGTTGCTCCATGACTTGGTCATCAGGGCCGCCTCTTCAGCGGGCACCCATTTCCAGGCCAGATGTTCGGTAATCGTAATCTGGCGTTCATGAGGCAGCGCAAGACAGAACCACGATTCCGTATTGCGCGTGATCCCCGGCGCATAGCGATGACGCAAATGAGTAAATATCTCAAACTCCACCCGGCGCTGGCAGTCAACTAACGGCAGCGGCTCATTGAGCACGTCGATAGCGACCTCTTCCTTTACTTCACGCCGGGCGGCATGCAGCGCGCTTTCCCCTTCTTCAAGGCTGCCGGTGACCGACTGCCAAAAATCAGGATCGTCGCGCCGCTGTAACATCAGCACCCGCTTCGTATCTTCTGCGTAAATGACCACCAGAACCGAAACGGGACGCTTATAAGGCATCAGTTTTTCTCTGCCTTTTTGATGACTTCAATCCCCAGCTCGGCAAGCGAAGCCGGGTTAGCGAAGCTTGGCGCTTCGGTCATCAGACAGGCGGCAGCCGTGGTTTTCGGGAAGGCGATAACGTCACGGATGTTGTCGGTGCCGGTCAGCAGCATGGTCAGGCGATCCAGACCAAACGCCAGGCCCGCATGAGGCGGCGTACCGTACTTCAGCGCGTCCAGCAGGAAGCCGAATTTCTCGCGCTGTTCCTGCTCGTTAATGCCCAGAATGCCGAACACGGTCTGCTGCATCTGGCCGTTGTGAATACGCACGGAGCCACCGCCCACTTCGTAGCCGTTGATAACCATATCGTAGGCGTTGGCAATCGCGGTTTCCGGCTGAGCCGCCAGTTCTTCCGGCGTCATGTCTTTTGGCGCGGTGAACGGGTGGTGCATCGCGGTCAGGCCGCCTTCGCCGTTGTCTTCAAACATTGGGAAGTCAACCACCCACAGCGGCGCCCATTTTTTCTCATCGGTTAACTGCAAATCTTTACCGATTTTCAGACGCAGTGCGCCCAGCGCGTCGGCAACCACTTTCTTGCTGTCCGCGCCGAAGAAGATCATGTCGCCATCGGCTGCGCCAGTACGAGCCAGGATAGCTTCCACGATGTCCGCATTCAGGAACTTGGCGACCGGGCTGGTGATACCTTCGATGCCTTTCGCACGTTCGTTAACCTTGATGTACGCCAGGCCGCGAGCGCCGTAAATTTCGATGAACTTGCCGTAGTCGTCAATCTGTTTACGGCTGATCTGTGCGCCACCCGGCACACGCAGTGCGGCAACGCGGCCTTTGGCGTCGTTTGCCGGGCCGGAGAAGACCTTAAACTCTACGTCTTTGACCAGATCAGCCACATCCACCAGCTCCAGCGGATTACGCAGGTCCGGCTTGTCGGAACCGTAGCGGCGCTCAGCTTCGGCGAAAGTCATCACCGGGAAGTCGCCCAGGTCAACGTTAATGGTGTTGATCCACAGTTTGCGCACCAGGTCTTCCATCACTTCACGCACCTGTGGCGCGGTCATGAAGGACGTTTCAACGTCGATCTGGGTAAATTCTGGCTGGCGGTCGGCGCGCAGGTCTTCGTCGCGGAAACATTTCACTATCTGATAGTAGCGGTCAAAGCCGGACATCATCAGCAGCTGTTTGAACAGCTGAGGAGACTGCGGCAGCGCGTAGAATTTACCTTTATGGACGCGGGAAGGCACCAGATAGTCACGTGCACCTTCTGGCGTGGCTTTGGTCAGCATTGGGGTTTCAATATCGAGGAAACCGTGGTCGTCCATAAAGCGGCGCACGAAGCTGGTAATTTTTGCGCGAGTTTTCAGGCGCTGAGCCATTTCTGGACGACGGAGATCCAGGTAACGGTACTTCAGGCGCGCTTCTTCGGTATTAACGTGGTTGGAGTCCAGCGGCAGCACGTCAGAGCGGTTGATGATGGTCAGTTCGGTGGCAAACACTTCCACTTCGCCGGTCGCCATATCTTTATTAACGTTGCGCTCGTCGCGAGCACGCACGGTGCCAACAACCTGAATACAGAACTCATTACGCAGTTCAGAGGCGAGCTGGAACGCTTCCTGACGGTCCGGGTCGAAAAACACCTGCACGATGCCTTCACGATCGCGCATATCAATAAAGATAAGGCTACCGAGGTCACGGCGACGATTGACCCACCCACTAAGCGTTACTTGCTGTCCCACATGGGATTGATTGAGCTGCCCGCAATATACTGTACGCATGAGATATCCCTTAATCAGCTGCACGCGACCCGCCACCTGCGACGGCAGGCGCTTTGGTGGCAGCTATTTCGACTGTCACAACTGGATGAAAAAAGGGGGCTATTATACTGGAAATAATGGCTGGCGATAACCCCGAAACCGCCGACTGGCGCGAATCGCAGCGCCGGTATTGCAGATTCTCACAAAAATTAACAAAATTTGTAAACTCAGCAACCTGGCTTCCAGCGTAAGGTATTGACCCTTAACCCCAATGTTAACCGGAGTCACAATGACACAACTCAACGCATCTCGTACTGCCCTGGTGGTGATTGACCTGCAGGACGGCATTTTACCGTTTGCCGGTGGCCCCCACAGCGCCAGCGACGTCGTGGCTCGTGCAGCGCGCCTGGGTGAAAAATTCCGCGCCAACGGTTCGCCGGTGGTGATGGTGCGCGTGGGCTGGTCAGCCGATTACGCAGAAGCCCTGAAACAACCTGTTGATGCCGCACCTCCGGGCCATGCCCTGCCTGAAAACTGGTGGAGCTACCCGGCCGCGCTCGGTAAAAAAGACAGTGACATTGAAGTCACCAAACGCCAGTGGGGAGCGTTTTACGGCACAGACCTCGAGCTACAGCTGCGCCGCCGCGGCATCGACACCATCGTCCTTTGCGGTATTTCGACCAATATTGGCGTCGAGTCCACCGCACGTAACGCCTGGGAGATGGGGTTCTCGTTGGTTCTGGCTGAGGATGCCTGCAGCGCCGCCAGCGCCGAACAACATAATCAAAGCCTGAAGTTCATCTTCCCGCGTATCTCCCGCATTCGCAGCACCGACGAGATAATTGCTTCGCTATGATTTATATCGGCCTTCCCCAGTGGCAGCACCCGAAATGGAACCGGCTGGGCATCACTTCGCTGGAAGATTATGCCCGCCACTTCAACTGTGTGGAAGGCAACACCACGCTGTACGCTCTGCCAAAAGCGGAAATCGTACAGCGCTGGCGGGAAATGACGGGCGACAGTTTTCGCTTCTGTTTTAAATTTCCCGCCACCATTTCCCATACCGCCGCCCTTCGCAACTGCGGCGATCTCACCGCCGAGTTTTTCGACCGCATGTCGCCGCTAGCGGGCAGAATAGGCCAATACTGGCTTCAATTGCCGGCCACTTTCGGGCCTGGCGACCTCCCGGCATTATGGCATTTTCTCGATGCGCTGCCCGCAGAGTTCACCTATGGCGTTGAAGTCCGGCACCCGGCCTTTTTCGACAAAGGTGTGGATGAACAGGCATTGAATCGCGGCCTGCATGACAGGAAAGTGAATCGAGCCATTCTCGACAGCCGCCCGATTCACAGCGCCGTACCGCACAACGAGGCGGTGCGGGAAGCCCAACGTAAAAAACCCAAAGTTCCGGTGCATGCCATTGTCACGGCCAGCCATCCTCTGGTGCGATTTATCGGCAGCGACAACATGACGCAAAATGCCGAGCTGTTTGATGTCTGGTTAAAAAAGTTGCCTGAATGGACGGCAAAAACAACGCCATACCTTTTTCTCCACACCCCGGACATTGCCCAGGCGCCGGAGCTGGTTCATACCCTGTGGCCCTCGCTGCAGCACGTTTTTCCTGAATTAGGGGCCCCACCCGCCATCCCGCAACAGGCCACACTTTTCTGAGCACTAGCGACAGCACTCCGCTTGCAAGCTATCATAGCGTGAGCCGTAACTGTTTCGACATGGAGTTAATATGGTAAGCGCGCTGTATGCGGTGCTGGCTGCTCTGCTGTTAATTAAGTTTTCGTTCGACGTTGTTCGCCTGCGAATGCAGTACCGGGTCTCCTACGGCGACGGCGGCTTTAGTGAACTCCAAAGCGCCATCCGTATTCACGGTAATGCGGTGGAATATATTCCCATTTCCCTGCTGCTTTTACTGCTGATGGAGATGGACGGCGCCGAAACCTGGATGGTGCATATTTGCGGTATTATGCTGCTGGCCGGACGCCTGCTGCACTACTACGGATACCATCATCGCCTGATCCGCTGGCGCCGTTCAGGCATGAGTGCCACCTGGTGCGCGCTGATGCTAATGGTGTTGGCCAACTTATGGTATATGCCGTGGGAGTTGGTTTTCTCGCTCCATTAACGCAAAATACGCCCCTTTCGAATTTCCGGATTTAACGTTATGTCTGACCGCGATACGCTGTTTTCCGCCCCGATAGCCAAACTGGGCGACTGGACCTTTGATGAACGGGTAGCCGAAGTCTTCCCCGATATGATCCAGCGCTCGGTGCCAGGTTACTCGAATATTATCTCCATGATTGGCATGCTGGCGGAGCGCTTCGTGCAGCCCCACAGCCAGGTTTACGACCTTGGCTGCTCTTTGGGCGCGGCAACGTTATCGGTACGACGCAACATTCATCACGATGGCTGCAAAATCATTGCCGTCGACAATTCCCCGGCCATGGTCGAACGCTGCCGCCGCCATCTTGACGCCTTTAAAGCGCAAACGCCCGTCGAAGTCATCGAAGGCGATATTCGCCATATCGCCATCGAAAATGCGTCGATGGTGGTGCTCAACTTCACGCTACAATTCCTCGAGCCCGACGACCGTCAACTGTTGCTGAATAAAATCTGGCAGGGCCTGAAGCCGGGCGGTGCACTGGTGCTTTCGGAGAAATTCAGCTTTGAAGATGCCGAAGTCGGCGAGCTGCTGTTTAACATGCACCACGACTTTAAGCGCGCCAACGGCTACAGCGAACTGGAAATCAGCCAGAAGCGCAGCATGCTGGAAAACGTGATGCTGACCGACTCGGTCGAAACCCATAAAAAACGCCTCAAACAGGCGGGCTTTGAGCACACTGAACTGTGGTTCCAGTGCTTTAACTTTGGCTCTCTGGTAGCCGTCAAATCCGGAGAAGTCGCGTGATTGATTTCGGTAATTTTTATCAGCTGATTGCAAAAAACCACCTGGCCCCGTGGCTGGAAACCCTGCCCGCGCAAATTGCCAGCTGGCAGCGTGAATCCCTGCATGGCCAATTCAAGCACTGGTACAACACGGTGAACTATCTGCCGGAGATGACGCCTCATCGTCTGGACCTCCTGCACAGC
Organism: Cedecea sp. B1(4); assembly: GCF_059414925.1. Classification (NCBI taxonomy): domain Bacteria; kingdom Pseudomonadati; phylum Pseudomonadota; class Gammaproteobacteria; order Enterobacterales; family Enterobacteriaceae; genus Cedecea; species Cedecea sp. B1(4). The sequence continues at coordinate 204,611 of NZ_JCAHMZ010000002.1, read as the reverse complement.
GTCACCGCTGAATCCGCCACGCCGCTGAGCGAAGGCCAGCAGCTTGGCATTGAAAAGCTGCTCCGCAACCTGATGCCCTGGCGCAAAGGGCCCTACTCGCTGTATGGCGTAGATATCGACACCGAATGGCGCTCAGATCTTAAATGGGATCGCGTCTTGCCGCACATTTCGCCGCTTGCCGGGCGTACCATTCTCGACGTGGGCTGCGGCAGCGGCTATCACCTGTGGCGCATGATTGGCGCAGGCGCGCAGCTGGCGGTTGGCATTGACCCGATGCAGCTGTTTATTTGCCAGTTTGAGGCGGTGCGCAAACTGCTTGGGAACGATCAGCGCGCCCACGTTCTGCCGCTCGGTATTGAGCAACTTCCAGAGCTGAACGCCTTTGATACCGTGTTCTCGATGGGCGTGCTTTACCATCGCCGCTCGCCGCTGGATCACCTCTGGCAGTTGAAGAGTCAGTTGGTCAAAGAAGGCGAACTGGTGCTGGAAACGCTGGTGGTGGAAGGCGATGAAAATACCGTATTAGTGCCGGGCGAGCGCTATGCTCAGATGCGCAACGTTTACTACATCCCGTCCGCGCTGGCATTGAAAAACTGGCTGGAGAAATGCGGTTTTGTCGACGTAAAAATTGTCGACCACTGCGTCACCACGCAGGAAGAACAGCGCCGCACGTCGTGGATGATCACCGAATCGCTGGGCGATTTCCTCGACCCAAATGACAGCGGCAAAACTATTGAAGGTTACCCCGCCCCGCTTCGTGCCGTTCTGGTGGCCCGCAAGCCATAACCCACAAACAAAAAACCCGGCGCTGATTGCCGGGTTTTTTATCTTCACCATCGCTTAGCGATAAACCTGTGCGGTGCCACTCCACAGGCTGGAGTCGCCCGGCGTGCCCAGGCCAGTAATGTTAATTTTGCTGCCGCCGATTTTCTCGGCCTTTACCTGCAGTCGGTTGATGGCATCATCGGTGCTGCCGGACACGCCACGAATGGACACGACGCCAATTTGCTCCTGCCCTGCCGGGCTGCTGTTAAGCACTTCGGGCAGCGGTGCGGCAAAAGCGGCAGATGCAAAGACGGATGACAGAGCCAGGATGACAGTTGCAGTTATTTTTTTCATTTTTAATTCCCTCTAACATGGATAGTTGTCGGAGAGGATTATTCATCCCAGGGTGTTTTGTAACGTAAGTGACTGGCAAACGAAGTTAAACAATGTGTACAAAAAGTGAAGGAAAGGTTACGCGACGCATCGCAAGTTACAAAATAAAAAAAGCCCCAGCAATCCGCCGGGGCCTGGTACGAGCAAGCATCATATTGGGCGACATGATGCGCGGTAGAAATCTTTCAGCGCGGCGGGTTTGCGTCCACCAGCGCGTTTTTCATGGCCGCTACTGCGTCTGCATCCACGCAGTAGCGATTAAACTCATCGGCTTGTGCATCGGCGCTCATCGACACGCCCGCTTTGCGATAGCGCATCGGAGAAGGCACCGAGCGCCCTGCCGAGCTGTGAAGCTCCTCAATACCGTTTGCAACAAACTTATCGAGGTTGCTCAGACGCACGCCTGCGCCAGCCATAATAATTGGAGCACGGGAATGCTGTTTTAGTTCCCGAAGAAGTGAGATTCCCGTTTCGGCCGTTTGCTGCTGCCCTGAAGTCAGGATTCTTGCCACGCCTAACGCCGCCAGTTGCTCAAGCGCATGCAGCGGATGATGGCACATATCAAAAGCCCGGTGGAACGTCACGGCCATGCCCTCAGCGGCCTGCATGACCTGCTCCATTCGCGGTAAATCAATATTGCCTTCTACATCAAGCATCCCGATAACAAGTCCGGGGAAACCGAGTTCACGCACAAACGCAATATCTTCAAGCATGGTGGCAAATTCGCCGTCGGTGTAGCAAAAATCACCGCCGCGCGGGCGAATAATCGGATGCACCGGAATCGACACTTTCTGTCTCACCTGGCGCAACACGCCCGCGGACGGCGTCAGCCCGCCTTCTTTAGGCGCCGAGCAGAGTTCAATTCTGTCCGCGCCGGCCTGTTCTGCAGTAACAGCACAATCTATTCCATAACAGCATATTTCAAGCAAAGCCATTGATTACTCCTGATAAAACCTGCAGTTCGCCGGTTGTGTCCCCATCACCGAATGATAATCTTAAAAGAGGTTCACAAAAAGGTAGCGTACTATGGCATTCAATTTTGATGAATGGATCGACAGGCGTCACAGCGACAGTTCGAAGTGGAATAAATTTGCTGAAAACGTGCTGCCCATGTGGGTTGCTGACATGGATTTTCGCTCCCCGCCCTGCATCCTTGAGGCACTTCAGGCACGCGTCAGGCAAGGCGTATTTGGCTACGGCAAACGCCCGTATGAACTGATAGATGTCCTGACCGAAAGACTCGCCAGCCGCTATCAGTGGCGCATCAAACCTGAATGGCTGGTCTTTTTGCCTGGCGTTGTTTCCGGCCTGAATCTCTGCGTTCGAGCCCTTACCGCCGCCTCTGAATCGACGATAGCCCCGACGCCGATATACCCGCCGTTTCGCAAAGCATCCGAACTTGCCCGGCGTACGCAGATTAACGCACCGCTCAGGCTTACAGAAAAGCGCTGGACTCTTGAGCTTGAGGCATTAACGGCCAGCATGACCGGCAATGAAAAACTGCTAATGCTGTGTAACCCGCAGAACCCTGGCGGCACGGTTTACCGCCGTCACGAACTAGAGCAGCATCTGGCCTTTGCCCAGCGGCACGAGTTAATTGTCTGTTCCGACGAAATCCACTGCGACTTATTGCTTGAGCCCGGCGTAACGCACATCCCCTTCGCGACTTTAAGTGAAGATGCAGCGCAGCGTTCAGTTACGCTAATATCCCCGTCCAAAACCTTTAATATTGCCGGGCTTGGCGCCTCGGTGGCCGTTATTCCCAACCCTGAGCTACGGCGCAAATTCAAAGCCGAGCGGGCAGGCATTGTTCCGGAAGTGGATATTCTTGCCCTGACGGCGGCGGAAGCTGCATGGCGAGGCGGCGAGGCGTGGCTCCAGGCACTGCTGGTTTATCTGCGCGCTAACCGGGATCGGCTGACACAGGCCATTAATGCCACGCCGGGTTTAACGATGATTTCGCCAGAAGCCACTTATCTCGGCTGGGTTGATGCCAGCGGATTAGGCGTAGAGAATCCGGCGGCATTCTTTTTCAACGCCGGGCTGGGCTTTTCTCCCGGCATCGATTTTGGCGAGCAACAGTTTATCCGCATCAACTTTGGCTGTACGGCCGCTGTCCTTGCCGAAGCCCTTAGCCGCCTGCAAACTGCGGTGCAGCAGCGCTAATCAGTTGGCCTGTTCGCTGGCGACGATCCGCTCAATGCTCCAGGGGTGGAATTTGATGGTCACTTTACCGTCGGTGACCGCAAGCGTTGGATTGGGCAATCTTTCGCGCTCGCCTTTCGGGGCGCTGGTTTTCACCGAAATTCCCGTTTCACGCAGCCCGGCGTCAGACAACAAGTCCAGCGCCCGCGCGTTAAGCGTTTCTGGCTCGCCCGGCAGCACAATCTCAATGTGCTCCCAGCCTTCGTGCGGGTAACGTTTTTCCCCGGGCCAGGGCAGTTCCACAACCGTAAACCGCCAGTGCTCGACGCACACCGGCTCATCGAGTTTGAATAAGCAGATCGGGCGGCCATTAATAATATTTTCACTCAGCAACGTGCCGCATTTTTCCAGCCCTGTACGCCAGCGTTCGGCGGTCGCGTTCTGGTGGCAGCGCAAAGAAATGTGATCGGCATCCAGGGGCGCAATCTCCAGCCCAAGTCGGGTGGCAAGTTCAGTTAACGCTTTTGTAAATCTCGGCAGATCTGCCGAAATATCATGCAGTTCATCTACCGCCTGCCAGTGTGCCATGCCGCCATCCTCTTTTTTAGAAACCGCGTAATCTACCCTGTTCCTGGCAGGCCGCCAACTCCCCGCCAGGGCCAAATGCCGATGAATGGTTATTCATTGCGCCGTTAATAATAATTGCACCGCCCGCTAGCGAGGCTTTTGCTGACGTCGGAGCGTAAATAACGTTATACTCACGCCCTGTTTCTTTCCTCATTTTTAGGCGGCCCTTGACGTGGCGGCCCAGTACAAATTGTAAGGTATCCCGGTGAATATTCAGTCTCTTCTCTCAGAAAAAGTCAGCCAGGCGCTGATTGCTGCAGGTGCGCCAGCGGACTGCGAACCGCAGGTTCGTCAGTCAGCAAAAGTCCAGTTCGGCGACTATCAGGCCAATGGCGTGATGTCCGTTGCTAAAACGCTGGGCATGCCGCCGCGACAGGTTGCAGAGAAGGTCATCGCTAACCTCGATCTGACCGGGATCGCCAGCAAAGTTGAGATTGCCGGCCCGGGCTTTATCAACATTTTCCTCGACCCGGCATTTCTGGCGAAAAACATTGATGAGGCCGTGGCGTCCGATCGCGTTGGCGTGAGCGTGTCTGAACCGCAAACTATCGTCGTCGACTACTCTGCGCCAAACGTTGCCAAAGAAATGCACGTGGGCCACATTCGCTCCACCATCATCGGTGACGCGGCCGTGCGCACCCTCGAGTTCCTTGGCCACAAGGTCATCCGTGCCAACCACGTTGGCGACTGGGGCACTCAGTTCGGCATGCTCATCGCGTTCCTGGAAAAACAGCAGCAGGAAAACGCGGGCGAAATGGCGCTGGCCGACCTGGAAGAGTTTTACCGCGCGGCCAAAAAACACTATGACGAAGACGAAGTTTTTGCCGAGCGCGCCCGTGGTTACGTGGTAAAGCTGCAGGGCGGCGATGAATACTGCCGTGAGATGTGGCGCAAGCTGGTCGACATCACCATGACGCAGAACCAGAAAACCTACGAACGCCTCAACGTGACGCTGACTCGCGATGACGTGATGGGCGAAAGCCTCTACAACCCAATGCTGCCTGGCATTGTGGCGGATCTGAAAGAGAAAGGTCTGGCGGTAGAGAGCGAAGGCGCGACCGTGGTGTTCCTGGACGAGTTCAAGAACAAGGACGGCGACCCGATGGGCGTGATCATCCAGAAGAAAGATGGCGGTTACCTCTACACCACCACCGACATCGCCTGTGCCAAATACCGCTACGAAACCCTGCACGCCGACCGCGTGCTCTACTTCATCGACTCTCGCCAGCACCAGCACCTGATGCAGGCTTGGACCATCGTGCGTAAAGCTGGCTACGTGCCGGAGTCCGTCACCCTGGAGCACCAGATGTTCGGAATGATGCTGGGCAAAGACGGCAAGCCGTTCAAAACCCGCTCCGGCGGCACCGTGAAGCTGACCGACCTGCTCGATGAGGCAATGGAACGCGCCCGCAGTCTGGTTGCGGCGAAGAACCCGGACATGCCTGCAGACGAACTGGAAAATCTGGCGAAAGCGGTAGGTATTGGTGCGGTGAAGTACGCCGACTTGTCCAAGAGCCGTACCACTGACTACATCTTCGACTGGGACAACATGCTCGCCTTCGAAGGGAACACCGCGCCGTACATGCAGTATGCTTACACGCGCGTTCTGTCCGTGTTCCGTAAGGCCGACCTCGACGAAGCCGAACTGCTGAAAGCGAAGGTTGTTATTACCGAAGACCGTGAAGCTCAGCTGGCCGCCCGCCTGCTGCAGTTTGAAGAGACGCTGAATGTGGTTGCCCGCGACGGTACGCCACATGTGATGTGTGCCTATCTGTACGATGTTGCCGGCCTGTTCTCCGGCTTCTACGAGCACTGCCCGATTCTCAGCGCCGCCGATGACGCAACCCGCAACAGCCGCCTGAAGCTGGCGCTGCTCACCGCGAAAACGCTGAAACTGGGTCTGGATACGCTGGGTATCAACACCGTAGAACGTATGTAATTCTAAAGCTATACAAACAAAAACCCGGCCACCGTGCCGGGTTTTCTTTTTTTAGCGACGCAGTAATAGCCGCACAGATATTCTGTCATACACAGAATGGACATCGCCTGCCGTACGGCATGGAGGTCAGCGGTATCTGGCGGTAAAACTCAAGATTACTGCGCATGCCGGTGCCAAACGACGTTTGCAGCAGCTCCCCTTCCGGCGAGATATTAGCCACAATACCGCGCATCCCTTTTTCTCCGACTGCCGCATAGTCTGCGCTGATGTAGCGCTTTCGCACCGCCTTGAGAATGCCGTAGGCAAAACCGGCCGTCGCCGAGGCTTCCAGGTAAGAATCGGGGTCATCAAGTAAGGTATGCCAGAGGCCCGTTTCATGCTGGCATTTCGCCAGCGCCTCTACCTGCCGGTTCAGCACCTGCAGCTGATAACGGCGTACCGCGCTGGTTTCAGGCAAATCACGCAGCTCAAGGAAGTCCGGGATAACAATAGTCAGCCAGCGGTTACCCCGTGACCAACGTGCGTTAGCGAAGTTGTGACAGCCGTCGTAGCTCCAGCCGCGAAACCACAGCCCGCTCTCCCTGTCCATCAGGTTCTGGACGTGCAGTAAAAACTGGTAGGTCGCCTCCTCCACATACGCTTTGCGCCCAAGCAGCTTGTCGATTTTCGCCAGCGGTAGCACCGCCATCATCAGCGTGTCATCCCACATCTGCCGATGGTTCTCCTCCGCCAGGATGATGTGCTGCCTGCCACCAGCAAACGGAAAATGGCAAAAGTGCAAAGAGGCACCGGGCCTGATTCACTGATTGATAAAACAAAAGGTTTGGCGAAGCGGAAAACAGCCGGCGACCACCGGTAAGCGCCGGTGGTCGAAAGAGAGGCTTACTGCACGTAGTTAACAATAACCTGGTTACTGCGTACCCGCAGCGGCGGATACATCGCGCCCCCGCCCGGTACTTCCCAGACAAAGCGCAACGGCTGATTTGCATCGGTGTTGGTCAGCCCGCGCGTGGTGCCGTTTTCACCCTCAAGCGGGGTGCAATTCGTCGGCGAACACAGTTTGACGGTCAGCCCCGCAGGCGTCGGGCCATCCAGCACGTAGGTCCAGGCAATCAGCGTCATTCTGCCGCTGACGGGCTGCATCGGTTTCAACGGCCGGGAGGAGGCCGTTACGCCCCGGTTACCGAGAGTCACGCCAATCCCGCTGTCCTGCCAGGAACCCTCACCTAACGCCAGGGCACCAAACGGCACCAGCAGCATCAAAAGTAACGCTTTCATTCTTTATTTCGCTCCGATAGTTGCCGTCATGCGGATATTGCGGTTGTCGGACAGCTCCAGGCTCGAGAGCACTACCAGCTGCGGCAGCGTTCTGCGTAAGAAGCGCGCCAGCAGCGGACGCAGGGCGTGATTCACCAACAGCACCGGTGGTGCACCCAGCATTTCCTGGCGCTGCAATGCATCCTGAGTCTGTTCCAGCAGGCGATCCGCCAGCCCCGGTTCAAGGCCGCCCCCGCCCTGCAGCGCCTGCAGCAGCAGACGCTCAAGAGACGCATCCAGGCCGATAACCTGCACTTCACCGGTGCCAGGGAACCATTGCTGGGTGATAGCCCTGCCCAGCGCCACGCGAACCACGGCGGTGAGCTCATGCGGATCGCTCTGAATAGGCGCATGCTCCGCCAGCGTTTCCAGAATGGTTCGCATATCGCGGATCGGCACTTTCTCTTCAAGCAGGTTTTGCAGCACTTTATGCAGCGTGGTCAGCGTCACCACCGCCGGGATAAGATCTTCCGTCAGCTTAGGCATTTCCTGCGTCACGCGGTCAAGCAGCTGCTGCGCTTCCTGGCGGCCAAACAGCTCTGGCGCAAACTGTCCGATAAGGTGGTTCAGGTGCGTTGCCACCACGGTACTCGCTTCAACCACGGTGAAGCCCTGAATTTGCGCCTGCTCTTTCAGCGCGCTCTCAATCCAGATGGCGGCCAGGCCAAAGGCCGGATCAATGGTCGCCTCGCCCGGTAACGTCCCTGCGGCGGTGCCGGGGTTAATCGCCAGCCAGCGGCCTGGGTAGGCATCCCCGCTGCCAATTTCTACGCCCTTCATCAAAATACGGTAGCGCGCAGGGGGCAGATCCATATTGTCGCGAATATGCACCACCGGCGGCAGAAACCCCATCTCCTGGGCGAATTTTTTACGAATACTGCGAATACGGCCCAGCAGCTCGCCGTCCTGCTGGAAATCCACCATCGGAATCAGGCGATAACCCACTTCCATGCCCAGCGGATCTTCCAGCTGCACGTCATTCCAGGTCGCTTCCACGGCCTGATTATTTTCCGGCATCTTCACTGGCTGAGGCGCTTCCGGCGCGGCCATCTGGCGGCCACGCATCCACCAGGCCAGGCCCAGCAGTGCGGCGGTAAACAGCAGGAACACAAAGTTCGGCATACCCGGCACCATCCCGAGCAGCCCCAGCACGCCAGCGGCCAACAGCATCACGCGCGGGTTGTTGAACAGCTGGGTCACCATCTGTTCACCGACATCCTGATCGGTCGCCACGCGGGTAACAATCACGCCCGCAGCGGTGGAAATCACCAGCGCCGGGATCTGGGCGACCAGGCCGTCACCGATGGTCAACAGCGTATAGCTCTGTGCCGCCGCCCCCATCGCCATATCGTGCTGGATAACCCCGACCATCAGGCCGCCCACCACGTTAATCACCATGATGATAAGCCCGGCCACGGCGTCGCCGCGCACGAACTTACTCGCCCCGTCCATTGAACCGTAAAAGTCAGCTTCCTGGGTCACTTCAGAACGGCGTTTTTTCGCTTCCTCTTCACCAATGATCCCGGCGTTCAGATCGGCATCGATAGCCATCTGTTTCCCCGGCATCCCGTCCAGCACAAAACGCGCCCCGACTTCGGCGATACGTCCCGCACCCTTGGTGATAACCATAAAGTTGATGATAACGAGGATGATAAACACCACGATACCGATGGCGAAGTTGCCACCCACCAGGAAGTGGCCAAAGGCTTCAACCACTTTACCCGCCGCCGCCGCACCGGTATGCCCTTCCAGCAGGATGATACGGGTAGAAGCCACGTTTAGCGCGAGGCGCAGCAAAGTGGTAAACAGCAGAATGGTCGGAAACGCCGCGAAGTCCAGCGTGCGCTGGGTGAACATCGCCACCAGCAGCACCATGATCGACAGCGCGATGTTAAAGGTAAACAGCAGGTCGAGGACAAACGGCGGCAGCGGCAGCACCATCATCGACAGAATCAGCAGGATCAGTACCGGTCCCGCAAGAATTTGCCATTGCCCAGATTTCATGTTGCCCGGCAGGCGCAACATCGCAGCCAGATTAGCCATCGGAGTCCTTCTCGTTTGCAAAGTCCAGCGCCTCAGGCACCGGCAGATTTTCAGGTTTCTTCGGAATTAAGCCGCCCGCCACGCGCCAGCGGCGCAGCTGCCAGACCCAGGCCAGCACTTCCGCCACGGCAGAATAAAGCTGGCCGGGGATCTGCTGCCCAATTTCCGCATGGCGGTACAACGCACGCGCCAGCGGGGGGGCTTCCAGCATCGGGATGCGGTTTTCATTACCAATTTCTTTAATGCGCTGAGCGATAAGCCCGGCACCTTTCGCCAGGACTTTAGGCGCGCTCATTTTGTTTTCGTCGTACTGCAGAGCCACCGCATAGTGGGTCGGGTTGGTCACGATAACGTCAGCTTTTGGCACATCGGCCATCATGCGGCGGCGCGCAATCGCTCTTTGCTGCTGGCGAATACGCCCTTTAATGTGCGGGTCGCCCTCATTCTGTTTGTACTCGTCACGAATATCCTGGCGAGTCATGCGTAACTTTTTAATGTGGCTGTAAATCTGGAAGAAGACGTCAAACCCCACCATCGGGATAAGGCCCAGAATCACCAGCAGGGCGCAAAGCGCCACCATGTTGAGCGCGCTGGCAAGGGCAGTAACCGGGGACTCACTCATCAGGCGCATCATCGCCGGCCAGTTGTGCCACAAATACCAGGCAGCCACGCAGCCCACCAGCACCGCTTTCAGCAGCGCCTTGAGTAACTCCGCTGCCGTCTGCATAGAAAACATTCGCTTAATGCCGGCAATCGGGTTGAGCTTGCCGAGATTAAACTTGATCGACTTGGCGCTAAAGTTCACGCCCCCCAGCAGCATCGGCGCGGCTATCGCGACAATAATCAGGCCGGAGATCAGCGGCAGCAGCGCCATCACGGCAAGCTTAATCAAATGGCTGATCTGATTCACAATCAGGCTGGGGTCGTTGATGATTTTGTGGTCGAAGTGCAGGCCATCAGACAGCATGGCGCCGAGCATCTTGCCCAGCGACGCCCCGCCCATCCAGATAATGCACAGCCCTACCAATAACATCAGCAGGGAAGTCAGTTCACGGGAACGCGGGATCTGCCCCTCTTCACGCGCCTTTTCAAGTCGGTGGGCCGTGGGGGCTTCTGTTTTTTCCTGATCGCTATCTTCAGACACCGCAACAATCTCGTGGCCGCATTTTCAAGGACAGCATGCCAGAGCACGGTTGGGCTAATAGAGGAATTACAAACGTTTTTGTACGTTTATTTTGACGTTAACGGGCGGCCTCCCCCACGCACGCGAGAGCGGCCGCCGCTATTTTAAAAGCCTAAGCTGTCCAGCAAATCATCAACCTGATCCTGACTTGCCACCACGCCGGCGGCGGAAGCATCAAGCTGCGGGCCGTTCAGCAAGCCTTCGTTCACGCGCTTGGCGCGAGCGTCCGGCTCCGGCATGTTTTCCAGCAGCACCATCAACAGCTGGCGTTCGATCTCCTGGATAACGTCCATCATGCGCTTGATAACCTGGCCGGTAAGGTCCTGGAAATCCTGCGCCATCATGATTTCCAGCAGTTGGGCGTTGGTGAAGCTGGTGTGCTCCGGGACGCCTGACAGGTAGCTGCGGGTGTCAGTCACCAGTTCGCGCGCATCTTTCAGCTCGATCGGATTTTCAAACCATGCGTCCCATCGGCCGCTCAGCGCTTTCGCCTCGCTTTCCAGCTGGTTCTGGTGAGGCTGAGACAGCTCCACGCAGTTCAGGGCGCGCTCGGCGGCCTGCGCGGTCATCTGCACGACATAGTCCAGGCGATCGCGGGCATCAGGAATAGCTTCAGCCGCTTCAGCAATAGCCTGGTCGAGCCCCAGCTCACGTAGGCTGTCGCGCAGCATGCGGGTCAGGCTGCCGATACGTGCAATGATATCGGTTGGTGAATGCTCGTGTATCTCTGTTGCCGGGTTTGTTGATGAGTGCATTTGCGCCTCCTTACATGCCGAGCTTTTCGAAAATTTTGCCCAGTTTCTCTTCCAGTGTTGCCGCAGTAAATGGCTTAACGACATAGCCGCTTGCCCCGGCCTGTGCGGCTGCAATGATGTTTTCTTTTTTGGCTTCTGCCGTAACCATCAGCACCGGCATCGCTGACATCGCGCCGTCGGCACGAATGGTTTTCAGCAGCTCCAGACCGTCCATGTTCGGCATGTTCCAGTCGGAAATCACAAAGCCGAAACCACCGGCCTGCAGTTTGTTCAGCGCGTCTACGCCGTCTTCCGCTTCTTCAACGTTATTAAAACCCAGCTCTTTAAGCAGGTTACGCACGATGCGGCGCATGGTTGAAAAGTCGTCTACGACCAGAAACTTGAGTTCTTTGTCCGCCATAAAATCCGGGCTCCTTCAGTTAAATACGTATTGCCTGTCCGGCACTAATTTTCGCCAGCATCTGCTGGCTAACCTGGCTTAAATCGACCACTTCGCTGACGCCACCGGAATTGATGGCCTCACGCGGCATGCCGAACACCACACAACTTGCTTCGTTTTGGGCGATGGTCCACGCCCCTGCCTGGTGCATCGCCAGCATCCCGGCGGCACCGTCATTACCCATCCCGGTGAGGATCACGCCCACGGCGTTACGCCCCGCGTGTTTCGCCACCGAATGGAACAGCACATCCACGGCCGGGCGATGCCGGTTCACGGGTGGGCCGTCATGTAATTTGATTTGATAGTTTGCGCCACTGCGCGCCAGCTCCATGTGCTTATCACCCGGGGCGATATAGGCATGACCCGGCAGTACGCGCTCGCCGTCCTCGGCCTCTTTAACGCTGATCTGGCACAGCTTATTCAGCCGCTCGGCGAACGAACGGGTGAAACCCGGCGGCATATGCTGGGTAATCAACAGCGCCGGGCTGGAAAGCGGCAGCGGCTGCAGCACATGGCGAATCGCTTCGGTGCCGCCGGTTGAAGCCCCAATGGCAATCAATTTTTCCGAGCTAAGCAGCGGCCCGGCCTTCAGCGTCGCAGGCACGGCGGCTGGCGCATGTGCGGCAATCTTAGCCCTGGCGGCGGTTCTCACCTTTTCAGCAATCATTTCGCTGTAGGCCAGCATCCCTTCGCGAATGCCCAACTGCGGCTTGGTCACGAAGTCGATAGCCCCCAGCTCCAGCGCGCGCAGCGTCACTTCCGACCCTTTGCCGGTCAGCGAAGACACCATCACCACCGGCATGGGCCGCAGGCGCATCAGCTTCTCCAGGAAGTCGAGGCCGTCCATTCGCGGCATTTCGACATCCAGCGTTAACACATCCGGATTGAACTTTTTAATCAGATCGCGCGCCACCAGTGGGTCCGGGGCGGTAGCAACCATTTCCATATCGCTATGACTGTTGATAATTTCCGTCATTATCTGCCGCATCAGCGCAGAGTCATCGACCGATAAGACACGTATTTTCGTCATGTTCTTTCCTTACTCAGGCCATAGACCGTCTGACCACGCAGCCAGAAGTCACGGCTGAGGTTACTGAAGTTCTCCGAATGCCCGGCAAACAACAGCCCGCCGGGTTTCAGCAGCGGAACAAAGCGCTGCAAAATCGCCTGCTGTGTAGGTTTATCGAAATAAATCATCACATTGCGGCAAAAAATGGCGTCAAATGGCCCCGGTACCGGTGCCTGCTTGTCCAGCAGGTTGATCGGCGCAAAATCAATATGATTCGACAGTTCACTGCGCACCCGGACCAGCCCCTCATGCGGCCCCGTGCCGCGCATGAAATAGCGCTGCATCTGTACCGGCGAAAGCGTTTTCAGCTCTTCCTGGCGATAAACGCCGCTCTGGGCTTTCTCCAGCACCTGGGTGTCGATATCGCTGGCAAAAACCTTCCAGCGTCCCGCGCCGCCCCCCAGCACATCCGCCAGGGTAATGGCGATGGAATAGGGCTCTTCGCCGGTCGAAGCCGCCGCGCTCCAGACTTTATAGTCCCCGCTGCGTTTGCGGGCGTGCTCCGCAAGGATAGGGAAATGGTGTCCTTCGCGAAAAAAAGCGGTCAGGTTAGTGGTCAGCGAGTTGATAAACGCCTGCCATTCGGCGCTGCTGGAGTTGGCTTCCAGCATGCCTAAGTAGCGGCCAAAATCATCCAGACCCAGCAGACGCAGGCGGCGAACCAGACGGTTATAAACCATGTCCCGTTTATGGTCGGCCAGCACGATACCCGCGCGCTGATAGATCAACTGGCATATCCGACGAAAATGCGCGTCGGACAGCGGCAGACGCTGTGTCATCTGTAGCATTAATGACTGTTGCCCGGTGGGCGTCGATGATGTCATAGCGCCTTCTTTATTCCCTTCAAGATGTTACCCATTCTCCGGTCGCGGCGAATTCACTGGCTGCGGACTCAGCGTCGGCACCGCTCAGGTGAAATACCGCCACCACGCCGGAAAGATATTCAGCCTGCCCCGCCAGCGCATCGGTGGCGCTGGCGGCTTCTTCAACCAGCGCGGCGTTTTGCTGCGTGACCTGATCCATCTGGCTGACCGCCTGAGCGACTTGCTCAATCCCACGGCGCTGCTCATCTGACGCCGAGGCAATTTCGCCCATAATGTCGTTCACCTGGGTGACCGAACGGACAATTTCAGCCATCGTTGTCGCCGCCGTATCGACCAGCTTCGATCCCTGCTGCACGCGGTCAACGGACTCTTCAATTAACACTTTGATCTCTTTGGCCGCCTGCGCACTGCGGCTGGCCAGGTTACGAACTTCCCCGGCAACCACCGCAAAACCACGCCCCTGTTCCCCGGCACGTGCCGCTTCTACCGCCGCGTTCAGCGCGAGGATATTGGTTTGGAACGCAATGCCGTCAATCACGCTGGTAATGTCGCTAATTTTCTGCGAACTGCCCGCGATATCGCGCATGGTGTTTGCCACGTTCGCTGCCTGCTGCCCGCCCTGCTTTGCGGTATCAGCCGCGCTGCGGGAAAGCTGTGCCGCCTGGCGAGCGTTATCGGCGTTCTGCCCGACTGTAGCCGTGAGCTGCTCCATACTGGCCGCAGTTTCTGCCAGGGAAGCCGCCTGCTGCTCGGTTCGAGCCGACAGGTCGCTGTTGCCTGCGGCAATCTCACCGATACCGGCGTGCATGGAGCGGGTGCCGCTGCGCACCTGGCTGACCGTCTCTTTTAACGCCGTCTGCATATTTTTCAGGCTGGCGAATATCTCCGAGATCTCATTGCGCCCGAAGACCGAAATTGGCTTCGCCAGGTCCCCGGCGGCAATGCTGTCAAAGTGGCTACGGACAATCGCCAACGGCTGCACAATCATCTTGCGCGACCAGGCCAGCGAGCCGAGCAACAGCACCACGGCGATGATCGTCACCACGGTGAAAATCACCGCGGAGATATGGTAGTTTTTCTGGCTGTCGCCGCTCGCGGTTTGCACAATCTGATTAATGCTCTGCTGCCAGGCATTGAAGTTCGCATCAAAAACGCCCTGCGATTTCTGTACCGGCGCGGTCATAAAGTCGGAAAGCTGGTTGTTCTCAAGCCACGTTGCCTGATGCTGGAGATCGTCTCTGAACGCCGTATAGCTCTCTTTTGTCGAGGCCAGCATTACCTCAGCCTCGCCCTCTTTCGGCGGGATCTCGAGGAACTGGTTAAACAGCATATCCGCCTGCTTCAGGCTGCTGCGGGCATCCGCCATCAGGCGTTTGATATCGTCCGGTGGATAGCTGAGTGCGGTCAGCGTACCCGCCCGGTTTAAAGCATTGCTGGCCTGCAGTAACGCGGCCCGGCTTTGGGTTAACGCATCGCGCTGCTGATTGCTAACCTCGACCCTTTTCAGGTTCTGGAAATCGTCACGAAAAGCCCAGAAAGACAACCCATTACTGCCAATCTGCAAAACGCCGCAGACAATCAAAATCAGGAAAAGCGTGGTCGAGATCCGGATACGGTTTAACATCAAAGCTTCCCTCTGCCGGCCAGCAGGCCGGTATTCATCTGATCAGAAAGTTTCCCAGTTATCGTCATCCCCGGCCCGGGCCGGAGTACGCGGGGCATGAACCACAGGGCTTTGCGCTACCGGCGCGGCCGCTGCAGGTTTTTTACTACCCGCATTCCCTTGCAAACGGAACGTCGCAACCGATTGAGTCAGGCGGCTGGCCTGCTCCTCCAGCGCGGCGGCCGCGGCAGCAGACTCTTCCACCAGCGAGGCGTTCTGCTGTGTCACTCTGTCCATCTCAGACACGGCCAGGGCGACCTGGTCGATGCCCCGGCTTTGCTCGTCAGAGGCGGAGGCGATTTCCCCCATGATGTCCGTGACCCGCGTCACCGCGTTCACGATGTCGCTCATGGTTTCCCCTGCGCTTTCCACCAGCACGGATCCCGTGTCCACGCGCGAAACGGAATCTTCAATCAGCAATTTAATTTCTTTTGCCGCCTGGGCGCTGCGGCTGGCTAAGTTACGTACTTCCCCGGCGACAACCGCGAAGCCGCGTCCTTGTTCACCCGCACGCGCGGCTTCTACCGCGGCATTCAGCGCCAGGATGTTGGTCTGGAAGGCAATCCCGTCAATCACGCTAATGATGTCGGCAATTTTCTTGGAGGAACCCGCGATGTCATGCATGGTTTTCACCACGCCATCGACAACCTTGCCGCCGCGCTGCGCGGTTTCGGACGCATTCAGCGCCAGCTGAGAGGCCTGACGTGCGTTTTCGGCGTTCTGCTTCACGGTGGCGGTGAGCTGCTCCATGCTGGCGGCAGTTTCTTCCAGGGACGCCGCCTGTTGCTCGGTGCGGGATGAAAGATCGTTATTGCCTGCGGCAATTTCGGTGGTGCCGCTGTAAATGGCATCCGACCCTTCGCGCACGCTGCTGACGGTGGTAATCAGTTCCTGCTGCATGTGCTGCACGCTGGAGGCAAGCTGGGTCAGCTCGTTTTTCCCTTCAACGTTAATTTTTTCCGTCAGGTTACCGGCCGCAATCTCGCGGATATGCCCAATCACCACGTTCAGCGGCTTAAGCAGAATCTGACGCATCCCGGCCCAGACCAGCAGAATGACTGCGGCCAGCGCCAGGGCTAAAATGCCAAGCTGCCAGATGGCGAAGGTGTAGCCGTCGCGGCTGTCGACGTACGAGGCTTCGTACATGCGATCGTTCAGCGCCAGGTAGCCGTCGTAGGCTTTTTCCAGCGCATTCTGCATACCCTGGGTCGACTGACCGAAATAGGCATCCATGTTGCCGCTTTCCAGGTAGCCAATCAGCTCCGCCAGCGCCTGATGGTAGGTCTGGTAATCACCGTCGATATCTTTCACCACGGTGTTCATTTCGGCTGAAATGGGCGCAACCTGTTTAAAGTTGTTGTAGTGCTGCTCGGCGCTGGCGAGGGATTTCTTCGCATTGTTCAGCAGATCGGTTTTGGCTGCGCTCTGGCTATTGGCCGGATCCATCATCATGCGCGCGGCAGAGCGGCTAAGGTTAATGCGCGTGTGCAACATCAGGATCCATGCCTGATTTAATTCGGCCTGCTGCACCCGCAGTTCGCGGGAGACTTTGAAGTTATCATTGTTGTTTTTTAACGAATTAAAGAACATTCCACCGGAAATGATTTGCAGCAGCGCGAACACCACCAGCACCATCATCAGCATGGTGACAACGCGAATACGCTTTAACATAGGACGCCCTTTTAACGACTTGTTCCCGAGGTTATCGGCACCGTCAGCGGGAACTTTACGTTAAGTCACAGGGAAATTAACCGGTTGCGCCATGGCAACCGGCTATCTGTCAGCAAGAGGAACGATCAATAGGTTACGGTAATGGTCACCGTGTCGGCATAGTTGTCTGGCGTGTAATTGGTGCTCGGAATAGTGACATAGACCTGGTATTGCTGCGCCCCCCCGTTACCGGTGCTGGAAGGCATGTTCTGCGACGTGTTGCCCCATACCGCCCCGGATGTTCCGGTGGCTTGTCTTAGCTGATAAGGCACCTGATCGGTATTACTTCCCGTGCCTGACAGTACCCCGGTGCCGCCCGTGTTGCCGTTCGATGGCGTCAGGCCCACGGTGTAAACCGTGCCGTTGGTACAGGCAATTCCGATGGTGTTATTCGACGCGACATTGCTTTGCATGGCCGCCACCGGCCCGAAGCTAACGTTATTGGCGTAGCTGACGTTGCACTGCTTGCCCACGGTCGCCACCACGTTGAAGGGAAAGTTTGCGACTACGCTGGTGCCGCAGTTGGAGGGAGGTGCCAGCAGGCCAGTATTCATTGTGACGGTGGTCATGCCGCTGGTGTAAGTATCCTGATACCCGCCTTGCGCGGCGGATATTTGCGGCAGCGTCATTTGGGCGTAGACCGTCAGGCTGCCGGTGACGGGCGTCAGGTTAAGTAAATTGAGCGGCACCATCGGGTAGGTCGTTCCCGACTGAAACTGGCTCCCCCACGCCCCCCCGCTTAACGTTCCCTGATAAAGCTCATAGGACAGCGTACTGGCAGGCGGCCCGGCAAAAGACATTTTGTGATTCCCTACCCCGGCCCCGTCAATATTAAAGCAGAGCGTCACCCCGGCCAGCAGATCGCCCAGTTGTTTGGAACAGCTGTAATCGAAGGTCATTGAAGTGTTGGGCGTGCCTGTCGCCAGCGGGTTGATGGTGCCAAAGTTAACGGTTTGCACGTTGCTCACCGAGCACACGACCGCATGGCTAATCCCGGGGGACAGCAAGAGCACCGCCAGCAGCAGTAATTGTTTTAATCTCATGCGGGTCACTCCTGTCTCAAAAGTCCACGCGTACGCTATCGGCACACAACCGGGCCAATAGTCGGCACGCTTTTCTGATTCTCTGGATAGTCGAACGCAGCCACACAAATACCGTTCTCTGTTGTCACCCGGAGCTGATTGTGCAGCTCAAGCGCATCGAAATAGGTCATGCCATCAAACCCGACAATCGAGTCCTGTCCGGTGCCTGACATTAATCTGACCGGGCTGCCTTCGGCGATGGCTTTGCCTTTAGCGTCAACCAGGCTTATCTGGGCGGCGCGAACCGGCTTGATATCAAAATGCACCAGCGTCCCGGAACGGTCGGCTGGGGTAGCGTTCAGACTGACGCTGCGGATCCGCATGTTGGCCGGCAGGTTCATCGGATCGATACTGATCAGGTTGTTCTGGTAGCTGTTGAGCGGCGTCACCAGTAACCGTCCGCTGCTGTCGCTGTTGCCCACCAGGTTATGCTGCAGCTTGACCGGTACATCGGGAATACCGTCCGTAGAAACCACGGCAAACCCGTTGTTGATCTCCCGGGCGGCAAACACGCCGCCGCCCATCATCACCAGCGACCCCGTCGCCCCCGCATAGCCGTAATTATTGTCTGGAATGCTGCGGAAGCCGGTATATACGCGGCCATAGCGCCCCTGGTAACCCACCTCACCCTGCCCGGTTTGCTGTGAACTTTGCTGGCTGGCGGCCACGTTCCAGCCGACCCCGCCCTCGGACGGTGGATTCTGGCTGGCATTGAGCTGGTAACCCATCTTGTCCCCGGTGCGCTGCACCGTCGCTCCGGCCGTCAGGCTATTGCTGGTACTGACGGTCAGCATCAGGTACACGCTGCGGTCGCGGGTATCATCAATATTCTGGTTAAAGCTGGCGCTTAAGGAGATGTTTTCCGTGATGGGTTTAAACCAGCTGGCGTTGGCGTAGCGAATAGCGCTTTGGTCAGGGTAGCGAAACTGCAGGTAACTCAGACTGAGATTCCCCCCCACGCCAAAGTTATACCCCACCACCGCGCTGCCGCTGAAGGCTGGCGGCGGGGCACCATAGCGTGTGGCAACATCGTGATAGTCGCCGGAGGTGGCCGTGGCGCTGGAGCTAAAGCTGAAGCGCCCGCCGGACCAGCGATAGCCGAGCCCATACAAATAGCCATTCTCCCCGGCATCCGAGCTTGCCGCCAGCGCGGTTGAGATCGTCCCGGACTGGCTCCAGGGGATCCAGTCGCTGCTGACGCCCCCGTTGACCAGGCTGTCGCTGGCCTCCATATGGCCCCCTGCGGTCAGGCTATTGCTGAAGCCCCGCCGCCAGGTGCCGCTGAGCGCGGGTTCGCTGGCGTAGTCGAAGGAGGAATAGCCGTAGTTTTTTCTGACCACGCCAAGCTCAAGGGACCAGTCCGTGAGTCCTTCCCTCAGCAGGAGCTGATCGTTATAAAAAGAGAAGTTCTGCACGCTGGTTCTGCCCAGGGCATCGGTCATCATCACCTGAGCATTCCCTGCGCCGGTGATGTTTGGCAGCGTATTCAACTGGAAACTGCCCGCCGGAACCTCGCCGTTATAGTATTTAACCCCGTTGACATACAGCTCAACGCTGGAGGGCAGCGTGGCCGACCCCAGAAACGCCGGCAGCGGGGTCGTGGGCATATAAGGGTTGAGGCCAAAATCCGTCCCGATTTTCACCCCGGCAATGCGGGTCTGGCGGGACCATGAAAGCGAACTGGTGAGCGTGTCACCGAGTGTAACCGCCAGCATTTTATCGGGAAAAGAGGAGCGCCAGCTGGTGTCCAGGCGGCTAAAAGACTGATTGCTATTCTGTTCCGTGCTGTAGCGGGTAAGCTGGGTCGAGCTCAGGACGCCTGCCGAATTAAACGCCCGGAACTCACTGAATGTGTTGAAATTGCTGTTCTTGCCGCTGTCGCCGTAGAGGTCGTAATTCAGCAACGCCCCAAGGGCATTGTCGGCCTTCGGCGAGGACATATCGGACTGGTTGAGCTGGGTGGTTTTCAGATCTAACAGGCTCAGCGGCGCGGTCAACGCCAGGGTTTGTTGCTGCACGTTATAGTCAACTTTGACCTGGGCAATGTCATTCAGGTAATACGGCGGCTGTGCTTTTTCCGGCAGGTGAAATCCCAACTGACGCAGGGCCATCGCGTCGCCGTAGAGTTTTCCCTGCGCGTAGCCAAGATGAACCAGACCCACGGCATTCCCGTTCACCGTCGTGTCCAGATATAAATCCACGCCTACAGGCTGAGCTGTATCATTGCTGGCCGCATTCTGAGGTAAGTCATTATTAGTATTTTGTGCTGCTGTCATGCCTGAGAAAAATAAACCATTAAGCAATACAATATTTACCAAAGAATATGGCCAGTCATAGATTTTGTTCTGTTTTTTGACCATTGATAGTGACTTCAACCTTTCCACTGTGATAAGCATCACTGGCAGACGAAGATATTATCCACCGCATAGTTGAACCGGGAAGAACATAACCTAACAGACCTGGCGTAATCGTTTTTCGCGCGCCATTAGCCTGAATAAATGTCATGGCAGAAAGCTGGGCGTGGCTGTTTCCCTGATTACTCACGTCGACAAATGTTTTGCCATCGGTTTGCACCAATGCCCATTTCAGTTTTGCGGTGTTTTCAGCCTGCCCCACAGGCTGCAAAAACACCGGGACGGAATAGCGCATAACATACTGAATAGTATTTTTCTGCACTTTGGCAGGCGGCAACTCATCAATAAACAAGCGATAGGCCTGTTCCACCTGATTGGTGGCAGGCGTCGTGCGGATCACGCGGACAAGCTGGCGCTCCCCGGCGGGCAGCGTCACGATGGGAGGGCTAATGACCAGCCCCTGAGAGGTTGACAGCCTGTCGGCATTGCCGCTTTGCTGCCAGTTAAAAACCCGTACCTGCGCGTTGAGCGGCGCAGTCCCTTCATTACTTAACCAGATACCGTCCGCATTTTGTGCGGCGCTCAACGTCAGGTTAACCGGCGATATCTGCAGGCCACCGGCTAGCGCATTTTGTCCCACGGCCATCGCCAGCAACAGGCATGCGCAGGCCGGGCGTCCGCCTAATTTCATTTTCATCCGTTGCCCTGAAATCAGTAGTTAACGTTGACGGTCACAGTATCCGCATAGCTGTCTGGCGTGTAGTTGGCGCTCGCCGCAGTGGCATAAACCGTATACGAGATAGCCAGCCCGGTGCCCAGGCCCGCCACGCCGTTACCCACCGTCGTTGTGGTGGCGGTGTTACCCCAAACTGGCCCAGTGGCCGAGGTTTGGTTCAGCTGATAAGGGACTTTGTCGGTGTTGGTGGCGGAGTTAAGCACGGACGACATTGCCCCTGAACCGGTGGTGGTTCCTCCGTTGGCCGCAGACGGCGCAAGCCCGATAAAATAGGGCGTTGCCTTGGAGCAGTTCACGGTGAACGTATTACTTTGCGAGGTGTTTACTGCGCTGGCGGCAACCGACCCGAGGTTAATATTCGAAGCTGCACCCGCCGTTACTGTACAGGACTTTGTAATAGTAATGAGGACCTGAAATGTACCGTTTGCCACCGCCGCATTAGCCGATGGAATAACCGCAAACGCAGTACAAGAGAGAATTAAGCGTGCTGCAGTGGCTGAATTCATATCCTTACCCTCATTCAAATGACTCAATCATACTTCGTGAATACACAACGAAGCGGCACGGGATGATTTAACGTTAGTCTATATTCCGCTTTAATAAAGAAGGCGGACGCCATAACTTGTCTTTTATATAATTCGTCATGAAGCCAAATGGCTGCCCATCAAATATCGTTCATGCTGCATAAAAAATCATTTTGCCCACAAACAACCCCAATCGTTCATTTATCAAGCAAGCAAAACGGTTTCTGGCCGCAACCTTTATGGGCCTGTCGGTAAGAAAAAAAATCAGTACGTTACGCCACCACTTAGTTGAAATTTAGTTTAGAGAATGGGAAATAACCAGACCACGTCAAAAAATTCATTCAGAAGGACAATTGACACATTATCATCAATTAAAACAAAACTTTAAACACAAACCACCTTGCAGCACTGCAAAGTGAAAAGAATATATCCGCCATTTTGTGACTATCATCACAAATAATGATTAAGTGCTGCTTAATTAACAATTAACAGAATTTATAAAAAAGAGTTGTATATCTGCGCAGTTTGATTCAATTTATGCTCCGCGCATTTACTGCCCGGAAACAATAATTATATAAGGGTCAGTAAGTTACAAAAAAACACACATTAACTACAGTCAACTACGGGGTTACTAAGTCAGTGGCAAGTTCAAACAAACTCACGCTATTCATCATTTTGTTCATGATAGCGGGGATCTTCACCGGTGCGGCCATCCACGAATACGCCGCCGCCGACGTCATCAAAGGCTACGCCGATAACATCACGCTGTTTACCGATATCTTCCTGCGTCTGATCAAGATGGTGATTGCGCCGTTGGTCTTCAGCACCCTAACGGTCGGCATCATGAAGCTCGGCGAAACCTCCACCATTGGCCGCGTAGGCGGTAAGGCGATGGTCTGGTTTATATCTTCTTCAGTGCTATCTATTCTGGTCGGCCTGTTTATTGTCACCCTGGAGCATCCGGGTGCGGGCATGAACCTGGAAGTGCCGGCCGAAGCCGTGCAGACCGGCCTGGCCGTCAGCGGAATGACGCTGAAAGCCTTTATTTCCCATACCATCCCAACCAGCATTGCCGGGGCGATGTCGGACAACGAGATCCTGCAGATTGTGGTGTTCTCGATGTTCTTTGGTATTGCCGGTGCGTCTTTGGGCGAGAAATTCAACGCCCCGTTGGTGAGCGCGCTGGACGTTGTCTCCCACATCATGCTGAAAGTGACCGGCTACGTGATGTATGTCGCGCCGCTGGCTATCTTCGCCGCCATCTCTTCGGTGATTGCCACCCAGGGTCTGGGCATTCTGCTCAACTACGCTTCGTTTATCGGCGGCTACTATGTGGCTATCGTACTCACCTGTATCGTGCTGATTAGCGTGGGTTACATGGTGCTGAAGCGTGATGTGTTCCGCCTGCTGGCGATGCTGAAAGATCCCGTTCTGGTGGCCTTTACCACCAGCAGCTCTGAAGCGGCCTATCCGAAAACGCTGGACCAACTGACCCGCTTTGGCTGTTCCCGCAACATCGCTTCGTTTGTGCTGCCGATCGGTTACTCCTTTAACCTGGTAGGGTCGATGGTCTACTGCTCCTTTGCATCCATGTTTATTGCCCAGGCTTATAACGTGCACCTCTCCTTCTCTGAGATTGCCGTGCTGATGCTGACGTTGATGCTGGCATCCAAAGGGATTGCCGGCGTGCCGCGCTCCGCGCTGGTTGTGCTGGCGGCAACAATTCCAAGCTTTAATATTCCGGTAGCGGGCATCCTGCTGTTGATGGGGATTGACCATTTCCTGGATATGGGCCGCTCGGCGATCAACGTGCTGGGCAACGGCGTGGCAACCGCGATGCTGTCTAAGAATGAAGGCATGCTGGAAGAAACCGGCACCGTGCCGGTGGAAGAAGTTAAGGCATAAAAAAAGGGCTACCCTCGGGTAGCCCTTATCGCAGGCCGGCGATGTCTGGCAAACGAAGCAATGTCAGATTCCACCAATAAATACACTGGAAAATCACTTTGTGATTTTCGGCTGATAACCACAAAGAGGGAAAAAACACGCTTTTTCCCTCTTTGTAAAACAATAAAAGGGCTACCCTCGGGTAGCCCTTCTTATTTTTAGCAAACCGGATTAAGCGACCGCAGAATCCAGCAGCTCCATCTCTTCGCTGTTCAGCAGCTTCTCAATGTTCACCAGAATCAGCATACGTTCACCCAGCGCGCCCAGGCCCGTCAGGTATTCAGTTGACAGAGTGACAGCGAACTCTGGCGCAGGACGAATCTGATCCGCCGTAAGCGACAGCACATCGGACACGCCGTCGACCACAATCCCGACCACGCGTTTTTCCAAGTTCAGCACGATAACCACGGTATTATCGTTATATTCCACGCCATCCTGTTCGAACTTCAGGCGCAGGTCGATAATCGGCACGATCACGCCGCGCAGGTTGGTGACGCCTTTAATAAAAGCAGGCGTGTTCGCGATGCGCGTCACCTGATCGTAACCGCGGATCTCCTGCACCTTCAGGATATCAATGCCGTACTCTTCAGCGCCGAGGGTGAACACCAGAAACTCCTGGCCTACGTTTTCCCCGGTCAGTTTTGTCACATTCGTTAGTGCAGTCATTTGCGTACCTATTCTTTTAAGCGGTTAATCAGGCGACGGTTAGCGCCAGACGTTGTTCACGGTTTAGCCCCTGCAGCGCAGAAACATCGACGATCAGCGCCACGCTGCCGTCACCCAAAATGGTGGCTGCAGAAATGCCCGGCACCTTGCGGTAGTTGCTTTCAAGGTTTTTCACCACCACCTGATGCTGACCAATCAGCTGGTCGACCAGCAGCGCGTAGCGGCGTCCGGCACTTTGCAGGATCACAACGATGCCCTGTGTGGCTTCGGTTTTTGCGCCCTGAACGTCAAAGACTTTCCACAGCTCAACCAGCGGCAGATATTCCCCACGCACTTCCAGTACGCGTTCGCCGCCCGCCAGCGGGTGAAGATCTTCTTCCTGCGGCTGCAGAGATTCCATCACCGCGTTCAGCGGCAGGATAAAGACTTCGTCGCTCACTTTAACCGACATGCCATCGAGGATAGCGAGCGTCAGCGGCAGCAGAATGCGAATGGTCGTCCCTGCTCCGGCTTTCGACTGGATTTCGACGTGGCCACCCATCTCCTGGATGTTACGTTTCACCACGTCCATGCCCACGCCACGGCCAGACACGTCGGTGACTTGCTCGGCGGTGGAGAAGCCCGGCGCGAAGATCAGCATCCCGACTTCGTCGTCGGTCATGCTTTCGCTGACCGGCATCCCCTGGGAAATCGCCTTCGCCAGAATACGCTCGCGGTTGAGTCCTGCCCCGTCGTCGGTCACTTCAATACAGATATTGCCGCCCTGATGTTCCGCAGACAGGATCAGGTTCCCGACTTCGGACTTCCCTGCCGCACGACGTTTTTCCGGCGACTCGATACCGTGGTCAAGGCTGTTACGTACCAGGTGCGTTAATGGGTCGATAATGCGTTCAATTAGGCTCTTATCCAGTTCGGTGGAGCTGCCCATCAGCGTCAGTTCCACCTGCTTGTTAAGCTTCCCGGCCAGATCGCGAACCAGCCGCGGGAAGCGGCTGAAGACGTATTCCATCGGCATCATGCGGATAGACATCACCGATTCCTGGAGGTCGCGCGCGTTACGCTGCAGCTGCCCCATGCTGGTGATCAAATCCCCGTGGTTGACCGGGTCGAGCTCGTTAGAACGCTGGGCCAGCATGGACTGGGTGATCACCAGTTCGCCAACCAGGTTAATCAGTTGGTCAACTTTCTCTACCGCCACGCGGATACTGGTAGATTCAGATGCGCGAGCGGCAGGTTTATCGCGCTCAACACGCCCTGTTGCAGGGGTCAGCGGCTCAGGCAGGCCCGCTTTTTGCACGGCGACAGCCGTTTGAGCAGGTGCTTCAGGCACCGCCACCGAAGTGGTTTCTGCCACCGCTGGCGCGCTGGCTGCGGTAACCGGCACAAAGCTGATTTGCTCCGGCTCAATCACGAAGCAAAGTACGGCCGTAATATCGTCTTCGCTGACGCTGGTTTCCAGCGTGGCCGTTACGGAAGCGGCGTCTTTGACCACTTCGCTCAGGGTGCCCAGGTTCCCCAGCTCTTCGAGCATCAGGTCACGTTCAGCTTCTTTCAGGCCGTCAATCACCACGCGCAGCTTGCCGCCGTTGTCGGCAGGCGCGGACGCAGGCTGTTCGGTTTCTACCACGGAGAGTTTGGCCGGCGCCGATGGTGCCTCGCCTTTGGCTTCCAGGGCCAGTTGACGCAGCGCTTTGCAGATGTAGTCGAAGCTTGCGGCATCCGGCTCTTCAGAATTTTTATAGGCGTCCAGCTGTTCCTGCATAATATCCTTGGTTTCCAAAAACAGGTTGATGATATCGGTGTTGAGCTGCATCTCACCGCGCCGCGCTTCGTCGAGCAGGTTCTCCATCAGGTGGGTCGTTTCCTGCAGGATGGAGAAGCCAAACGTGCCGGCCCCGCCCTTGATGGAGTGGGCCGCACGGAAAATAGCGTTCAACTGTTCAGAATCCGGCGCCTCGGGCACCAAATCCAGGAGATGCTGCTCCATATCGGCCAACAGCTCGTCGGCTTCGTCAAAAAATGTCTGGTAAAAATCGCTAATATCCATGCTCACGCTATCACCTCGTGCCTGGTTGTGGCGCAACTGTGTTATTCGCCGGAGCCGCCGTAGGATCTTGCTGCAGAACGCTGAGAGGCTGGTTCTCGCTCTCGGAGTTCTCATGCATGATGGCGTCTTCGGTCTGTTTATTAAGCACCAGCAAACTGATGCGACGGTTAATGGCGTCCCCGCCTCCACGTTTGGAGAGGCTCATCTGCGAGGACATCCCGATGACGCGCAGCACTTTGCCGTCGTCGAGGCCGCCGGCGACCAGCTCACGGCGGGAAGCATTCGCGCGGTCGGCGGAAAGCTCCCAGTTGCTGTAGCCGCGCTCGCCGTTGGCATAAGGCAGGTCATCGGTATGGCCGGATAGACTGATCTTGTTAGGAATACCGTTCAGCACTGGGGCGATTTTGCGCAAGATGTCGCGCATGTAAGGCTCCACTTCCGCACTGCCGTTTTTAAACATCGGGCGGTTCTGGCTGTCGATAATCTGAATACGCAACCCTTCCTGAACCAGGTCGATTTGCAGGTGTGGGCGTAGCGCACGCAGCTTAGGGTCAGACTCAATAAGCTGGTCCAGATCCCCTTTGATGCGCTTCAGGCGGTTGGCTTCCATGCGCTTACGCAGCTCTTCAATGTTGGGCTGTTTTTTCACTTCGCCCTGCTGCTGGGTGACGTCATCGCCCCCGCCCGGAATAGGACTTTCGCTGTCGGCGATACGCTGGCCCCCGGTAATGGCCTGCGCCAGCGGGGTGCGGAAGTAGTCAGCAATTTGCGCCAGCTCTTTCGGGCTGGAGATGGAAATCAGCCACATGACCAGGAAGAAAGCCATCATCGCGGTCATAAAGTCCGCGTAGGCAATTTTCCAGGAGCCGTGGGCCGCCCCGCCGTGTCCCTTGTGCTTGCGGCGCTTTACGACAACGATGGGATGGGCCTGATTCTTCATACTTCTTCTTCCGTCGCGCGCTGCGCGTTCGGGGAACGTACCGCTCTGACGTGCTCTTCCAGTTCAATGAACGATGGGCGCTCGCTGGAGTAAAGCGTTTTACGGCCAAATTCCACCGCGATTGGCGGGGCATAACCGTTGAGGCTGGAGAGTAAAGTGACCTTCACGCACTGCATCATTTTGGTGGTTTCAGCACTTTTTTGGCGCAGCACGCTCGCTAATGGGGAAATAAAACCATAGGCCAGTAAAATACCGAGGAAAGTACCCACCATAGCGTGCGCAATTAATGCGCCTAATTCCGCAGCGGGACGGTCGGCGGATGCCAGAGCGTGCACAACCCCCATTACCGCAGCAACGATACCGAAGGCCGGTAATGAATCCCCCATTAACGCAAGGCTGTTAGCCGGTATTTCCGCTTCGCTTTCATGGGTCTCGATTTCTTCATCCATCAGCGCTTCAATTTCGAATGTATTCATATTTCCGCTGATGATTAAACGCAAATAATCGACAATAAAATCAAGCATCATGGTGTCCGCTAAAATACGCGGGTAGCTGGCAAAAATTTCGCTTTCTTTAGGGTTTTCGATGTCTCTTTCGAGTGAAAACATACCCTGCTGACGCGACTTAGCCATCAGACGATAAAGCAATGCCATCAAATCCATATACATGCTTTTGGTATATTTTGAGCGTCGGAAGAGCAGCGGCAGCGCTTTTAAGGTGCCCTTAATCGCCTTGCCGTTATTCCCTACAATGAACGCCCCAATACCCGCCCCACCAATGATCACAAATTCAGCAGGTTGATAAAGTGCGCCAAGGTGGCCGCCGGTCAACATGTAACCGCCGAACACTGTCCCTAAAACAACCAGGTAACCTATTAAAATCAGCACGAGATCATCCTTACGCCGTTGAGTGTAGCGAGGATGCCCAGGAGGCAGGTGCAGCGTCGTGTTTGGGCATAAAAAAAGCAGCGGCAATCACTCACCGCTGCTGGAATACGCAAACACAGAATCTGTTACACAGCCTGTTCCACCTGGTCATCCAGCAGTTGTGGAATAATATCGGCAGCATTCTGGGAAAGTTTACGTCTTTTTACCGCCCTCGATGGCGGCTGGCACAGACTGCAGGCAAAGCTGCCGACCGGCTGATGTGCGTGGGTAATAAAATTGCCCCCACAGCAGTTACACTGGCTCAGCTGGAGCATGCCGCTCTCAACAAAACGCACCAGCGTCCAGGCGCGAGTCAGCGCCAATAGCGGGCCGTCTGACTGGGAAGGACATTGTTCAAGGTAGAGCCGATAGGCCTTAATCACCGCATCAACGCCGGTACAGAGCCCACTACGAAGTAAAAACTGCCAGGCATTACAGAACATGGAAGCATGAATATTTTGCTCCCAGGTCATAAACCAATCAGTAGAGAAAGGCAGCATCCCTTTTGGAGGAGGACTTCCACGGAGTTCTTTGTAGAGTTTGATCAGGCGACCACGGCTCAACTGCGTTTCGCTTTCCAGCATTTGCAATCGGGCACCCAGTGTTATCAGCTCCATAGCGAGCTGAATGTCGCGAGCTTCCTGGACAATACTTTTCTCGCTCATTTGTTATGCCCTTTTTTTCTTAGGTGCCTCGGCAGGCGACGACACCTCACTCAATAAACGGGTCGATAACAAAATACCGGTATGAATTTGCTGTAAATCATCCACACGGGAGTCTTGTGTTAAGCGAGTAATTGCCTGACTTTCGCTAAAACGGAACTGACAAACTAATTGGTTAGTTTCTGCCAATTTCACCATCTGGGGCAACGTGAGTTCCCCTAACGTATTTGCCATATCTTCAGCGATACCTAAGCGAAACATAGCCGAAGCTTTGTCCTGACTAATAAGACGCTGTGCAAGCAATAAGTACGACAAATTGATGTCGTAAATATGTTTTAGCAACTCGGAAGTATGCATTTTTTCCATCCCGAATAACCAACTATTATTGTATGCGGCCCAGCCTAAATATGTCGGATGACAGTAACGTGTCAGCGCGAGTAAATTCTCCAGAAACTTACGGTTGTAAGAAGCCGAAGCGCATCTGTCGCGCCATTACTGTTTTCTGAACTATTAGGGGGTTGTTACCGCACCCCGCGATGTCGCCGGGTTGCCCCGGTTAAATTAAAACAATCGTTACGGCCAAAATGCACGGATAAATCTTCAGCCCTGACTAAGCCCCTCCGCATCCCACGTAGAAGCCGTTTCCCTGACAGGGCCCGAACGCCTGTTGTCGTTCATCATTTTATTACAAAAAACTAAGATTTTTCCTAATTCGGGCAAACTCTACTCGCAGCCCCTGGCACATACAATGCGGCCACCTGCGATTTTGGAATTTATGTGACGTAGATCACATAAATACATCATCCTTCGGAGTGAAAAGCATCAGAATCGCTTTTCATTTGCTTACTTTTTCATCTGATTAAGAATTTTACCGAAGCCGGCAGACGAATAGTGACACTGAAAGATCACAACTCCATGAGTTGTC
The DNA here is from genome assembly GCF_059414925.1 of Cedecea sp. B1(4). Taxonomy (NCBI): domain Bacteria; kingdom Pseudomonadati; phylum Pseudomonadota; class Gammaproteobacteria; order Enterobacterales; family Enterobacteriaceae; genus Cedecea; species Cedecea sp. B1(4). The sequence goes on along the minus strand of NZ_JCAHMZ010000002.1, from coordinate 174,933 downwards.
ATTGCTTTTTATCTGATACTGGCGGCCAGGAATGCCTGAGCGATCACACTTTATGAAAGCCGTTAAGAGTAATCTGCTGTTATTCATAGACTTAAGTGAAATTATAGCGGCATTTTAACCGAGCGTTATGATTTCAAAAGCGTCAGTTACCGAAAGTTATCACTCGATCCAGGTTCTCAAATTAATCCGTTCGTCTGATGGAAAATTTTTACATTTCGTCTACGAAACAATGTTGCAAATTCGTTTCATAAGAATAACTAAACAATTTCTATGAGTGGCTTCACATTTCGTACCGCTGCACGCGTTGCGCCTGAGTCACAACTGGTGTAAGAAAATGTTAACAATTAACACTAAATGTGGAGGGGTTATATGAGCTATCGTCATGTGCTGGTTGCCGTTGCTATCACGCCTGAAAGCCATCGTCTGGTGCAAAAGGCCGTCTCCATCGTCAAACCCGTCAACGGCAAAATTACGCTGGTCACGCTCGCGTCCGATCCCGAACTGTATAACCAGCTTGCCGCCCCAATGCTGGAAAACCTCCGCGATCTGATGCTGGAAGAAACCCATCTTTTTCTCGCTGAGCTGAAAGAGAAAGCGCAATATCCTGTTGAAAAGGTAATTATTTCCACAGGGGAACTAAGCGAGCACATACTGGATATCTGTGAAAAGCAGGACGTTGATTTGGTGCTTTGCGGTAATCACAATCAGAGTTTCTTTGGCAAGGTTATGTGCTCAGCCAAGGCCGTGGTGGCGTCAAGCCAGGTGGATGTACTGCTGGTCCCGCTTTAATCGCCTCCCCCGGCAGAAAGCGGAGCCAGCTCCGCTTTTTCGGCCTCAACTCAACCACCGTTTTGATTATTCCATAGCGACTAATCACGCCATTTTCTGAAAAATTAACTTTTTATCCTGCATTTTAGCTACCGCCTTAATTAACAAGGAAGACGTTCATGCACCCGGCAGGATTTTTGGATTGCGCCGAGCCTGTGGCTGCGTGGTTTCTGGCTGGAGATACCTCTAAGGAAGGATGCAGACGACTGTTGACCGTACATTATTGCCAACAGCGCCACATTTGGCTGCGTCAGGTAAAAAAATCAATTCATTAGCCGTATCAGCGGATCCTGCGGCCTTTCCCCTCCTGGATTTGATTGTTTTTTATACTGAAGTATTTTTCTTGCACAACAGTGGCCTGATTCGCAGAACGCCTCTCGAACTCTGCGAGCGCAAATTTTGTTTTAAACCCAGATGGAAAAATTCCCATCCAGGAGACAGAAACCGCAAACATGACCTCAACACAATCAAACAGACAACATTAAAACCAACCCAAAACGCAAAAGTGATACACATTAAAAACAATTCACGGACTGAACAAACCTCATTTCTGATATAAAGCAAAACAGGGATAAAAAGTAAAAACCGATAAATATATTTTATATCAAATACAGTACGTTACGAAAAATCAAAACATGGATAACTTCATAATCCCTTTATCTTAAAGAAAATCAAAAAAAATAAAAATAGCCAGAATTAGGACTTTTCTCGTCCGTGATAGCGGCGTATGTTTATTTCATCTCTTAATAAAAGTGCTCATGAAATAAGGATATTTATATGCCCACTGCCAGCATGATCCAGAAACTTAATGCGCAAATTAATCGTGAATTCTATGCCTCCCATCTGTGTCTGCACCTGAGCGCCTGGTGCGCCAAACACAGCCTGACGGGGAGTGCGAATTTTTTGCGTAGCCAGGCACAAAACAATGTGACCCACATGATGCGGGTCTTCAATTTTATGAAGCAGTCCGGCGGTATGCCCAGCGTCGGCACTATGTCCCCGCCTGACTGCCACTGCCTGACGCTGGAAGAGCTTTTTCAACAAACGTTGGATGATTACCATCTCCGGCATGAAACGCTGACCGCGCTTAAGGAAGAAGCTAAAGCCGTCAATGCCGGTAGAGTCGTGAGTTTTTTAATGGCGCTAGGCTTAGAACAGGATCGGGAGGGAGAGCGGCTGAAAACGATTCTCGAAGAGGTCCGGGGTGCCAACAAGGCAGGCCTGTGCATGAGCCAGACCGACAGGCGCGTACTCAGTTTTGTCGAACGAGACTATCACTGAGCAGCACCGACTCAGATAAAAAGCACCGCAACTGGGCGGTGCTTTTGCTTTTTAGCAGCGGATAAAAACGTCAGTGCGCTTCTTTTTGCTGCGTAAATTTCAGCTCAATCAGTGCGATGGCTTTTTGAATCGCCCGGCGCGTGACCGGATCAACGGCCGCAGGATGGGTAGTAAAATCGATAGTTTTCAGCTGTTCCGCCATCTTGTCGCGGACTTCAACGGGGGCAATCACATCAATCACGTCGAGAATTTGTTTAATCACTAACTGGCACGCCACGACGTCGGAAACCAGTTCCTGATCGGCAGAGAGTTGTTCGGCCATTTTAATCTCCTGTTTTATTTGCGCGACAGTCTACCTGCGCGCCTCTGCACGAGGCAACCGCCCATTCGCTGGAAGAGCGGTGAAGCAGGAGCAAAATGCCCCCGCCGACTCATTTTTCGAACTGCCAGCAGGCCACGCGGTGACCCGGCGAGATCTCCTGCATTCGGGGAGGTTGCTGGTGACATTGGCCCATTGCTCGCGGGCAGCGGCTGGCAAACTTGCAGCCAACGCTTTCCCCCGTATCACCGGCGATTTCGCCTTTTAGCCCACCCTGTTCCAGCATCTGAACATGCGGATCGGCAATGGGAATAGACGCAAGCAGCGCGCGAGTGTAGGGATGAGCGGGCTGGTTATACAGCGTTTCCGCAGGCGCCTCCTCCACCAGAGAACCAAGATACATTACCCCGATGCGGTCAGAAATGTGGCGAACCATAGACAAATCGTGGGCGATAAACAAATACGTCAGCCCAAATGTCTGCTGCAGATCCTGCAAAATATTCACCACCTGTGCCTGCACAGAGACATCGAGGGCCGACAGCGGCTCATCGCAAAGAATAAATTCGGGATTCACCGCCAGCGCCCGGGCAATGCTGATTCGCTGCCGCTGGCCCCCGCTGAACTCATGGGGAAAGCGGTCCAGATGCTCCTGATTTAATCCCACCTGCCCGAGCAGCTCCAGAGTGCGGGCTTTGCGCCGTGCCACATCATAACCGTGAATACGCATTGGCTCAGCGATCAGCTGTGCCACCGTCATGCCGGGGTTTAGCGACGAATAGGGATCCTGGAAAACGGCCTGCATCCGACGGCGGATAGGCTTTAGCTGACGCTCGTTAAGCGCCGCAATATTTTGCCCGTCGAACTCAATTTCGCCGTCGGTCACCTCGAACAGCCGCAATAAGCTTCGCCCGAGCGTCGACTTCCCGCAGCCGGACTCCCCCACCAGGCCATAAGTTTCCCCCGGAAAAATATCGAAGCTCACGCCATCCACAGCTTTTACCGTGGTCCCCGGCCCGAACCAGCCCCGATTAGCGGTGAAATGTTTGTGCAGATTACGCACGCGAATCAAAGGAGTGATGTCAGGCATGAGCGGCCTCTTTTTTCCACAGCCAGCAGTTGACTTCATGGCCGTCGGCGAGCGTGTGTTTGGGGGCTGCCGTGTCGCAAATGGCCATGCGCTGCGGGCAACGAGCGGCGAAAGGACAGCCGGGCGGCGGATTGAGCAGACCCGGCGGGCTACCCTCAATCGGCGACAAGCGCGCTTCGCTGCCGTCAGGGCGAGGCAACGAGGCCAGCAAACCACGCGTATAGGGATGAGCAGGCCGATAAAAGATCGCCTCAACGCTGCCCTGCTCCATCACCAGCCCGCCGTACATCACCACCACTCGGGAACAGACTTGCGCCACCACACCCAGGTCGTGAGTGATCAGTAAGATAGCGGTGTCCGTTTGCTGCTGAAGGTGTTTCAGCAGGCGCAGAATTTGCGCCTGAATGGTCACGTCCAGCGCGGTCGTCGGCTCGTCGGCAATCAGCAATGACGGATGGCACGACAGCGCGATCGCGATCATCACCCGCTGGCGCATTCCGCCGCTAAACTCGTGTGGATACTGGTCATAGCGTTTTTCCGGCTGGCTGATGCCCACCTGCCCTAGCATCGCTATGGCCTTCTCTTTCGCCGCCTTCTTACTCAAACTCTGGTGGCGAATAAGGATCTCGCTCATTTGTCGCCCGATGGTCAGCACCGGATTTAACGCCGTCATCGGATCCTGGAAAATCATCGCGATTTCGCTACCGCGCAGGTGGCGCATTTGCTCCGCCGTTTTACGCGCCAGGTCTTCTCCCTGAAAACGGATATGGCCTCCCACCACCCTGCCATGGCTGCCCAGCAAATTGATCACCGATTTACAGGTAACGCTTTTGCCGCAGCCGGACTCGCCCACAATACCCACCACTTCCCCCGGCTGCACGCTGAAGGTGACGCCGCGTACCGCCTGCACTTCACCCTCGCGGGTAAAGAAAGAGGTTTTCAGGTTTTCAATTTCCAGCAAATTACGCATCGCGATTTGCCCCCGGCTCAAAAGCGGTACGGAACACATCGCCGAGCACGTTAAAACTCAGTACCGTCAGCAGGATCAGCACCCCCGGGAACATGGCAAGCCAGGAGGCTTCGCCGATGTAGGACTGAGCGTTATTCAGCATGCTGCCCCAGGAGGCATCCGGCTGCTGCACGCCGAGACCAAGAAAACTCAATGTTGACTCCATTAAAATCGCCGAGGCGATATTCAAAGTGGCCGCCACAATAATCGTCGGCAAAATATTCGGAATAATGTGCCGGGCGATAATCCTCAACGGATGCTCCCCGGAGGCCCGGGCATAAATCACGTATTCCCGCTCTTTCAGCGTCAACGTTTCTGCCCGCACCAGTCGCGACATATTCATCCAGGTCAGCGCGCTGATAATCAGAATGATGTTAGCGATGCCGGGCTTCAGGTAAGCATTGAGCACCAGTAGCAGGAAAAAAGCCGGGATCGCCATTAAAATGTCCACCAGCCTCATCAGCAGGTTATCAATTTTCCCGCCAAAGTAACCGCTGACGGTCCCCACCAGCGTGCCAATCAGCGTGGAAAACAGCATGGCTAAAAACCCGACCATCAGGGAAATTTGCCCGCCATAAAGCGCGCGGGTGAAGTAGTCCCGTCCATATTCATCCGTGCCAAACCAGTGACTGACATCCGGCGGCAGCATCCTTCCCTGAAGCGACATTTGATTAGGGTCCCACGGACTTAAAAAGGCCGATAATGACGCCAGCGCAAAAATCACCAGTACCGCCAGAGAAAGCTGCGCGGGACGGCTGCGTTTTAGGCCCTGTTTAACCTGATTCCATCTTCTGCTCATGGTTACCTCAGCGCCTTAATGCGCGGATCCGCCACGCGATACAGAAGATCGGCCAGCAGATTCCCCACAATTAGCATCAACGCTGAGAGCAGAATAATGGCCATGATCAGCGGGTAATCGAGGGAGGTGATGGCCTGGATCCCCAGCAGCCCCATCCCCGGCCAGGAAAAGACGCTTTCCGTCACGTAGGCGCCCACCACCAGCTCGCCAAAAGAGAGGCCAAACAGCGTGATCACCGGTAGCAGCACGTTCTTCAGCACATGACGGAACAGAATAGTTCGCCGGGTTGCCCCATAGGCCAGCTGGGTTTGCACATAGTCGGCTGACAGCTGACTAATGGTGTTCGACCGGATGTAGCGCACATAGCTGGAGAGGTTGTAAAACGTCAGCGCGATGCAGGGCAGAATGCCGTGACGAATCACATCGAGCCAGGAGTCCTCCGCGCCAATGGTTCGCATCCCCATGCTCGGCAGCCAGTTCAACTGCACCGAAAACACGGTAATCAACAGAATGCCAAACCAGAAGATCGGCACCGAGATCCCGACGTAAGCGAACAGGTTCAGAACATGGTCAAGCCAGCGGTGTTTGTACGCCCCTGCCAGCAGCCCCAGCGGGATCGCCAGCAGGATAGCTAACAACAAGGACGCGCCCATCAGGCCAAGAGTGGCCGGGATACGCTCGCCGATCATCGTCAGCACCGGGCGGTGGTAAATCAGGGAGTAGCCGAGATCGCCCTGCAGCAGATTTTTCAGCCACAGCAGGTACTGCACCGGCAGCGGCTTATCCAGCCCCATGCTCTGGCGGATGCGTTCGATATCCTCCGGGCTCATGCGCGGGGTAATATACGCCTGCACAGGATCGCCGGGGGCCAGCTTCACCAGTAAAAAAGAGACCAACGAGATAAAAAGCAGCATCGGGAGCAGCTGCAGTAAGCGCCGGAAAAGAAGGTTATTCATAGTTTCGCCTTCCTCCGCCCGGCCAACACAAACCGGCCGGGCGGAGTTTAACTCATTGTTATTGTTGATAAATTTTCGACAGATCCTGGAACATATACACGGGCTTAGGCTCGGCTTCTTTCGTGCCGCCAAAACGTTTGTCCACCGCCACAACCGCGTTGGTGTAGGCAATCGGGTACCAGGCCATATCGCTGGCGACGGTTTGCTGGATCTGCTTGTAGATAGCCGCGCGCTTCGCCGTATCCGTTTCCGTTGCGCCCTGCTCCCACAGCGCATCAAACGCCGGGTTTTTATAGTGCGCGTAGTTATAGGCTTCGTTGCTCATATACAGCGACTTATAGCCGTCCGGCTCAGCGCCCATGATGTAACCGCCCAGGCTTAGTTCATAGGCCGTGTTTTTCATGTCCTGACTGCGCTGGGACATCGCGTTCGCATCCAGCGGCAGCAGTTCAACGTTGATGCCTATCGCCTTCAGCTGCTGCTGAATGTACAGCCCCATGCTTTCCTGAGTTTTATTGCTGTTGATGTAGGCCAGGCGCAGCTTCAGGCCCTCCGGCTGCCCGGACGCTTTGAACAACGCTTTGGCTTTATCGAGATCGAACTTGTACGGTTCCACATCGCTGGTCTGGTAGAGGGTATCAGGGGTCAGAATAGAGGCCGCAGGTTTAGCGTAATCGAGAGAGGTGAACGCCGTTTGCACAAGGTCATCTTTATTCAGCGCGTAGGCAATGGCCTGACGAAGATCTTTGCTCTTCATGCTGTCAACGTTCTGGTTGAAAGTCATGTAGGCCAGGCGGCCTTCCGGGTAAATAACAAAATCAAACTTGCCGGTGGCTTTCAGGCGCGAAACATCCTGCGGATCGACCATCTTGAGATTGATCTCACCGTTCTGCAGCGCGAGGTTGGCAGAGTTGGCATCCTTCGCGAAGCGGTAGGTGACCGAGTCGAGTTTGGGTTTACCGTTCCAGTAATCATCAAACCGCGTCAGGGCGTAATACTGGCCTGCCCGGTACTCTTTAAACTTGAACGGACCGGAGCCGACGGGCGCATCATTGCGGGTGCTCTTTTCCAGATCGCCCGCTTCGCTGCCGAAGATATGCTGTGGGATCGGGAAGATTTGCACCAGCGTACCGGCAAAGGCGGCGCTGACCTGAGGCAGCGTAAATTTAACCGTGAGCGGATCCACTTTGCTCACGCTCAGGGGCTGGTTGCCATAAACAAACATGCTGCGGAAGAAGCTATGCTGCTTTTCATCCAGCAGTTTATTAAAGGTGAACACCACGTCATCGGAGGTAATCGGCTGCCCATCCTGCCATTTCAGGTCAGGCTTGAGTTTCAGCGTCCAGGTGAGGTTGTCGGCTGACGGCGTCAGGCTTTCCGCCAGGCCCCATTCGATCTTGTCGCCATTGTAGCTGTACAGCGGCGAGTAAAGCGCCTGCATGATGGTTAACGTAGTCCGATCGCTGGCGTACAGCGGGTTCATGGCCAGCGGATCGCCGGAGGTGATGCCGATTATCAGGCTGCCGCCCTGCTGCGCTTCTTTTGCCGGGGCGGGGGCCGCCGCGGTCTCTTTTTTAGCGTCATCACAGCCGCTTAAGGCCAGGGCCAGCGCGGCGACCAGCGCCGACAATACCAGAGGTTTACGCATTGCTTCAGAAACTCCTTGCTCAATAAGAGCCCGCATAGTGCGACACTCGCGATCGCTTGTAAATGTGCCTAAAAAGCATAAGCTTAGCCGATTTTTAACTATCCGCACGGTGCCTGACACCAATGCCTGCGGGGAATATTATTTCCCCCATCTGCGTCACATATTTTTGTTTCCGCGCCTGGTTAAGACGTAAAAAAAGCAGCCCGGAGGCTGCTTTGTCACATGCGTGGTTCTCAGACTGCGTTAAGCCGGAACATTGCCACCGCGTCATGCAGGTGGTGCGCCTGTTTCTCCAGTTCAACGGAAGAGAGCACCGACTTCTGGACCAGATTCACGTTCTGCTGCGTCACGCTGTCCATTTCCCGAACGGCGATCCCGACCTGCCCGATGCCCTGACTTTGCTCGAGGGACGCGCTGGCAATCTCCCCCATGATGTCATTCACCTGCTTCACGGCGCGGAGGATCTCATCCATTGCCTCCCCCGCTTTACGCACCTGCTGCGAGCCGGTGTGAATATTACTAACCGAATCGTTGAGCAGGGTTTCAATCTCTTTTGCGGCCCCGGCGCTTCTGCTGGCCAGATTACGTACCTCGCTGGCGACGACCGCAAAGCCTTTGCCCTGCTCTCCCGCCCTTGCCGCCTCCACCGCGGCATTTAGCGCCAGAATGTTGGTCTGGAACGCAATGCTGTTAATCACCGTGGTGATATCGACAATTTTGTTCGCGCTGCTGGCAATCACGTCCATGGTCTTCACTACCTGCTTCACCGAATCCCCGCCGTTTACCGCAGTGTTGGTGGCATTCTGTGCGAGGTGGCTGGCGTGATTTGCATTGTCGGCGTTCAGCTTCACCGTGCTGTTCAGCTGCGCCATGCTGGCGCTGGTCTGCTCCAGCGCGGCGGCCTGTTGCTCCGAGCGGGATGACAGGTCGGTGTTAACCCCGGACACTTCGGTGGCGTTGGTGCGAATAGCCTCGGCGCTGTCCCGGATGCGGCTCACTGCCCTTTGCCAGTTTTCCTGCATTTTTTGAATCGGCGGCACCATCAGGCCAATACAGTTGCGCCCCAAATCCGGCAGCGTGGCAGCCAGTTCTCCCTGCGCCAGGACGTGCATGTGGTGGCGGATCGTATTAACCGGCTTTACCAGGCAAAACCACAGGTAGCGTTCTGTAAAAATGACGATCGCAATGCTGATAGCAATGGAGATAATCAGCATCCGTTGGGCCGTGTTAATCCACGTGAGCTGATTCGGGCTCAGCGCAAGCTGTTGCTTGAGGTTATGTAATAGCCATAGCGTCGCGCCCGCCACGCAGATCCATGCCAGCGTGGAAAAGATTTGTATCAGCACCACCATCGCGCGAATTTTAATATTGCGAACAATGTTCATTTTTTGGTTCCCCGGTAAAAAATAAAATGCACTTCCTGTGCGGCTTTAGCGACGCGCGTCCTGATTTATTCCCTCGTATACCTGCATAAGTGAAATTAAATCGCGCCGTAGCGCTATTGTCGGCACGGTTCAGCAAAACTTGACGCGTTTTTGATCAAAAAATCGCCGCGTATTTTGTGGGGAATTTACGTTAGGTAAAAAGTTTTTATTTCGTAATTTGAATTAAGGGTTATTTAAAATTCGAAATTTATGGAATTTACGGCCCGCCTAATCGAACAGGCTTTTCTGCCCGCCACGCGTGCTACCATGAAGGCGGTTAAGTATGAGGTATGAATCAACGATGAAGCGCATTTATCTGGCCGTTACCGCCCTGTTACTGGGCGGATGCACCGTAAGCAAAACGCCTGTTCCGCTCAATGCCAATGAGCCTGCCGGTGTTGTTCGCCTCGCCTATAGCCTGCCGCCGCTGCAAACGGCCAAAGTGGATAAATTCCTCGCCCAGTCCACGGCATCGCGTCAGTGCCAGCAATGGGGCTATGCCAGCGCACTCCCTTACGGGAGCGATATCAAGACCTGTACCACTTACAGTGGCACCCTTTGCCTGAACACCCAGGTGGTGCTGGAATACCAGTGCCGCGGCGTGACCGGCCCACAGTATGCGGGCGTCACCAGCAACTGGTAATCTGTGAATACTCCTCTATTTTTAGAGACATCTGCACAAAGAGAAGCCTGACGCCAATGTAGCCCGTTCCTGACGATAAATATCTCGCGCTGCCGTTTTCCCACGGCGGCTTGACTCTATTTTTTCATCAGGAACTTAACATGCTTCTTTTATTGCTACGCGCCCTGCGCCAGCACCGCTGGTTCACGCTGCTCGGGCTGGCGCTGCTGTGTTCTTCCGTGGGTAATGGCCTGACCTACGTTCTGGTCTTCAGTCAGCTATTAAACAGCCACGCTACGCCCGCCTGGCTTTCTCTTGCTTACGTCCTCGCCCTTGCGCCCGGTTTACCTGCCAGCTTTGCTGGCGTGTGGTTATTAAAGCGCTGGCCGGCGTTTTCCGTCCTGCTTCTCGGTGAAGTTTTAGGCCTTACGGGTCTGATTCTGCCGGGCCTTGCGCTGCTGAGTGACCAGCCGGCGATACTGTTGTTAAGCCAGGCCGCCGCCGCTTTGAGCACAGGCCTCACGGTGCCGGTGCTCAGCCAGCTCTTCAAGCAAGGCTTATCTAAAGCGCTGATGCCCGCCGCCGCAGGCATTGAAACGCTGGTGTTTGCCGCCAACGTTATCTTCGGCGTGGGGCTTGGGACATTATTATATGGCCACGTCAGCCTCTGGCTGATGCTGCTGCTGGATGCGCTCAGTTTCATTTTTGCCATAGGGCTACTCTGGCGTGCCTCGGCGGCTTTTGTTGTGGCGGGAGAAGAAACCAACGCCCCCGGCGAAAGCGAAGTATTTAGCTGGCGGAACGTTACCCCTGTGCAAAAGCGCAGCCTGCTGTTGCTCCCATGTCTTGCCCTTGTCGGCGCCCCGGTAATGGCTTTGCTCCCGGCTCTGGCCCCAACGTTGCCGGGTGATGATACAAGCAACGGCCTGGCGCTGCTGTTTGCCCGCAGCGTGGGGCAACTTCTGGCCCCGCTCCTGCTAAGCGAAAAACAGGTGCGCAACCGGGCGGGTAAAAGCTTCCCGCTAATGCTGGCGCTGCTGCTTTTTACTTTGTGTTATTTCGCCGTGGGTTACTCAGGCACTTTGTGGCTGGCGGTGCCGCTGATCGTTATCGCTCATTTGTTCAGTAACTGGTTCTATCTGGTCGCCACGCTCAACGTGATGGACAGTTTCCCTGGCCCGCAGGTTGGCGCCGCTATGGCGGCAACCTGGCGACTGCAGCTCGGCATTACGTTAGTCGTCCCGCTGGTCACGGGAACGATTGCCGGATACTTCCCGGCGCAGTGGGTGCTACCCGGCAGCGGCATCTGCGGGATTATTATTGCCCTATTGATGCTCGGCGACTTGCGAAAAGTGCGGAATTGTAATTTTATATCGCGGCGGAATCATTCCGCATTTAATTTTAATAATGATGATGACAGCAAGACAGGTGGATAATGGTATTTTATAAAGCAACACTTGCCGGGGTATTAGCTCTGGCTCTGGCAGGCTGCGTCGCGCCAGCGAAAACCACATCAGTAGTAACCGCCCCGGCTAAGCAGTGCCAGGCAGGCGATCAGATGACGCAAACCACGCTCTATTTCGGTATCAGCCGCCCATCCGGCGCGGAAATTACCGCCAATGAATGGCGTAGCTTCGTGGATAAAGACGTGACCCCGCGCTTCCGCGAAGGGCTGACCGAATATGACGCCAAAGGCCAGTGGCTGAATGCTAAGGGTGAAGTGACCCACGAACCGAGCAAAGCGATCATGCTGATTCGCGGCAGCGATGCGGAGAGCAGCAAAAAGGTAGACGAACTGCGCTCTATCTATAAAACTCGCTTTGCGCAGGAATCCGTGATGCGCGTTGACCAGCCGGTCTGCGCCGCGTTCTGATGATTTTGCGTTAAAGAAACGGCGGGGAAACCCGCCGTTTTTATTTTTACAGAACCAGCCCGGCAAACGCTGCGGACAGCAGGCTTACCAGCGTCGCGCCGTACACCAGGCGCAGGCCAAAGCGAGAAACCACGTTCCCCTGCTTTTCGTTCAGCCCTTTAATAGCCCCGGCCACAATCCCGATGGAAGCAAAGTTAGCGAACGATACCAGGAAGACCGACAGGATCCCCAGCCCGCGCGGCGACAGCGTCGCCATGATCTTCTGCAACTCAATCATCGCCACAAATTCGTTCGCCACCAGCTTGGTCGCCATAATGCCGGCCGCTTTCAGCGCATCCGCCTGAGGAATACCCACCAGCCAGGCAAACGGATAGAAAACGTAGCCCAGAATTTGCTGGAAGCTCAGACCGAAGACTGTCGCGAACAGCGCATTAATGGCGCTGATAAGCGCGATAAAACCAATCAGCATCGCCAGAATAATCATCGCCACTTTGAAACCTGCGAGGATGTATTCCCCCAGCATTTCAAAGAAGCTTTGGGATTCGTGCAGCTTCTCAAGCTTGATTTCTGGCTCAGCGCCCGGGCGGGTCGGGTTAATGATCGACAGGATAATGAACGTGCTGAACATATTCAGGATCAGCGCCGCAACCACATACTTCGGCTCCAGCATCGTCATGTAGGCCCCGACGATGGACAGCGAAACCGTGGACATCGCCGTTGCGGCCATGGTGAACAGGCGGCGAGAGCTAAGGTCGCCCAGCACGCCTTTGTAGGCGATGAAGTTTTCGGACTGCCCCAGAATCAACGAGCTCACGGCGTTGAATGATTCCAGCTTGCCCAGCCCGTTCACTTTAGAAAGTAATGTGCCGACGATGCGAATAATGATCGGCAGAATACGAAAGTGCTGCAGGATCCCGATCAGTGCCGAAATAAAGATTATCGGGCACAGTACGCCGAGGAAGATAAAGGCCAGGCCCGCTTTGCTCATGCCGCCAAAGACGAAGTCGCTGCCCTGCCCGGCGAAGGTCAGAAGGTGGCCAAAGAAACCGGACACGCCGTTAATCACCCACAAGCCGCTGTCGGAGTGCAGGAAGAAGAACGCCAGCAGGCCTTCAATGACGACAAGTTGTAACAAATAGCGAATGCGGATGGTTTTACGATCGAAGCTCACCAGCCACGCCAGTCCCATGATGACAAAAAGTGCGAGAAGAAAATGAAGAATGTTCATGTGCAGTCTAATTTTGAAAGAAACGTATTTAGCCACAGCTCCCGCGTCAGGTAAATGGCGGACATAAGAATATTTAGCCATAAGATTTTCCAATGACAACATTGACTTACTCTTAGCAGGGTTACCATTTTGCGCGGCTAAATATGACTAATTCATGACACGTTATTTGGCAATAAAATAGCGAAGCGGAACAAGATTAATTCTCATTATTAATTCATTTCTTCACAAATAAAATAATAGTAACAACCATTCTCATTACACTAATATAATTAACAATTTCTTTGCATTATGGAAAATTAATAATTAAAGTAGCGCCATATTAACGCCCCTCAAAAAAATATGGAGCCTGTGATGCTGAAGACGGAAATGATTGAAAAACTGAACGAGCAGATGAACCTTGAACTCTACTCCTCCCTGCTTTACCAGCAGATGAGCGCCTGGTGCAGCTATCACAGCTTCGAAGGGGCTGCCGCGTTCCTGCGCCGCCACGCTCAGGAAGAGATGGAGCACATGCAGCGTCTGTTTGCATATTTAAGTGATACCGGGAGCATGCCGCGTATTAACGCCATTCAGTCCCCGTATTTAGAATACGCTTCACTGGACGAATTATTTAAAGCGACCTACGAGCACGAGCAGTTAATTACGCGTCAGATTAATGCTCTGGTCCATTCTGCAATGACCTCGCAGGATTATCCAACCTTTAATTTCCTGCAGTGGTATGTTGCCGAGCAGCATGAAGAAGAAAAACTGTTTAAATCCGTGCTGGATAAACTCAGCCTGGTGGGCAAAAGCGGCGAAGGCCTTTACTTTGTCGATAAAGAGCTGGCCACGCTGGACGCTCAGGGTTAATTGCCGTTAAGTAGCAGGCCATTGCGGCCTGCTATTTTCATTTTAGTGCAGCGCCCCGCCGTTTCGCTGGCTGTGCCAGTACCCGTATAACGCCAGTGCCGCAGGTTTAATCGCCTCAATGCTCGCCAGAAATGCTTCCGGCGTCAGGCTTTCAAACTTCGCTTCATTCTCTTCCAGCCCATGCAGGGCAATCGCCTCCAGCTCTGGCTGAAGTTCTGCCGGCAGCGCAGGCCAGCTTTCCAGTGACACACCGCGCATGTAGCCGTAGCACCACTCTTCCACGATGGTGATTTCGCGGTTATCCACTTCGCTGGTACCAAACAGAGGCTCAAACTGCCCCGGATACTCCGCCAGGCGTTCGGCAATGTCGTTCATATGCTGGAACACCAGTACGCTAAAGCGCGTCAGCTCTTCTTTGCTTTCCCATTCAGGCTCGACATCGCCGCCCCATACCGCCCGCAGCACGGTAGCAGGTTCGGTCACAGTTGGCCCTGACAGCAGCGCCGTGAGCAGCCCATCCAGCTCGGCTACATCAATCACCGAATGCGCGGTGCCGTACTTCAGCAGAATGTCATCCAACCAGATAATTTCGTCTTCGTTAAGCGGGCCCTGGGTCATTTTTGGCTTCCTCGTCTCGCGTTTTGAATAAAATTTGGCGTAGTGTACCCGTTCTACGCGCGACGAGTCATTTTCATTCCGCTTTCGTCAGGCACTCCACCAACAATTGACAGGTTTTGTCGTAGAGCGAGGGGTTGTGCTGCAGCGCCTGCCAGACGCTGTTGTGGTCGGCACCCGGCACTGTCAGCAAAGCATGTTTGCCCTGCCCCGACGCCGAATCATAAAGCCGTTGCGGGATCTCCGCCGGGATCACCCGGTCTTCAGCCGCGGCGATGACCAGAACATTACCGCCAAACTCAGTCACGGCCTGCCAGGCGTCACTTTCGGCCCAGCTTCGCGGCTGGCGGATAATGGCGGAAAATTCAGGCCCGAAGTTTACCCGGTAAGCCGAAGGGTGGTACACGCCCGGCACCATCAGGATAAGGGAACGCAGAGATACAGATCTGCTCAGTTGCAAAGCGTTGTACGCCCCCATGCTGACACCTATGCAGCCGGTCAGCTGAGAGCCTAAATGTTCGGCAACCGCCAGGGCCTGGTCTGTGCGGCTGATTAAAGAAGATTGAAAGAGATCGCCGCCAGTTTCCCCGTGGCCGATGCAATCAAAAGCCGTACTGCCAAAGCCCAGCTCAGCCATTAAGTACCGGTAGCGAAGGCTCGCCTCGCGGTCTTTTGAACCTCCGTGGATCATCAGGACGTGGCCTTTACTGGCGAAAATGCTGTCAGCCTTGAGCGCGCGGCCCTGGAAAGCGACATCAAATGGGTGTCGGGAGAAAATGTTCATCGTTACCAGATGGAATGCCAGGGAAGGGTTTAGCATGGCATGCTTTTAGCGGAACAGGCAGGATAATTTTCAGAATGGCAAATCGCAGGCAATAAAAAACCACCCGAAGGTGGTTTACACGACACTGCTTATCATTGATTTTATTCTTTTTATTCCCATGGTACCCGGAGCGGGACTTGAACCCGCACAGCCATAAGCCGAGGGATTTTAAATCCCTTGTGTCTACCGATTTCACCATCCGGGCTCGGGAAGAAATTGGAGGCGCGTTCCGGAGTCGAACCGGACTAGACGGATTTGCAATCCGCTACATAACCGCTTTGCTAACGCGCCAAAATCTTTTGCCTTTTCAGGCGGCAACAGAAATTCTATTACCTGAATTTGGAGCGGGAAACGAGACTCGAACTCGCGACCCCGACCTTGGCAAGGTCGTGCTCTACCAACTGAGCTATTCCCGCTTTTTGTACAAGTGATTGTTGGTGGCTATTAAGCTAATCACTTGATTTTATTATCTTCCGGCAAACCTCGCTGCCTTTCGATGCGTTGCATTCTACTTACCTGACGCAATGAGTCAATGAAATTTTCTAACACCACGAATCGTTTGCTGAATTTTGCGCCGGATAGATCACGGTTCGAGCAAATCACCACGTGCCGCGGCCAAATATTGGAACATTGACCAGAACGTTAGCACCGCCGCAACGAAGAAAAGCGCGATACCGGTGTACTCAATCCACATGTTTGGCCGCCAAAGCATGCCAATCAGCGCCAACATTTGCGCCATTGTTTTGGTTTTACCGATCCAGGAAACCGCCACACGGCTGCGCTTACCAATTTCCGCCATCCATTCACGCAGCGCGGAAATAATAATCTCTCGGGCGATCATCGTGGCCGCAGGCAACGTCACCCACCAGGCGTGATAATGCTCGACCACCAGCACCAGCGCCACCACCACCATCACCTTATCGGCAACGGGATCGAGAAACGCGCCGAAGCGGGTGCTTTGGTTCCAGCGACGCGCGAGAAAACCGTCAAACCAATCGGTTATGGCCGCCAGCCAAAAAATGAAAGCGCAAAGGAAAGGTGCCCAGTTGAACGGCAGATAAAACGCCAGCACAAAGAACGGGATAAGGATGACACGAAACAGCGTGAGCAGTGTTGGGATATTGAATCGCATAGTGCCAGTTAACTATCTGTCATAAGTGGAAATTGTCTCTATGTTGCTACAGAGCCCTTAATGTTTCAACGAGTAGTAGATCTTTTCTGCCAATGCCTGCGAGATGCCCGGCACTTTTGCGATCTCCTCGATGGAGGCGTTGATTAACGGTTGCAATCCGCCCATATACTTCAGCAGCATCTGACGGCGCTTTGGCCCGATGCCTTCAATCGTCTCCAGCGAACTGGTGCTTTTCACCTTCGCTCGTTTTTTACGGTGGCCGGAGATCGCATGATCGTGTGAATCATCGCGAATGTGCTGGATCACATGCAGCGCTGGAGAATCCGGCGGTAAAGAGAACCCCTCACCTTCCGGCTCAAAGAATAATGTTTCCAGCCCGGCTTTGCGGTCGCTGCCTTTGGCCACGCCCAACAATAAAGGATGGTGTTTATCCCAGGGCACGTCCAGCTCGGCAAACACCGCCTTCGCCTGCCCCAACTGCCCCTTCCCGCCGTCAATCAGGATCACATCCGGGATTTTGCTTTCTTCTATTGCTTTACCGTAGCGGCGGCGCAGCACCTGATTCATGGCGGCGTAGTCGTCCCCCGGCGTAATACCGGTAATATTGTAGCGGCGGTATTCCGCCCGAAGCGGGCCGTTACTGTCGAACACCACGCAGGAAGCGACGGTTTGCTCCCCCATCGTATGGCTGATATCAAAACACTCCATCCGCTTCACTTCAGGAAGTTTTAGCACTTCGGCCAGTGCTTTCAGGCGTTGCTGGATGGTGGACTGCTGAGAAAGTTTTGTCACCAGCGCCGTTGCTGCGTTGGTGCGGGCAAGCTTCAGGTAACGCGCCCGATCGCCGCGAGGTTTAGTCTGCACATTCACTTTACGCCCGGCCAGCTCGCTCAACGAATCCGCCAGCAGAGATTTGTCCGCCAGCGCGAAGTCGAGCAGGATTTCAGACGGCAGCGTGCGCATCTGGCTGCCCTGGAGATAGAACTGCCCGACAAACGTCTCCACCACTTCGCTAAGTTCGGTGCCTGCCGGGACTTTCGGGAAGTAGCTGCGGCTGCCCAATACTTTGCCCTGACGAATGAACAAGACGTGTACGCAGGCCATGCCCGCATCAAAGGAGACGCCAATAACGTCGAGATCGTCGCCGGTGTTGGAGACAAACTGCTTCTCGGTAATCCGCCGGACCGCCTGAATTTGATCGCGGATCCTCGCGGCCTCTTCAAATTCAAGATTTTTGCTCGCCGCTTCCATGCGGGAAATAAGCTGCGTCAGCACCTGATCGTCCTTCCCGGCTAAAAACAGGCGAACATAGTCCACCTGCCGGGCATAGTCTTCTTCTGTGACCAGACCTGAAACACAGGGGCCAAGACAGCGGCCGATTTGATACTGAAGGCAAGGCCGCGAGCGGTTACGGTACACGCTGTTTTCACACTGGCGAACCGGAAAGACTTTTTGCAGCAGCGCCAGCGTTTCCCGCACCGCATAGCCGTTAGGAAACGGGCCAAAGTATTCTCCCTTCGCGTGCTTCGCGCCGCGGTGCATCGCCAGCCGCGGATGGCTGTCGGCGCTCAGGAAGATAAAGGGATAGGATTTATCGTCTCGCAGCAGCACGTTGTAGCGCGGCTGATAGAGCTTGATGTAGTTATGCTCCAGCAGCAAAGCCTCGGTTTCCGTGTGGGTCACCGTGACATCAATGTGCTGGATCAACGCCACCAGCGCCTCAGTTTTACGGCTGGCAAGATTCGTGCGGAAGTAGCTGGAGAGGCGTTTCTTCAGGTCTTTAGCTTTGCCGACATAGATAACCGTGCCGCCGGCATCGTACATGCGGTAGACGCCGGGCTGGCTGGTTACCGTCTTGAGAAAAGCCCGGGAATCAAAAGGTTCACTCACTGCTGATTAACGTCTCCGCATTGAATAACCCGTGGCGAATCGCCAGGTGCGTCAGCTCCACGTCCCCGCTGATATTCAGTTTACTAAACATGCGGTAGCGGTAACTGTTCACCGTTTTAGGGCTGAGATTAAGCTGCTCAGAGATCTCATTGACCTTCTGGCCTTTGGTGATCATCAGCATAATCTGTAATTCACGCTCAGACAAACTGGCAAAGGGGGATTCTGCCTCGGGTGCTATCTGGCTTAAGGCCATCTGTTGGGCAATGTCGGAGGCGATGTAACGCTGGCCCGCATTAACGGAACGAATAGCATTTACCACGTCCTGAGGCGCTGCGCCTTTACTTAAATACCCTGCCGCACCGGCCTGCATGACTTTGGCAGGCAGCGGGTTCTCAGTGTGGATAGTCAACATGATAACTTTGATATCTGAAGAGTAGCGGGCAATTTTGCGGGTGGCTTCCAGGCCACCGATCCCCGGCATATTCATATCCATTAATACGACATCGACCGGATTACTGCGGCACCATTTGATGGCATCCTCACCGCAGTTCACTTCACCCGAGACTTTGATGCCTTTAATCTCTTCCAGAATGCGTCGTATCCCTGCGCGCACCAGTTCGTGGTCATCAACAAGAAGAACGTTGATCAAAGGGCTATTCTCCAGAAAGGGATAACGCTGCTGATAGCTAATTTGCCATATATTAACGTTTTTCCAGCAACATTAAAATCCAAATTGCGGTCAGCACATTCTGTTAACACTTAAGAAGGATATATCTTTACTTTCAGACCTTTTTCTGCGGCACACTTCAACATTCTAAACACCGTGTTCAGGCGATTATTCTCTGATTAAAAAACAGCTAATTATCAAAATGCGACCATCATCAAGAATAAAATCTTTCTTCTCTCTCTTTATTTAACGTTAGTTAAACGAGAGCGAAACAATTTTTTTAATTCTCATCTCTTCCTGCGGGAATAACCCTGAGCAAGGGTTGTTTATTACCATAAACATTCAGACGCATTCTCATTCATCGAACATGAATAATTCTGATGAATGTTATGGTATACTCCGCCGCCTTATGAATATCACTGTGCATAATGGCAGCGTACAAACTAAGCATTGAGGAAAGTAAATGAGCACTCCAGATTTTTCCACCGCCGAAAACACCCGTGAACTGGCACAAGAAGTCACCTGTCTGAAGACGCTGTTAACCCTGATGCTGCAGGCTATGGGCCAGGCCGATGCGGGCCGCGTTATCCTGAAAATGGAAAAGCAGATCGCTCAACTGGAAGACCCAACTCAGGCTGAAGTATTCAGCAATACCGTTAAGCAAATTAAACAGGCTTACCGTCAATAAGCCGGGGCGGCTGGCAGAATCCGGGTTCGCCAGCCGTCAGCACCTGACGCAACACTTGCCCTCCAGGTTCAGATAATCCCCATCGCCGCCGCATAGCAGGCTATCTGCGTCTTGTTTGGCGCGTTGAATTTCTTCTGCATATTCTTCTGATGGAAGTTCACCGTGTTCTCAGAAATGGATAGGATAATCGCAATTTCTGCCGACGTTTTCCCTTCGCCGGTCCACTGAAGAATCTCTCTTTCGCGCTTGCTGAGCTTCATGTCAATCATCCCGACCGACGGATCGTCCAGCCGATTTAACGTCGCCATACTCAGCTCGGCCAGGTAACTCAGCCGCAGCCCAAGTTCATCTTCCGACACAAGTTCCTTGCGAACGCCAGAGCGTGAAACAGAGAGAAAACCCGCAGTACGATTAGGGGCCATCACGCAATGTGTGCGCCCGGTCGCCAGACCGTGATCGCGCGCGGCATCCCAAAGCTCACGAGATTCAGCAAACAGGGCATCGCTCCAGATTATTTCACCCCGCATGAAATTAGACTGTTTCAATACCGGGTCAATGGCAAAATAGTTTTCAGTAACATACCACTCCAGCCATTTTTGCGGATAAGAACTCTGCAATGATAATTTAGGCCGCGTAAAAGGCACCGGGTGCCGAACACACAGCGAAAAATAATCAAACTCGAGGCGCTGAGTTTGTTGTTGAACTAAAGTTTGTAATTCGCTGGCTTGAGTAATTGACAGGAAAAGTTCGAGCGCTTCCCGTCGCCAGCTAAAAAAGTTACGTTCCAGCATTATATCTGGCGTCTCTCCTGGCGCTAAAAAGTATTTCATTAATAGAATGTAATAAGCTAACACATTTATTAAACTAATTAATGTGATTTATGGTTTTTCCGCCACAATTCTTCGGTTTTTACATATGTCAGGAAAAATTTACTGGAGCTCTGTATGGTTAAATCTTCGTTTTCCCTCCTCTTCGGATCAATGGTCCGGGATCTGGGGCTGGAAATCGCTCAGCCGTCAGTGGCCGTGACGGGTAAAGGTGAGCTCAGTTCCCGTTTTCCTGTGACCGAATTAGCCACCGCCAGCCTGGCGACGGCGGGTTGTGCCCTGAGAGCGCTTCTTGCTCGCCCGGATGCGCCGCTTTATATAGACCAGCGGCTTGCCTCATACTGGTTTTCAAGCAGCCATTTCCCCGTGAACCGCGCTCCCGCCGCACTGTGGGATGAGTTTGCCGGCGATTATGCCACTCGGGACGGCTGGATCCGCCTGCATACCAACGCGCCGCATCACCGCCGGGCAATGGAAAGCATCCTGGGTGTGAGCAAGGATAAATCAGCGCTCGCCCAGCGAGTTACCGCGTGGGGAAAAACTGAGCTTGAAGCGGCGATCGTTGCCGCAGGCGGATGCGCGGCAGCGATGTTAAGCCACGACGAATGGCTGAAGCATCCGCACGGGAAAACCGTTGCGGCAGAGCCATTGTTCTGGCAGCAACTCCACGCCGAAGCCCCTCGCCCTGCATTAGCATTGCCACCAGCCCGCCCACTGGCAGGCCTCCGCGTGCTGGATCTCACCCGTATTATTGCTGGCCCGGTTGCCACCCGACTTCTGGCCGGGCTTGGGGCGCAGGTGCTGCGCCTTGATCCCCCTGAATGGGAAGAGCCGACGCTGGTTGAGGAAGTTACTCTCGGGAAAAAATGCGCGAGGCTCGACCTCAGATCTGCCGAGGGCAGAGAGCAGTTCAAGGCCCTGCTCGCCGACGCCGATGTGCTGGTGCATGGCTACCGGGCGGATGCTCTGGAAGCCCTGGGCTTTGATGCCGAAACCCGACAGCAGCTCTCTCCCGGTCTGATAGACGTGTCGCTCAACGCCTGGGGATGGCACGGGCCGTGGCGTAACCGCCGTGGTTTCGACAGCCTGGTCCAGATGTCCAGCGGTATCGCCGAAGCGGGCATGCACTGGAAAAATACCGGGCGGCCACACCCGCTCCCCGTTCAGGCACTGGATCACGCCACGGGTTACCTGCTTGCCGCTGCATTGCTAAAAGGTCTCAAAGTCCGGCATGAACAGCGCCTGGGCTACAGCGCACGCCTGTCGCTCGCCCGAACGGCCGCTTTATTAATGTCTTGCCCGGCAGGAGGTCAATCAGCGCTTGCCGTTATCGGCCCGCATGATTACCAGCCGATGATGGAGTGGTCTGCCTTTGGGCTAGGAAACCGGTTGAACTTCCCGCTGAGACTGGCAGGCACGCCGGTTATCTGGGGCACACCACCGGCGGCACTCGGCTCCGCGAAAGCCGCCTGGGGGTGAAACCAGACCTACCTCGCGGTTACTGGGTCAAAAACTTCTCCAGAAATTGCCGCGTGCGCGGCTGCTGTGGGCTGGCGAAAAGCGCTTTTGCCGGCCCCTGCTCTACAATCTTGCCCTGATCCATGAATATCGCCCGGTCGGCCACATCGCGAGCGAAGCTCATTTCGTGGGTCACAATGACCATGGTGCGTTTTTCATTCGCCAGCTGGCGAATAGTATTCAGCACTTCACCCACCAGCTCAGGATCCAGCGCCGAAGTCGGTTCATCGAACAAAATAACTTCTGGCCGCATGGCTAACGCCCGGGCAATCGCCACCCGCTGCTGCTGCCCGCCTGACAGGCGACGTGGGTAGCTGTTCTCTTTTCCGCTTAAGCCCACCTTCTCCAGCAGCTCGCGCGCCCGGGCAATGGCTTCGGCTTTCGGCTCGCCCTTAACGATGACCGGGCCTTCGATAATATTTTCCAGCACCGTGCGGTGTGGAAAAAGATTGAAGCTCTGGAACACAAACCCCACCTGCTGGCGCAGCGCACGAATTTTCTCTTTCTGCTTTGCCAGAGACTGTCCGGCATCAATCGTGATATTCCCCACCTGAATCGTGCCGCTGTCCGGCTCTTCCAGCAGATTAATACTGCGCAATAGCGTGGTTTTTCCTGAGCCGCTTGGGCCGATGATCGCCACCACTTCGCCGGGTTTAACATCCAGATCTATGCCGTGCAGCACCGTCTGCCCGTGGAATTTTTTCACCAGTTTTTTAACGTCAATGGCGCTCATTTCGGCTCCCTGTCCTGGCGATTAAGCTGGTTTTCAAAATAGTTTTGCAGCGTGGAGAGCACCGTCGCCATCACCCAGTAGACCAGGGATGCGGCGAGATACATAGTGAACACTTCCAGCGTGCGGGAGGTGATAAGCTGCGCCTGGCGGAACAGCTCCGGCACCTGAATAGTGGCCGCCAGCGAGGTGTCCTTCACCAGGCTGATAAAGCTGTTTCCCAGCGGAGGCAGCGCCACGCGGGCCGACTGCGGCAGAATCGCGCGGCGCAGCGTTTGCCAGCGAGTCATCCCGATACTGGCCGCCGCTTCCCACTGGCCTTTATCAATAGAGGCAATGGCTGCCCGCAGCGTTTCAGAGGCGTAAGCCGCCGTGTTTAACGACAGGCCAATCATCGCCGACGGGATAGGATCCAGCTCAATGCCAAACTGCGGCAGCCCGTAATAAATCATAAACAGCTGGGCGATTAGCGGCGTCCCGCGAAAAATGGAAACATAAAAACGCGACAGCAGCGAAAAAGGCCAAAACGCCGACAGACGCATCAGCGCCAGCATAAACCCGAGGATCAGGCCAAAAAACATCCCGCCGATACTCAGCTGGAGCGTGAAAACCGCCCCTTTAAGCAGATAAGGTGCTGAATCCAGCACCAGTTGCAAACTTTCTTGCATGGTGATTCCTGATGATTAAGACCAGACCCGCGTCTTACAGATGCGGATGGTAGGCAAACAGCGCCGGCGCTCCGCCGGTATGAATAAAGGCAATGGGCCCCTGATCCTTAAATCTTTTTTGCGCCACGCCGTCAATAAGCCCGGCCATCGCTTTGCCGGTGTAGACCGGGTCAAGCAGGATGCCTTCAAGTCTGGCCAGCAGCTTCACCGCTTCCATCCCCTCTTCATTCGGCGTGCCGTAGCCTGGTGCGAAATAGTCATCCCACAGAATAACTTCGCTGGTCGCGCTAACCTCAAGCGACTTCGCCACGGCCTGCTGCAGGGCGACAACTTTGGGTTTTTGCTGCGCCACGGTTCTGGACACAGTGACGCCAATCAGCTCCACGTCCGGCATCAACTGCTCAAGGCCGACCGCCAGACCAGCATGCGTCCCCGCGCTGCCGGAGGCAACCACCACGGATGACAGGTTCACGGCGTTCTCACACTGCTGGGCAATTTCCAGCGCACTTTCAACATACCCCAGCGCACCTAACGCATTAGAACCGCCGACCGGAATAACATAAGGCCGGAATCCCTGCGCTTCCAGACGCGTAGCAACCGCCTCCAACTGCTTATCCGGGGCGTTCAGCGCCTCGCACATTTCAACTTCGACATTGAAAAGATCGACCAGCAGGCGGTTGCCGTTGGTCAGGTAGTTTTCGGCTTTTGTCCCGATAGGGTTTTCAAGCAGCGCAACGCAATGTAGCCCAAGCTTTGCGGCCACCGCCGCCGTCTGGCGAACGTGGTTAGACTGGATAGCGCCTGCAGTGACCAGCGTATCGGCCCCTTCCCGCAGCGCATCCGCCGCCAAAAATTCAAGCTTGCGCAGCTTGTTGCCGCCCATCGCCATCGGCGTCACGTCATCACGTTTAATATAAATTTCACGGCCAAGATAGTCCGAAAAGCGCGGCAAATATTCCAGCGGCGTCGGTGCGCCAATAAATTCCAGACGAGGAAAACGCGTTAGGTGATGCAGTGACATAGGGCCTCCTGAGCCGATATCAATATCCAGTTTTATTATGCACCAGAGAGACGACTTCATTCTCTGGTGTCAATAAAAAAAGGTGCTGAAATCAGCACCTTTTCACTGTGATACCGCGTTACTTAGTAACGTCCGCACCGAACCATTTATCGGACAGCTTAGCCAGAGATCCGTCTTTCTGCATCTCAGCAATAGCCGCGTCGATGGCTTTCAGCAGATCTTCATTGCCTTTACGCACGGCAACGCCAGCTTCCTGACGGGAGAACGCATCGCCCGCTACCGCCAGCGTATTGTTGGTTTTCTTAACCAGATCCAGCGCAGCGAGACGGTCGACCAGAATCGCGTCAATACGGCCCACGCGCAGATCCTGATATTTGGTCGGGTCATCATCATAGGTACGGATATCTACGCCCGGTACGTTTTCACGCAGCCACTGCTCGTAGTTAGTCCCAAGGCCAACGCCAACTTTTTTGCCCTTCAGGTCGGCGGCGGTTTTAATCCCACCTTCGTTGCCCTTCTTCACCAGTGCCTGAATACCGGAGATGGTGTAAGGGGTGGAGAAGTCGTATTTTTTCTTACGTTCTTCGGAAATGGTGACCTGATTAATCACCACGTCAATGCGTTTAGAATCTAAAGACGCCAGCATGCCATCCCATTTGGTCGGCTTCAGCGCGGCTTTAACCCCCAGGTGCTGAGCCAGTTGCTCGGCAAATTCGACTTCAAAGCCGGTCAGCTTGCCGTCATCGCCCTGGAAGCTGAACGGCGGATAAGTCCCTTCCAGCCCCACCAGCAGCGTGCCACGCTCTTTGACTTTATTCAGAAGATTTTCTGCCGCGAAGGTTTTCATGCTTGCGCCGGCCACCAGAGCAACGGCCAGGACGCCCATCAGCGCCTGACGCCCGATCATTTTTAATTTCATGTTTACCCCGATTATTTACGTTTTTTGTAGTGTAGCGGGCGGCTTCGGGATATATCAAAACCAGTCCGCTACAACTTATGCAAATTTAGTATATATCGGAGGTTGCGCTAATTTCCTGGCTCGGGATCGCATGTCCCTGCACCTGGAATTGCCAGTATTTGCGTAACGCAATGCGGTAATTATTGGTGCTGGTGCGGGGCAGCCAGGCGTCCAGCGTCTCGTCCAGCAGGCCTTGCAGCGAGCCGGGAAGCGGGACTTTATGTTCACTCAGATGGTTACCCAAGCGACGCAGACGAACCACATACTCACGGATCGTGCCATGGCTCATTTCGGTTTGCTCAAACAGATACTGTTTGAAGCCAATAATATCGAAGTAGTTGTTTTGTTCTTTGCAGTGTAAATCACCGCAAAAACGACACAGCGCCATCCACTCTTTCTGCTCGATAAGCCAAGTGGCTTCATCAATAAGCGTATCAAGTTGAGCAATGGTGGCTTTATTGATAATCACCCCGCTGCGCGTGAGCGTGATGCGGTCGAGCAGCTTACTGCAATGTGCACAATGTGTCTGGGTGTGTTTGAAATCTTTGAGATAGCGGCTTAATGGCCGTCTTTTTGACTGCTGCACCGTCATGATAATTCCCAGGTCGTCAGATAATTGTGCGGCACTCCCTACAACTTACCCAGTTTGGTGCGCAAACGCTTGATCGCCTGGCTATGCAACTGGCTAACCCGTGACTCACCCACATCAAGCACCGCGCCAATCTCTTTAAGATTCAGCTCTTCCTGGTAATAAAGCGTCAGCACCAGTTGTTCGCGTTCCGGTAAAGCCTCAATGGCTTCCATTACGCGCTGGCGAAGATTGCTGTCCAGTAATTGCTGTAGCGGGTTTGCCTGCTGGTGTTCCTCGGTGACCAGTTCAATGCTATCGCCATGCTCTTCCCGCCACTCGTCATAAGAGAAGAGCTGGCTGTTATTGGTGTCGAGCAACATCTGGCGATACTCTTCGAGCGGGATGTCCAGCCGCTCCGCGACTTCCGTCTCGGTAGCGTTACGCCCCAGCTCTTGCTCCAGTTGACCAATCGCCTGTGCCACACCGCGAGCGTTACGCCTGACGCTTCGCGGCACCCAATCACGGCTGCGCAACTCATCAAGCATCGCCCCACGGATGCGCTGCACCGCGTAGGTAGTAAATGCCGTTCCCTGCAGGGCATCGTAACGTTCGACTGCATTCAACAACCCGATGCCGCCTGCCTGTAGCAGATCGTCGAGCTCCACACTCGCCGGCAGACGTACCTGCAGGCGCAATGCTTCGTGACGCACAAGCGGTACATAACGCTGCCACAGCGAGTGTTTATCCATTACACCTTCAGCGGTATACAGTGAATTCACGATAAACAGCCCTGCGTTAGTTGAGTTATCGGCATGATTATCCGTTTCTGCAGGGGTTTTAATCGGATGAATAGTGGGTGAAATGGGGGGTTATTTGGAGGTTATGAAGAAATAAACCCCTGGAATTTTAACCATAATGTATGGCAAATCATGTTCTGGCTTACTTAAAAGTATCAATTGGTTGTTAAATATTAACGCCACATACTATAGCGAAACCGGAGAAATTAAGCCGGAGAATCTATCCTGCAAAAAAAGGATAAAATCATCTGTTATTCCAGGCCTGATCTCTGGCAGGTTTATCATACAGTGATAAATATACGCGTCGTTTCTCTGCGGCAAACTTTCCCCTGCCTTCAGGCTAAGCAGATTACAAGACAGGTCATTTACATGAACATTTTAATTACGGCTATAGGGTCGATGTCTGCGCCAGCCGTGATCGATGCGCTGAAACGCACATCCCACACCGTCATCGGGTGTGATATCTACCCCGAGCAATGGGTGTATGCCTCTCGTCTGGTCGACAATTTTGTTCAGGTTCCGCGTGCAACGAATAGCCAAGCCTTTATCGAAAGTATCAATGTGATTTGCGACCAGCATCGCATTGACGCCATCATCCCACTAACCGATGTTGAAGTTGACACGCTTTCTGATGCCCGTGGTGAACTGTGTTCGTCCGCCATGCTGGCGCTAATGGCAGCAGAATCTATCGCGGTTGCCAGGGATAAGCTAACCTGGAGCCAACGATTTTCCCATAACGAGGCGTTTCTCTCGCTGCCTACTGTCGCCCTCGCTAAGTCCCAAACGCTTTCATTTGGTTTCCCGATTATCCTTAAACAGAGGAATGGCCGCAGCAGCGAAGGGCTTCGCCGCGTAGAGACCCAAGCCGAACTGATTGAGCTACGTCAGCGGCTGAACGGCAACGACTGGATTGTCCAGCCGTTTCTGCCGGGAGATGTTCACGTCATTGATATTGTCCGGCAGCGCGAGACCGGCGAATGGGCGGGCGTTGCCCGCAAAGAGCTGTTGCGCACCGCGAACGGCGCCGGATTAACCGTTGAGATTATCCAGGATGAGGCACTGCTCGCCAAAGCGGCAGAAGTTGCCCGCCTGCTCGACCTGAACGGCTGCATCAATATTGAATTTATGCGCCATTCCACCGGGGATTACCTGATGGACATCAACCCCCGCTTCTCCGCCGGGGTCGAATTTTCGGTCATGGCAGGCTACGACATGATTACCAATCATCTTCACTGTTTCACCCGCCAGCCTATTCAACCCGCAGTTGCCGTACAAAACGCCGTCTTTACGCGCCACTACGTCGCTGAGAAATCATTCACAGGATAGAGATATGAGCCAAATAACAGAGCCTGAGAAGCTCACCACGGCCGAGGACTGGGACCATAAATGGCAGGGTATTTTCGACCATTACCAAAACGATCTTCGCCACGCCTACTATATTGATGCGGTCAGAAAAAGCCGTGAAAAGCGGGTTCTGGAGATTGCTGCCGGTAGCTTTCGCGATATCGTCCAGTTGACGAAGCGTGGCGCAGAGGGCCACGGAATAGACTTTTCGCCGGAATCCGTGAGTCTTGCGAAAAAGCTTTATCCTTCCCTGCAGGATCGTTTTTCCGTGATGAATGCCTTCGAGCTGCAGTACCCGGACAAGCATTTTGACATCAGTTACCACAATGGGTTTTGGGGGCTATTTGCGGATGAGGATATCCAAAAAATGGCGCTTGAGCAGGCCCGTATCACTCGCGGCAGAATGATCGTCACGGTACATAACGCCCATAATCAGTCATTTGCTGATTACTTTAACGTGAAAAAAGGGACCGACTCGCTATTTAACATCCGCTTCTTTACCGTCGAACAGATGCAGGAAATCCTCGGCAAAGTCGCCCGCAAAGTCACCATTATCCCGGTCGGCAAAGGCAAAAAAACGCACGAGGACTGGCTGATACGCCACGGACTGCATAATCCACTATTGATTAACGGCATGTTCAAGTTGTCCGGCCAGCGCTACCTTGAGCGCAGCGAGCGTTTGATGTGTATCGCCGAGCTATAACGACACCGTCGAAGCAGAAAAAAGGGCCTTGTCGCAAGACAAAGCCCTTTTTTATTCCCGCCAATCACCCTGTCAGGCAGCGACGCTTTGCCCCTGAGCAATCCGCCTGACTGCCGCAATAATACGCTGTTGCTGTTCTCCCTCGAGATCCGGGAATATCGGCAAACACAGCACCTTGTTAGCCAGGTCGTTGGCTACCGGCAGATGCTCCGCGGCGGAGGACGGTAAATGCCGATACATGGCGAAGGAGCTGATGAGCGGATAGAAATAGCGGCGGGTATAAATCCCCTCTTCTTTTAACGCGTCGTAAAGTGCGTCGCGGCTCACCGGGAACCGTTCATCTATCAGCACGGGATAGTATGCGTGGTTCCACTCGTAATCGCTTTTCTGGGTATAAAACTCAAGACCAGGAATATCGGCCAGACCTTCACAGTAGCGCTGATAAATGTCGGCCCGGGCGCTTAAGGCGCCGTCAATATGCTGGAGCTGCAGCAGGCCAAACGCCGCCTGCACCTCATTCATTTTGGCGTTAATTCCCGGCGCGATCACCGTGGTTTCGTCGGCAAAGCCAAAGTTTTTCAGGTAATCAATGCGTTTTTTAGTTCTGGCATCCGGGCAGATAATCGCCCCGCCTTCGATGGTATTAAACACTTTGGTGGCGTGGAAACTCAGGATAGACAAATCACCGCAGTTCAGGATGCTGCTGCCGTTCTGCTTCACACCAAAGGCGTGGGCCGCGTCGTAAATAACTTTGAGACCATAGGTGTCGGCGATACGTTGAATTTTATCCACGTCGCAGGGAATACCATAACAGTGCACCGGCATAATGGCCGTAGTTTGCGGGGTGATAAGCGCCTCAATCGCGTCGGCGTTAATATTGAACGTCTGCGGATCAATATCAGCAAAGACCGGCGTCAGGCCATTCCATAAGAGGCTGTGCGATGTCGCCACAAATGAGTAAGGCGTGGTTATCACTTCGCCACTCAACCGCAGCGTCTGGAAAGCGGTCAGCAACGCCAGCGTGCCGTTAGAAAACAGCGAAAGATATTTTACGCCCAGATAATCGGCCAGCGCCTGCTCAAGCTGCTGATGAAATGGCCCGTTGTTGGTCAGGTGCTTGTTCCCCCAGATTTGCTCGAGATAAGGAACAAATTCCTCCAGGGGCGGAAGCAGAGGGCTGGTAACAAAAATATTTTTCATAGTACACCTCGGTGTGAAACCAGTTGGCGCGGCCCGCGCCTTATTCCAATACTGTGAACGTACGGTGCGCTTCACCGGCACAGTAAATTCGCCATGCTTCACGCAATGCGCGTCCAAATGTACCGGCGACGTTAAAGCCATCTGCGGTTTCCGCCGGCATTCTTTCACGCATTGTCATGCGTATTTCATTCAGTTCAGGGAGTCGGTCGCCCCAGCTCAGCGCCTTCTGGATGTAATCCTCTTCGCTGTAGGCAATAAAGTTTTCCAGCCCATGAATGCGCATAATATCGACGCCCTGTCGGGCAGCCATCGTGGCACCGCACAGCGTCAGCGTTGGCACGCCCATCCAGCAGGCGTGGTTACTGGTGGTACCGCCAGAGTAGGGAAATGCATCCAGTAAAATGTCGATTTCATTGTGGTAAGCCAGATAATCAAGCAGCGGCGCTCTTTTCTTGAATATCAGGCGCGACGGTGCAATACCCAGCAGCTCGAGTTTCCTCGTCATCTCGGCCACCATTTTTTCATCGTTCATAAAACCGATAACAAATTTGGCGTCCGGAGACTGTGCCAGAATTGAGGCCCACACTCTGAGGACTTCATCGTTGATCTTTTTAGGGCGATTAAAGCTGCCGAAGGTGAGGTAACCGTTTTTAAGCGCCGGGAGAGTTTCGATATCAGGGCTTTGCGGATCGGGCTCAAAGAACTTACGCATCTCAATAAACATGATGCTTTCGGTCAGCTGCTGTTCAAGATCGGCTGGCTCAGCGAGCGTCGCGGTCACAATGCGGTAATCCATCGTTTTCAAACCGGTTGTGCCGGGGTAGCCAATCCAGGAGATTTGCACCGGTGCGGGGCGAAGCGCAAACGCCGGCAGACGGTTGTCAGAGGTGTGGCCCGAGAGATCAAACAGAATATCAATCCCGTCATGATAAACCTGTTCGGCAAGCTGCTGGTTGCTTAGCTTGTCCACCTGCCGCCATAGCACGGAACCGGCGGCAAAATGTTCGGTGACCTCATCATGAACATAAGAGGTGCTGTACCCCACCAGCTCGAAATGATTTCTGTCCAGCCCATCCCAGAACGGCGCCAGGAAGTGGCTCACGGGATGCCTGCGTAAATCTCCGGAAACAAAGCCTACGCGCAGTTTTTTGTCAGGATTCTTTATACCCCGATAAGGCAATTGCAGATGACAAGCCGCGGCCCATGCTCCTACCGTCTCACCGTATTGCAGATGTTTCAGGTAAAGCTGCTCTGCCGTGACCTTATGGTCGTGGGTCATTGCAAACAGCAGCGCAGTAAAGTAATCAAAATTACTCGGTTCCAACGCTATCGCTTTGTTAAGAAACCAGGCGGCCTCGTCAAGTTTTTGGCTATCGCTGAGAATCACCCCCATCGTGGCATAGTGAATCGCTTTCACCTCGTCGCAGCGCAACGAAACACGAGAACATTTTTCCGCCAGGGACATTTCACCCAGCTGATAATATGAGTACGCAAGGCTATGCCAGAAATTGACGTTTTTATCTTCCAGCCTTAACAACCCCTGCAGGAGAAGAATCGCGTAATAATGTTGGTTTGTTTTCTGTAGCCCTGTCGCCAGATCGTAATAAATATCCAGACTGGAGAAATAGTGTCCCATCAACCGACAAAGCACTTCTTTTGCTTCATCCCAACGATTGGACAGCACAAGCGTTCGCGAATAACAGCGCAGCGCGGCAATATCCTCCGGGTTCTCTTTCAGCAGCTTCTCAGCACAGGTTTTCGCATCCTGAATCTTTTTCTCACGAATTAAACGGTTAATCCGGTCGTAAGTGTCTTCCGCGTGCTCTGATTCACGCTGGGGTAAGTCATTAACATCTTTGCTAAGCAAGCCACCTCGCGATATGGAAACACTCAGCAGCAGCAAATTGTTCAACAGCGGCAGCAAAAATTGTGTTTTCCCCGTACGTAAAAAAAGCTGGTAGTGCTTTTTCCAGGCCGTCGGAGACCCCGTCAACGCGCCTTTTTTACGTAGCGACATAAAACACTGCCACGCATCGGCATCCACACCGGCTAAACCGTGTTGCAAATAGCGCCATTCTTCCGGCGTGACAGAAAATTCATCGCCCCAGAGGTTCCTATAAACTTGCGAAGCATTCCCTTCTTGCACGCCGTTTTTCAGCGATAAAATTGGCTGTAGCGTGTCATTTTCAGCCCGATCATACGCGCCTGGAGTACAGCGCCAGTAGAGTCCCGCCGGCTGAGTGAGATACAGATCTTCCAGCACTTTCAGCACTGCCTCGCGCACGTCGGTATTGTCTTCCGGCTTGCGGCAGTTAATGACCAACTGTTCAACGCTCAGGCTGAATGGCCAGGCAGCCCCAAGCAGATCCAGAATGCGTAAAGTGATCGGATTCTCACTACTGGATTGCTGCCCATCCCCGCCAATATGGCCGTTGTATATCGCCCCATTCTCGTTCATTTTGCGGCTAAAGTTTCCCGCCCAATGAAGTGATCCGAGGCGCGAACTGTCGGGCAATGCCGGGAAGTGTTCTTCGGCTCTGGTCGCACTGAGCAGACTAAAGCGTTCAGTACGCGATACCGCAAAATCAAGGTATTGTTGAGCGGTGATGCGCTGCTGCCCGGCGACGAGGGCGTGTAGCGTTGCGACCTTTTCACCATAAGCGCGCGGCAGCTCATACTGAGGCACGGCATCGCCAACGTAGTGCAATCCCAGGTCGCTGACCTGATGGCAAAACTCAGTAAAAGACAAGGCAGCCGTGGTCGGAGAGAGATAACGCAGGGTCAGGGCAAGATCGCTCTCTTTCTCAGCCTCTTCAACCTGGGCTTTAAGTGTCCCTTCCGGTAGCGTCATCGCCAGATAGCTCAGCATGCCTCGCGCAGCATTAACCTGAGACTCAGGATCGGCATTCGCGCCACGGGCGGCATGGTAGCTTAGCGCCTCGCGAATGGCCGTAGTGTCAGGTTCGCCGGTGGAGGGATACCAGTGCAGGCAGACCACACCGGAGGCAGAAAGATTTTGGCGGCACCAGAGCAAGAGTGCTTCTCGCTCCTGGCGGCCGAGTAAAGAGAAAACACCGCGAATCACGATGTAGTCAAACTGCCCGCCTTCGGTGGCGAGAATATCCCCAAGTCCGGCGGAGAACAGCTCAATATTGCTGAGCCCTAATGCCTGAGTATGGCGCTGCCCTGCGGCAATCAAGCTTTCATCAATATCAATCCCCATCACCTGGCTTTCCGGGCACGCCAGCGCGTGGGCCGTAATGCACCCTCCCTCGCCGCACCCTATTTCCAGCACGCGAGCGTGCGCAGGCTCCACCGTAGAAAGATGGTAGACGCAGGCCGCAGACTGAATAGCAACGGGCGAAATACGATGATCCGGGTAATACTGACTCACGTTATGCTTATCCATTATTTTGAAGAAATAAATGCAGACTCAACCGATTAACGCGCTGTACTTTTCCAACAGCGACGATTTGTATCGACGGTAATCCTCACTCTCAACCCCGGAGTGAGCCAGTATCCAACTAAACGCGTCCTCGCCGTGTGCCGCATCCACCAGCGTATGCGGCTGAACCCGGCCTATTGCCATTTTATCCAGTGCACTAAGCTCATTTTCGACAGCGGCCAGTGCCACTTGATCGAGAAACCGTTCAGCATTGTTGCGTTGTAAATTGCGATCGATAAACCGGGCCACGGCGGCCAGATATTTCGTCGACAGCTCGCCCCCTTCACAATAGAGACATGCCGCCAGAATCGATGCCCAGAACGGCGCGGTTTCATCCCAGGTCAGCAGTAAATCTTTCACATCTAACTGCCCTTCCATCCCGGCCCACGACTTCCTGATGAGGCTGTTCGCCTCGAGCAGCAGGACAGGCGTGGTCATTTTTTCCAGCGCATGAGATAAAAAGACCAGCCGGCGACTGGCATAGTGCACATTCGCTGCCGTTCCCGGAGTCACTGCCTCGCTGCTTAACGAAATAGCCAGCTCAGGCATCGCGTTGCGCAGCCCCGTAATCTGCTGGGTCAGGCCAGCATCACAGTTATAAATATGGAAATGAACGTTAAGCTCGTCGCGATTGGTGTCGAACAGAGAAAGCAGCAGCGGCAGGCCATGAGCGGTAAAACCGGCGCTATCGCAAGCGACCAGCGCGGTAGTTTTATTATTATTTACCGGCTCAATTAACCAGCTATAACGGCCAGCGTCAGGCTGCCAGTCAGGCACGTCTAACGGGCTAAAATCGATAAAGGAATCCGGGCGGCCTCCCAGCTTATAGATAGCCGTGACAACCATCAGCAGCGCCATAGGATCTTCCCCGATAAGCGCCATGTTCTCAGTGAGCTGCTGAATAATGACATAGGCCTGATTAAAATCTTCTTCCATCAGGCAGATGAGCAAGAGAATTTTTAGCGCAACGGGTGACTCACTGAGCTCGGAAAGATTATTGGAAATAAGGAAAACGGCGGAGTTTATTTCATTAATGCGGAACAGGATCTGAACGGCGGCAACCAGATAATTTTTATTCCCGTCAAGCTTAAGCGCTTCAACGATACATTGCGTGATTTTCTCAACATTCTCCGCTTCAACCGCCTGCGACTTTTCTCCAGACGGGCCGCAGAGCGCCGCATTTGACAGAATAATCGCCCCCATCATCAGCTTTAACGCTCTGTCTTGCTCGAGATTCAACTCCGTCTGTGCCTGGTTTAATTTATCGTCGAGGGCAGCAAAATCAGGATTGGCAAAATTAAGGACTTCGGTCACCAGCCACGCAGGTAAGGCATCGGCTTCCGGCAGGTGAATCGACCGGGTAAACAGATCGCGGTAATATTGATGCATTGCCCGAGTGCGGGAGAAACTATTCATAACTGTCCTTTAGGTTGCAATATTTTGCCAGACGGGTGATTGTCTGATGCTAGCACCCAGCCAGTAAGCATAATGCGCTGAACAAAACCGAAATTAACGGCTTAACCTTCATATTAAAAACGCCCTGCGCCTCCCCTTTTGGCAAAAACAAAAAAAGGCTGCTGTTTCCAGCAACCTTTCTTGTAGCGGTCTGCGAAATTAACGCAGCAGGGACAGCATCGCCTGTGGAACCTGGTTTGCCTGAGACAGTACGGAAGTACCAGCCTGCTGCAGGATCTGCGCGCGGCTCATGTTGGATACTTCGGTCGCGTAGTCAGCGTCCTGGATACGGGACTGAGCAGCAGACAGGTTGGTGATGGAGTTGTTCAGGTTGTTGATGGTAGATTCGAAACGGTTCTGAATCGCACCCATGTTAGAACGTGCAGTATCGATTTTCGCGATAGCAGCATCAGCAGCAGAAACAACAGCCTGTGCAGTAGAGTGGTCGGTAATAGCGGTGCTCAGACCAGTGCTCAGGCTACCGGAAGATGCGTTGATCAGAGAGTCGCTGCCGATAACGATGGTATCGTTAGAGGTGGTGTTAGCGCCAACCTGAATGTTCAAGCCAGTAGTTACGGAACCGTTCAGCAGGTTTTTGCCGTTGAAAGAAGCGCCGCCTGCGATGCGGTCAATTTCAGACAGACGCTGGGTGATTTCAGTCTGTACGGATGCCAGGTCAGTGGTGCCGTTGGTGTCGTTCGCGGCCTGCAGGGACAGTTCACGGATACGCTGTAAGTTGGTGTTGATCTCGTTCAGGTTACCTTCAGCGGTCTGAACCAGAGAGATACCGTCGTTAGCGTTACGAGCCGCCTGAGTCATACCCTTAACCTGGGAAGTCATACGGTTGGCAATCGCCTGACCAGCAGCATCGTCTTTCGCGCTGTTGATACGCATACCGGAAGACAGACGCTCGATAGCGGTACCCAGGGAAGACTGAGCTTTGCTCAGGTTGTTCTGAGTAGTCAGGGACAGCAGGTTAGTATTGATTACGGACATAGTATTAATTCCTTAAAAATTGGGTTTAGGTTCGGTGCCTAACACTCACGGCGTCTCTCACCGTCAACAAGGTTATCGACGCCCTCTGTGCCAACTTTAGAATTAATGATAAAAAAAAATCAAATGACTGAATTATAAAGAAATTAAATTTACAACCCGCGCTAGACTTAACCTTTCCTACACTTTTAAACGCGGCTTAGCGCATTCGAGAAAATATATCTTTGCCTCCCTTTACGCCATCGACCACGCTATTAATGTCACCGTCTTTTCCGACAATCGTCATATAAGGCCGATCCACTGCCTGCTATTCGGCTGATTATTTTTTTTCCCCGGCTGTAAACTTTTCATTGAGTCAGCCGATAAGTGAATGAAACTACCAGCGACTTAAAGGAAGACATCAATGGCATCGATTTCAAGCCTCGGGGCAGGTACCAGCCTGAACCTCCAGGATACTTACGATAAGCTTTACACGGCTGAACAAACAAAATTAACCATCTTTGATACACAAACAAAGACTTATCAAGCCCAGTTTAGCGCCTTTGGTCAGTTGAAAACCGCCATTTCCGGACTGGAAACGGCTACCGCTGCGTTAACAGCGAAGGGTTCTCTGGTGTCTACCTCCGTCACCAGTACCAACACCGCTTTTAGCGCGACCACGACCAGTGACGCTATCCTTGCTGACTATACAATTAACGTACAGCAGATGGCGAAGGCTCAGGTGCTCTCAACCGGCAGCATCAGCAGCAACACTGCGCAGCAGGGTGCGACCACCGGCGGTACACGTACGATAACGATTACTCAGCCTGGCACCACTAAGCCACTGAGCGTGACGCTTGCCGACGGCGATACCTCATTAAACGGTATTGCAAAAGCGATTAACGCCGCGGGCGGAAACGTCTCGGCATCCGTGGTTAAAGCTAACGACGGCGACTATCGCCTGATGATTGCCTCCAAGAGCACCGGCACGCAGTCAGATATGACCATCACCGTCACCGGTGATGACCAGCTCCAGGGCGTGATTGGGTACAACTCAACGAGCAAGACCGGGGCTTTAACAGAGCAAACGGCTTCGCAAAATGCTCAGGTGAAAGTGAACGGCGTCATGATTGAGCGTCAGAGCAACACCATCTCTGATGCCATGCCGGGCGTAACGTTGAACCTTAAGGCGAAGAGCACGGCCGATGAAACGCTGAGCGTGGCGCGTACCAGCGATGCCAGCAAGAAAGTGATTAATGACTGGGTTAAAGCCTATAACACCCTTCAGTCAACGATTGCTACCGTGACCAAATATGTAAAAGTTGACCCAGGTTCCGCCCAGGATCCAAACAACGGCGCACTCGTCGGGGACAGTACCGTACGCGGTATCCAGGCTGATATCCGTAGCATGCTGACCCAGGTACAGGGCGGCGATTACAGCATTATGGCGCAGTTGGGCATTACCCAGGATCCCGTACTGGCCCCGGATGGCTCCAGCCAGCTAAAAGTCAATGATACCCAATTAACCAAAGCGTTATCCGATAACCCGCAGGGCGTTATTAACTACTTTGTAGGCGACGGGAAAACGACAGGGTTTGCGACACAGCTGGATACCAAACTGAACAATATGCTGAGCACCAGCTCCATTAACGCTGGCGTGATTAAAAATGCGCAGGATGGCCTGACCTCAACATTGAAAACCGTGGCCGATCGTAAACAGGCGATGAGTGACAGCATCGACGAAACCATGGCGCGTTACAAGGCACAGTTTACTTCTCTGGCAAGCCTTGTTAACTCGATGACAAACATGGGGAACTATCTGGCGCAGCAATTCAACAAAAGCTAAGGATTTTGTATGTACAAGAGTTCTGGTGTACAAGCCTATCAACAGGTCGGTCTGGAAAGCGCCGTTATGAGTGCCAGTCCACACCAGCTCGTGGTGATGTTGTTCGATGGGGCACTCAGTGCCCTGGTTCGTGCACGCTTGTTTCTTGAACAGGAACAAATACCGCAAAAAGGCGAGGCGCTCTCAAAAGCCATTAACATTATTGATAATGGCCTGAAAGCCGGCCTGAATATGGATGTCGGAGGAGATTTGCCCGCTAACCTCGCGAATCTTTACGATTACATGGTCAGGCGTCTCCTACACGCTAATTTGCGTAATGACGTAGAGGCCATCGCCGAAGTCGAAAGATTACTTGCAAACATCGCGGATGCATGGAAGCAAATCGGCCCTACTTCCCCTACATTTCAGGATGCTATCTGATGAATGATTTCATCTCATCCCTCAATGGATGGCGTGCCCTGCTCGCCCTCAGTCAAACCATGCTTGACCTTGCCCATAGCGGAAGGTGGGATGAGCTGATTGATCATGAGGTTAAATATGTTCAACTGGTAGAGTCGATTGCCAGCAACCCAATTGCGCAGTCAAGCCAAAGAAGTCAGGAAGAAGCTAAGGCGCTGCTTGATCTGATTCTCGCCAATGAAAATGAGATTAAAGGGCTGCTTAACAGCCGTCTGAGCGAGCTTCGCGACCTGATTGACCAGAGCGGCCGTCAGAAATCACTGAACAACACCTACGGTTTTCTCTCCGGCAACGTGTTAACACCGAGCGATCTGAACCAGTAAACCTGCCGTATTTCGATTCTTATTCCATACTCCAGAGGTCAGCTAAATGACTTCTGGAGCACGGACAAGATGACGAACCCCACCCTGTTACAATTTTTTCACTGGTACACCCCCGGCGACGGAACGCTCTGGTCAGAAGTGGCCGACCGTGCGGCCAGCCTCAGCGACATCGGCATCAACATGGTTTGGCTTCCCCCTGCGTATAAAGGCAGCGCGGGCGGTTATTCGGTTGGTTACGACAGCTACGATCTCTTCGACCTCGGTGAATTTGACCAGAAAGGCAGCGTCGCCACCAAGTACGGGGATAAAGCGCAGCTGCTGGCAGCAATAAACGCCCTGCGGGACAACGGAGTTTCGGTGCTGCTGGACGTTGTCGTGAACCATAAAATGGGGGCCGACGAAAAAGAGCACATCCGCGTCAACCGGGTAAATGTCGATAATCGCAACGAGATCTCGTCCGAGGTTATCGACTGCGAGGCCTGGACCCGCTACACCTTCCCCGCCCGTGCCGGACAATACTCACAGTTCATCTGGGACTACAAATGCTTCAGCGGCGTCGATCATATTGAAAACCCCGATGAAGACGGCATCTTCAAAATCGTCAATGACTACACCGGCGACGGCTGGAACGACCAGGTGGACGACGAGCTGGGGAATTTCGATTATCTGATGGGCGCCAATATCGACTTCCGCAACCATGCAGTGACCGAAGAGCTTAAATACTGGGCACGCTGGGTGATGGCCCAGACGCAGTGCAACGGCTTTCGGCTCGATGCCGTCAAACACATTCCCGCCTGGTTTTATAAAGAGTGGATTGAGCACGTCCAGGACGTGACGGAAACGCCGCTGTTTATCGTGGCGGAATACTGGTCCCATGAAGTGGACAAACTGCTGGAATACATCGCCCAGGTAGAGGGCAAAACGATGCTGTTTGATGCCCCTCTACAAATGAAATTCCATGAGGCATCCCGGCTTGGGCGTGACTACGACATGAGCCAGATTTTCACCGGCACGCTGGTTGAGGCCGATCCGTTCCACGCCGTCACGCTGGTGGCTAACCACGACACCCAGCCGCTGCAGGCGCTTGAAGCGCCCGTAGAAGCCTGGTTTAAACCGCTGGCCTATGCGCTAATTCTGCTACGCGAAAACGGCGTACCGTCGGTGTTCTACCCGGATCTTTTTGGCGCAAGTTACGACGATAAAGGCGGCGACGGGCAGAACTACCACATTGATATGCCGGTCATCGAACAGCTGGATGACCTGATTCACGCCCGGGAACGCTTTGCCCACGGTGTGCAGACTTTATGGTTCGATCACCCTAACTGCATTGGCTTTAGCCGCAGCGGCACGGCAGAAGCCCCAGGCTGCGTAGTCATCATGTCCAACGGCGATGACGGCGAAAAGCACGTCACCTTAGGGGAAGATTTCGCTGAGAAAAACTGGCGTGATTATCTCGGCAATCGCGAGGAAACGATTCACACCGACGCGGGCGGCAGCGCAACCTTTACCTGTCACGGCGGCAGCGTTAGCGTTTGGGTGCTGGAGGATGTGCTGTGAATTTGACATCTTTTGGGAGATCTCTTTAATCCGGGAGCTGTTCCGTTCACCCGTAGGTCTGTTTTCCCTACAAGTTCAGAGCACGGTGAACGTGTCCGGGGGATTACGCCATCCCCCGAACAGCCCCGGCGCCCGGCGGGCTCATCGCCGCTGAAGCGGTAAACCCACCGGCCATCACCCAAACATTCGGGGTCGTTCGCGATTCGTTCCCGACAGCTCAACCCCGCCTTAATTGGGTCATCGCCGGGGGCGATGAGAGCCGGGAACAAGGGCGTGGCTGTGAGACTTGCAGCGACAGTGGCGTTCTGCATGGCTGCGGGTTTAAAGCGAGGCACGGTTCCGGCTTAAATCGCCTTCGTTTTCTCTCCGACTGGCCAGGGTCCGGGCGTCGGGAACGGCCGGAGGCTGAGAGCGTCGGGAACGCATCTCAGCCGACCCAGGACTGGGAGATAAAACGGAGGTTTGCCGCTCACGCGGTCGATTTATTTCGCCGGGACTCCGGGGTCTCAGGGGAGTAACGGTGACTCCCCTGAGACGTTCACAAGCTCAGAAGCTACATAGGAATTAGGACTTGAAGTGAACGGAAGCTTAGCCGTTCCTCCATAGAACTTATTGGTCACTACAAGACAGACCCAAAAAAGTAAGCGAATGAAATCGTAGCCACAGCGTTGAGCACCAGCCTTCTCACCTCTCTGGAGTGAGAGGCATTCTCCCTTAGCCTTTCGACAGTTGGCTATCTAAAGGATTTTTAGCCAGGAAATCAGCGCATTCCGGCGTCAAACGCTCCACACGCTTCAACGTCATCCCGGCGTACTCCAGCGTGTCGCCGTTTAGGCCGATGTCGTAAATCTCACGCTTGACGGTGACATTACGCAGATCGCCAGACAAATGCGTCAGCTTACCCGGAACCCCAATCACCCGCTGCCACTGGCGGCAATCCAGCGTATCGCCCTGCGGCGTGACCACCAGCGAAGCAATCGCCTCCGGGCTAACCAGCTCGCTCTGTGGCCCGCTGGACTGCCAGTAGCCCGCCATACCCGCCGGTGCTTCGGTACGAACGACCTGCTTATAATCTCTGATCTCGGTGCAGCCGCTCAGTGCTACCAGCGCCGCCAATACTAAAAGCTTCTTCATCGTCTATCCTGACTGCGGAGAAAAAATAATTCTGGCATTAAAGCCCGATGCCTGCCAGCAATTCCGCCTGGGGCACAAAAAATTGATCCAGATTGTTTTTTCGTCTTTTCAGCCTGTTAAGCCCAAAAGATGGGCGTATGATTGCGCCTTCTTTTGTCCTTCGCGGCACGTTCTTCTGAGTTCAGAGGCGAAAAAAATGACCTGGCACTCCTTTAAACACCAATACCTGGTAACCTTCTGGAAACCGATGCCCGCGGTGATCGCGGCCGGGATCCTCTCCACCTATTACTTTGGCATCACCGGCACCTTCTGGGCCGTCACCGGCGAATTCACCCGCTGGGGCGGCCAGCTCCTGCAACTGATGGGCATTCACGCCGAAGAATGGGGTTACTACAAGCTAATTCACCTCGACGGCAACCCGCTAACCCGTATCGACGGCATGATGATCATCGGCATGTTTGGCGGCTGTTTCGCCGCGGCCCTGTGGGCCAACAACGTCAAGCTTCGTTTGCCCCAGCACCGCATCCGCATCATTCAGGCCGTGCTCGGCGGGATCATTGCTGGCTTCGGCGCACGACTGGCAATGGGCTGCAACCTCGCGGCGTTCTTTACCGGGATCCCACAGTTTTCGCTGCACGCCTGGTTCTTCGCCCTTGCCACCGCCATCGGCTGCTGGTTTGGCGCGCGCTTCACGCTGCTGCCGATGTTCCGCATTCCGGTCAAACTGCAAAAAGTCTCCGCTGCCTCCCCGCTCACCCAGCAGCCGGACCGCGCTAGGCGCCGTTTCCGTATGGGAATGCTGGTGTTTATCGGCATGCTCGGCTGGGCGGGTTTCACCGCCATAAACCAGCCAAAACTCGGCCTCGCCATGCTGTTTGGCGTCGGCTTTGGCCTGCTTATCGAACGCGCACAGATTTGCTTCACCTCCGCCTTCCGCGACATGTGGATCACCGGCCGTACCCAGATGGCCAAAGCGATTATTCTGGGGATGGCGGTCAGCGCCATTGGCATCTTTAGCTATGTTCAGCTTGGCGTAGAAGCCAAAATCATGTGGGCAGGGCCAAACGCCATCATCGGCGGGCTGTTGTTTGGCTTTGGTATCGTGCTGGCCGGGGGCTGCGAAACGGGCTGGATGTATCGCGCGGTTGAAGGTCAGGTTCACTACTGGTGGGTCGGTCTCGGCAACGTGATTGGCTCTACGCTGCTGGCCTGGTTCTGGGATGATATTTCTCCGGCGCTGGCCACCAGCTGGGATAAAGTCAACCTGCTGAATACCTTTGGGCCGCTGGGCGGGCTGCTGGTGACTTACCTGATGCTGCTGGTCGCTTATCTGCTGATTGTCGGCTGGGAAAAACGCTTCTTTCGCCGTAAAAACCAGGCTATCGGCACCACAACAGGAGAAACCGCATGAGTCAGAACATTGTCCCGGATTACCGCCTGGACATGGTAGGTGAGCCTTGCCCTTACCCGGCTGTTGCCACGCTGGAGGCGATGCCGCAGCTGAAAAAAGGCGAGATCCTGGAAGTGATCAGCGACTGCCCGCAGTCCATCAATAACATCCCGCTGGACGCCAAAAACCACGGCTACACGGTGTTGGATATTCAGCAGGACGGCCCCACCATTCGCTATCTTATTCAGCGTTAATCATGCAAGGGGCAAAGCTGCCCCTTTTTTCAACGAACCGGCTTCACCCACGCCCCGGAATCCAGCAGGAAACGCTCTGCGCTGGCAATTTTCTGTACCGCCCTGTCTCCGTGTTTAGCCACCAGCATCGCCAGCAAGCACTCGGCAATGCCCATGGCCGACACTACGGAAGGAAAGAACGACGGGCTGTGCGCGGAGAAATAAAGCGTGCTGGCGGCGTGTTTCGCGAGTGGGGAGAGTGGAGAGTCTGTCAGCGCAACAATTTTGCTTCCGGCCTGCAGCGCCGCTCCCAGCACGTCAAGCGACTCACGCGAGTAAGGGGCAAATCCTATCATCAACACCACATCTTTTGGCGTCAGTTCGCGGGTGAAAATTTCGTAATTGCTCGCCTGGCCGTCGATAAGCGACACGTTCTTATTAAACAGGCGATAGATATAAAACAGCGTATAGGCCACCGAATAGCTGGCCCGAAAGCCGCACACATAAACATGTTCGGCCGCATCCAGGACATCAACCGCCTGTTCCATTGCCTGCGGATTTTCAGCCTCGGTATGGGAAAGATTTGCCGCATGGGCGTCAAACACTTCCTGATAGAGCGACGCCGTGCTGCCCCTATCGACCAGCTTTTCGGCCCTTGCCTGATGGGTTTCAATATTGAGGCCAAGCGCCTGAATAACGGCGGCTTTGAACTCTCCCCAGCCGACATAGCCCAGACGCTGAGCCAGGCGCAGCAGCGTGGCGGGCTTGACGCCAATGCGTGCGGCAAATGCCCGCATCGAAAGCGCAATTAAGTCCTTCATGTTATGCAGGCTCAACTCTGCGGCCCGCTGCAGCTCGGGGGTTAATGTCTCGTAATGTTCTTCTAGCTTTTGTTGCGGGGTCATAGGCTGACAGGACGCTCCCATTTAGACCGGAAATCCCTTCCGGTGTCTTGAAGGTATCGTCCTGATAGTGCAGTGAAATTACTTTTGACGTCAAATAAATACGAATCTTATTCTTTGATGGTAGATAAAACGGCAATTTACTCATTCAATGAGACTAGGACACTTCTTAGTCATAATCTGATATCAAATAATAATGCAGTTCTTTTTTAAACTATCGGTAAATGCTTACGCGACCTGATTATTTAATGTCGAATGTGGTCGTTATATTCCTTGATGTAGCGCAGAAAACAGGCTCTCACCATTAAGGGCCCCCAATGCATTGGCCTTTACGTCGTTGACGAAGTGTAAGTATCAGCCTCCTTAGCCCCCGTCAACGTGCCCGTTCAGGCCCTTGTTATCTGCTTTTAGACATCACAGACCTCTTTCATGGCCAACACGCCTACAGAGAAGATGAAAGCAAGACCAGGTGGCTTAGTTAGGACAGTTCGGGCTTTTAAGGGAGGGGGAGTGACAAAATTGGTGGTGCAGTTTAGTCTTTAAAATCTAGAAAAGTCCTATGTTTATCGGTATAGTTATTAAATAAATCTCTTGAAAACTATTGTGTCAGTCTTATAAGTGCTGTGCATAACATCGCCACGGCTTCCGTTTGCCGTCATGCTGCGTAAACGCTGCATATTGCGGGCCTGAATCGGTGCA
Organism: Cedecea sp. B1(4); assembly: GCF_059414925.1. NCBI lineage: Bacteria > Pseudomonadati > Pseudomonadota > Gammaproteobacteria > Enterobacterales > Enterobacteriaceae > Cedecea > Cedecea sp. B1(4). The sequence goes on along the minus strand of NZ_JCAHMZ010000002.1, from coordinate 130,443 downwards.
TACAGAGAAAACAGTTTCCATACATTGCTTTACTACACCTGGAAACAGCGAGTTTCACTCCTGCATTGCTATTCAGACACGGCCTGAAGTAAATAAAATTTAGTTGGTAATCAAAACTCTCTCGACAATGCGTCGTTACTTTCGAAAAAGCATAATTTGAACTATTAGGTAAAATATGGAAAATTTGTCTATCATCACGCGCCAGGCAAGTATTAAGCGGTTACTGGTCTATTTCTTTTGGGATGAGGACGGTATCGTTGATGATTACGTTATGCACTCTCTAAAGGCGCTAGGAGAGCACTCTTCCGAAATCATTGTTGTGGTCAATGGAGAGGTCAATCCTACCGGCTACAGAAAACTTCGTTCTGTTTCTAACCAGCTGATCATTCGTGAAAATTACGGTCTGGATGCCTGGGCATACAAAGCAGCATTCGAGACTGTAGGCTATGACTACTTAAGCGAATTTGACGAAGTTTTGGTCACCAACTTCACTTTGTTTGGGCCACTTTTCCCGCTTACCGACACATTCTCAAAAATGGACGCAACGCCTTGTGATTTCTGGGGGCTAGCCGGTTACAACGAAAAGGTCAAAGACCAGCGCGATATTCAGCACCTTCAATCGTATTTTGTGGTGTATCGTAAATCCCTTACCGCCTCACGAGACTTCCGTAACTACTGGCAAAACCTGCCAAAAATCGTAAGCTATGTCGACTCGGTTAACCTCCATGAATTAGCGCAAACGCCTTATTACACTGATAAGGGATACACTTTCGCGAGCCTCTCTCCGATGGAGAAATACGCGAATATCTCCCCGTATAACTTTGTCATTAGCTGCGCAGACCGTGTTCTTGTCGAGGATCTCTGTCCTTTCATTAAGCGCAGAGCCCTGTACTTCGCTAATGGGTACTTAGAGCAAGGCGCAAGCATCGAAAAACTCGAGCATATTTCGAACTTTATAAAAAGTCGTACCGACTACGACATTAATTTTATCCTTGAGAACATCGAGCGCACTCAAAAACCGAAGCCTCCTGAGCCGGTAATTGCACCCCCTATTGTTTACCCAGAACCCATAACTCGATATCGACACTATAAAAGGTTGCTTGGTTCATATATACACCCAAGGAAAGATGTCCGCGACCTCCTCAAGCACCTCCTCTGGGAGGAGGCTCAGCCGCGGCCTGTGATCGTCCCTCAAGTCGTGCCGCAGGTACACGAACCTCACCCCCTGTGGGAGCGATATCTCAATTGCTTTAGAAGACAAAAGCATTGTCCACACCCTGTGCAACCGGGTGCACCGCGAATCCAACACGTTGGGCGTTACACCTATGCCGCACCAGATACGCATGTTCAAAGTGTCAGCACGGTCATTGGCTCATTCTGCTCAATTGGACAGCGCGTAGTTATTGGTCACGGTAAGCACCCCAAAGACTACTTATCGTCATCTCCGTTCTTTTATTTTGATGAGCTTGGCTTCAAAACACGTGAAATGCCGACTTATGATGAATACTGGTACATTGAGCCAGTCATCATCGGCAACGATGTCTGGATTGGTGATGGTGCCTGGATAAAGAATGGGGTGACTATCGGAGATGGCGCGATTATTGGTGCAAGGGCTGTTGTCACTAAAAATGTCCCGCCTTACGCTATCGTTGCCGGGGTCCCTGCTGACGTCATCGACTATCGCTTCAATGAAGAGACTATTAGCGCTTTACTTGAAAGCAAGTGGTGGGATTTACCTGTTGATGTTATCCACCAGATCCCCTTCGATGATATCGAAAAGGCAGTAGAATTCCTGTCTGGCATTAAGCGTAAACTCACTGCCGCTGAAAATTCCGAACAGGCTAAGGTTTTGCCTTCTCGTAAGAAAGAAGCCGTCGTCAGCAGAATCTAAGTAGCATTCCCTGATATACCTCAGCATCTTTGCCGGCCTGTCTTTCCTACGAGGAAACAGGCCGGCAATTTCCAGAACAGAAACCACAGCCCGTCGAAAATCCCTGAAGAAAAGTTGGTGTGTCACTCAGTGAGATTAGTCGAACTGACGTTAATCTCTGGGCGTTTGTTTGCAACCGGCAGTTCGTAACGCACATTATACTTGCAGAGGTCATAATACGGTGGGGATAACGCGGGGTGGAATAATGCTAATATACTAGCTGACGCAAACTATATCGCTTCAGACCGGCTTGCATATCGTTAAAGGCAGCGACAGGCCAGAATATTGTTACCAGACAATCCGCGCATCCTGCGCCTCAAATTAAGCAAACCTGCCCCATCATGCCCATACTATCGGGCATGATAGTTGATGATTAGGGTGTAAAAATTTAAACCTGCATATTCATCACTTCCTGGTAAGCTGCAACCAGCTTGTTGCGCACCTGAATTCCCATCGCCAGTGAAACGGAAGATTTCTGCAAATCCACCATGACATCGTTCAGCGCCACGCCTGGCGTGCCGAGAGCAAATTTTTCCGCCTGGGCACGCGCGGTGTTGGAGGTTTCGCTTATCCGTCCCAAAGCGGCCTGCAGCTCGCCGGCAAAACTTACCGTTGGCGCGGAGGCAGCCGAAGTTGCGGGATTGGTCGCCGACAGCGCGGTCGCCTGAAGTTGTTGCAGTACGCCTTCGATACCCTGAATAGCCATTTTTACGCCCCATGTGTATTAAGCCGAGGAAGATTACCACCTTGTCAATAGGATAAAGGCGTTAAATAGACGTAAAAAATAGAGCTAATTCAGCCATCGAAAATTCCTGAAACGAAAATAATGACACTGCCATCCATATGGAACTTTTGTCGTGTTTGTCGACCCGGGAGTCAGTCTTGTTCACTCATTACTCTAAAAATTCTGTCAACGCTAAGCCGCGAGGTGTGGAATGACCACTGCTGCTCAGGCGCAAACGCCGCAAAACAAGACTCTTGAGTGGTTGAATCGCCTTCGTGCTAATCCCAGAATCCCGCTGATAGTGGGCGGTGCCGCCGCCGTTGCCGTGCTGGTGGCCCTGGTGCTTTGGGCAAAATCTCCCGATTACCGCGTGCTGTACAGCAACCTCGCCGATCAGGACGGGGGCGCGATTGTTACCCAGCTTCAACAAATGAATATTCCCTACCGCTTCTCAGACAACGGTAGCGCCATCATGGTCCCGGCAGACAACGTCTACGATCTGCGTCTGCGCCTGGCTCAGCAGGGCCTGCCTAAGGGCGGTGCCGTCGGCTTCGAGCTTCTGGATCAGGAAAAGTTTGGTATCAGTCAGTTTAGCGAGCAGGTGAACTACCAGCGGGCGCTGGAAGGCGAACTGGCCCGCACCATTGAAACGCTTGGCCCGGTGAAGAATGCCCGCGTGCATCTCGCCATGCCAAAACCATCCCTGTTTGTTCGTGAACAAAAGTCCCCTTCTGCTTCCGTTACCCTTAGCCTCGAACCTGGCCGCGCGCTGGATGAAGGGCAAATTAATGCCGTAGTGCATATGGTTTCCAGCGCCGTGGCTGGTTTGCCGCCGGGTAACGTCACGCTGGTCGATCAGGGTGGCCATTTGCTGACGCAGTCCAACAACGCAGGCCGTGACCTTAACGATGCCCAGCTCAAGTACGCGACTGACGTAGAGAGCCGCTACCAGCGCCGCATTGAATCTATCCTTGGCCCGATTGTCGGCAACGGCAACGTGCATGCTCAGGTCACCGCGCAGATCGATTTTGCCAACAAAGAACAAACCGAAGAGCAGTATCACCCTAATAGCGATCCGGCCCAGACCGCGGTCCGCTCTCGCCAGTTGAACCAGACCTCTCAGGTTAACGGTCAGTTCCCGGGCGGCGTGCCGGGCGCGCTTTCCAACCAGCCGGCGCCAGCGAACACGGCACCGATTTCGACGCCGCCGCAGAACAACCAGGCTAACCAGCAGGCCAACAACGGCCAGCAGAACCAGACCAGCACCACCGGTCAGAACGGCAGCAGCAACACTTCGCGTGACGAAACCACCAACTATGAAGTGGACCGCACCATCCGTCACACCAAGCTGAACGTAGGGGATATTCAGCGTCTTTCCGTGGCCGTGGTAGTGAACTACCGCCAGCTTGCCGACGGGAAACCTTTACCGCTCACCGCCGACCAGATGAAGCAGATCGAGAACCTGACCCGTGAAGCGATGGGCTATTCCGAATCCCGCGGCGACACCCTGAACGTGGTCAACTCTCAGTTCACCGCCACCGAAGACGACAGCGGCAGCAGCCTGCCATTCTGGAAGTCTCCGGCCTTCTTCGACATGCTGCTCTCTGCGGGTCGCTGGCTGATTGTGCTGATTGTAGGCTGGGTACTGTGGCGTAAAGCGATTCGTCCACAGCTCACCCGTCGCGCGGAAATTCTGAAAGCCGCCAGCGAAGCGAAAGAGAGCCTTAAAGCCGAAGAACAAGCCGTCGCCGTGTCGCTTAGCCGTGATGAACAGCAACAGCAGCGTAAAGCTAACCAGCGCCTGAGCGCCGAAGTCATGAGTCAGCGTATTCGTGATATGTCCGACAACGATCCTCGCGTAGTTGCGCTGGTGATCCGCCAATGGATGAGTACTGAAATATGAGTATTACCGGAACAGAAAAGAGCGCCATCCTGCTGATGACCATTGGCGAAGACCGCGCCGCTGAGGTGTTCAAGCACCTCAGCCCGCGTGAAGTACAGCATTTAAGTGCGGCGATGGCTAACACCCATCAAATTTCAAACAAACTGCTGACCGAAGTGTTGGCCGAGTTTGAACAAGAAGCCGAACAGTTCGCCGCACTGAGCATCAATGCCAACGACTATCTGCGTACCGTATTGATCAAAGCGCTGGGCGAAGAGCGTGCCTCCAGCCTGCTGGAAGATATTCTCGAAACCCGCGATACCACCAGTGGCATCGAAACGCTCAACTTTATGGAGCCGCAGAGCGCCGCCGATCTTATTCGCGACGAACACCCGCAGATCATCGCCACCATCCTGGTTCACCTCAAGCGTGGCCAGGCGGCGGACATTCTGGCGCTGTTCGACGAACGCCTGCGCAACGACGTGATGCTGCGTATCGCCACCTTTGGCGGCGTTCAGCCGGCCGCGCTGGCAGAACTGACCGAAGTGCTGAACAACCTGCTCGACGGCCAGAACCTCAAGCGCAGCAAAATGGGCGGCGTGAGAACGGCAGCGGAAATTATCAACCTGATGAAAACCCAGCAGGAAGAAGCCGTTATTACCGCCGTGCGCGACTTCGACGGCGAACTGGCGCAGAAAATCATCGACGAGATGTTCCTGTTCGAAAACCTTGTGGCCGTGGACGACCGCAGCATTCAGCGTCTTCTGCAGGAAGTGGAGTCCGAATCTCTGCTTATCGCCCTCAAAGGTGCAGAACAGGCGCTGCGCGAGAAGTTCCTGCGCAACATGTCCCAGCGTGCTGCCGACATCCTGCGCGACGACCTCGCCAACCGTGGCCCGGTACGTCTGTCGCAGGTGGAAAACGAACAGAAAGCTATCCTGCTTATCGTGCGTCGCCTGGCGGAAACCGGCGAGATGGTGATCGGCACCAGCGAGGATACCTATGTCTAATACGCTGCCATGGAAACTCTGGACGCCTGAAAACCTCGCCTTCCCTACGCCGGTGTTCGAAGAGATTGTGATGCCGGAAGCGACGGCCGAGCAGGAAGAGCCGGAAAGTGAGCCGGACCTCCAGCAAACGCTGGCGATGATGCAGGCCCAGGCCCGAGAACAGGGCCACAGCGCGGGCTTTGCCGCCGGGCACGATCAGGGCGTGGAAGAAGGCCGTAAAGCGGGCTTCCAGCAAGGCCTTGAGCAAGGCATCAATGAAGCCCGTCAGCAGCAGGCACCGGTTCACGCCCGGATGCAGCAGCTGGTGAGCGAATTCCAGTACACGCTGGATGCGCTGGACAGCGTGATTGCTTCCCGCCTGATGCAAATGGCGCTGGAAGCCGCGCGGCAGGTCATTGGCCAGACGCCGGCCGTAGATAACAACGCGCTGATCAAACAGATTCAGGGCCTGCTGATGCAGGAACCGCTGTTCAGCGGTAAGCCGCAGCTGCGCGTACACCCGGATGACTTACAGCGGGTAGAAGAGATGCTGGGTGCCACGCTAAGCCTGCACGGCTGGCGTTTGCGCGGCGACCCAAGCCTGCACCAGGGAGGCTGCAAAGTCTCCGCCGATGAAGGCGACCTTGACGCCAGCGTGGCCACTCGCTGGCAAGAGCTGTGCCGTCTGGCCGCGCCAGGAGTGCTCTGATGACCGCGCGCCTGACCCGCTGGCTGAACACGCTCGACAATTTTGAAGCGCGGATGGTCGAACTGCCGTCCGTTCGCCGCTACGGCCGACTGACCCGCGCCACTGGCCTGGTCCTGGAGGCAACTGGCCTGCAGCTGGCGCTGGGCGCGACCTGCATCATTGAACAGCACGATCGCGAAGTCGAATGTGAAGTCGTGGGCTTCAACGGTCACAAACTGTTTCTGATGCCGCTGGAAGAAGTGGAAGGCATTTTGCCTGGCGCCCGGGTTTATGCCCGCTCGGCGACGGCGGAAGGCCTGCACAGCGGTAAAAAACTGCCGCTCGGCCCCGCCTTGCTCGGCCGCGTGCTCGACGGCAGCGGCCGCCCGCTCGACGGGCTGCCTTCGCCGGATTCCGACCTGATGGGCGCGCTGGGTGCAGCCCCGTTTAACCCGCTCCAGCGTACCGCGATTGAACATGTTCTTGACGTTGGCGTTCGCCCGATTAATGCCCTGCTGACGGTAGGTCGCGGGCAGCGTATGGGCCTGTTTGCCGGTTCAGGCGTGGGGAAAAGCGTCCTGCTCGGCATGATGGCGCGTTATACCCAGGCTGACGTGATCGTCGTGGGCCTGATTGGCGAGCGTGGTCGCGAAGTAAAAGACTTTATCGAGAACATTCTCGGTGCCGAAGGCCGGGCGCGTTCCGTTGTGATTGCCGCCCCGGCGGACGTTTCTCCGCTGCTGCGTATGCAGGGTGCCGCCTATGCGACAAGAATCGCCGAAGACTTCCGCGATCGCGGCCAGCACGTCCTGCTGATCATGGATTCACTGACGCGTTACGCCATGGCCCAGCGTGAAATCGCCCTCGCTATTGGCGAACCTCCGGCGACCAAAGGCTATCCGCCTTCGGTCTTTGCCAAGCTCCCGGCACTGGTCGAGCGTGCGGGGAACGGCATACACGGCGGCGGTTCGATTACCGCCTTTTATACCGTACTCACCGAAGGCGACGATCAGCAGGACCCGATTGCCGACTCCGCGCGAGCCATTCTTGACGGCCACATTGTGCTGTCGCGCCGCCTGGCAGAAGCGGGCCACTACCCGGCCATCGACATCGAAGCTTCTATCAGCCGTGCCATGACATCGTTGATTACCGAGCAGCATTACGCCCGGGTACGTCGTTTCAAACAGTTGTTATCCAGCTTCCAGCGCAACCGTGATTTGGTGAGCGTAGGGGCTTACGCCAAAGGCAGCGATCCGATGCTCGATAAGGCCATTGAACTGTGGCCGCATCTTGAAGCCTTCCTGCAACAAGGCATTTTTGAACGCGCAAACTGGGAAGAAGCCAGCCTCGCACTGGAGACGCTTTTCCCCACGGTTTGATGAGAGGTGACCATGAACCAAAACAGCGCACTGGATACTTTGCGTGAACTCGCCGCCCAGGAAGTGGAAAAAGCGGCGATTCGTTTAGGGGAGATGCGCCGGGGTTGCCAGCAGGCGGAAGAGCAACTCAACATGCTGATTAACTATCAGTTTGAGTACAGCAACAGCCTGAATGACAACATGAGCCAGGGGATTGCCAGCACCCGCTGGCAGAACTACCAGCAATTTATACGCACGCTGGAAAAAGCCATCGAACAGCACCGCCAGCAGCTGATGCAGTGGTCCAATAAAGTTGATCAGGCATTGGGCGCGTGGCAGGAAAAACAAAAGCGCCTGCAGGCATGGCAAACCCTGCAGGACAGAAAGGCAGCGGAGCTGTTGCTCGCAGAGAACAGACTCGATCAGAAGCAGATGGACGAATACGCCCAGCGGGCCACATTGAGGAAAGGTGAATGATCACATTGCCAAAAATTCTGTTAAACACCGGGGCCGATACCGCTGCCACCGGGGATGCAAAAGTCGCGGACGGCAAAGGCTTCGGTGAAGACTTCCTGACTCTGCTGGGCAAAGCTTTGCCGGCAAACGTCGCTTTAGAGGACGGCAAATCGCTGCCTCTGGGCGCGGCGTTAAGCAAAGTTGCCGCGGCCAATGCGGCCAAAGGTGAGACCCAGGACGGCCAGGCAGCTCTCGCTGAACTGCTGAACTCACCGGAGCAACCTGAAGCGCTTTCCACCCTGCTCACCTCCCTCGGCAAAACAGAAACGGGTGATAAGCCAGAGGCGGAGCTGAAAGACGCCAAAACCGATAAGCCCCTGAGCGACGCGGAGCTGCAAACGCTTAGCGCGCTGTTTGCGATGCTGCCTCAGCCCGTGACCGCTGCACAGCCCGCGGCGCTAGCTAAAACAGCTACCGACACGGCATCGCTGTCCGCCCTGACCTCTACGGCAGGGAATACCCCAGGCAAAAATACCGCGGACAGCCTGCTGCCTGCTGGCGGCAGCGCGAAGAAAACCGCTCCGGCGGGGGCAACGCTTGCGGACAGTAAATCTGTTGCAGCCAATACCCCGGCAGCTGCTCAGCCGCAGGGGGATGACAAAGCCCAACTGGTCGCCAGTAACACGCCTGACAGTCGAGATAACGCTGCTCCGCAGGCAAATAACACCGCCCCAGCTACGGCGCAGATAACCCCGGCCATCAGCAGCGCCACCGTCGCTACCCCAACCACAACGCACATCGCTACCCCTACGGCACCGATGATCAGCGCCCAGTTAGGAAGCCATGAGTGGCAACAGCAGATTTCTCAGCACGTTACGCTGTTTACCCGTCAGGGCCAGCACAGCGCCGAGCTGAGATTGCACCCGGAAGATCTCGGTCAGGTGCAAATTAGTCTAAAACTAGAAGATAACCAGGCGCAGCTGCAGATGATGTCGCCGCACAGTCACGTGCGCGCCGCGCTTGAAGCCGCGCTGCCGTCACTGCGTACTGCGCTGGCGGAAAGCGGTATCCAGCTTGGACAGAGCAACATCAGCAGCGAAAGCTTCGCTCAGCAGCAGTCCGGCCAGCAGCAACAGCAGCAAAGCACCCGCGGCGGGGAACGTTTTTCCCTTAATGGCAATGACGTCGAACCGCTCCCGGTGGCCGATAGCCTGCAGCGTCTGGCCAGCAGCAACGGTGCGGTGGATATCTTCGCCTGAGCCCCGTTAAAGGGTAAACGCCAGAGCTAGCGACAATAAACGTGTGTTTTCCGGGCTTTGACCGCCCGGAGACACGGGATAATTGCTATTCAGCAGTACCGATACAGGAATAAAGCGTTCAATGACTGATACCGCTATCACGAAAGGCCGTAAACGCGCCATCTGGGTGCCGATACTGGTTCTTATCACACTCGCCGCGTGCGCCACCGCAGGCTACAGCTACTGGCGCATGCAGCAAACGCCAGCCACAGCCCAGGCTAAAACGCCTGAGCCGCCGCCTGCGCCAGTGTTCTTCGCTCTGGATACGTTTACCGTCAATCTGGGTGATGCGGATCGCGTGCTGTACATCGGCGTCACGCTGCGTTTGAAAGATGAAGCGACCCGCCAGCGCCTGAGCGAATTCCTGCCGGAAGTTCGCAGCCGTCTGTTGCTGCTGTTCTCTCGCCAGGACGCCAATCAGCTTGCTACCGATGCCGGTAAGCAGAAGCTGGTGGAAGCGATTAAAACTACTCTGGCGCCGCCTCTGGTCGCCGGGCAACCTCAACAGGTAGTCAGCGACGTGCTGTATACCGCCTTTATTTTGCGGTAAGTCCATGGGCGACAGTATTCTTTCTCAGGCCGAAATCGATGCGCTGTTAAACGGCGACAGTGAGAATAACGACGAGCCGAAGGCCGGGGCGCCGGGCGAATCCGATATTCGTCCCTATGACCCGAATACCCAGCGTCGCGTGGTGCGTGAGCGCCTGCAGGCGCTGGAAATTATTAACGAGCGTTTTTCTCGTCAGTTCCGTATGGGGCTGTTTAACCTGCTGCGTCGTAGCCCGGACATCACCGTCGGGGCCATCCGTATCCAGCCGTATCATGAGTTTGCCCGCAACCTGCCGGTACCAACTAACCTGAACCTGATTCACCTGAAACCGCTGCGCGGCACCGGGCTGTTCGTCTTTTCACCCAGCCTGGTGTTTATTGCGGTAGACAACCTGTTTGGCGGGGATGGCCGCTTCCCAACGAAAGTGGAAGGCCGGGAGTTTACCCACACCGAACAGCGCGTGATCAACCGTATGCTGAAGCTGGCGCTGGAATCCTACAGCGACGCGTGGAAGGCGATTTACCCGCTGGACGTGGAATACGTTCGTTCGGAGATGCAGGTTAAATTTACCAACATCACCACGTCGCCTAACGACATCGTGGTTAACACCCCGTTCCACGTCGAAATTGGCAACCTGACCGGGGAGTTCAACATCTGCCTGCCGTTCAGCATGATTGAACCGCTGCGCGAGCTGCTGGTGAACCCTCCGCTGGAGAACTCCCGTCAGGAAGATCAAAGCTGGCGCGACACCCTGGTGCGCCAGGTGCAGCATTCCGAGCTGGAATTGGTGGCGAACTTCGCCGATATCCCGCTGCGGTTATCCCAAATCCTAAAACTGAAACCTGGCGATGTGCTGCCCATCGAAAAGCCAGATCGTATTATCGCGCACGTGGATGGCGTACCGGTCCTGACCAGCCAGTACGGCACCATTAACGGCCAGTATGCCCTGCGCGTCGAACATTTGATCAACCCGATATTGAATTCGCTGAATGAGGAACAGCCCAAATGAGTGATATTAATCAACCGTCCGATGACAATGCAGGCTCAGTGGACGATCTGTGGGCTGATGCGTTAAACGAGCAGAAAAGTTCCGGGAAAAGTACCGCGGATAACGTATTCCGCGCGCTGGAAGGCAATGACATTGCCGGCAACGTGCAGGATATCGACCTGATCATGGACATTCCGGTCAAGCTGACCGTCGAACTGGGCCGTACCCGCATGACCATCAAAGAGCTGCTGCGCCTGACGCAGGGTTCCGTGGTCGCGCTTGACGGACTGGCCGGCGAACCGCTGGATATTCTGATCAATGGTTACCTGATTGCCCAGGGTGAAGTGGTTGTCGTCGCCGACAAATACGGCGTGCGAATTACCGACATCATCACCCCATCAGAACGTATGCGTCGCCTGAGCCGCTAAATGACAACCCAGGCCACCGTCACTCAGCCCAGCGTCAACGCCAGCTCGCCGCTTGTTCAGGTTAGCGGGGCGTTGGCCGGCATTGTTATTTTTATTCTGGTGGCCGCATGGCTGGCAAAGCGCTTTGGTTTTCACGGGGCGGGTGTCGGCGTAAAGAAGTCGCTGAACATTAGCGCCAGCGTGAGCGTAGGCCCACGCGAGCGCGTTGTGGTGGTGGACGTCGAAGACGCTCGTCTGGTCCTCGGCGTCACCGCCAGCCAAATCACGCACCTGCACACGCTGCCTCCTGCGCCGGTCACGGATACGGTTGAAAAAGCCCCCGCGCCTGCCGATTTCCAGAAACTGATGAAGAACCTGCTTAAACGTAACGGGAAAGATTGATGAAACGTTTGCTGACGCTCTCGTTACCCGGCCTATTTTTGCTCCTCCCTGCGGCCGCCTTCGCACAGTTACCGGGCCTGATAAGCCAGCCCCTCGCCAACGGCGGGCAGAGCTGGTCCTTGCCGGTGCAGACGCTGGTCTTTATTACCTCCCTGACCTTCCTGCCGGCCATTTTGCTGATGATGACCAGCTTTACGCGCATCATCATCGTTTTTGGCCTGCTGCGTAACGCCCTGGGCACACCGTCCGCCCCGCCTAACCAGGTGCTGGTTGGCCTGGCGCTGTTTTTGACCTTTTTTATTATGTCGCCGGTGTTCGACAAAATTTATACCGACGCCTACCAGCCCTTCAGCGAAGACAAGATCTCGATGGAAGTGGCAATGGATAAAGGCGCTCAGCCGCTGCGCGAATTTATGCTGCGCCAGACCCGTGAAGCCGATCTGGCGCTGTTTGCACGTCTGGCGAACACTCAGCCGCTGCAGGGACCGGAAGCCGTGCCGATGCGTATTCTGCTGCCTGCCTATGTCACCAGCGAGCTGAAAACCGCGTTCCAGATTGGTTTTACCGTATTTATCCCGTTCCTGATTATCGACCTCGTGATCGCCAGCGTCCTGATGGCGCTCGGGATGATGATGGTTCCCCCCGCGACAATTGCCCTGCCCTTTAAGCTGATGCTTTTCGTGCTGGTCGACGGCTGGCAGCTGTTGGTGGGTTCCTTGGCGCAAAGTTTTTACAGCTAGCGGAGAAAGAAAATGACGCCAGAATCGGTCATGATGATGGGCACCGAAGCGATGAAGGTGGCCCTAGCCCTTGCGGCCCCGCTGCTGCTGGTTGCGCTGATAAGCGGCCTGGTCATCAGCCTGCTGCAGGCGGCCACGCAGATCAACGAAATGACGCTGTCGTTTATTCCAAAAATTCTGGCCGTGTTTGTGACCATCGTCATTGCCGGGCCGTGGATGCTTAACCTGCTGCTGGATTACATGCGTTCCCTGCTGACCAATCTGCCGAACACCATTGGATGATCCACGTTGACAGCACCCAGTGGCTAAACTGGCTAAGCCTCTATTTCTGGCCGCTGCTGCGCGTGCTGGCGCTGATCATGACCGCCCCCATTCTGAGCGAGCGATCGATCCCCAAGCGGGTTAAGCTTGGGTTGGGGCTGATGATCACCTTTATCATCGCACCTTCCCTGCCCGCAACAGGGGTGACGATCTTTTCTGCCGCGGGTTTCTGGCTGGCAATACAACAAATTCTTATCGGTGTTGCGCTGGGTTTTACGATGCAGTTCGCTTTTGCTGCCGTGCGTACCGCCGGGGAACTTGTGGGCCTGCAAATGGGGCTCTCTTTCGCCACCTTCTTCGATCCGGGCAGCCGCCTCAATATGCCGGTTCTGGCCCGTTTTCTTGATATTCTGGCGATGCTGCTGTTCCTGACCTTTAACGGCCATTTATGGCTGATTTCGATGCTGGTCGATACTTTTCATACCCTGCCCATCGGCGGCGAGCCGATCAACAGCAACGCGTTTATGGCGCTGACCCGAGCGGGCGGTCTGATCTTTCTCAATGGCCTGATGCTGGCCCTGCCGTTAATCACTTTGTTACTAACGCTTAACATCGCCCTGGGACTGTTAAACCGTATGGCTCCCCAGCTATCGGTATTTGTTATCGGTTTCCCCGTCACCTTATCTATCGGCATGCTTATTTTTATGGTAATGATGCCGCTTATCGCCCCCTTTACCGAACATTTATTCGGCGAGATTTTTGATCTGCTCGCGGATATTGTCAGTGAAATCCCCGCAAATTAATAACCCTGATTTTCATACTGCCTCTCTGAGGATATTCCTAAAAAAATATGTTAATAACATCCGCCAAGATATATCTGGCGCGGAATATAAGTTTTTACCTTGCTCACAATACACAACATTCACTTTACTTTAAGAACATTCCTGGCAAATTATAGGCAACTTTCCGGGATAGTGATTTCGCCTTTTAAATTATTAATAATGGTTACCCATAAATAATTAGAACTGCGGAAAATGCGGCGGATTGGCTTTGCCCTGGGACTGACATTGTCACTCGCGGTACAAAACCAGTACAGCTTTCAATCTGCGCTCCTGATTATTACGGGTATAACGCGCTTAGTGAGGGTTTGCTATGTCAACGATTATTATGGACTTATGCAGCTATACCCGGCTGGGGCTTGTCGGCTACTTAGCCAGCCGCGGGGTTAGAAAACGGCATATTGCAGATGTAGAAACGGTAGAACAGCTGGCACAGGCATGCCAGTCGCAGGCACCCAGCGTGGTGTTTATTAATGAAGACTGTTTTATTCATGACCCGGAAAGCAGTCAGAGAATTAAGCAGATCATTAATCAACATCCAGGGACGCTATTTTTAGTCTTTATGGCGATTGCTAATATTCACTTTGATGAATATCTTCTGGTCAGAGAAAATCTGCTGATCAGTTCGAAATCCATCAAGCCAGAATCTTTAGACGATATTTTAGCGGAATACTTAGCAAAAAATGCACAATGTATTGGACATATTAATTTGCCGACACTTTCTCTTAGTCGCACAGAGTCCAGCATGCTAAAAATGTGGATGTCAGGACAGGGAACGATTCAAATCTCTGATCAAATGAACATCAAGGCAAAAACCGTTTCGTCTCATAAAGGAAATATTAAACGCAAAATCAAGACCCATAACAAGCAGGTGATATATCATGTAGTTCGCCTCACCGATAACGTCACCAACGGTATTTTTGTTAACCTCCGGTAGCTGACTTACGCTGCATCCCTACGCCACTGTGGCCGCACTATTTAATCTCTGACGCCCGTCAGAGATTAAATACAAGTTAAACGACACTCTTTTCCGTAACAAAACCGCAACCTTTGCAAAAAAAAGCAGAAAAATCTCACTAGACTTATGCCATACAAGTATACATGGAGAGATTTGTTGCTATGGTAGCCGTTATTGTTCTTGGCATTTTTATTATCAGCGTCTTTTACGCCCACTCCCGCGGTGTCGAAAAACAGAAGCTTTCCCGCCAGCTTTTTGACCACTCGACCTTTATGGCCCCGATCAATATGTTCATGACGCGTTTCTCGCGTCTGCCGCCTGAACAGCCGTATTTCCCGACCAGTGACTTTCCGGAACTGCAAAAGCTGACGGACAACTGGGAAATCATTCGAGAGGAAGCGCTGCGCCTGCAGGGCCACATCAAAGCGGCAGAAAGCCACAACGATGCCGGGTTTAATACGTTCTTCAAGCGGGGCTGGAAGCGTTTTTACCTGAAGTGGTACAGCGATGCACACCCGTCTGCGCATGAGCTTTGCCCGATCACCACAAAGCTGGTCAGCGAAATTCCGTCTGTTAAAGCGGCGATGTTCGCGGAACTCCCGGCAGGTTCTTACCTGGGCAAGCACCGGGATCCGTATGCCGGATCGGTGCGTTACCACCTTGGGCTTGCCACGCCCAACGACGACCGCTGCTTTATTGAGGTCGACCGGCAGCGCCACAGCTGGCGCGATGGCGAAGCGGTAATTTTTGATGAAACCTACGTACACTGGGCGGAAAATAAGAGCGAACAGACCCGTATTATTCTGTTCTGCGATATTGAGCGCCCGATGAAATGGCGCTGGGCGCAGGCCGTTAACCACTGGGTAGGCACCACACTGATGTCAGCCGCCAGCTCGCCAAATAGCGACAGCGACCGCACCGGCGGGCTGAACCGCATCTTCAAGTATGTTCACGCGCTGCGCGACAGCGGGCAAAACCTGAAGAAGCGAAACCGGAAAGTGTATTACGCGATGAAATATTCGGTGATTACGGTGATTTTTGCGGCGATTATTGTGCCTAGCGTGGTGTAAAGATTGCCGCTCCCCGAAAGCGAGGAGACTGTCCAGCGTTCACCTGATAGATTTCCCCCTCTCCCTTCCAGGGAGAGGGCCGGGGTGAGGTCATACATCCTTTACCCTACTCTTCGCGCTCCACAAAAATGCCGTCCGGGTGGCCTGACTCATTAAAGAACCAGATCCCCAGCGGATAATCCTCCAGCGATACAAGATACATCGTTCCTTCGTTAAATGGCTCCACCGCCAGAACGACCCCCGAACGCCGCGGGCCACCATCGGTCTTTACGGTCACCCGATCATTGATTTTCATGGTTATTTCCTCCAGAGATATTGCCTGCCATTGTAGATCAAAAACACCCTGGGCGCCCTTCCTCCTGGCCACCTTGCGCATTATCTGAAACAGCTATACTTAAGGGTGGTAGTCAGCGAGGGCAAAGTGATGAAGAGCGTGAAAATCAGCGGCAGCGCGGCGCATCAGACAACGGAAGTGGATGTCGACGCACTGCTTGCCGCCATCAACGAAATTAGCGAAAGCGATATCCGGCACGCCAGCAGCGAGGAGCACCCGCAGCGAGTGAGCGTGGATGGGCGAGACTGGCATAGCTATAAGGAGCTGGCGGATGCTTTTGAGCTGGATATTCGGGATTTTAGCGTGAATGAAATTAACCGCTAAGAAAAGCATCCCGGCCGGGGAGCCGGGATGAAAACTTGCTGAAGCAAGAAGCACTTGAAATTCGTTACATCAGGAAATCTGATGTGTTGACCACATTACCTTAAATTTTATTGAATACAAGGATATATTCTTTTCAGGAATGTCTATAACCGCACTCATTGACGCAATCAATTTGAATCCAATGCCTTGTTAAATCGTTTTTTTAAACCTGATGCCCGCATCAAAGGGCCATTTTAGCGCTGAATAAATTAAGATTTATCCTAAACTGAACATTCTGATTTCGCTTGCCGTACTGGGACGAATAAAAAATAAACGCGCCTCTGCCTCGCCCACTACGTGACAAAAACATTACGCTTGCTTTAGCGAGCCGCACCTTCAGTAACCGAATAAAACATCAGCAGTGCTTATATGATATAGCGGCCACGCCCGACGGGAAATCAGTCCTGGGTGCAAACCTGGTTGCGTCCATTCTGCTTCGCCTTGTACAACCGCCGGTCGGCAATGGACTGCAAATGCTCAAAATCATAATCGTGGCGCTCATGGGCGCAGCTCACGCCAAACGAGGCGCTGATTTTAAGGGTCTGCCCGGCCTGTAAAAGCAGCTCTTTGGTATTGATGCGGTGCCGAATCCGCTCGGCGACGGCTGCCGCCTCCGGAAGCTTCGTGCCCGGAAGCAGCACGCAGAACTCTTCCCCGCCCACGCGCCCGGCCACATCCTCTTCCCGAAGGGAGGAAGCAAGCAGCGCGGCGGCATGAGACAACACCTTGTCGCCGGCGTGATGCCCGTAGCGATCGTTAATGCCTTTAAAGAAATCGAGGTCCATCTGGATCACAGAGAACGGTTTTTCCTCGCGCTGGCAATCCAGCGCCATTCCGTGGGCAATATCGAAGAAGGCTCCGCGATTGTAGAGCCGGGTCAGGGTATCGTAATTTGCGCGCCAGCTCAGCGTTTGCTGCAGCGTCAACATATTGCTCACCAGCCGCCGAATCACCCGCCATGAGATGAACAACATCAGCGTAAAGAGCAGCCAGAGCAGCGTTAGCACAATGCTGATTCGTCCAAATTCCCCCTGCACACCCTCGCCGAGGGTATGCACTTTAATCAGCACGCCGTCAAAGTTCATCAGCTTCGCCCACGTCACGAAACGGCTGTCCATCCGCAGCTCGCCTTCATCTCCGCTTTCCATGGAGCGGGCAATCTCAGCCTGCTGTTTGGCGCTAAACACCGGCGCCTGCGGCGCGCTGTCCGCCGCGGTGGCAATGAGCGAGAAATGCCTGTCAAACAGCATCACGGTGCCTTCATAGCGATTGTGAGACAGCTCCTGAAGGAATGCATGCATTCCGCTGACGGGAAAATCCATCGCCAGCACGCCGTACCAGCGCTGATTCAGATCCAGCGGTACAGCGGCGGTAATAATCTGCCCATTTGGGCTGCCTGGGTTATAGGTATGCGTCCACTGCAGGCCACGGCCTGGGTTATTTTGCGGCGACTGAGCGCCAAAATAGGGCTGAGCAATGAGCCGATAATAGAGTGACACAAGGCCCGGATCGTTTTCCGGCGGCGTACTTGAGAGGAAAAAGCCCGCCCGCGAAGCGTAGAACACGCGCCTTTGCAGGTCTCGCTTGTCGTCGGCAAGCTGCATGATGTAGCTGAACTCCAGCGCCGCCTCCAGCTCAGGATAAAGCCAGCGCTCATCGCGGTCGAGCACGTGGCTGTGGCTGACAAACTCGTCGGAAACGCCGTTAATCGGCATCCCGCGATTAAGATCCAGCTTTAATTGCCAGTAAGGCTGCGTTCGCTGGACGGCAAAATCCGCCAACGCCTGACGTGAAATATCGGTGGAAATAGGAGACTGCAGCGCATAATGCATGGTGTTGCGGTAAAACAGCAGGCTATCAATGCTGTGCTGCAGCTGCCGGTCGAGCGCGGTGGCAATATTATCGAGGCTGTTACGCTGGTTAGAAATATAGGCGGACTCCAGCACCGCCACTTCACGCCAGGTCAGCAGCGTTGAGCATAGAAACACAACAATAAAACAGAGGTTTACCACCCGCTGCGGTCTTTTATAGCGGCTGATAAACCGCTCAAATGTAGTACCGATCAAGGGGGATCCTCCCTGGCGGACGACCCGGCCGCGGTTATCAGTTCCTTCCGAAAACCCCGGAAGAATGAATTCTTTACAGATTTTGCCACCGCGACAGCGCTTTGTCGAAGTTGGCCTGCAGAAAAACGCCTTATCCCAGGATAAAAAAACCCGGCATAGCCGGGTTCCGTTAAAAAACCAGACACATCACGCCTGCTGATGCTCTCTGGTTTCCGCTGGCGCAAGGTCATCCTCACGAAACGCCTCGCGCTTTACGCCGTATCCATCGTACCAACGGCACTCCACCATGCCACTGGAATAACCCGTGACAATCATGCGTGGGCCGCCGTTCTTACGCCGGACTTCATCGCTGACCACATAAACCATAGCCGCCTCCGGCGTTAGGGGTGAAAACCTCTAAAGGTATAGTCAATGGTCAGCGTTTTTTCCTGACTAAAGCGTTATTTTTCATCTCGAACTTAGTGTGAAGCGCCCTCGCGAAGGTGATTTATGCCGTTCACCACTAGCAGCACAATCCCGCCCGCAATAAAGCCGAGCACCAGGTTGGCAAGCGTCGGACCGGCAAGCTCAACCACGCCGCCAAACTGCCCCATCCATTGCTCAATGCCGTGATGAAGCGCGGGCACGCCGTGCACCAGGATACCGCCGCCGACGAGGAACATCGCCAGCGTCCCGACAAACGTGAGGATCTTCATTAGCCAGGGAGCAAGAATAAGCAGCCCTTTCCCCACCGCCTGTGCCAGCGCCGCACGCTTATCTGCCAGCCAGTATCCGAGATCGTCAATTTTCACGATCATCCCGACCAGGCCATACACGCCGATAGTCACCAGAATGGCTATTCCTGCCAGGATTAACACCTGATTTAGCAGCGGCGCTTCCGCCACAATGCCAAGCGTGATGGCGACGATTTCCGCCGAAAGAATAAAGTCCGTGCGCACCGCCCCTTTCACCTTATCTTTTTCAAAGGCCAGCGGGTCCTGGGCGGCAACGGCCTCCAGCCTAGCCTGCTTTTCCTCCGCGCTTTCTTTGTGCTTTCTCGCCTGCAGGCTGTGCAGCACTTTTTCCACGCCTTCAAAACATAAAAACGCTCCGCCCACCATCAGCAGCGGCGTAATTGCCCAGGGCGCAAAGGCGCTAATAACCAGTGCCAGAGGCACCAGGATAAGCTTATTTAGGAACGATCCTTTTGCCACGCTCCAGACGACAGGCAGTTCCCGATTCGCGCGCAGGCCAGAAACCTGCTGAGCATTCAGCGAGAGGTCATCGCCCAGGACGCCTGCCGTTTTTTTTGCCGCGAGTTTGCCCATAACCGAAATGTCGTCCAGCAGCGTGGCGATGTCGTCGAGCAAAGTGAGTAAGCTACTTCCAGCCAAAATATCTGTCCTTATTGATGTCGATACCCAAGAGTATGAAGCAAAAAGCGCGCCGCGAAAAATCGCCGCGCTTGTCAATAAAAATTAACATTACATCAACAAGTATAAAGCTCGCTATCCGCCCGCTTTTGGCGTTAACTGTCGGCCTGAAATTGGTGTCTGGTGAGGGATTATGCGAGCTCGTTCTGGTCAATTAGTGCCGCTGATAGCGGCACTGTTTGCGTTGTACATCATCTGGGGTTCAACCTATTTGGCGCTGGCTATCGGAGTAAAAACCTGGCCGCCGTTTATCCTCGCCGGAACGCGCTTTATGCTTGCGGGCTCGCTGCTGATGGGCATACTGCTGCTTCGCGGCCACAAGCTGCCCAAGCTGCGCCCAACGCTTAACGCCGCCCTGATCGGCGTGCTTCTGTTGGCCATCGGCAACGGCTGCGTCACGGTGGCCGAGCACCAGCACGTCCCTTCCGGCATTGCCGCCGTCATGGTCGCCACCGTGCCGCTGTTTACCCTCTGCTTCAGCCGCCTGTTTGGCATTAAAACGCGCAAGCTGGAGTGGCTCGGCATTGCCATTGGCCTCGCGGGTATTGTGTTGCTGAACAGCGGCGGCAATCTCAGCGGTAACCCCTTCGGCGCTGTCTTAATTCTTATTGGCTCCCTGAGCTGGGCGTTTGGGTCGGTTTACGGGTCGCGCATCGAACTGCCCGACGGCATGATGGCCGGCGCGGTGGAAATGCTGGCTGCCGGGATTGTGGCGCTCAGCCTCGCGGCGCTCACCGGCGAACGGCTGACAACGATGCCGGACACCTCCGGCTGGCTGGCGCTGGGCTATCTCGCGCTGTTTGGCTCGATGATCTCCATCAGCGCCTATATGTACCTGATTCGAAATGTCTCCCCGGCGGTGGCGACCAGCTATGCCTACGTCAACCCGGTTGTGGCCGTGCTGCTGGGCACCACCTTTGCGGGGGAAAGCCTGTCGGCGATGGAATGGCTGGCGCTGGGGATCATTATTTTTGCCGTGGTGCTGGTCACGCTGGGTAAATACCTGTTCCCGGCCAAACCGGTGATTGAGACGTGTGAAGTCGAAAAATAGTTAGTCAGTGGCCAGCCTCTGCTGGCCACTGTCGTGTCGCTGATGAATCCCGGTCACGTTAATTTCCGCGCTACGCCCGCCGCTGCAAATCCACTCTTCTAACCGTTCACACAGCGCCCGATCCTGCATTTTCTCACGGCCACGCAGCGCGCATTCCCAGACAATTAAAACTCGCCAGCCCTGCGCCAGCAAAAGCGCCGTGTCTCGCTTATCCCGCACAACGTTGCGCCCTATTTTTTCCAGCCAGAACTCGGTGCGCGTGGCCGGGACTTTAAACAAATAGCAGTCGTGATGATGCCAGAAACAGCCGTGGGTAAAGATAACGCAGCGGTATTCATCCACCACAAAATCAGGTTTGCCGGGCAGTGCGGCATCCTGCACGCGAAAGCTAAACCCGCACTCTGCCAGCAGCCCGGCCAGATGTTTTTCAATGGCGGTGTCACGCGTGGCAATCGCCCGCATGTTTTTACTGCGTATCGCCTTGCTGTGTACATCCGCCATTTCTTTCTCCGCTTAGCGCTTTTTCACCGCTTGCTTGATCACCGGCTCCAGCAGTTTAGCCACTGCGGCAAACGCGGGAACGACGACGGAGTTACCAAACTGGCGATAAGCCTGAGTGTCAGACACCGGGATGCGGAACGCTTTCCCTTTCGGCGCTTCAAACCCCATCAGCCTGGCGCACTCGCGCGGCGTCAGGCGACGCGGCCTGTTCACCTGGTTATCAGGATGGTTAAAATCTGCCTCGCCCAGCGCCATGTCCCAACCGCGATCGACCAGGATCTCCGCGCCATCTTTGAAATAACGAGCCGACAGCGTTCTTGCTACGCTTGCCGGGTTTTTCGGGTCAACCAGGCCGTAACCAAACCCGTTGCCCTTGGCCTGATGCTTCTTCGCGTAGTTATAGAGGTATTTCCACAGCGTTGGGGTCAGCACGTATTTCGCGTCAACCTCATCGTCCAGCAGCTCGCCAAAGGTCGGGCGACGAGCCGGATAGAACTCGCTCAGTTTCGCCAACGTCACCGCCGTATCCAGTTTCAAATCGCGGCGCGTGCCGACCAGCACAATGCGTTCCCGGTGCTGCGGCAGGAAATTTTTACCGTCGACAATTTTCGGATCGTCACGCCCGGAAACCGCGGCATCAGCCACGTC
The DNA here is from genome assembly GCF_059414925.1 of Cedecea sp. B1(4). NCBI lineage: Bacteria > Pseudomonadati > Pseudomonadota > Gammaproteobacteria > Enterobacterales > Enterobacteriaceae > Cedecea > Cedecea sp. B1(4). The sequence goes on along the minus strand of NZ_JCAHMZ010000002.1, from coordinate 108,528 downwards.
GTAACCCAGCTCGTCCAGGGTCTGCATAATAATGCGGAACGTATTGCCTTTGTCATGGCTCTTCAGGTTCTTAACGTTCTCCAGCACAAAAACCGGGGGACGTTTGGCGGCAATGATCCGCGCCACGTCGAAGAACAGCGTGCCCTGCGTTTCACAGGCAAAACCGTGCGCGCGCCCAAGGGCATTTTTCTTCGACACGCCAGCCAGAGAAAACGGCTGGCAGGGGAAACCGGCCAGCAGCACATCATGGTCGGGCAGCGTGGCCTGGATGTGGGCCGTCGCCTGCTCGTCCGTGACGTCGCCACGATTGCTGAGCGTTACGTCGCGGATGTCTTCATTAAACTGGTGCTGCGTCGGGTCGCAGTACCAGTTTGCCTTGTAGGTCCTCACCGCGTATTTATTCCATTCGCTGGTAAACACGCACTGGCCGCCGATGGCCTCAAAGCCGCTGCGGATCCCGCCTATCCCGGCAAACAGGTCGATAAAACGAAAAGCATAGCGCCCGTGATGTGCCGGCGGCGACGGCAGCATACTTTGCAGCATCTGCACTTCCACTTCGGTTAAACCACGAGGCGCAGACTTGCCGTTGTACCAGCGGTTCAGGGACTCACGCGTCCAGTCGCCTCCCACCTGACGCAGGCGGAGCGCAACGGTTTTTTGATCGTAGATTTCAAGTAAACGGCTGACCAGCGCATTGTCTTCTTCTTGTTGAGTTTGTTTGTGGCGCTGTGCCTGAAGGGAGAGGTGTTCTGCTATCGCGTCAAGATCGTTCATCGTGAACCAAAAATGGGAAAAGGGAGTGAAACTGTATCACCGATTTGACCCAGAAAAAATGAAAACAGCCCGCAGAATGGACTGCGGGCCGGAAGGATTAAGCCTGTGATTTAAAACGCTGCAGGACCTGCTCGTCCACCTGCATGTAGTCGCCTTTCAGCTCGGCGCACAGCTTTGCCATATAGCCGACGAGGAAATCCGCATTGTGCCGCGCCAGCGCGCGCCCGGCTTCGGTTTGCATTGACGCAGGCAGGCGCAGAAGCTTTTTCTGGAAATGGTCCACCGAATACTGCGTATCGTCCAGTTCACGGCGATCGGCCAGTGGATCGTCGCTGTCAAACAGCGAACGCCCCAGCGCGCCGGAAACATAAAACACCCGCGCCAGGCCTATCGCGCCCAACGACTCCAACCTGTCCGCATCCTGCACTACTTTCGCTTCCAGCGTTTGCGGCGCAATAGCCGCGCTGAAACTGTGGGCCCGCACCGCATGAGCTACATCGTCATAAAGCTCGCGGGGGAAGTCCGGGAAGTGCGTTTCCAGAATACGCAGCGTCTCCTGCGCGGCCTGCGTTGAGGCCAGATGCCGCTCCGGGTGGTTCTTGGGCAGGTTAACGATGTCGTGGAAGTAGCAGGCGGTCAGCACCACCAGCCTGTCCGCCTCCGTCCCTTCCATAATATGCTGGGCGGTTTTCCATACGCGCCGAAAATGCGCCACGTCATGGGCTTTGTCATCCTGCGCCCAGTTCTCAATCAAATAGTTCTCAAACTGCTGCTGCCAGCGGGCAATCGGCATACACGTACTCCCCTTCTCGTGAAAAGCGCCAGTCTGAGTATAACCAGATTTATGACAAGATTATGACTTCCTCGCGGAACACATCCACCACGGCCGGCACCGTAGCCGCGGCCAGCAGCTTTTCACGGAAAGATTCATGCATCAGCCGCCGGGCTAAAACTGAGAATATCTGCATATGCTGCGCCTGCTCCTGCTCGCTGAGCGTCAGCATAATCACCAGCCGCACCGCCACGCCGTCTCCCCAGTCCAGCGGGTCTGCCAGCCGCAGTACGGAAATACTGCTGCGGGAGATCGCGGCAGACTTACAGTGCGGAATGGCGATGGAAAAGCCCAGCGCGGTGGTAAAGACCGCTTCACGCTGCCAGATGGCCTGTTCGGCGAGCGTCGCAGAAAGCGCCCGCCCGTGAACGTCAAGGTTATCCGTCAGCCGTTTAATCACCTCATGCTTGTCATGAAGTTTTTCATCCAGAAACACCAGCGCCGGGCTGAACATGCCCGCTTCCTCGCTCACGGGTTCAGCAGCAAACTTTTTGCATTCCAGCGCGTACCAGCGCTGCGCCACGTCATCGGGTGCCGCCAGCACAAACCCGTGTCCGGCGCCCAGCAAGTATGTCCCCGCTCCTGCGGCAAATAGCGGCTTCGTTGAGGCCAGGCACAATAGCGGCGTCGCAAACGCTCGGGCGAGTATTGCGGTATGGGACGTTTCGCCGCCTGTCGGCATCACAATCCCCCGCAGAAATGGCCCTTGCAGCATGAGCAACTGGCCCGGCGTCAGCACGCCATCGCCAATCACCAGCGCGTCTTCATCCAGTTGCGACAGCCCCAGCCACGGGTCGCCGGTCAGTTCGGCCGCAATCCTCAGCCCCAGATCAAAAACATCCAGCTCCCGCTGGCGGAGATATTCACTGTCGCTTTGCCGGAAAGGCTCCCGCAGTGCGTCCAGCGCTTTTGCCAACGCGGCCAGCGTATTGCGGGCGTCATGCGCGTCCAGCAGGCACTCTTCAACGGTTTCATCCTCCAGAAGCTGACTTTGCGCATCCAGAATCTGCGCCGCTTCATCCGCTTGCTGGCTGATATCGTCCCGTAAACGCAGCCGCGCAGCCTGCAGGGCGACAATCAGCCGCTGTTGCTGCAGAGGAAAAGGTTCTTCATCGTGCCGCAGCGCCAGCGCGTGGAGATCGATCTGCTCAACAAAAACGGCCTTTGCCAGCGCCGCCCCCGGACTAACGCCCTTCCCTTGCCAAACAGGGGATGCACTTCGGGACAGGAACACCGGCAGCGTTTGCTCTTCTTCAACGGCAGCGGCCAACGGCGAATCACACTGCGCGAACTCATGCTCAATAAAATGGCCGAGCGCCTGCCAGGCCGCCTGCTCATCCGGGCCTTCAATCAGCAGCTGGCATTCATCACCAGCGGCAACATCCGCCCCCACCAGCGCCAGGACGCTCTTGGCATCCCCCTGGCGCGACTTAGTCTGGTTCACTAACGTCACCGCGGAAACAAAGCGTGAAGCATGCCGTTCAAGTGCGCAGGCTGGTCTGGCGTGCAGCCCGTTCACCAGCGGGCAACGAAATAACAATGTCTGCATAGGGATAGCGCCTTATTCAAATGAGCGAATTAGCCAGGAAACCGGCGTGCCTGCTGCAATGGAGTCCGTTGGCGTGGCCGGTATTTCCGCCAGCGTGATCTGCTGCGGCGAACCTGTTGCTACTGGTGGAATATTTTCCAGCGGTGCCAGGCCTGGGTTCCAGCCCCTGAGCACCAGCGCCTCTTCGTTTTGTGCTTTTTTCAGGGTGCTAAAATGCGCGGCGCTCTCCCAGCTCAATACGCTGAAGTGCGGTGGGAAGGTTTTCCCGTGGGGGTTGGTGCGAAAACGCGACCAGCCAGAATCCAGGTAGCCCGAAGCCGGGGTACGCCACTGCTCGACGGCCTGCCAGAACGCAGGGCTTTGCCCGTTATCCATCGGCATGACGGCCAAGTGAAACGCGTGATAACCGGGTATTTGCGAGTCAGGAGCAGGCAGCACCATGCCGGATGCCCGTCCAGGCCGCCATTCCAGCGCGGGCCGTCCGAGCCAGCCCACGCTGCGGAACAAGGTAATCGCCAGCGTATCAGGCTGCCCGACAGGAATTTCGTACTCCCGCAGCCCGGCGGTCACCACGCCGAGGCCGCGCCGCGAGTGGTGCATCATCACCAGGCTCTGCATCGGCCACAGTGAGGCAGGCGCTTCCGTCCAGTTTTCCTGCTGCCAGATCTCAAGCGCACGAGGGACATTGTCACGTTCTATCAGACCAAAAGGCTGATCGGCAAAATGGGTCGACTGATATAAACCGGTGGGCAGTTCAATCTGCAAACGGTGGTCACGCAGCGTGTTGTTAACTTCAACGGCAACATCCAGCCAGGCGCTTTCATGCGGCAGGGAGATGGTCATTACCACGTCCAGCCGGGCATCAAACCGCCTGGCCTCGCGTGCATCTGCATCAGCCGGGGCAGGCATGTGTAGCGTTAGCTGCAGGGTGTCTTTGAGCACGCCGCGCGTCAACATGGCCTGCTGCAGGCAGCCTTCGCTGTTAATCTTCCAGTCAACCGTCGGCGGCGAATAGTTATAGTTGTCCCCCGCGTCTTCGCCATCGACTAGCCGAAGGATGTGCGGGTAGACTTCACCCGTGCGTTTATCGGTCAGCGTAAGCTCTCCGGCGTTATGCTCCAGCCGCAGCCAGGCGTTTTCCAGGCAGTCAATCTCCCCGGCCGGTTTATCAAACCCGGCGGCTTCCCCTTCCTGCAGGTAAAAGGTCGTGTAGCCACAGGCCGGCAGCGCCTTCGCCTCCAGCAAAATATGGCATTTACGATACCAGGTGGTTGTGGTGCTGTTGGAAAGCTCCTGCACCACCAACGACATGTCCTGAAGCTCTTCGTGCAGCAGTTGCCAGCGGCACGGATCGCCCTCGCCATCCACGATGCGGAAGTCCTCTTCCGGGGTATAAAGCGTGAGGCTTACCTGCGTATCTCGCCGCGCGGGCAGCGGGTTAAAGACCACGATTTTTTTACCCTGCTGGCTCGCGGTAATCCCTTCCGCAAGCATTTTCATGTTCAGCTCAAACAGCTGCCCGGCACTCTCTTTGCCGGACTGCAAACGCCCCTTCACCATCTGGTTAACGCGGTCTGAATTACAGCCGCCGATGCTGTCGTGGGCGTGAGATTGCATCGCTTCCCGCCAGATGTGCTCCACCGCCTGCTGCGGATAAGGCAGCCCGTGCCGCCAGTTGAGCGCCAGCAAGGGCTCCAGCGTCTGGCTGACAAACTGTTCCAGCGAGGCATTAAGCTGCTTGATATCCATTCGGGTAGAGAAAATACCGCGATGAATGCGCATGTATTTGGGGCTGAGAAGCTCGCCGCGCAAAACAGGCAGGTTGTGCTCGTCGTCCCGCAGAGCGGCGAAGAAATCACTGAAGCTACTGCGCCTGAAATGGTATTCGCTCTGGCTAGCATTCAGTTTTTCCAGCGCAGCAGGCACCGCATATTCGAACGGCGACTGATCGTTGCCGTTGGGGAACAGAAGGTGATTCGTGGCGGAAAAACGCCCCTGTTTTTCCAGGATCGGCGGTAATTTTTCAGCCAGTTCCTGCGATGCCGTAGGCAGCCACTTCGCGCAGCCGTAGCCCCCGGGAAGCACGGCGGTGAGCACCTGCTGCCCGCCCTGCGCCTGCCAGCAAAATTCGCTGGTCGGCACATCATGCTCGCACCACCCGCGCCAGAGCACTGCGCTGTCAATGGCGAACTCGCTTAGAAACATCGGCAACTGCGCGCTTTGCCCGAAAGAGTCTGGCACATAGCCCACCGGCATATAGCCCCCCCAGGCTTTACAGTCCGCCAGCCCAAGCAGCAAATTGCGGGTTATCGACTCCGCGCCAACCACCAGGAAGTCACTTTGGGTGTACCACGGGCCAATCAGTACCCGCCCGCCGTCAATCAATTTTTGCAGACGAGCCTGGTGCTCTGGCGCCACCTGTAAAAAATCCTCCAGCATCACCGTTTGGCCATCCAGAATAAACGGCCCCAGCGCTTCGTCTTGTTCCAGCCGAGTGATTAAATCCAGCATAAAATAATAGAGCACGATTTTTGAATCGTTCTCGGTGAAATACCACTCTCTGTCCCAGTGCGTGTGCTGAATTAAATGCACAGTCTTCATAATGTCACCTTATTAGCGGCTGATGAGGCACATTTAAGGCGCAGTCATCCCCGGCATGAAATACCGTAAAAACGCAGCCCATACGGCCGGAAATAAATGAACCGGGCGGCTAGCGCCCTACTTTAAATTTAGGCACGGCAGCCTAAGGTTTATTTTCAACGACAGTTTCACCCCGAAACACTAATAACGATCCCACGGCAATAATCCCCGCACCGACAGCAATAGACAGCACATAAATGGGCCATTTATCTACCGCCAGCCAGCCGTAAAAGCCCGAAATCGGCGCATGGTTTACCGCACCCAGTCCGACGGCCAGCGCGGCCCCGGTGGCTGAGCCAACCACATTGATGACGATAATTTTGGGGTTTGCCAGCGCGAAAGGAATCGCCCCTTCAGATACGCCAATCAGGCCCATCAGCGTCGAAGCCTTGCCCGCCTCGCGCAGCGAAGCCGGGAAGCGCTTAGCCCAGATGAGCGTTGCAACCCCGAGGCCAATCGGCGGGACGATAATCGCCACCTGCGCGGCGGTGTTGGGGTCGTAAATTCCGGAAGCCAGCAGCGCCATGGCGGTGGTTACCGCCGCCTTGTTCACCGGGCCGCCCAGGTCAAAGCCCACCATCCCGCCCACGACGGCTGCCAGAATGATTTTGTTCGTCCCGGACATCGCCAGCAGCCAGGTTTCCATCCCGTGATTCAGCGCAGCCAGCGGGCCACCGATAATAAAAGCCATCACCATGCAGGTCAGCAGCGTGCCGCCTACGGGCAGGATAAAAATAGGGCCAGCAGAGGCCAGCGCAGCAGGCAGTTTGACCCAGGTTGCCAGCGCCCGCACGATGTATCCCGCAACAAAACCGGCGGCGAGCGCCCCAAGAAACCCGGTTCCGAGGCTGCTGGCCAGTAAGCCGCCCACCATCCCCGGCGCCAGCCCCGGCTTATTGGCGATGGCAAAGCTGATATACCCGGCGACCACCGGCAGCATCAGCGACAGCGCCAGGCCACCAAATCCATCGAATTTATGCAGCATCTGCACAATGATGCTCGCCGCCTGAGCATGGCTGGCATCCCAGATATTTTCGATGCCGTAGAGCGAAGCACCGATGCGCGCGATACCCATGATCACCGCCCCGGCAATGACAAACGGCAGCATCCATGACACCCCGGTCATAATGGCATTTTTGACCTCTTTGCCGGTCGACATCCCCGCCTCTGCCTTGAGTTTAGCCATTTGCTATCTCCGCCTCTATCGCCTCAAACACGGCCTCGCCAAACTTTATCGGGTCGGCCACGCTGCACTCCAGTTTCATCATGCCGTCAAAACGTTCTTTGCCGGTAATCGCCACATCCGTGGCGAGAATCACCGCATCGGCCCGGGCAAGATCGTCGGCGGTAATTTCGTTTTCGACACCCATGCTGCCCTGCGTTTCGACTTTCACTTCATGCCCACGCCGCTGACCCACCAGGGCCAGGGCCTCCGCAGCCATGTAAGTATGGGCGACGCCCGTAGGGCAAGCTGCAACACAAATGATATACATAACAACTCCTTATCTGGCTGAAGAAAGGCAATAAAAAAAGCACAATGGCTGAAAAGCGCATTGTGCTTTGGGGGCGAACATGGGCCAGCATCGCGGCGTCCCCGGCATCACCGCCGGCGTGAAGACACATCATCAGCTGATGCAGGCTGGAAATACGGCACATGAACGAAAGTTCATAGCGTTTGCGAACGGCCAGACGGCGCGGACGCACAACGGTATGTTCCCTTTTTAATGACGGAGAATGCGAATAGCGAAGCGAATGATATAAAACCTCAGCGCTACACCAGAGCCGGGACCAATTTACGGCACAAACGTTATCCAGCGAATCAGAATAAACGGCGTCGTCTTTTTCCAGTTCGCTCACGCTATTAAACCAGCAGCTATTATTCAACCAAACGCGCGCCCTGCTGCCGAACATCGGCAACATAGTGCGAACAAGCGTTATGATTCGAACAATATAAATGTGCATAGTTTTCCCCATAAATCTTCCCGCAGTGTAGACAGTTCGAAAAATAACAAACGTGACTTTACGCACAGTTATATAAATACGATAAACCCTCTTTTTAATGAGGAATAAATAGTATTGCATCGCAGAGAAAAATTAAATGATGCCGGTAAAGAGCATGAAATAAATAGGCTAGCTTCAGCGGGAGTTTTACAGCGGGAAGGTATCCAGCCTGAGCCACGCAAAAGCAGGTGGCTCATCGGGCAATCTGGTTTCAACGCAGCCGGTTTTCTCTGGCGCTAACAGGATAAGCACGCGGCCTTGTGTACCATGCTATCCAGCCCAGCACCGCCGCAACGGACCCGAGCACCAGCAACCCCATCAGCGCTCCGAGGAGTTTACCGCTAAAGGTGCCTAAATCGCCGCTGGTTACCCCGCTGACGACCCAAAAATAACGCACCATCGCCCAAACGATGTACAAACAAAAAGCATAGAACAGCCACAGCGCAATTTTACCGCCGGGGCTGCGAGTTGGTTTCGCATCCATAACGTTCGACCTAACTTTTCAACTGAAACAAAAACGGGTTGTCGACGGCAGTTCCCCCGCCGCCTGAATGTGATTTTTATCACACTCGCGCGCTAGATGAACCGCCAGAAGCGTTAAACTTTGTTTCAAATCAAAGCCTGTGGGGCAGAAATCGGCCTTGCCAGAGGAGTTTGATTTAGTTTAAGGAAAATATTAATGGTGACGATGTCTCTCGCCGGATGGGGTGTTTATGTTCTGTTTGTCTCGTAGTCCCACATATCCAGGCTTATGTGGGGTCGGCTAAGGTTCAGTTCACCTCAAGTACAGATTTATATGGAGCACCCGCACCGGTTCACGGCTCAGGCGGGGTTGAGCTGTCGGGAACAGCGAAAGAGAGCGATCGTCGGGAACGAATCGCGAACGACCCCGAATGTTTGGGTGATAGCCGGTGGGTTTACCGCTTCAGCGGCGATGAGCTCACCGGGCGCCGGGGGTTGTCAGGGGGCATGGCGTAATGCCCTCTGGCACGTTCACCGGTGCAGAGACTGCATAAAAAACAGGGCGGGAAGTGAACGGAATATTCGCCGTCCCTGCATAATGGTGACTAAGACAAAACTTTCGAATGAGAGATAAAAAATACCCTTTATTCCCTTCCCTCAATATTCCCTCACTGAAATATAAACGAACACATTTAATTTCCACTCGCGGGTTGACAATAGTACTGCCCATGGGTAGATTTCACGGGCCGAAGTTGCGGCCTTTCCTAACCTGACATAAGAGACTAATGGATACTGAATTTAGTAGCTGCCCGAACATGGCCTTAATGGCGGTTCGGGAAAGTAAACATGAAATCGATTGTGATCACTTCTTCGTTTTGGTGTGTCTCGCCGGAGCCTGATGCTCTCGTGTTGTCCCACCTCGACCAGGGTTTTCACGGTCCCGAGGTGTGTTATGAACTTCAAATCTACCCTTTTTCCTGGTGTCAAAACAGTGACATCAACGCTGCGTGTCCGGCCGCCCCGCGATCGGGTGCTGTCTGCACGCAAAAAACAGTCAAACTCAATTTTCTCCTCGAAAATCAGTGAGTTGAACCAACGCATCACTAACTGGCGTGTCAGTCCTGTCACCGGCCAGCTGGAGCGTCGTTGCAGCTTCTCTGATGGCGAAGACCCTCAAAGTCGACCCTTCGTAGCCTGATTCAGCCGTTACGCCGTAGGTTCGTCTGCGCGCTATGCCGCAGCCCGCTTCCGTGCGCCACGCTGAGTTACGTCACTGTTGGTACCTGTTTATTCGCTGATGCCTTCTGGCATATTTCTCAGCAGGCATAAACACGTCCCAAGAAAAGAAAATATAAATTTCTCACCTGTTTATTTTTAATAAATAAATAGCGAGAAACCCTGTGCGAAATTAATTTAAAACCGATCGCTCATGCGACATCGGGCTATTTTCGGCCGCCCTTAATCTGGCGTTTACCCTAAAGAGTCTGCTGCCGTCCGGCGACAGGAGCACCACCATGACTGTACAAACCAAGAACCGTAATAAAAAAAGCACGCTGTCTATGCGTGCCGCCCAGGAAGCCAAAAACGGCATCGCAGAAACCCTGGTCAACCTGAACACTACCCGGGAAGGGCTGCAGGAAGCCCACGCCAGCGCCCGGCTGGAGCGGGATGGCCTGAACGAAGTTGCCCATGACAAGCCGCCTCACGCGCTGGTTCAGCTACTGATGGCATTTAACAACCCGTTTATCTACGTGCTCGGTATTCTCGCCGGGATCAGCTTCTTTACCGATTACTGGCTGCCTACCAGCCACGGCGAAGACGGCGACCTGACGACGGTGATTATCATCGGCACCATGGTGGCGCTCAGCGGCCTGGTGCGTTTCTGGCAGGAACACCGCTCGGCGAAATCTGCCGAGGCGCTAAAAGCAATGGTTCGCACCACCGCCACGGTTGTGCGTCGTGAACACGCAGGGCAAAAAGGAACCCCGCGTGAAATCCCAATGCGCGAACTAGTTGTGGGCGACATCGTGCAGCTCTATGCAGGGGATATGATCCCGGCAGACGTGCGCCTGATTGAGTCCCGGGATCTATTCATCAGCCAGGCCGTGCTGACCGGTGAAGCGCTGCCGATTGAGAAATACGACACCCTGGGCGATGTGGCGCAAAAGTCCGCGCACGATAAGGCGATCGACAGCGAAAACCTGCTGGATATCCCGAACATCTGCTTTATGGGCACCAACGTGGTGAGCGGCACCGCACAGGCTGTGGTGGTCGCAACCGGGCCACGCACTTACTTTGGCTCACTGGCGAAAGCGATTGTCGGGAGCCGCGCGCAAACGGCCTTCGACCGCGGTGTGAACAGCGTCAGCTGGCTGCTGATCCGCTTTATGCTGGTGATGGTGCCGGTGGTGTTCCTGATTAACGGCCTGATGAAAGGCGAATGGTGGGATGCCCTGCTGTTTGCCCTGGCGGTGGCCGTGGGCCTGACGCCGGAAATGCTGCCGATGATCGTCAGCGCCAACCTCGCCAAAGGCGCGGTGGCGATGGCGAAGCGTAAAGTCGTGGTTAAGCGCCTGAACGCTATTCAGAACCTGGGCGCAATGGACGTGCTATGCACCGACAAAACCGGGACGCTGACGCAGGATAAGATCATCCTCGAGCACCACGTAGGCACCAACGGGCAGAAAAACGAGTCCGTGCTGGGGCTGGCCTGGCTTAACAGCTATCACCAAAGCGGCATCAAAAACCTGATGGATCAGGCGGTCATTTACTTCTCTGACAATGAGCCAAACTTCGTTAAACCGCAGGGCTACAGCAAAGTCGACGAGATGCCGTTTGATTTCGTCCGCCGCCGCCTGTCGATTGTGGTGAAGGACAGCCAGAGCAATCACCTGCTGGTGTGCAAAGGCGCCGTGGAAGAGATGCTGAGCATTGCCACCCACATGGAAGAGAACGGCAAGGTAGTCGCGCTGGATAATCAGCGCCGTGACGCCATGCTGGCAATGACCAATGACTACAACAAAGACGGTTTCCGCGTCCTGGTGGTGGCCACTCGCGATATTCCTAAAGCCGAGGCGAAAAAACAGTACGGCACCGACGATGAGCACGACCTGATTATCCGCGGTTTCCTCACCTTCCTCGACCCACCGAAAGAGAGTGCAGGCCCGGCAATTGCTGCTCTGGTGGACATTGGCGTAGCGGTGAAAGTGCTGACCGGCGATAACGCCATCGTCACCACCCGCATCTGCCGCCAGGTCGGGCTGGAGCCGGGTGAGCCGGTACTCGGCCCGCAGATTGAGCAACTGAGCGACGCCTCCCTCCAGCAGTTGGTGGAAGAGCGCACCGTGTTTGCCAAGCTGACGCCACTGCAGAAGTCTCGCGTGCTGAAGGCGCTGCAGGCCAACGGCCATACCGTGGGCTTCCTGGGCGACGGGATTAACGACGCCCCAGCCCTGCGCGATGCCGACGTCGGTATCTCGGTCGACAGCGGCACCGATATTGCCAAGGAATCCGCCGACATCATCCTGCTGGAAAAGAGCCTGATGGTGCTGGAAGAAGGCGTGATCAAAGGCCGCGAGACTTTTGGCAACATCATGAAGTACCTGAACATGACCGCCAGCTCCAACTTCGGCAACGTGTTCTCGGTGCTGGTCGCCAGCGCATTCATCCCGTTCCTGCCGATGCTTGCGATCCAGCTGCTGCTGCAAAACCTGATGTACGACATTTCCCAGCTCGCGCTGCCGTGGGACAAAACGGACAAAGAGTTCCTGAGCAAACCGCGCAAGTGGGATGCCAAAAACATTGGCCGCTTCATGGTCTGGATTGGCCCGACGTCATCCATTTTCGACATGACCACCTTCGCGCTGATGTGGTTTGTGTTCAGCGCCAACAGCGAGCACATGCAGACCCTGTTCCAGTCCGGCTGGTTCGTTGAAGGCCTGCTGTCGCAGACGCTGGTGGTACACATGCTGCGTACCCAGAAAATTCCGTTCATTCAGAGCACCGCCGCCTGGCCGGTACTCATGATGACCGGGCTGATTATGGCGATTGGGATTTACGTACCGTTCTCTCCGCTCGGGCCGTTGGTTGGGCTGCAGGCGCTGCCGTGGCAGTACTTCCCGTGGCTGGTAGCGACCCTGCTCGCCTACTGCTGCGTGGCTCAGGGCATGAAAACGTTCTACATGCGTCGCTTCAAGCAGTGGCACTAACGCTGCGTTAAGTAAGGTAAAAAAGTGCCGCTTCGGCGGCACCTTTCAGGCAAGTAACACAAGCTGGAAAGCATTATGGAAAAGCAACATTCCATTATTTTCCTGATTAAAAATAAGACCATCGCACTGGTTGTCTTATTTTTAATGAAAATAACCCGCACCCTTCGCGTCCACGCCCTGGCCTGGTTCGCCGGAGGGAAAATCAACTATCGACACGCGAAAGCGTTACTGAACCTCGCCAGCGCCATACATCGTTTTTCGATCAGGTTACTGCGTTTTGTTACACCACCCGCCCTGAAGAGGGGGAATTGATTATGTCCGGAACTACTCTGTTAATTAACCTGGCTGGCGCCATCGCTTTGCTGCTCTGGGGCAGCCATATGATTTCAACTGCGCTGCAGCGCGGCTTCGGCACGCCGCTGCGCAACTGGATGGGACGCCACCTCACCAGCCGCTGGACGGCCCTGCTCGCCGGGATAGGTATTACCGGCGTTCTGCAAAGCAGCACCGCGGTAAGCATGATGGCGACGTCGTTCACCGCCGCCGGGACGCTGAGCCTTGCCCCAGCCCTGGCGGTGATGCTCGGCGCTAATATCGGCTCCACGCTGGTGGTGCAGCTGATGAGCTTCAACATGGAAATGGCCATCCCGCTGCTTCTGCTGACCGGGTTTGTGGTCTTCAAGCTGCGCGACCATTCCAACTTTGAGAGCGTGGGCTGCGCCCTGATTGGCCTCGGCCTGATGCTGCTTGCCCTGCATTTACTGAGCGGCACGCTGGCGGAAATCGAAGTCACGCCGGTGTTTCACGCCGTGATGCAGGGGCTACAGGGAGACGTATTAATCGCCCTGCTGGTGGCCGCGATCCTGACGCTGCTGTGCCACTCCAGCGTGGCGATCATTTTGCTGATCGCTTCCCTCGCGGCCACCGGCGCGATGGGGCCAGAAACAGCGCTGATCCTGGTGATGGGAGCCAATATTGGTGGGGCGCTGCCGCCGGTGCTAAACGCGGGCTCCGCCGTGGCACGTCGCCTGCCGGTTGGCAACCTGATGGTTCGCCTGGTCGGCTGTGCGCTGGCGCTGTTACTGCTCCCGCTGCTGACTGATCTCGCGCAGAAGTCCGGGCTGAGCACGCCGCAGCTGGTGGTGTGGTTCCACACGGCCTTTAGCGCCCTGCTCGCGCTGTTGTTTATCGGTCTGACCGCGCCGATGGCTCGTTTCCTGGAGCGTTTGTTCCCAGAAGAAGAGCGCGTGGGCGACCCTGGGATGCCGATGTATCTGGACGATGCCGGCCTCGAAGTGGCTTACATCGGCCTGTCTAACTCAGTCCGTGAATCGCTGCGCGCAGCCGACATGCTGAGCATCATGCTGGACCGCCTGCTGGTGTTGTTTGTCACCCAGGAAAAGCAGGCCGCCGATGAGATTCGCCAACTTGATCAGTCGGTGGATCTGCTCAGCGCGGCAGTGCGTGCTTACCTGGCCGATATCAGCCATGACGGGCTGAATGACGCGGATGCCGATCGCGCCCAGGAGATCCTGATGTTCATCATCAACTTCGAGCATGCTGGGGACATTCTTTCCAGCAACCTGACCCAGTTAGCTACGCGCCGCGCTCGCCGTGGTGAACTGTTCAGCGACTTTGAATTACACAATATTCGCCTCCTGCACGCGGAGATCCTCACCAGCCTGCGCCTCGGCATCGCCGCGTTTATGCGTGAAGACTTATCCGCTGCCCATCAGCTGGTGCAGCGCAAGGAAACTATTCGTCAGCTCGAGGCATCCGCCAGCCGCGAGCACTTCAAAAAACTGCGAGAGGACAAAAATGCCTGGGCGGAATCCGGCGACATTTTCCAGCGAGTGCTGCGGGACTACCGTCGTGTACATCACCACATCGCGGCCGTGGCCTACCCGGTGATCGACCGCCTTGGCGATAAGTCGCTGCGCTTTATCGAAACGCCGCCGGACGCTTAAAAAACAATAACCGCCGCAAGGTGGACGAAGCATCTTTTCAAGGAAAGCAACGTTAAGGTACAGAAAAGTGAGAGTTTTAATTTGCGCAGGTCGGTTTTACGCCGACACCCATACCCTCACCCGCGTGCTGGATTTATATGCCAGCACGCAGACAATGAATGTGCTCATCCATGGGGGGCATCAGTCGCTCGGCGGCACCATTGAAACCTGGGCACGCGGCACCGACGTGCACGTCATTCGCTACCCGGCCAACTGGGCGCTGCACGGCAAATACGCGGAAACCCGCCGCAATCTGTTTATGCTGGAGGACAGCCGTCCCGACGTGCTGCTGGCCTTTCCTGGAGGAGAAGATACGGCGGAGTGCGTACGAATGGCGCGCAGCTCCGGCGTGAAGGTAATAGAGATTTAATCCACCAGGGCTGCGGCAGGATAATGTTACCGCAGCCCGTTTTTTTAGGCCGTAACAGGGGCCAGGTTTACGTCTTTCAGGAATTCGGTAATACGTGGGTTCTCTCCGCTGCGCAGCGCCTGAGGAGAGTCATCGCAAACGACTCGCCCTTTTTCCATAAACACAATTCTGTCCGACACGCTGAACGCGAAGTTCATCTCGTGGGTGACAATCACCATCGTGATGCCCTCCTCCGCCAGGTTCTCAATCACCTGCAGCACCTCATTCACCTTTTCAGGATCCAACGCCGAGGTAGGCTCATCGAAGAGCATGATTTGCGGACGCATCATTAAAGCCCGGGCAATCGCCACCCTTTGTTGCTGCCCGCCGGAAAGCTGGTGCGGGTACTTGTGGGCGTGCTCGAGCATGCCGACTTTGCGCAGCAACACGCAGGCCTCGCGCTTCAGCTCTGCATCCGTCGCCAGGCGATGGTAGTGCGGGGCCAGCATCAGGTTTTTCATCACCGTTAAGTGCGGGAACAGGTTAAAGCCCTGGAACACCATGCCGATGTTCAGCCGGTGCTCGGCGTTTTCCACATACTGCGGCTTCTGGGCCCCGTGTTTTTCCAGGCGAATAAACGGCTGGCCATTGATCAGGATCTCGCCGTTATCCAACTGCTCGAGGCCGTTCAGCAGACGAATCAGCGTGGTTTTGCCGGAGCCCGACGGGCCAATGACGGACACCACTTCACCGGGCTTGATGTCCAGGTTCACCGCGCCAAGCACCTCCACATTGTTGTAGGCCTTGTGCAGCTTGCGGGCCTGCAGCGCGGGAACATTCACTGCCAGAGCCGGGCGAGCAATCAGCCCGCTTTCCTGTGCCACCATCGCTTCCAGTTCGGCTTCCGGCAGGCGTGCGGTTTTGCGCTGGGTGACATCCAGCCGTTTTTCCAACAGCTTCAGCAAGAAATCAAAAACGGTCACGATAAACACATAATAGAAAGCCACCGCCGCCATGGTCTCCATCACCAGGAAGTTTTGCGAGTAAAGCCGCTGCCCAACCATCAGGATCTCGGTCAGTGAAATCACCGAAACCAGCGAGCTAAGTTTCACAATGGAGATGTATTCGTTCGCCAGCGACGGCAGCGCCACCCGCAGCGCCTGCGGCACAATGACCAGCCACTGAATGCCCGCGTAGCGCAGCCCCAGGGCATGGGCGGCCTCACGCTGCCCGCGAGGGATAGCCAGCAGGCCACCACGGTGAATCTCGGCAATATAGGCCGTTTCACTCAGCACCAGCGCGATAAGCCCGGCCCAGAACGGGTCGCTTAACAAGGCCGAGCTGCCGGGCAGCGCCTGAGGCAGGTTATAGACAAAAATCAGCAGCACCAGCAGCGGCAGGCTGCGGAACAGCCAGATATAGGCCCGCGCCGGTAAAGAGAGCCAGGGAGACGCCGCCTGTTTGCCCAGCGCCAGAAGAAAGCCAAAGCCAATGCTGATTACCCAACTCAGCAGGCTCAGCTTAATCACGGTCCAGGTTGCCTGCCAAAAATCGGCATTGCTAAACAGGCTGAATAAATAGTTCCAGTCAAAAGACATATCTGTACTCCCCGGCGGTAATGATTACAAACTGCTGGCCTGAATTTCGGCTTCGGACGGCTCCGCCAGGTGATACTTTTTCACTAATGCCGAGTACTTGCCGCTCGCTTTAAAGGCCGCAATGCCATCGTTCAGCGCTTTTTTCAGCTCCGGGTTGGTTTTACTCACCCCAAGCCCCACCAGCACCGGGTACAGCAGTTCGGTCGAGGTCACCGCCAGCCGCCCTTTCATTTTGTCCACCACCTGACTTGCCACGGCGGCATCGGTCATCTGCACTTCAACCGCGTGGGAAAGCAGCGCCTGGGTTGTTTGCGGGTCGGTTGAGAATTCGCTGACCGTAATCGGCTTCAGCCCCTGCTTCACGCAGTAATCCGCCGACAGCGTGTGCAGTTTTTCCAGCCAGTAAGTGCCCTGCATCGACCCGACTTTATGCCCGCAAAGTTCTTCCGGCTTGGTTGGCTTGAAGCTGGCATTGCTCAGCGTCAGCAGCGACTCGCCGGTTTTCAGGTAAGGCACCATGTCGATCACCTTCTGGCGCTCCGGGGTGATAAACAGCGCGGAGGCAATCAGCTCGAAGCGCTTTGCCTGCAGGCCGGGGATCAGGCTGGTGAAACGGGTATCCACGTAATTGGGCTTCAGCTTCATCGCCTCGGCCACGCCGTTGATAAACTCAATGTCGAAGCCCGCCGGGGTTTTGCCGTCCAGGTATTCGTAAGGCGGGAAGGTAATATCGCTGCCCACCGTAAGCTGACCGGGGGTCATCACGGCCGCCTGAGCCCCGCCGCTGAGCAGTAAAGGCAGCGCCGCCGCCATGCAGGAAAATAACGCCTTGCTGTGTGAGGATGTAAACATGCGATGACTCCAGTGCAGGTGGTTAATCATTTTTATGGATGCCCAAACGGCGGCACCTTAAACAACGTATGATTTTCACGCCGGGGAATACCTTGCAATATATTCGCCAGGACGATAATCACTCGATGAACGTTTGCGATGAGGCCATGCTGCAGGAGAAGCGCGTCGGGATAAAGGACGAAAAATATGACTTACCTCTATAAAAAATTGTTTTAATGCAATGGTTATTTTTTTGCACCAGCGCAGCGCAAGATATTAATCCCCCGAAGAAAAGCCAATAAAGACATATTTCAGGCAGATAATAGCGACTCAAAATACTCACCTGCACCATAAAGGTGCGAATTATTTTTCCTCTGCAACTTTTTGGGGATAATTCGTGGCTAATAAAAATAAAAATATTTTTTCAGGGCATAATTTTTACCGTTTGTGTCTACCTCTATTACACCTGGCATGGGCCTTGCTGCAAACTGACTGAATAGCCTGAAACTCTCTTCAAGGCTGCATTGACAATAAAAAAGCGGGGTTAGCGCCATGACACATTTCACGCTCAAGCAGCTCAAGTACTTTGTCACCGTCGTGGAGGCGCAGAGCATCGCTGAAGCCTCAAGGCAGCTGCATATCGCCCAGCCTTCCGTTTCCATTGCCATCAAAAACCTGGAAGACACTTTTGAGCAGCAGTTTTTTATTCGCCACCACGCGCAGGGCGTTTCGCTCACGCCCGGCGGGCTGCGGTTTTATGAAAAAGCCCGCGAACTGCTGCGGCTTTCATACCAGTTTGAGCAAAATGCCAAAGCGGATAACGACCTGGTTTCCGGCACTATCGCCATCGGCTGCTTCGAGTCCGCGGCCCCGCTTTATCTGCCTCGCCTTATCGCCGGGTTCCGCAAGCTTTACCCTGACATTACTATCCGGCTGTACGACGGCGAGCAAAATGAGCTGACCCACGGGCTGCACCGCGGGCGCTTCGACCTGGCGTTTATGTACAACCTGGAGTTAGAGAGCACGCTGCACACCGAAAAACTGAACGCCCCGCAGAAGCCTTACGCTCTGCTGCCTGCAGACCATCCGCTGGCGAAAAAAACCACCGTGACGCTCAAAGAACTCAGCCGTGAGCCGATGATCCTGCTGGACGTCATCCCCAGCAAAAGCTACTTCATGAACATTTTCACCGACAAAGGGCTGCACCCGGAGGTGGCCTACAGTTCGCCGTCGATTGAAATGGTGCGCTGCATGGTCGGCCAGGGCATGGGGTTCTCGGTGCTGGTGACCCGCCCCTGCACAGACGTAACCTATGACGGCCAGCGCGTTAAACAGGTGGAAATCATTGATGATATGGCAGCCTCCACGCTGGTGATGGCTTATTTACGCAATAACGAGCCGACCCGGCCGACGCGCTTATTTATGGATTACTGCCGCACCTTTGAGCTGATGCCGAAAACCCTGACCGAAAATTAAAAAGTGGTGTTTCACCGTATTAAAATACAGGAAATTCATAGCCCGTAGCTGGAGGCTACTTTATTTATACCTTATCCCTAGATTTATAATATTTTACGGAATGTCTGCCGCTTAATAACCTTGTGCCATAGCGAAGTTGCTCTGAATCATATTTCCCAGGCACCAAGGAAACAGACATGACCGAAATAAAAACACTGACAGATACCCTTGTGATTGGCGCCGGCCAGGCCGGGATCGCCATGAGCGAGCACCTGACGCGCCTAGGCATTCCCCATCTGGTGCTGGAGAAAAATCGCATCGCCGAAGCCTGGCGCAGCGGCCGCTGGGATTCGCTGGTCGCCAACGGCCCGGCCTGGCACGACCGCTTTCCTGGCCTTGAATTTGACGCCGCCGACCCGGACAGTTTTGTCCCCAAAGACGAGGTGGCGGACTACTTCCAAAACTACGCCCGGAAATTTGAAGCACCGGTAAAAACCGGCGTGGAAGTGAAAAGCGTGACGCGCAATCACGGCAGGCCGGGTTTCACGGTGGAAACCAGCGACGGTATTGTCGAAGCAAAGCATATCGTGGCTGCCACAGGGCCTTTCCAGCGCCCCGTCGTCCCGGCTATTGCCCCGGCAGATGACGGGTTGCATCAGATTCACTCTGCCGCCTACAAAAATCCTGCCCAGCTTCCGACTGGCGCGGTGCTTGTGGTGGGGGCAGGCTCTTCCGGGGTACAAATCGCCGATGAGCTACAGCGTGCTGGCAAGCAGGTTTACCTTTCCGTAGGTGCCCACGACCGCCCTCCCCGCGCTTACCGCAACCGGGACTTCTGCTGGTGGCTGGGGGTGCTTGGGCTGTGGGATGCGGCGGCCAATCAGCCTGGCAAAGAACACGTCACCATTGCGGTGAGTGGTGCTCGCGGCGGCCATACCGTTGATTTCCGGGCACTCGCACACCAGGGCATTCACCTCGTCGGCCTGACTCAGCGCTTCGCCGAGGGGAAAGTCTTTTTTGAAGATAATCTGGCACACAACATCCGCCAGGGGGATGAAAGTTACCTGGCCCTGCTGGACGCCGCCGATGCGTGGATTACCCGCAACGGGATCGATCTGCCCGAAGAGCCGCAGGCCCGTGTCTTCCCGGCCTATCCGCTTTGCGTCACCCAGCCCACGCTGGAATTGAACCTCGCCGAAGCGGGCATCACGTCGATTATCTGGGCGACCGGATACGCCCCGGACTACGGCTGGCTCAACGTGGATGCTTTTGATGCTCAGGGCAGACCACGCCACCAGCGCGGCGTTTCCAGCGAGCCGGGCGTCTATTTTCTCGGCCTGCCGTGGCTTTCCCGCCGGGGGTCAACGTTTATCTGGGGCGTGTGGCATGACGCGAAATACGTCGCCGACCACATTGAAACCCAGCGCAAGTACAGCCGCTATCTCGACGCTTCCCAGCGCTAACCTTTTTGCCAACAAGGAATTAACCGATGCCCACGCATACCCGTATTCGCATGTTTAACACCAAAGAGACTTACCCTAATCAGTCGCTGAACAACGATCTCTGCCAGGCCGTACGCGCCGGGAACACCGTGTATGTGCGCGGCCAGGTCGGGACGGATTTTGAAGGGAATTTGATTGGGCTGGGCGACCCGCAGGCGCAGGCTGAGCAGGCCATGAAAAACGTTAAGCAGCTGCTGGAGGAAGCCGGGAGCGATCTCTCCCACATAGTGAAAACCACGACTTACATTATCGACCCGCGCTACCGCGAGCCTGTGTATCAGGAAGTCGGCAAATGGCTGAGAGGCGTCTTCCCGATCTCCACCGGGCTGGTGGTTTCCGCCCTCGGCCAGCCGCAGTGGCTGATGGAAATCGACGTTATCGCAGTGATCCCGGACGATACTCAGGGGGAGAAATGACCTTTTCCATCGCCGCACGCTGCCGGGACACCGGCCAGCTTGGCATCGCCATTAGCTCGTCCAGCATCGCGGTCGGCGCTCGCTGCCCGTGGCTGCTGCCGGGCGTCGGCGCGGTGTCGAGCCAGAATATTACCCTGCCCGCGCTGGGCCCGATGGTGCTGTCGAAGCTGGGCGAAGGTGTCGCGCCGCAGGAGGCACTAAAGCTGGTCGCCAGTGAACATCTGCACGGCGACTACCGGCAGGTGACGGTCATCGACAGCAACGGCAAAACGGCCTGCCACAGTGGCGTTAATTCACTGGGCATTTACCATGCCGTGGAGGGGGACAACTGCGTGGCGGCGGGCAATATGCTGGCCGATAAGTCAGTGATTAACGCCATGATCGAACGCTTCGTACAATGCGCCGGCCCGTTGGCAGACAGGCTGATGGCCGCCCTTGAAGCGGCGCTGGAAAAAGGGGGTGAAGCCGGGCCGGTACACTCGGCGGCGTTAAAGGTAGTGGACACCGTCGCCTGGCCGGTTGTCGACCTGCGCGTGGACTGGGCGGACGAAAACCCGATTGCCGCGCTGCATTCGCTCTGGCTGGCCTATAAACCACAAATGCAGGATTACCTTATTCGGGCGCTCGACCCACGCGAAGCCCCCCGCTACGGGGTACCCGGCGATGAATAGCCAACTGATTCCTTTATTGCAGAAGTTGCTGGCACGGGACACCACCAGCCGCGAGTCCAACCTGGCGCTGATCGAGGATATTCGTGATTACCTAACCGAATGGGGTATCAGCGCGGAGCTGTTTCACAGCGCAGACGGGCGTAAAGCCAATCTTTATGCGGTGTTTGGCCCGGCAGGTGGCGGTGGCGTGATGCTCTCCGGCCATACCGACGTGGTGCCGGTGGACGGGCAACAGTGGAGCGTCCCTCCTTTCGACATGACTTACCGGGAGGGCCGCTACTACGGGCGCGGCGCGGCGGACATGAAGGGCTTTATTGCCTGCGTGCTGGCCTCCGTCCCGGCGTTTCTTGCACAGCCGCTGAGAATGCCCCTACACCTCGCCTTCTCCTACGACGAGGAAGTCGGCTGCCTCGGCGTGCGCAGTCTGGTGGAGCACCTCCGTGCCTCCAAAGAGAAACCCGCGCTTTGCATTGTCGGAGAGCCAACCGAAATGCGCCCGGTTTACGGGCACAAAGGGAAAATCGCCATGCGCTGCGAGGTGCACGGCCATGCCTGCCATTCTGCCTATGCGCCAGAAGGGGTGAACGCCATTGAATATGCCGCCCGGCTTATCGGCAAACTGGGAGAAGTTCGCGAGGCTCTGACCCAAAAGACGGATGCCCGCTTTGATCCCCCGTTCAGCACGCTCCAGGTTGGCACCATTCAAGGCGGCAGCGCGCTGAACATTGTGCCGCAGGAATGCCAGTTTGATTTTGAAATCCGCTACCTGCCGGGTGTCGAAGTCACGGCGGCGATCGCCGACATTCAGGGCTATGCGCAGCAAAACCTGGTGCCCGCCATGCAAAGCATCTCCCCGGCAAGCGCCATCCGGTTTACTCCCCTGAGCCACTACCCCGGCCTGCTGACGAACGCCCAGTCCGAGTTTGCCCGATGGC
This sequence comes from Cedecea sp. B1(4), assembly GCF_059414925.1. Lineage (NCBI taxonomy): Bacteria > Pseudomonadati > Pseudomonadota > Gammaproteobacteria > Enterobacterales > Enterobacteriaceae > Cedecea > Cedecea sp. B1(4). The sequence goes on along the minus strand of NZ_JCAHMZ010000002.1, from coordinate 86,299 downwards.
TGGCGCAGTGGTGCGGCAGCGATGACTACAGCACCGTGGCGTTTGGCACCGAGGGCGGACTTTTTGACGAAGCCGGGATCGCCACGCTGATTTGTGGCCCCGGCAGCATGGACCAGGGGCACAAGCCCGATGAGTTTGTTGCCGAAGAGCAGCTGCAAAAGTGCATGGCGATGCTGGAAAACCTGCGCCAGTGGATGCGCGCCTGATCGCTGCGTAGCGTCTGCAGGGAAAAAAAAACAGATAATTTATGCCAATCAAAAGCAAACCAACAGAACATCCCACTTAAATACATCACCATTTAAATCATTAACTCCAGGAAAGGAAAGGACAGCGGCAAATAACCAGTATAAATCTGGGTTTATTCCTTATCGTTGAGCCATTATTTACTCTTAAGGAGGATGATCGTGGAGGATTAATAGTAATAACCCTCTGCTTTCAGAGCATTTTATTCACAATAAATTAATCTAATTTTTACATAAAGGTTTTGCTGTTTCGCTTATTAAATTCGGGTTAGATGAGGGGCATTTTCTTGTTGGAAACGACCGATTCAGCCCTGGAGTTGGTTGGGATGTCCGGGTTCAAAACACGCTTATTTTTGCTTAAAAAAAACAGCCAACACCTGCTGTTATTGTGCAGTGGCTTACTGCTTAGTATGCTGGCCGCACTGATTGTCATCGGCATTTTTAAACCCACGGTAAAGCCGCTGAATGACCGAAGTGATACTGTTGCCCTGCTGGTTTATAGCTGGGAAGCTGAGGCCAGCTCGCACCTGACATCCGCGAAAATTTATCATTCGACCGATGCAGGGACCCGCAAGGATATTTTATTGATGGTCTGGAACGTGAAGCCCTGTCTTTTGGCGGGGAAAATGTCCGTCTCAGCGATGCCAAATCAGGCCATGAAATGGGTGCAACGCGAACTTCGGGAATCTCTGCGTACCGCTTTGATCCCCTCTCCCGCTTCCCACTGCGTATGCCCGGGAGCCGAAGAACGCCCCGATCTTTATAAGCAAAGCATCGTGGCAGAAACCGGGTCGCATGGGCAGACCCACGAGCAAGATATAGAAGACAATCATCAACATGAAGGGCAAATACAACCTTCAGCGGCTAACGTCAGGGCTATTTTCTCAGCAGAGAAAGTCGATGCGCGGCATGCAGTCTGAAGTCTAGTAAATGGCCCTATTTTGTGTTTTCAGCCAAGGATTGTTAGCCTTTACGTAAAATAACGCCCGACAGCGGAATGCTGCGCGCTTTCCTGAATTAAAAATGGACGAGAAATGAAAACGTATTTCCCTTCCTGGCTGCAGCAAACCGCTATCCTGCTTTTGTGGGGGCTGGTCTATTATCTGTCCGGGCTTATCTCGCTAAAATTTGACGACCCGAACTCCGCAATAGCGATTGTCTGGTTCCCATCGGGCGTTGCCGTAGCGGCTTTATTGTCTGCCCGCTGGCGTGACTACCCTGCTCTTATCCTTATCTTCGCGGTAGCAAGCATCCTGCAGGACGAAGCCTGGCACAGCCTGCCTCTTTTTTTAACCACGCTGGGTTATTCGCTGCTGGCGATGCCTGCCAACGTGCTTATTGCCTGGCTGGTACGCCGTTTCTCTCGGCCCAATGACGACCTGCACGTCATCCTGCTGTGGATCTGCGCCACCTTTATTGTCAGCCTGTTCGATGCGCTAATCGTCGGCGGAGGCTACGCGTATTTCACCGACCAGCCGATAACAAAGACCATCTGGAATGGATTCGTTGCCGACGTGACCGGGATTTTCTTCGCAACGACCATCGTCATGGGCTTCGTGAATAAGCGTGGCCTCCAGGCCGCTCTTACCTGGTCTTCCCGTCTGACAGGTCTGGCGCTGTTACTGCTGATTTGTGCCGCAACGGTGTTTATTTTCGACTACAGCGGGACCTGGCTCAGAACCGAAGCCGCCGCGCTCTATTTTGCCCTTTCTTGCTTACCGATTGTGCTGACGCTAATGCTTTCCCTGGTCTGGGGGAATCGTGGAGGCTCGATTGGCCTGCTGACACTGGGGGCGATTGTTATCCACTTTACCGACCAGCATCAGGGGCCCTTCTTTCTCCACGGCCTTAGCTTCACCGAATCCCTGCTGCTGGCGCTGAGCTATCTCTCTGCGACCGCCTTACTGGTCGTCTTTGTGCGAGTGTTAAGCCGCTCTACGACGCGTTTCAATCCGGACACTGGCCGACTGGCGGGTAATGGCATACTTTATCGACTGGAGCCTGAAACCGGTATTTTCAACTGGGAAAACGATCTCTCTTCACTCCTGGGTTCAACTTCCCCCCAAGCGTTCGACACCATCGAGCGAGTCCTGGCGCAGGTACATCCCTCAGATCGGGAAAAACTTCGGCAGCATTGGCTCTCTCCTGTTCCGAACCAAAGCAAACCCCTGATATTTCGTATCAAGGTGAATGAGGATGAATGGCTCACGCTGGTTGACAGCGGCGGCGTTGCTATGTCCAACGGCGGGACAAGCATTATTGTCGGAAACTGGCAGGTCAGCCATTATGATCTGGCTATCTAAACACGGACGTGAGCACTTTTTAAGGAGAGACAAACTTGTGATTCAGATTGCGTTGTTACTGTTCGGCGTCGACTTTATGCGCTCAAGGGTTAAATATCTGATCCTGCTGGGGAGTCTTTGGAGCCTGCTCGGACTGGCTATTTTCCTGGACGGTCTGGACGGCGTGACGTATTTCCCGTTGCGCTTTTTTGGCCTGCTTTTGCTGCTGGAAAGTCTGGTAACGCTGAGCATCGCTTCCGGCGGAGTCGGAGCGCAAAAAGCCGTGCTTTACTTTAAGGGGGGGATTTTTTGTTTCGTCTCGCTGCTTATCTTATCCAATCAGCCCTACAGCAATTTGCTGCTGGCCATCGTGTTTGGTTTTGCTTATTTCGTCATTGGCCTGTTCGTTATTTTCTCGGCGTGGATTGTACGTTTCCCCCACTGGAAGGGCACCCTGATCACCGGTTTAGCGCAAATTATGTTCGCCTTTTTTATGTTCAGCCCCTGGCCTACGCATTATAAAGCTACGGTATCGTTCTTCCTGGGAACACTGATGATTTTCAGCGGGATCCATACCGTACGTCTTGCACTTCGCGTTGCAAGGCTGCGAGAAGGTATCTCGGTCTTCGACCTTTTAGTGCCTGCAGGAATAGGTGTTGAAGTGAAAAAAGGCACGAATATCAAGCCTAACCTCGCCGAACCCGCGAACGTTGATTTTCGTGAACCGCTAACCGTACATATCTGGACCCCGGAAGGTACAGCCAGCGCGTCAACAATTCCACGGCCGGTCATCAACCGCTATATCGCCGCAGTAGACTCCGAAGGTGTTATATCAACGGGCCACGCCGCGCTTGAAGTCCCACCTGATCTTTACATCAGCCTTTATCCTGCAGAAGACATTGATAGGTCGCCAGCCGAGTTTTTGAATACGCTTAAGGCCACACGCGATAATGATGTGCCGGGAACGTATCAGCCTGACTATGCCACTGAATCCGCAGAGTGGTGCCAGTCAGATCGCAAGATCTATTTCCATCATTACAATGGCAAAGCCTTACAGCGTTTCTGGAGTGCCTACAAGCTGACAAAAACTTACAACCTCACCTACCGTAATTGCTCGAGCAGCGTTGCTTACGCTCTTGAAGCGTCGCTGGATGGCGTGCTTTCAAAACATACGCGAAGCTGGTTGTCCATACTCAGAACGCTCGCGATGCCCGAGCTCTGGATAGCCGCCCAGGTGCGTAAACGTGCCACTTCTATGGCCTGGACTCCGGGGCTGGTGATGGATTACGCCAGAGCACTACGCAGCATCGTTCACCCTGTCCCCGAGCCATGGTATCAGCGCGTCACATTCAAGTGGCGCGACAACAGTAAGGCCGGGGAATAGCCGTTATTAACGGCGGTCAGTGGGTAACAGACTTTGAGAAAAGCTGAATAATCATGATGCCCACGGCAATAAACAACATGCCTGCGATAGCCGGAAGATCGAGTTTTTGTTTATAAAACAGAAATGACATCACCGAAACCAGGAAGATCCCCATCCCCGCCCAGATCGCATAGGCGATACCAATATTCATGGTCTTCACCACTTGGGAGAGGCCATAGAATGAAATTGCGTAGCCCACAACCACCACCACGCTGGGAGCCAGACGGCTGAACCCGTCAGAGGCTTTCATCATGGTGGTCGCCAGCGTTTCTGCACATATAGAAATGGCAAGGATAACGTAAGTATTAAGCATATTTTTTCCCGTTGTACAAAATCCTCGGGAGAGTATAGAACTTAATGCGCGGCGGTATTTCAACAACAGGGAAATCGCAGCCGATGCCAGGCGTTACTGTTACATATAAGGTTATCTGTATTGCGGGAGCGAGAGATTGGTCACTGAAATGAAATGCGATAAGTGCTTGAATAATTGGCGGAGAGAGGGGGATTTGAACCCCCGGTAGAGTTACCCCTACTCCGGTTTTCGAGACCGGTCCGTTCAGCCGCTCCGGCATCTCTCCGTTCTGGTGGTTGCCATCATGCCAGGTTATGCGGCATTTTAACAGTCTGGGTTCTTTCGTTTCAGTTCAAACGATGACTTTGCGAGCAAGTAACATGATTAAGTGGCCCTGGAAAGCAAGTGATTCAAGCGCCGCCCCCGCGTTACCGTGGGAGCAAGCGTTAGCCATTCCCGTGCTGGCATCACTCAGTGAAACCGAGCAGCAGAAATTAATTGGCCTTGCGGATCGTTTTTTACAGCAAAAACGGCTGGTGCCGCTGCAGGGTTTTGAGTTGGACGATCTGAAGCGCGCCCGTATTGCGCTCCTGTTTTGCCTGCCGGTGCTGGAACTGGGCATTGAATGGCTGGACGGTTTCCACGAAATCTTGCTCTACCCCGCGCCGTTTATTGTGGATGACGAATGGCAGGACGACTTCGGCCTGGTGCATAGCCAGCGGGTGGTGCAGTCCGGGCAAAGCTGGCAGCAGGGCCCTGTCGTTCTGAACTGGCTGGACGTGCAGGACTCCTTCGACGCCTCCGGGTTCAACCTGATTGTTCATGAAGTTGCCCACAAGCTGGACAGCCGCAACGGCGACCGCGCCAGCGGTGTGCCGTTAATTGCGCTGCGGGATGTGGCCGGCTGGGAACACGACCTCCACGCCGCGATGAACAGCATCCAGGATGAAATCGACATGGTGGGCGAAAATGCCGCCAGCATCGACGCCTATGCCGCCACCGATCCAGCTGAATGTTTTGCCGTGCTTTCCGAATATTTCTTCAGCGCGCCGCAGCTTTTCACGCCGCGTTTCGCCTCGCTTTACCAGCGCTTTTGCCAGTTCTACGGGCAGGATCCGCTCCAGCGGCTGGTTGAGCGTGAAAACTCCCCCGGCACTGCCGGAAATACGGTGCATTAATCAGCAACGAGATGTAAATTTAACCATATGAATTAATACGTTACTTTTACTGTTGACAGGTTTTATGGCTAACGCTAATATTCGCCCCGTTCACACGATTCCTCTGTAGTTCAGTCGGTAGAACGGCGGACTGTTAATCCGTATGTCACTGGTTCGAGTCCAGTCAGAGGAGCCAAATTTAAGAAGCCCGCTTAAGGAAACTTAAGCGGGCTTTTTGCTTATCATACATCTCTGAATCGGGAAAAATTTGTGGTCATTAAAGCATCCCAGCTTTAGTTAGGCCCTGCCTTCCTCCTCATACATTGCTTTCAGATAAGCAAATGCTGCCTGTATATAAATCGTGTTCCCCTCCAGGAATGAAGTATTATTGACTGCGTCTCACAGAGTTATCGCCGCCTGGCGGTAACGAATCACTTCAGGGAAGAGCGAACATGTCCATAACCGTCAGCGTCCTGCTGGAAAACCGACTTAAGCCCGGAGCTAAAAATTTGCTGCGTGCTAAGGCCGGACTTAGTCTGTTGATACAGGATGAAAATGATTCAATTCTGTTTGATACCGGCCCTGATGATAGCTTCATGCACAACGCAGGTTTAATGGGCGTCGATTTGACAAACCTGACCGCGGCTGTACTTTCCCATGGTCACTATGACCATTGTGGCGGTGTTCCGTGGCTCTCAGATACATGCCGGATAATATGCCATCCCATGGTGGCGAATGAGCGCTACTCGGCAGTAAGGTTTTCAGGCTATACCGCCAGAATAAAAAAATTATCACTGGATAATGATTTTTCACGTTTTCGTATGGAGTACAGCAGAACCCCACTACATATCGGGGAACGTTTTATGTGGTCAGGAGAGATCCCTGTGGCCAAACCGCATGCCTACGGTGTTCTCGGTCGTAAAAATACGGAAACGGATTATGTAAAAGATGAAGGAGTTTTAATTTATAAATCCGACTTTGGGCTGATCATTTTTATCGGCTGTGGTCACCGTGGATTGATTGATATCGTACGCCACTGCCAGAATATAACCGGGATAAATCATATTCATGCTATTTTCGGTGGCTTTCATCTACGCTGTGCGTCACCCCTTAAGCTCTGGAAGGTAAGGAAATTTCTACATCGCCATAAACCAGATAAAATACTGGGTTGTCATTGTACGGGTAAATGGGGCAGCTTGTGGTTGCCAGAAGCAGTCTCTCCGGCAACGGGTGATGTTTATGTTCTTGGCTAGGGTTTTAATAAACAGAGTGACTATCACGACACCGCCACTGAACAGTACCAGTATGCCGACGATTTTCATCAGCATGCATCCCTTGAATTAATCCCCCTGCTTTCCCGTTGCCAGCCGCCGCAATACGCCGTATGTTGAATCCCCTGCTCTGGTCCTGATTTAGTGGCGTTACGCGTCGAGGAAAAATGGAATCACTGTTTGTTTACGGCACGCTTCGTCCCGGCCACGTTAACGTCCATATTATGGAAAACATCGGCGGCGAGTGGCTGCCGGGCTATGTGCGCGGCACTTTCTACGAACGCGGCTGGGGCGCTGCCGCCGACTTTCCCGGCATCGTGCTGGATAAAAATGGCCCGGAGGTTCACGGCTATCTGTTTTTATCCCAAAACCTGAGCGAAAACTGGCCGATGCTGGACGAGTTTGAAGACGGGTACGACAGGGTCGAAGTCGAGGTTACCACGCCTGATGGCCGCACCGTCAACGCCTGGATTTATCAGTTGCAGCCACAGCGCTAAGCGGAGACCGAATGCAGGTTCGGCCTCCTTCTTTTAGTCAGTTAATTTACGCCGAGCCGCAGCGCTAAATAATCCGGATAAGGATTAAAGTAATTCTGCGTCAGCAGATAGCGATCCGGGTACTCCGCCAGATAATGTTTCAGCAACGTCAGAGGCGCCAGGATCGGCAACAACCCGTCGCGATAATGCAGGATCACATCCCGCAGCTCACCGCGCTGGCGAGTATTCAGCCTGGGACGAAAATACCCCTGAATATGCATCAACACATTGGTGTGATTCTTCCGCGAGGCGGGCGTTTTAAGGATTGCCATCAGCTTCTCACGGTAGGCCACAAAGAAGCTGTCGAGCTCGTCCCACTCATGCATCGAGGCGACGAAAGGGCCAATCTCGCGGTAGCCCGCCTGATGGTGCGCCAGCAGTTGAAGTTTGTACCGACTATGGAAATCGAGTAACGCGCGGCGGCTCAGGCCGTTAGCCCGCAGCGTGTTCAGTTCATGCAGCGCGAAAACGCGCTCCACAAAGTTTTCCCTCAGCATCGGATCGTGCAGGCGACCATCTTCTTCCACCGGCAGCCAGGGGAATGTCTTCAGCAACGCCTGGGTGAACGTCCCCACGCCCTCCTTGCGGCCAGGGTTGCCCTTCACGTCGTACAGCCTGACACGTTCCATCCCGCAGCTCGGCGATTTAGCACAAACGATAAATCCAGCCAGCCCATCCAGACCCGAGACGTAGTTTGTGGCGAAATCAGCCATTTTCTCCGTGACGTCGTCATGCGGCGCCTGGCTAAAACGCATTCTGATCTCCCCTTCGCCCAGTTTCACCAGGCGAAGAGCGGGCCGGGGAACAGGCAGACCAATAGCCATTTCCGGGCAGACCGGTTTGAAGGTCACGCTCTGCGCCAGCTCCTCCATGACAAAGGCCATTCGCTTGTGCCCGCCATCAAATCGCACGGCAGAACCGGTTAAACAGCCGCTGATCCCAATCACAGGTTTGGTGCTCATCGCTTTATCCTCTCTGACTAAATTTTTCGGGTAAAGAACAGCGTGACTGTGCCTACGGTAACCCCGAATTTTTTCATCTCGGTTTTATTGAAGATATGTTTGTCGTCCTGGAGGTACATCCAGTCGTCAAAGTGCAGCAGCCAGGTGCTGCCGTTGGCTTTAACATTCATGCTGTAGCGCCAGTTAAAAGCGTTGCCTGCGGCCTGGCCCGTCGCCACGCCGTCGATATCCCCGGCCGTACCCTCGAAGCGTTCCGCGCTGACGCGGCGGATGCGCCACACCCGCTGCTGCTGTTCCCCATCGTCATAGAGGAAATGTTCATTCAGCGTCAGGGTGTCCCCCACCACATTGCCGTCGACCTCAACGTGAAAGCGGCGCAGCTGTTTCCCGCTGCGATCCTGCACCATGCCCCACGCCTCAGTTTTGCCCTGGAAATAATGGAAGATGTCTAGCGTAGGCTGCTGGTGACGATAATCAGTAATCTCGGTGCTACAGCCAGCCAACAGCATCAGCCCACCCAGCGCGAGTAACAGTATGCGTTTCATTTTTCACCTCCGGTCAGCTGCTGACGCAGCTCAGGATATTGCGTCCGGGGCCCCAGCCAGATGGACAGAAAGCAGGTGCTGAAATCAGCAGTCTGCCGCGGCCCTAATGGCGTAAAGTTTTTTTGCGCCGCAGAAGCTCGGTACCAGAACTGGCCCTGCCCGTCAGTCAGGACAAAAGCTAGTTGCGTATCAGCCGTGACATCCGGCCAAAGCGTTTGCAGCATCCGCAGCCAGGCTTCACTTCGCGGTTCGCTGGCCAGGATGCCCTGCGCCTGCCACTGCTCGCGGGTGGCATCCACCAACTCCTGGCTGTCGATATCGCGCTTATAGGTAATGATCAGCGCCTGATCTTGCGTCAGCCCCTGATAGCGCACATCCGGCGTCCGCAGCTGAGAGGTATAGACGGTAAACGGCCCCCAGGTCAGGGTCGCGTCCCCCACTTTGCGCCAGCTAAGCCAGTCGTCAGCGTGGGCGGCAGGCGAAAGCGCGCTTAGCCACAGCAGCATCAACAGAACGCCTCTCATGTTCGCCTCCCCGGTAAAAGATGAAAAAACAGCATGAGCGTGAACCAGCCCGCAGCCATCCAAAGCGCGACAATAAACGTCGGTGCCAGAAAGGTGATGGCGCCTAAATGTTTACCCAGCCAATAAGCTACCGGGCCGCCCAGCGTCGCCATCAGCGTCAATACCCATCCCGGCAACGTTGACAGACACGCCATCCGCATCCAGACGCTGGCAAACATCAGCCACAGTGCAACCATCCACAACGGTAAAACCCCGCCGCCGTCAAAGGCGATTAAGCCCGTTACCACCCAGAAGGCATCCAACGCGCTACCCGCAGCCGCCAGCAGTAGCACACTGACTCTGTGAGCGGGGGATAGCAGCCACCAGGCCAGTAACGACAGGACCAGCCATAAGATCAGCCCCCGCTCGCGAAACAGCACCACCAGCGTCCAGTAGAGATCGAACGCAATAGCCAACAGGCACAGCTGCAGAGGGCGTTTCATACCCGCTCTGCGGTCAACTGCACCACGCTGATGGTGCGGGCGTTGAATCCGGCCTCACAGTAGCCGAAGTAATACAGCCACATCCGGCGGAAGCGGTCGTCAAACCCCAGCGCTTCAATCTCCTGCCAGGCATGAATAAAACGCTGCCGCCAGTGCGCCAGCGTGCGGGCGTAATCGGGTCCCATGTCAAACAGGTTGCGCACGACAAAGTCGGTGTGGCGGGTCATCAGGTCACTCATCACCGTCACGCTGGGTAAGAAACCGCCGGGAAATATGTAGCGCTGAATAAAGTCGACGCTTTTGCTGTAGTCCCGGTAGCGCTGGTCCTGAATGGTGATGGCCTGAATCGCCATTTTCCCGCCGGGGCGCAGGCGTGCCTGGCAGGTGCAGAAGAACGCGGGCAGATAACGCTGCCCTACGGCCTCGATCATCTCTATCGAAACCAGCTTGTCATAGTGCCCGGTCAAATCCCGGTAATCGCAAAGCAGCACCTCGACCCTGTCCTGCAGTCCCGCACGGGCGATACGTGCCTTCGCCCAGTCGTACTGCTCCTGGGACAGCGTGGTGGTGGTCACCCGGCAGCCATAGTGAGAAGCAGCGTACTCCGCCATCGCCCCCCAACCGGTGCCAATCTCCAGCAGATGATCGCTTGCCTTTAACGTCAGCTGTTCACACAGGCGCGCCATTTTTGCACGCTGGGCTTGAACAAGATCCTGCTCATCAGAGGCAAACAGCGCGCTGGAGTAAAGCAGCTCTTGATCGAGAAATAGCGAGTAAAAGGTATTGCCCAAATCATAATGTGCGGCGATGTTTTCCCGCGCCTGCTCCCGGTGATTACGCCGCGTCCAGTGGCGAAAACGTTCCACGGGTTTACCCAGCAGGCGGAAACCGTTTTCCAGTCGCCCCAGAACACGCCCGTTTAACGCAAGAATTTGCAGCAACGGGGTTAGCTCTTCGGTCTCCCAGTCACCGTCCATCCAGGCTTCGGCGGCCGCCAGGCTCCCGCCGGTGAGCACTCGCCAGTAAACTCTCGGGGAGTTAACCTGCACCCCGGCGCTAAGTGAGGCGGTTGTATCCCCAAAATGGAAGGCCTGCGATCCTTCACGCACGGTGACAGACCCTTGCTCTATGCCGCTCAACAAGCGAAACAGCAGCCAGCGTGCGATACGGACGCTGCGCGGCATATCAGGTTCAAGCGCAAAGGCGGGATTGGTCATGAACGTTCACTCCTGCTGGCCGGATGATTGTAAACAGGCACACGTTTGAGCCACAGCCGCAGCGCCTGCCAGTAAATGGCGACCGCAGTTTTTAACGTCATAGCCGGGAAACGCAGCAGCATCGACGTCAGATTTTTGCGCGTCAGGGCCTGACGGCGCAGCAACAGCGTGGCATCAAACACTTTCGAGGCCTGATGATTTTCAATATGCATGTGCAGCGTTTTGCCGGGGGGGTTAAAACGCCAGTGGTACACCATGTCCATCGGGTTAAATGGCGAAACATGGAAGGCTTTTTCATTCGGACGTGGCGTCTGCCCATCTACAGCATAGTAGTGACGCTCGTTCCACGGAGTATTACGCACCTCGGCAAGCACCCAGCGCAGGGTGTTGTCGCCGGCATAACAGTAGTAAAAGTTGACCGGGTTAAAGTGGAAACCGTAGTAACGCAGCTGGGTCAGAAGCATAACTCGCCCTGCAGGTTGCTCCCCCGTCAGGTCTTTCAGACGCGCAAGGACTTTCTCTTTGAGCGGCGTACCCAGCGGGTAATCCGCATCGTGAAAAGCGGCAGCGGCGAAACGGTTACGGCGGATGCCAATCCCCGGCAGCGCATCAAGCTCGTCTAAATCAAGCCAGGCCATAAACACGCGGTAGGTAAAGTGGTGCGTTTTAGGCTGAAGGCGGCGGTGGCGCAAGATCCCCTCATAAAGGCAACTGTTCATCTTATTGCCCTCCTCCGGTCGCAATCCCTTGCACCACATCCAGCGCACTGTGCACGCCGTCTTCATGAAAACCGTTGTACCAATAGGCACCACAGAACCAGCTTCGCTGCTGGCCGTTTATCTCGCCGCGACGTGCCTGCGCCCGCCAGCTTTGCGGGTTAAAGAGTGGATGCTCGTAGACAAAACGCTGCCAGACGAAGCGGGGATCGATGGGCGTTTCCGGGTTCAGCGTCACGCAAAACAGCGGGGCTTCTTTCGGCAACCCCTGCAGGATGTTCATATTGTATGTGACGCAGGCGCTGGCCTGCTCCTGGGAACTCAGGCGATAGTTCCAGCTTGCCCAGGCGCGTTCGCGCACCGGCAACCAGCGGCGATCGCTGTGCAATACCACCTCGTTGCGCTGCCAGCCAATATCCCCCAACACTTCACGTTCGGCCTGAGTGGGGTGCTCAATCATCGCCAGCGCCTGAGCAGAGTGGCAGGCAAAAATCACCTGATCGAACGCCTGGTTTGAGTGTTCCAGTTGGATGGTAACGCCGTCGTGATGACGGCTAACCCGCTGGACCGGGGCGTTAAGATGCACGGTCAGCCTTTCGCCCAGTTGCGCCAGCATTGCCCGGATGTATTCCCGTGAACCACCGGGTACCACGTACCACTGGGGACGCTGGGTGATATCCAGCAGGCCGTGGTGCTCAAAGAAGCTCAGAAACAGCGCCAGAGGAAAACGGCGCATCTCATCCAGCGACGAAGACCAGATAGCGGCTCCCATGGGCAAAATGTAGTGGCGTGCAAAAAAGGCGCTGAACTGTTGCTGAGCAAGGAAGTCCTGCAACGTCGCCTGGGGATCGACCTCTCCCGTCAGCGCGGCTTTTGCCTGCCGGTTAAAACGGACAATCTCTTTTAGCAACCCCCAAAATGCCGGGTTAATCAGGTTGCGACGCTGAGCGAACAACGAGCTAAATGTGTGGCCGTTATATTCCAGCCCGTTTTGCGGATTATGTACCGAAAAACTCATCTGCGTTTTATGCCCACGGATGCCAAGCTCGCTCAGCAGGCCCATAAACCGCGGATAAGTCCTGTCGTTATAGACAATAAAACCGGTGTCGATGGCATAAGTGCCCTGCGGCGTAGCCACATCCACGGTGGCAGTGTGGCCTCCCACGGTGGAGCCAGCTTCAAAAAGGGTGACCTGATGATGCCCTGCGAGCCGCCAGGCGCAGGTCAGCCCGGCGATGCCGCTGCCGATAATAGCGATGTTCATGAGCGCACCATCCTGCGCAAAAAGAGACGCTGCAGACTGGCGGGTAACCCCGCCAACAGACGCATTACCAGGCCGAATCCCGTCGGGAAAGCAATTTCATCGCGGCCTTTAGCCAGGCCACGGCGGATCGCTTTCACCGCATCATCGACATTCACCCGGCCGGGCATGGAAAAATCGTTTTTTTGAGTTAACGGTGTGTCCACAAAGCCCGGTGAGACCACCGTGACGGCAATCCCTTTCGGCTCCCAGTCCAGGCGCAGGCTGTTGGCAAACCAGGTCAGCGCGGCTTTGGAAGCGCCATAGGCTTCTGCCCGAGGGAAAGGCAACCAGTGGGCCATCGAACTGACCAGCACTACGCGGTTGCCGGAAACAAGCTGAGGCTGAAGCGCGGCCAGGCAGTTGACCGGCCCAAGAAAATTGGTCGCCATTACCCGCTCAACCAGCGCGGCATCCACCCGACCGTTATCCAGGTACTCACAGGTTCCTGCACAGAGGATGACCAAATCAGCCCGGCAGTCGGCCAGCGCCTCACGGCTGGCATCCCGGTCGGTCATATCGAACTGGCGCACCGCGATGTTTGAACTGTGCTGTTGCAACGTGGCCAACCGCGCCGCATCTCTGCCACAGGCAATGACGCGATGCCCCTCATCGGCCCAGGATTTTGCCAGCCCACTACCGATGCCGGAGCTTGCGCCCGTAATGAGGACAGTCATCATGGGCGCACCCTGCTTTTCACGCTGCGAACCGCCCAGCCCAGCAGGGGCAAGTGTTCATACAGCATTTCTCCGGCATCGTAGTAGTCGCGCTGGCGAACGATCAGGTCATTCTCGAGATCAACGACCGAACAGCCAGGCAAAGACAGCCCTTCTCCTCCGGCGACCTTCGGGTGAGACCAGTGCATGGTCCAACTGACGGCAAAACGCGCCTCGTCGCATAGCGGAGGATCGATAGCGAAACGGCAATACGCCACGCTGGTCAACAAGTGAGCGAAGTAGCGTTGGATCTCAGCCAATCCTCGATGCTCGCCAAACGGATCGATGAGTATGGCATCGGCGGCGTAAAGCCCGGCCAGCGCCGAGAGCGGCTGCTTGTCCAGCCCGGCGTAATAATCCACAAAGCGATGAATGGCGGTTGGCATTATGCCCATGAGTTTCACCCTCGCGGTGAAGCACCTGACGTTATCGTATACTTAAAACTTGCACAAATACTTAAATTTGTCCAAGTTTAGATTGTGATATTTTTAAAAAACCAACCATTTCAATGAACTAATAACAGAAAAACGATATGGAAAATTCCATTTTTCAACAGCAAAACTCAACCCGCCGCGTTTTCAGCGGGCCGTTGGATGAGCATATTGTGGAGGGGAAAACGACCCTAGAGGGGAATTATCTCGAGCATAGCGCCCTGCTGCTGCCAGAGCTCAAGCTGCTTTTTACGGGTCGCCGTCAGCTTACCGGAGGTGACCAGCAGCCATTTTCGGTCAGGAAAGATTTCCGGGGCCAGAACGGCTGGCGGAACAGGAAGCACGTCGATGCGGTGTCCCTGGCCGGTTCGCCTGAGCGCCTCCAGCCAGATTTCGCAGGGGTCACTCAGATGCCAGCCGGTAATCAGGCAGTTGTCACCGGGCGCTCTTTTATCCCCTTCGAGGCAAAACGAGGTGTAGGCGATAATGATGCCGTCGAGAATTTCGCGCAGGGTCATGATGGCCGGCACGTTAGCCGAGACTTTACTGCGCAGGGGGCGTAGAACCTCCGTCACCAGTTCCGCGCGCGGATATTCCCGGCCTGCATCGTAGAGAAGCTGGCGAAGAGATTCGATTTTCCCCTCATTCAGCCGCTGCAGCATACTCTCCTGCAGGCCAAGCCAGTTGTTCGCCCGGCGCGTTTCAGGCCGGGCCAGCAGCGGCTTAACCTGGCTGACCGGCACCCCTTTTTTCACCCAGTCGAGAATGTTAAGCGCCTGCTGGATATCTTCGTCGCTGTACTGCCGATGACCGCCATCGGTTCGCATCGGCTTGAGCAGGCCGTAACGACGCTGCCAGGCACGGAGCGTGGTGGCGTTTATCCCGCAGAGCCGGGCAAATTCGCCGATGGAGTAAGACATGAAGAGCACCTGATAACCATGAATACTCACAATATACTACGAATTATACCGGGCTGAATGAAGCGCGAAGCGTTTGCACTTTATTTTCAATGTCCAACGGAAAAACATTTGCCCCGTTACCGGCTTTGTCCCCGCCAGGAGAAACGCTGCCTGGCAAATGTCTGGCGGGGCGCCGCCCGACTAAACGGCTGATTAACTTAAATCGTGCAGTCCTTTATCCAGCGCGGCACTCAGCATCATTTCTTCGAAGTTCACCGCCAGCCCGCCACGCTGCGGGGTGCAGCACATCACGCCTACTCTGCATGCGTCGAATCCGGGGAAATGCGCCAGTCTCAGCAACGGCCAGCTTTTGCCGTCAACGGAATACTGCAGCCGCAGGCTGTCACCTTTTCGGGTCAGGCGCATCCAGAACAGATTTGCCTGACCGGGAAATACACCGGTTGCCCAATCGGAATGGCCCTGCGTCAACACGCTGCCAATGGTGGGGGCGTTGTCGTTAAACTCGATGCCCGCTTTTAGCCAGTGGGATTCATCCCCCAGCAGCATGATACCGGCCTGGTCGTAGAGTGCGCTAAATTCAGCTTTGACCTTCACCTGGAAGGTAAAATCCTCCTGCACGTTGCAGCCATAAAAATGGCCGGAGAAACGCTCAAACCCGTACCATGTTTTGCGCCAGAAGTCGGTTTGTTCATCGGTGACAACTGTCAGCCCGCCGTCGCCTTCTTGCCAGACTTTTGGCTCATTAATCCAGTAAAAATCCGGGTTCATAGCATGACCTTTTCCCTGTTTTATTTAGCGCCAGCCCAGCTCCGGTGCAACGTGCTTCAGAATAGATTCGATCAGGTGCGCGTTATAATCCACGCCCAGCTGGTTTGGCACGGTTAACAGCAGCGTGTCGGCTTCGGCAATCGCCTCATCCTGCGCCAGTTGCTTAATGAGCAGCTCCGGTTCAGCGGCATAGCTGCGGCCGAAAATGGCCCGGGTTTGTGGCTCGATGTAGCCAACCTGATCGCCTTCTTTGCCGCTGCCGCCGAAGTAGTTGCGGTCGCGCTGGTCCATTAACGCGAAGATGCTGCGGCTGACGGAAACGCGCGGCTCACGCCTATGGCCCGCTTCTTTCCACGCGGCCCGATAAGCGCGGATTTGCTTCGCCTGCTGGATATGAAACGGCTCGCCGGATTCATCGGTTTTCAGCGTGGAGCTTTGCAGGTTCATCCCTAACTTCGCGGCCCACGCCGAAGTCGCATTGGAGCTCGCCCCCCACCAGATTCGCTCCCGCAGCCCGGCAGAAAACGGCTCCAGACGCAGCAGACCCGGTGGATTAGGAAACATTGGCTGCGGGTTCGGCTCGGCAAAACCATCCCCTTTCAGCGCCTCAAGAAAAACCTCGGTATGACGGCGCGCCATATCGGCTTCGGTTTCTCCTTCCCCTGGCACATAGCCAAAATAGCGCCAGCCGTCGATCACCTGCTCCGGCGAGCCACGGCTGATCCCAAGCTGCAGTCGGCCCCCGGCAATCAAGTCCGCGGCTCCCGCGTCCTCCACCATATAGAGCGGGTTTTCATAGCGCATGTCGATCACGCCGGTACCGATTTCAATACGTTTGGTTTTTGCCCCGATGGCCGCCAGCAGTGGGAAAGGCGAGCTTAACTGGCGAGCAAAATGGTGCACGCGGAAGTAAGCGCCGTCAGCGCCAAGCTCTTCGGCGGCAACGGCCAGGTCGATGGACTGCAGCAGCGTATCCGCCGCAGAGCGCGTGCCGGACTGGGCGGCAGGCGACCAGTGGCCAAACGAGAGAAAGCCAATCTTTTTCATCGGATATCATCCTTAGACTCGTAGGTAACCGGCCTACAGTGACAAAATTCCCGCCCCGAGTGCCAGCAAAATATTGCGATACCGCACTAAACGGATCGTCGCTTTCAGCAAGGTCAGACACAGCGCCCGGCGATTGTAATCAAAAAGTAAATGTCGTATAACAGGCACCTCCGAGGGGTGTCCTGTATGGGCTGAGATGGCGTAAGCCGAACCCTTTGAACCTGATCTGGGTCATGCCAGCGAAGGGACGGTCGGCAATCACAGCTCTGTTATTGTCTGTTCATACCTCTGCGCGCCCGGATCTCCACTTACCCAGGAGGTCCCATGTACACCCCACTTTTCGAAAACGGTCTTTACGGACGACTGCGCGAGCAGGCCGGCCAGCACTGGCAGGATTACGTCGATCACCCTTTTTTGCAGCAGCTTGCTGTCGGCACGCTGCCTGAAGCCGCATTCAAGCGCTATCTGACCCAGGATTATCTTTTCCTGATTCATTTTGCCCGCGCCTACGCCCTGCTGGTCAGCAAGCTTCGCACGCTGCCGGAAATGCGCACCGCGACCGCATCGCTGAATGCCATTGTCTCCGAGCTGCCGCTCCACGTGGCTTACTGTCGAAGTTGGGGCCTGGACGAAGCGCAAATAGTGGCCGAGGCGGAAGCGCCAGAAACCATGAATTACACCCGTTACGTGCTGGATATTGGCCATTCAGGCGACGCGCTCGATCTGCTGGCTGCCCTGTTGCCCTGCGTGGCCGGATATGCAGAAATCGGCCTTGGCCTGCTGCATAGCCCCGACACGGTGATGGCAGGCAATCCCTACGCGAACTGGATCCGTAACTATGGCGATGAAGGCTACCTCACCGGCGTGCAAGCCGCTGTGCAGTTGCTCGAAAACGTAGGCCACCAGCGTGGCGCGGAAAGCCGTTTCTCAGAGCTATCACAGATTTTTACCACCGCGACGCAGCTTGAATCCGCGTTCTGGCAGATGGGGCTGAATGCCTCATGACCGACAGCGCGACTTCGCCGGGCATTCAGGTGCGCGATCTCAGCCTGCGCTTTGGCCAGCAGACCATTTTTGAGCGGCTGAATTTTGATATTCCCGGCAGCAGCTTCGTTGCCCTGCTGGGCGCGAGCGGGGCGGGTAAAACCAGCCTGCTAAAAATTATCGCCGGGCTGGCGCGGGCCTGTGGCGGAAGCGTGACCTGCAGCGACGGCCTGCCGGTTGCCGGGCGTATCGCCTGGATGGGGCAGAAAGATTTGCTCTACCCGTGGCTCAGCATTGAGCAGAACGTGGCCCTCGGAGCTCGCCTGCGTGGTGACGCGGTCGACAGGCAATGGACGGAACATTTGATTGAGCAGGTCGGGCTGGCTGGCTATGCCAAAGCCCTGCCAGCTTCGCTATCGGGCGGGATGAGGCAACGTGCCGCCATCGCCAGAACGCTTTACGAAAAGCGCCCGATAGTGCTGATGGATGAGCCGTTTTCGGCGCTGGATGCCATCACCCGCACGGCCATTCAGGACCTGGCGGCCAGGCTGCTGGCAAAAAATACCGTGCTGCTGATCACTCACGATCCGATGGAAGCCTGTCGGCTCAGCCATCGCCTGCTGGTGCTCTCCCGCTGGCCTGCGGGCATCGACGATACGCATGTTATTGCCGGGCAGCCGCCCCGCGCGCCGGACGATGTAGATCTACTCCAAAGCCAGGCCGGGCTGCTGCAACAGTTGATCAGGGCCGCCGAATGAAGCTGACTTCAGACACCCATGCTACACGCCTGCGCCGTGGGCTGACCGTCTTTGCCGGGCTGCTGCTACTTTGGTATCTGCTTACCCTCGGCAATATTCCCGCCTTTCTTTTGCCCTCTCCCGCTTCGGTGGCACTGGCGTTATGGGATGGCCGCGATTATCTCGCCTGGCACACGCTGGTCACCGCCTCAGAGATTATCAGCGGGCTAATTCTGGGCGTGCTCCTCGGTGCGGGCCTGGCGCTGGGCATGATGTTTTCCCCCCGCCTCCAGCGCTGGCTGATGCCACTGGTACTCACCAGTCAGGCAATCCCTGTGTTTGCCCTCGCACCCCTGCTGGTGCTGTGGTTCGGCTTTGGCATGAGCGCCAAAGTGGCGATGGCGGTGCTGGTGATTTTCTTCCCGGTGGTGTCGTCGTTCTTTGACGGATTGCGCCGAGTGAATAACGACTATCTGGATTTGGCCCGCACGATGGGGGCTTCACGCTGGGCGCAGCTGAGGCACGTTCGGCTGATGGCGGCGCTGCCTGCTTTTGGCTCGGGGCTGCGCATGGCCGCCGCCGTCGCCCCCATCGGGGCAATTATTGGCGAATGGGTGGGCTCTGCCGAAGGGCTGGGCTACGTCATGCTAAACGCCAACGCCCGCATGCAAACCGACGTCTGCTTTGCCGCGCTGTTTATTTTAGTCCTGATGACCGTTCTGCTTTGGCTGGCGGTCGATGCCCTGCTGAGGCGGCTGATTGTCTGGTCGCCTGAAAACAACGAATAACCGCCTTAATTAAGGAATTAAGAAGATGAAAAAAACGCTGTGTGGCCTGCTGCTCACCGCCGCCTTTGCCGCTCAGGCCTCCGCCGCTGAAAAGCTGACCCTGGTGCTGGACTGGTACATTAACCCCGATCACGCGCCCATTATGGTGGCTGAACAAATTGGCGCTTTTAAGGCCGAAGGGCTGGACGTGAAGATCATCCCGCCATCCGACCCGGCGTTGCCGCCGCGCCTGGTTGCCGCCGGGCAGGCCGATCTGGCCATTACCTACCAGCCACAGCTGCATTTCTTTGCCGATCAGGGGCTGCCGCTGGTGCGCGTCGGGACGCTGATTAACACCCCGCTGAATACGGTGATGACGCTGGATCAGAACATCAAATCACCAGCGGATCTTAAAGGCAAAAAAATCGGCTATTCCGTCAGCGGTATCGAGCAGGCGACGCTTGCCACCATGCTTGAGCATGAGCACGTCAAACCGGAAGAGATGAAGCTCATCAACGTCAACTTCCAGCTCACCAGCGCCCTGCTGGCGGGCCAGGTGGATGCGGTGATCGGCGGCTACCGCAATATCGAAGCGCTCGAGCTGAAGCTTCAGGGTAAACCCCCGGTGGTGTTTAACGTCGAGGACTACGGCGTCCCGGCCTACGATGAGCTGATTTTTGTGGCGAATCGTAAAACGGCGAATGAACCGAAGATCAAAAAATTCTTCGCCGCGCTGAAAAAAGGCAACGAGTACCTGCAGACGCATCCGCAGGAAACCTGGCAGGCCTTTGCCAAAGCCCACGCAGAACTGAATACCGAGCTGAATAAGCAGGCCTGGCAGGCAAGCCTACCGCTGTTTGCTACCGACCCGGCTAAACTCGACCGCGCCCGCTACCAGGCCTACGAACAGTTTCTGTTTGATAACAAGCTGATCAAGAAAATCACCCCGGTGGATGACTACGCCGTAGAGCTGCACTAAGCCAGGTTGCCCGGTTGCCTGCCAACGGGCAGCCGGGCCTCAGTCAGTCGAACCAGGCATCAATCGGATCGTAATACCGTGCCCAGGCTTTAGGCCCTTCTGCCATTTCGGCATCGGTAAGTAAGGCATACTGCAGCTTCTCGCGCAGACTCGCCTCGTCCATATCAATGCCGATGAAAACAATCTCCTGGCGCGCATCGCCAATACCGTCTTCCCAGTGCTTTAAAATGTGCCTGAGGCTTTCGGCATCCTGCGGCCACTGCTCACGGGGGATGCTAGCCCACCACATCCCTGCCAGTCCCTGGCGCATCACACCGCCCGCGTGGGACCAGGATCCGGCATGCTGAGGGCGACTCGCTAGCCAGAAAAAGCCTTTGGAGCGAATAACGCCTTTAAGCCCGCCGTCGGTCACCATCTGGAAACGTGCCGGATGGAAGGGGCGCCGGGCACGAAAAACAAAATTACGAATACCGTATTCTTCGGTTTCCGGCGTATGTTCGCCGCGCAGTTCTTTTAGCCAGCCCGGCGCCTGAGCGGCGGCATCAAAGTCAAACAGCCCGGTATCCAGAACCTGATCAAGGCTAACCTGGCTAAACGCCGAAGTGATGATTTTTGCGCGTGGGTTAAGGGAATGCAGCACGGACATCAGGCGGCGTTTCTCTGCGTCGTCGATAAGATCCGTTTTGTTGAGTACAAGAACGTCGCAAAATTCTATCTGGTCAATCAGCAGGTCAACCACGGTGCGTTCGTCCTCCTCACCCATGGACTCGCCGCGAGACTGAATGCTGTCGTAAGATTCATAATCCCGAAGGAAGTTAAAACCGTCCACCACCGTCACCATGGTGTCGAGCCGGGCGATATCGGACAGGCTTTCACCCTTATCGTCCACAAAGGTGAACGTTTCCGCCACGGGCAGCGGTTCGGAAATACCGGTAGATTCGATGACCAGGTTATCAAAACGCCCTTCCCGGGCAAGCTGGCTGATTTCCACCAGCAGATCTTCACGCAGCGTGCAGCAAATACAGCCGTTGCTCATCTCCACCAGCTTTTCATCGGTGCGCGTCAGGCTTGAACCGCCCTCACGCACCAGCGCAGCGTCAATATTCACCTCGGACATATCGTTGACGATCACCGCCACCCGCCGCCCTTCCCGGTTATTTAAAATATGATTCAGCAAAGTGGTTTTTCCGGCACCCAAAAAACCGGACAGCACGGTAACGGGCAGTTTCTTTGGCCGATTGTCGGCCTGTGTTAACGATGACATTGCAACTCCTTACTGACTGCGCAGCCATTATTGATATGTTATAACATAACAACAATAAGCGACATTGTCATGCCGGAGATAAAAACCGTGCGTAGAAATGAAAAAAGCCAGCTAACGCTGGCTTTGAGAAGGAAAGCTGAATTACTGCAGGCGGAACACCCGGACCAGGTCACGCAGCTGCTTCGCCTGGTCATTCAGAGATGCCGCGGCGGCAACCGACTCTTCCACCAGCGCGGAGTTTTGCTGGGTGGTGGAATCAATCATGCCAATGGCGCTGTTGATCTGGGAAATGCCGTCGGTTTGCTCCTGGCTGGCCTGCTTGATCTCCCCGAGGATGGTGTTCATTTCCTGCACGTTTTCGATCATACCGGCAATCTGGGCATTCGCTTTTTCCACCAGCCCCATGCCCTCGCGAGTCTGGGTGGTTGAGTTCTCAATCAGGCTTCTGATCTCGCTCGCAGATGAAGCACTTTTTTGCGCCAGCTGGCGAACTTCCCCGGCAACCACGGCAAAACCACGGCCATGCTCCCCGGCACGAGCCGCTTCCACCGCCGCATTCAGCGCCAGAATGTTAGTCTGGAACGCGATGGAGTCGATGAGGTTAATGATGTCCGACATACGGTTGGAGGTTTCATTAATCACGCGCATTTTGCTGGTGACCTGAGACATCATCTGGCCGTTGTTTTTCACCACCGTTGCGGCTTCGGAAGAAAGCTTGGTTGCCTCGTTGGTGTGGTCAAAGGTGTTTTTCACCGTGGAGGTGATCTGCTCCATGGAAGCCGCCGTTTCCTCTACGGAGCTGGCCTGCTCTTCGGTGCGAGCCGCAAGATCCTGGTTCCCGGCGACAATTTGCGCGGCGGCAGAAGAGATAGTTTCCGATCCCTGCTGAACCTGATGGACAATCTCTTGCAGGCGGACTTTCATGCTCATCAGCGCCTGCAGCAGTTCGCCTGTTTCATCTTTATGGGTAACCGTGATGCTGCCCGTAAGGTCGCCTTCAGCAATCGCCCCGGCAAATTCAACGGCGCGAACCAGCGGACGAGTAATGGAACGCACCACAAACATACCGATGAGGCTGCCCAGCGCGATACTCAGCAAAGTCAGAAGCACAGTGACCAGCCGGTTAGAACGATAATCCTTGTCTACCTGTTGCCCCGCAGAAGTCATTTTTTGGTTCTGGATGGCAATAAGTTCCTGCACTTTGTCTTTGTATTTTTCCTGCACCTGAATGGTGGTAGCCATCATTTCCTGCAGGGCGGCGGCGCGATCGTTATGCTGCACCGCCTGTAAAATACGGAAACGTGAATCCAGATACTCTTTACGAATATCGGCCAGTTCTCTCAGCGCTTTTTGTGAAGCGGCGTCGGTACTGGATTTGTTCAGGTCCGCCAGCAACGCGGTAATATGAGCGCTGATCTCCGTAAGGTGTTTTTCTGATTTCTGGCGAAATGTACCCGCTTCATCCAGCAGCATCAGCTGCTGTGTATTCACAAACTCCTGGAAACTCTCAATCAGATCGTTGGCTTTAACGGTTGTCGGGTAATCATTATTAACAATCGTTTGAATGCCGGTATTTGCCCGGCTCAGGCTAAGCAAAGAAAGCCCTGAGCTGAAGATCATCAGCACAATAAAAATAGCAATAATCAGCGTTAACTTGCTGCGAATTTTTACATCATGTAGTGACATTTTTTCTCCCTTGAGAACCGTATTTTTATGAATGCACAAAATCCTCTGCGGCCAAAACAGCAGAAAATAAATAGCACAAAGGGATGGAAGCACCTCGTACAGGCTTATCGGATATATTCAGATTAACTTTATGAATTTGATCGGTTTTTTCTTATGGTCAGGCCAGACAGATAGCTGAAAGCTATTAATTGAATCTCGATTGATCGATGATTTGCGATAGGGAACGTTTTTTTAATCTATTTTGCTAAGAGCAATGCTCTCCCCCACACTATTTTTTAAAATACAGCAAGCGCGTGGCAAATATAAATTCACCACGCGCCGGTTTATTTAATTATTTAATATTTCATTAACAATTCTGAATTACCCTTTTCAGGGCAGGGAAATATCAGATTTGATAATCGATGGCGGGTTCTTCTGGCTCCAGCGCCAGGCGCTTAATTTCCTCGACCGACAGCTCAGGGTTGCACAGCTCAATAAAGCGCCAGACATAGTTCCGCTGCAGTTGCCCACGGCGGATCCCGAGCCAGACGGTGTTCGCGTCAAACAGGTGGCGAGTGTCCAGCCGTACCAGGCTCCCTTCTTCCCCACTGGCCTGGTCGGCCACCAGCCCAATACCCAGGCCGAGTTCAACGTAGGTTTTTACCACGTCGGAATCCTGCGCGCTAAGCACAACATCAGCCGTCAAACCACGCCGGGCAAACGCCTCGTCTATACGAGAACGCCCGGTGATACCCTGCCGGTAAGTGATCAGCGGCCAGCGACTGATATCGTCCAGCGTGAGCGGGCTGGTATGAATTAACGGATGTCCCTGCGGAACCAGCAAACTGTGATACCAGCGGAACCACGGGTAGGCCACCACCAGAGGATCGGTGCTCAGACGTTCGCTGGCGATGCCAATATCCGCCGCGCCGCTGTGCAGCAGCGATTCGATTTCCTGCGGCGTGCCCTGAATCAGCTCGAGGCGAACTTCAGGGAATAAGGCACGGAAGGCTTTGATCACCACCGGCAGGCTATAGCGAGCCTGAGTGTGGGTGGTGGCGATAGTCAGGACACCGCTGGTGTCGTTGGTGAAAAGATCGGCCAGGCGACGCACGTTGCTGGCTTCGTTGAGAATACGTTCGGCAATCACCAACAGGGCTTTACCCGGTTCGGTCATACCTAATAACCGTTTGCCACGGCGAATGAATATTTCAATCCCCAGCTCTTCTTCCAGCTCGCGAATATGGCGACTGACGCCAGACTGAGAGGTGAAAAGCATATTGGCGACTTCGGTGAGATTGTAGTCCCGTCGCGCCGCCTCGCGGATTATTTTTAGTTGCTGGAAATTCACATCGCCCCCGGGATCGTGACTGTTCTTTACACCATTGTTAAAGTCACAGCCCCGGCGGGACAAATAATAAAAACCAGCAACCTATTCCATTTAGTAATAAGCAGAGTTAGCCCACCAGCATCAGTTCGCGATTTTCCAGCGCCGGACGGGTGACCAGAGACATAAGAATTTCTTTTACCGCCTGGGCCTGAGGCGAAAGCGGTAAACGTGCGGACAGGTTCAGCGACAGCGGTAAATTTAACGACGGGCTGGTAATGCGTGCCATCCAGCCACCGGCTGAATCGGCAAGTGAACGCGCGGCGGATTCCGGCAGCACGGTCACGCCCATACCGCTGGCAATAGCCGCAGTTAAGGTCGAAATAGATTCGATCTCGCCGATAATTTTTGCCGTCAGGCGGCGCAGAGAGAAAGCCTCATCCACGCGCTTGCGAACCGCGCTGTAGTCTCGGGGCAGGAAAAGATTCATGGCGGCAACGTCCGACAAATCAACGCTGTTACCCGGGCAGTCACGGGTGCCCACGAGGAACAAATCCTCTTTGAGCAGCGGCTGGCTGGTCAGCCCCGCCGTTGGCGTGCGGTCATACAGCACGGCCATATCAAGCTGCCCGCTGAGCAGTTTGTCATTCAGCTGTGAACCGCTATTCTCATGCAAATACACCTGCACATCCGGCAATTCGGCACGCACGGCCTGCAGCAGCGGCATGGTAATAGAGGACGCCGCCATCCCCGGCGCAAGACCAATCGAGACGAGGCCTTGCATAGTCTGGCCCACGTTATTCACCGCCAGCTGAGCCTGCTCACACTGGCGCAGGATCGTCCGCGCGTGGGCATACAAAATCTTCCCGGCTTCCGTCGGGGTGACGCCGCGTTTGGTGCGGATCAACAGCTGCTGATCCAGCTCCCCTTCCAGAGTGGCAACCTGCTGGCTGAGCGCCGGCTGTGCGATGTGCAGTACTTCTGCGGCCTGGGTCAGGCTGCCAATATCAACAATTTTTACGAAGTACTTCAGTCGTCTTAAATTCATTTTGCCCCCTATTACGGAATGCCAGTGCCAGTCATGGCAGTGATGTCGTAAAAGGTTTTGCAATATGCTTGCCACATTTTTCGTTTACGGCGCAAACGAGATAACAGGCTGGATAATAAGAGAAACTGATAAAGCACCCTCGAGGATTAACGAAACAGGAGGCTTGCTTATGCCCCATAAGAGGTACAAATGCACCGCGATGGTGCATTTCAGGAAAAAACTGCGTGCCGGTGATAAGCCGGCACGATGAATCACACGCCGGCCCACCACAGGCGAATTTTCATTCCCCAGTAGCTCGTCCAGCCGCTGGTAGTGGACACGACCTGGCCTTTATCGACGATGACGAATGTCGGCGTGACGCCAATTTGCCAGCTGCGGGAAATGGCGCCATCGGCATCATTGACCACCGGAAACTGGACGCCTTTACGCGCCAGCCAGCGGGAAACCTCGCTTTCAGTACCTGAGCGAAGCGCAATGGTTATCACGTTCTGCCCTTCAGCCTGCAGCTTCGCCACGTCCGGCGTGGTAAAACGGCAAACTGCGCACCAGCTGGCCCAGAAATAGACCAGCAGCGGGCGTTCCGCGCTCAGCGCGCCGAGCGTGACATCCTGCCCATCCAGCGTGTGCAGCGGCGTGGCATCAAAAGCCACTGGGGACTGGGGCGCACGCCACCAGTCCATCACCAGCATCACCCCCGCCAGCAAAATCAGCAGAATTAAACCTTCCCGCAGCCAGCGCCGCAGCTTACTTGCCATGGGCAGCCGCCAGTTTTTCTTTTACTACCTCTTCCAGCGTTTCCCACGGAACCGCCCCTGGGATCATTTCATCGCCAATAATGGTGGCTGGTGTGCCCTGCACGCCCACGATACGCGCTAACTGAAGGTTGGTACTTAAGGTTTCCATGCTTTTTTCATCCGGGGTGACCGGCGTTGCTCCGCTCTTTTCAACCGCAGCCGCAATGCTCGCCGCATCGTGATAGCCCTTCTTCTGCATCAGTTTTTCATGCAGCGCCAGGAACTGTTCTGGATGCTGGCGCCAGGTCGTCAGGACAGTACGCGCCGACAGCACGGAACTTTCCCCTTTAAACGGCAGCGGCTTCACGATCACCGCCACATCCGGGTATTTCTCCACAATTTTTTCCAGCATCGGATCGAGCTGTTTGCAGTACGGGCAGTTGTAATCGGTGAAGTTCACGAGGGTTAACACGGGCTTTTTAGCACCAAATCGCGGACTGGCCGGATCGTTAAACAGCGCCTGTTCAATCAGCACTTCCAGCTGCTTTTGTTGATCGGCGGAAAACGGCGCGGGGGCTTCTTTTGCCGCCAGCGCAAGGCCGGAGAACAGCGAGAGGATTAAAATAAAAGCGTATTTCATGGTTTCGCTCCTTTGGCATCATTCAGGGTTGTCAGCACCGAATCGCGGGAGAGCAGCGTCGGCAGCACTTTGCCTTCCGGCAGGCCTGGACCATAAATTTGGTTGAACGGCACGGCAACCTGGCCGCGGCTTCTCAAAAAGTCAGTGATTTGCTGGGACGGCAGCGTCCAGTCGCCGCGCAGGGCAACCACATCCGGTGCCTGCAGTGCAGCCTGCACGTCCTCTTTGCTAAGCACGTTGTATTTGTTGGCTTTACAGGTAATGCACCAGTCAGCGGTGACATCAATAAAAACGCGCTTATGCTGCGCCAGCGCGTCCTGAATTGCCCGCTCGCTGAGCGGCTGCCAGGCGATATTTTCCTGCGCTGGCTTGCTAGCCGAAACACCTAAATGCACCAGCAGCAGGCTTGCCAGCCAAATCGCCGAGCCTAACATCAGCAGGCCAAGCACACGGCGCAGCCAGGTCATCCACTTGCCCGGGCGGGGCAAACGCATTGCCAGACCGGGACGGAGCGCTATCAGCAGCCACGGCAGACTCATCCCCAGCCCTAAGGCCAGGAACAGCCCCCACAGCACCGGATAAGAAGCCGTGAGCGCCACCGCCACCGCCGTGCCGAGGAAAGGCGCGCTACACGGCGTCGCCAGCAGCGTGGCGAAAGCGCCCTGCCAGAAATGTCCGGCCATGCCATTGCCGCCCTGCGTTGCCAGCCGGGTATTCATATTGGAAGAGAGCCTGAATTCAAACAGGCCGAACAGGTTAGCGCTGAACACCAGCATCACCAGCGCCATAAAGCCGATGAACCACGGGTTCTGGAACTGAATGCCCCAGCCCAGCGCCTGGTTGGTCAGTCGCAGGACGGTCATCAGCAGCGCCAGCGCCATAAATGAAGCGATGATCCCCGCCACCGAGGCTAAAAACTGGCGGCGCACCAGGCCCCGGTCTTTCTGCTGCACCAGCAGAATAGAGCCCAGCTTCATGCCCAGTACAGGGAGTACGCACGGCATCAGGTTAAGGATTAGGCCGCCCACCAGCGCCATCAGCACGACCTGCCAAAGCGGGAAGGCATCATTTCCCCCTGCCGCGGCGGGTGCTGAACCAATGGTGAGCGTGTTTTGCTGAGCAATGCCGTTGTCGGCCAGCACCAGGGTGACTGATTTCCCTCGCAAATCTGGCGCACCTTCTCCCCAACTGTCGCTGACCGGTACGGTGGCCTGCAGCGAGTCGCCGTCGATGCGGAACGCAGGCTTGCCAAGATCGGCCTCTTCCGGCGGGTCAAGATAAAGGCCCGGACTTGTCCAGCCTCCGGCACGCACGGCATTAATTACCAGGCTTCCCGGGCGATAATCGGCTTTGAGTGAGTCGGTCAATCCGCTTTCAACCGGCACCTGCCCCATCGCCTGAGCGAAATCATGGGCAAACTGAGCATCTGCCGTGGAAGGCGTGACGCTAAAGGAATAATCGGTCAGCAGGCAGACGTTGCTGCAGGTAGAAAGCGTCAGCACGCCGCGGATAGTCGCCGGCACCGGGCCGTGAAACACCATCGGAATGGTGACCCGATCGTGGTAGCCCTGGGTCGTGATCCCGGCGACGTCAAAACGCGCAGGCGTCGGCCAGAACCACTCTACTTTGGGCATATCACCCTGCCAGGCAATAGCTGGCGCAACGCCGCCTTCCCCTGGGGATCGCCAGTAGGTTTTCCATCCTTTTTCGAGCTTCACGTCCAGTAAAAGACGCGTTTCGTTACTGTCCGAGGTATCTGCGCGCAGCCTGACGCTGGCGTGATCGTTATCCGGCGATTGCAGCCAGCCTGACTCTGCTGCCCAGGACACGGGCAACCAAAGCATGAGCAGGCACAGCAGCGCCTGCCTGAAGCGAATAAACATGTTTTTTCTCCATAAATGATTAACTAACTGTCGGAAACAGCCGGTCTGTCATTCACGGAAGACGCAGAAACGAAGATGTACCCTGAGGGTGGGAGGTGAAGTCGCTCTTGGCGCTGAAAACGGCATTCGCGTGGAACGCACGGGCGCCAGTAAGGAAAGCAGCAGGCAAAGTGCGAACAACGCCCCATCAAACAAGACTGGCGGCACGCTCAATAATGATTTAGCGCTAAGTTCGCACGGCGTGACCGGCGAGTCAGCGTCAGCCTGCGGGTTATCCGCCTGGGCAGCAACGGCGCTGGCCGCGGTTTCCATCTGCAACGCGTGCAGGCCCGCCATGCGCTGCGCGGTACAAACCAGTACCACAACACATGCCAGGCAAAGAAACCAAATCCCTATACGCCGCTGTTTTACCATCAGGTCCTCACTGTTTAACCCGGCTTATCTTAGCGGCTGGCGAAAGATTGGCAATCTTTGTGCTGTAAAGTTATGTCTGAGCCTGTTTTCTGGCAATTCTTGCTTGTTTTATCGGCAAACGATACAAAAGACGCTTTGGAGGCTTTGACAAGGCCGTGTGGCCTCGCTAATATGCGGCCCGTTCACACGATTCCTCTGTAGTTCAGTCGGTAGAACGGCGGACTGTTAATCCGTATGTCACTGGTTCGAGTCCAGTCAGAGGAGCCATATTTAAGAAGCCCGCTTAAGGAAACTTAAGCGGGCTTTTTGCTTTTGATTTTTCACAAAGTTTCCTTTCCTTCACAAATTTCATTTTTCCTCTGCATCAGCCGTTCACTTTTTTAATTAGTCGGCTACTATTCAGTTATACCGTACGCTTTTCACGCAACCCTGCCCCGCCGCGTTATAAAATATTTTCCCCACATGCAGGTCGTTATGTTAGTAAATTTTTGCGGAGAATTGCAGTATATTGCAGCAAACTGCATTGAACGAGCAGGCTTCTTAAGAGATATAAAAGAAAAGCCCCCGCAAATGCAGGGGCTTAATTTTCTTTATTTTTATTTTTTGTAATGTAAAATTACAAGTGCTTACAATCTTGTGCATCGGGAAATCGGTGTACTAGATAATAATCTGTGAACATTTCCCTTGGTGTTGCTCAGGTCTTTGACCGCCTGACCCGCTTGCGTGTTGGCGCGGCCGGTCAGGATTTTTTTAAGTTTAGAGAAGGCCTTAGGCAAAAAAAAGCTGTCTTTAAGTACAGGGGACCTCCACATACAGGGATACGCGATGTGTTCTGCAATTGAATTTTTTATAAGTAATCATAATGATTTACACCCCGGTCTCGCCCGGGAATTGTATGCGTTACGCAAAAAAACATTTCACGAACGGCTCGAATGGAAAGTGGAATGTGAAGATAATCAGGAAAGAGATCAATTCGATAACGCAAATACAACTTATTTAATGGGCATGTTGGAAGGTAAATTATTTTGCGGCGCACGCTTTATTGATGCCAAACATCCGACAATGACAGATGAAATATTTTATCAATATTTTAATAACATTAGTTTACCAAAAGATATTCCATGCTGTGAAATCACCCGATTATTCCTCGACAAAGATCGTCGTGACGAAGGTAATTTACGTACCCTACCCGCCAGTAAAGCATTATTTCTGGCGATGATTATGTATTGCATGAAAAATGGCTATCCCGGTATGCACGCGGTGACAAGTCGGGGGATGTACGCCATTTTCCGTCAGGCCAACTGGAAAGTTGATGTGCTGCAGAAGGGGCTCTCAGAAAAGGACGAAGCGGTTTATTATATTTACATGCCTGCTAATCAACAGGTTATAGAAGATATTATTAATAAAGATAAAAACAGCGCATGGCTGCGTGAGACGCTCACCCAGCTCAATAACCTGTAACCTCGTCGGTCAGGCACCCAGATCCAACAGCCTGAGTTCGATACTTAGTTTAACCGCGTGACGAGCATTGTTAACGCCAAGCTTTTTCATGGCATTGCCCATATGGAATTTCACCGTGCGCTCGGTAATGGACAAGATAGTCGCAATCTCGGCATAGGTTTTTCCGGTATAGACCCATTGCAAAATTTGCTGCTCACGCGGTGACAAGAAAACATTCTTTTTCTGCCGAATATCGCTGTATAAATTCAGCATTTTTTGGTGCAGCTTGATAAAGAAAGCTATCGCCGCCTCACGGTTTTCAGTGAGGTTAACATCTGAAGGCTGATGGCTAATCAGCGAAAGCACCGCAAGATTGTTCACATAGTCGTGGAGCGGATAAGTATGCCCTTGCACAATATTGTGCTGTGAACCTTCATCAAAAATACGCTTCAGCGTATACCCGGAAGAGACCATCATCCCGCTGTCCCATGAAAAATCCTCCAGGCTGCTGAGAGACCGGACAATCACTGGGTCAATAAATTGATATTTATTCTCGAGATAAATGTTAAACCATTGCGGATTGTTATTAATAATACGCATTTGGGAAGGGTCTTTCTTATTCATCACAGCATACGCGTAGGTCGTATGTTTGTAATCCAGAATAAATTCATCAAGTTCGCGCTGAATTAATGAATTTACTTTGCTGTCATTATAATACGTGTCCTTCACAACCATCGCCGTCCGTAGAATTAAGAGAGCAAAGTATAGATCATTTCCCTTCGCTTGCCACACCTCAATGCCACCGATTTGATGAATAAACGCAGGAATGGCCTAATATCCATTCCTGCGTCAGCCAAGAAAAGTTAAATCAAGTTATTATCACACCTTAGATTTCGGTCAGGATCTGACTGAAATCGAGGCGCGACTTTGGCAGCCCAGCGTTAAAGTCCTCCACGCTGCGGTAGCCCAGCGCCACCATCACCACGCTGGTCAGGCCCTTCTCGCGCAGGCCAAACTCCGCGTCCAGCGCAGCAGCATCAAAGCCTTCAATCGGCACGGCGTCAATGTTCAGGGTGGAAACGCCCAGCAGCAGCGTGCCGAGGTTGAGATAAACCTGCTTCTCCATCCAGTGCTGCGCATCTTTCAGGTCAAAACGGTGTTTATTGGCATAGAAAGAACGGCCTTTGTGCTGCCCTTCTTTGGCCTGTTCGGTATCAAAGCGCCCATCTGCCTGCTCTTTCTGCAGCAATGTTTGCAGGTGTGCATCGTCATAAACCGTTTTGGCACAGAACACAACGACATGTGAAGCATTCAACACTTTAGGCTCGTTTGCTGCGTAAGGCCCGGTCGTCGCTTTCGCAATACGCGCTTTGCCTTCATCACTGCTTGCCAGCAAGAAATGCCACGGCTGTGAATTTGTGCTCGACGGGCTCAGGCGCAGCAGATTTTTGATTTTATCCACGTCTTCGGCAGCAATTTTTTTAGTCGCATCAAAAGCTTTCGTGGCATAACGCCGGGAGGCAGCATCAACAATGTTCATTATTTTTCCTGAATGAGTCGTTGTGTTTTTGTTTTGCAGCGGCCAACCTGGCCGCCGCGCGTAAAGCGTTAAACGGTAACTTCGTCCAGCGGTACCAGCTTCAGTGGTTCCGCCAGCAGCGCATCCATTTGTTTCACAAAGGCCTGGAAGTGAGGCAGAGAATTGTGCAGGTCGAGCGCCTGCTGCCCCCGCCACGACTCACGAACGTAAAAGGTATCCGGCTCTTGTTGAAGCTGGAACAGCGTGTAGTCGAGGCAGCCTGGTTCAAGGCGGCTCGGCGCGACCAGCGCTTTCAGCGCGGCTTTAAGGTTCTCCTGCTGGCCGGCTTTCGCCTTCAGCATGGCAATAATCGTCAGGGTTTCTGTCGCTGCCATATCAGAATCCCTCCAGCACAATTTTGCCTACCGCGCGCCCGGTTTCCAGCAGCAGATGGGCGCGGCGAAGGTTGCCTGCGTTAATTGTGCCATAGTGTTCGCTGAGCGTAGTTCTTAACACGCCCTGGTCGATAAGCGTGGCCACGCGCGTCAGCAGATTATGCTGCTCAATAATATCGCTGGTGACGAACATCGAACGGGTGAACATAAACTCCCAGTGCAGCGAAATACTTTTGGCCTTCAAGGCGCGAACGTCCAGCGCTGTCGGATCATCAATCAGCGCAAATTTCCCCTGCGGGATGAGCGCCTCAATCAGCTGGGCATAATGTTGTTCGGTATTGGTCAGGCTGGCAACGTGCGTAACGTGCTTCACGCCAATACGCTGTAATTCTTCCGTCAGAGGTTGGCTGTGGTCGATAACGTGGTGGGCGCCGAGTTCGCTCACCCACTTTTGGCTTTCCGGGCGAGAGGCGGTGCCAATCACGGTGGCTTTTGTCAGCCTGCGGGCAAGCTGGGTCAGAATTGAGCCCACACCGCCTGCCGCGCCCACAATCAACAGCACGTCATCTTCACTGCCGTTTTCCTGAATACCCAGGCGGT
Organism: Cedecea sp. B1(4); assembly: GCF_059414925.1. Lineage (NCBI taxonomy): Bacteria > Pseudomonadati > Pseudomonadota > Gammaproteobacteria > Enterobacterales > Enterobacteriaceae > Cedecea > Cedecea sp. B1(4). Next base: position 53,072 of record NZ_JCAHMZ010000002.1, on the reverse strand, counting down.
CGAAAAGCATTTCCCACGCGGTAATTGCCGTCAGCGGTAATGCGGCAGCAGCGGCATTTTCCACGGACTGAGGCTTAAGTGCCGCAATGCGTTCGTCCACCAGCTGAAACTCACTGTTGCTGCCCGGGCGAGTCAGCGACCCGGCGTACCACACGGCATCGCCAGGCTTGAACAGCGTGACGGCTTCACCCACTTCCACAACGGTACCCACGGCGTCCCAGCCCAGTACGCGAGGTGTTTCGCTACTAAAGCCACTGCGAACTTTGGTATCAACGGGGTTCACGGAAATGGCGTTCACCGCCACCAGAATATCGTGCCCCTGAGCAACGGGCTTCGGCAGCGTGATGTCCTGCAGCGCATCAATATTGCTGCCGTCTTTTGCGGCGCGTGTAATAGCAATAGCTTTCATAGCAGCTCCAATAAGGTAATGGGTTCATCAATTGAGTAAAATCATGGTACAAGGAGCGCGGCAGGTGAAAAACCGGCGTCAGGAAACAACACTTATACTCGGAGAGTGAAAATGCTCAGGCTGGAAGACCTTGCGCTGTTTGTCAGGGCGGCGGCGTTAAACAGTTTTAGCGATACCGCCAGGGAAGCCGGGCTGCAGCCAGCCCAGGTCAGCACTGCCATTAAGCGCCTGGAGCAGAACCTCAATATTCGCCTGTTCGCCCGCTCAACGCGCAGCCTGCGCCTGACGCCCGAAGGTGAAGCCTGGCTGCCTTACGCCCAGCAGGTGCTGCAGACGCTGGATGCCGGGTATGAACAGATCCAGCCCCCCAGCGACGAAGTACGCGGCACGCTGCAAATCGCCGTCCCTTCGGATCTTGGGCGCAATCTCCTGCTTGATGTTTTTCAGCAATTTCGCAGCACTTACCCGGCGCTAAGCCTGAAACTTCTGTTTTCCGATCGAATCACCGACGTGTTTAAAGATCCGGTGGATGTGGCTTTTCGCTACGGCAATAACGATGATGCGTCTTACATCGCCCTGCCGGTCGCGCCAGAAAACCGCCGCGTGCTGGTTGCATCTCCCGCCTATCTGGCACGCCATGGCGAACCCCAAACCCTTGCCGACCTGGCCCAACACAATGCGCTGACGTTTGTGCTTCGCGGGCGGGTGCACAATAGCTGGTCGTTCAGCCTGCGCGGCAAAACGCAGCAGGTGGCGGTGAAAGGTTCAATGATGAGCGATGATGCGGAAGTCATTCACCGGCTGGCGGTAAAAGGGGAAGGTATTACCTACAAATCCTGGCTGGATGTCAGCGACGATGTGCAGGCAGGCCGTTTAAAGCTGCTGCTGCCGCAGTATGAAGGGGACAGCATTCCGCTGAATCTGATTTGCCCACACCGTAAGCAACTGTCGACCACGGTGCGGCTGCTGCACGAAGCGGTCAAGGCGCGCTGCGAAAACGCGATGCGCACCCTGCCCGCTATCGAAACTTAAAACGTGACCCAGTCATCACCTGCCGTGGTGGCCGAGGCGGCTTTTGTCTGAGGTTTGACCTTCGTTTCCACCACGGCTTGTTCTTCACGCCCGGACAGGCGGAAACGCGCCACTGCTTTTTGTAGCATTTCGGTCTGGCCTTCGAGCGCCGCCGCTGCAGCGGAGATCTGCTCCACCAGCGCGGCGTTTTGCTGAGTCACACTGTCCATTTCGCTGACCGCCACGCTCACCTGAGAAATACCTTTGCTTTGCTCATCCGTCGCCGAGGCAATTTGCTTCATGATTTGCGTCGTGTCGGATACGGCCTTCAGCACTTCTTTCATGGTGTTGCCAGCCTCGTTCACCAGCGCCGCGCCGCTGTTCACCCGATTCACTGAGTCGGCAATCAGCGTTTCAATCTCTTTCGCAGCGCCCGCGCTGCGGCTGGCCAGGTTGCGCACTTCCCCCGCTACCACCGCAAAACCTCTGCCCTGTTCGCCAGCGCGCGCGGCCTCAACGGCAGCATTTAGCGCCAGAATGTTGGTCTGGAAGGCAATGCTGTTGATGACGCTGGTGATCTCGCTAATTTTGCGGGAGCTGTCGGAGATCCCTTCCATCGTGATAACCACGTCGCCCACCAGCTTGCCGCTGCGGCTGGCGGTTTGGGAGGCTTTTTCCGCAATGCTGCTGGCCTGGCGGGCATTCTCGGCGTTGAATTTAACCGTGGCCGTGAGCTGCTCCATGCTGGCGGCGGTTTCTTCCAGCGCGGCAGCCTGTTCTTCGGTGCGAGAAGAGAGATCGTTATTGCCGGAAGAGATCTCCGCCGAGCCACGATAAATGTTCTCCGTGCCGCTGCGAATCGCGCTCACCGCATCGCGCAGGCTGCCCTGCATCTCGGCCAGCAGTGGGAACAGTTTGCCGACGCAGTTCCGCCCAAAGTCCTCCACCGGGTGGCTGAGATCGCCTTTCGCAATAACCGAGAAATGATCCCGAATTCGGTCCAGAGGCTTCACCAGCAGGTTCACCAGATAACGATCGGTAAACAGCAGGATCAGTAGCCCAATCACAATCGCCACCAATACAGTGACTTTCATCAGGCGAGTCAGCGAGTCCACGGCAACCCGAGTCCGATCCAGACGTTCTTCTGCCACGGCGGTAAACTTGCTGCTGCTGGCTCCGAAGGCACGGCTGAGCGGCGGCGTGACCTGGGTGGCCTGCTGGCGATAATCCGCCGCGCTTCCCTGCTGAGCAAGCTGCATCTGCACCGCCACGCCGTTATCTAAAAGCTGCTGCCATTTTTCGATAACGTCGGCGGAAACGGCCGGATCCATTGGCCCAGGCGAAACGCTTTTCAGGCGCTCAAGCTCGCTTTTCATGTTATCCAGCGCTTCCTGCACGGGCTTAAAATCGGTAGCTTCCCCCGCCGCCTTCGCTTCCATCACCCGCGAAAGACGGGTAATAAAGCGAAAATACTGGTCGTTGCCTTTGCTGAGTATCGTCATTTGCGACACCAACTGATGGTCAACGGCGTTACCGTCCCCCAGTTTCGCCAGCGAATAAACGGTAAACACGCCCACGGCTGACCACAGCAGGCAAAACAGCCCCAGCACAGTGAGCAGCACCCGGCGTACGGTAAAATTCTTTAACATTCCCATGTTGTTCCCCTCATCGTTATTGTCGTTATCCCATCAAGCTCGGGTATCACAGGGGTTATCGGCAATCTTTGCGCGGGTATTCATTTATTTGTGATGAATTTTTTATGAGGCTCGCATCTCGCCCTGTCTTCCACTTCCGTTCTGCTCACGGCATGACATACTGAGACACTAACCCGGCGAGAACCGGTAAAGGAGAATCAATGAATAATAACGTTGTATGCCAGGGGCTGACGCCTGCTGAAGCCCTGGACAAGCTGGAAGCGCTGTACGAAAACTCGGTAACCGCCCTTCGCGATGCGATTGCCCTCTACACTCAACATGGCACGCTGCCGGACGTAGACGCGCGTTCCGACGGGCTGTTTGTCTACCCCGAACTGCGGGTGAGCTGGGACGGCGTTCCCCGTGGCCCGAAAAACACCCGCTCCTATGCCCGCTTTACCCACTCCGGCAGCTACACCACCACGGTGACCCGTCCCGCGCTGTTTAAGAGCTACCTGCACGAACAGTTGAGCCTGCTGAGCGAAGACTACGGCGTACACATTGAAGTTGGCCCTTCTCAGCACGAGATCCCTTACCCATACGTGATTGACGGCCTGAACCTCGACCGCACGATGAGTGCCGGGCTGACGCGCCATTTCCCGACCACCGAGCTGTCGCAAATTGGCGATGAAACCGCCGACGGCCTGTTCCACCCGACGGAAGCCTGGCCGCTGTCGCACTTTGACGCCCGCCGCGTGGATTTCTCGCTGGCTCGCCTGCGCCACTACACCGGCACGCCGGTGGAACACTTCCAGCCCTTCGTCCTGTTCACCAACTACACGCGCTATGTGGACGAGTTTGTTCGCTGGGGCTGCCAGCAAATCCTTGACCCGGACAGCCCGTATATCGCCCTGTCCTGCGCCGGAGGCACCTGGCTGACCGCCGAAACCGAAGCCCCGGAAGAAGCGATTTCCGACCTGGCGTGGAAGAAACACCAGATGCCCGCCTGGCACCTGATCGATAAAAACGGCAGCGGCATTACGCTGATTAACATTGGCGTCGGCCCTTCCAACGCCAAAACCATCTGCGACCACCTCGCAGTACTACGCCCGGATGCCTGGCTGATGATTGGCCACTGCGGCGGCCTGCGTGAAAGCCAGCAAATTGGCGACTATGTGCTGGCCCACGCCTACCTGCGCGATGATCACGTGCTGGATGCGGTGCTACCGCCGGATATTCCTATCCCAAGTATCGCCGAGGTGCAGCGTGCCCTTTATGACGCCACCAAACAAGTGAGCGGCATGCCGGGCGAAGAAGTGAAACAGCGCCTGCGTACCGGCACGGTAGTCACCACCGATGACCGCAACTGGGAGCTGCGCTATTCAGCTTCTGCGCTGCGCTTTAACCTCAGCCGCGCGGTGGCTATCGACATGGAAAGTGCGACGATTGCTGCCCAGGGTTATCGCTTCCGTGTGCCGTACGGCACGCTGCTGTGCGTATCAGACAAACCGCTGCACGGCGAAATCAAGCTGCCGGGGCAGGCTAACCGTTTCTATGAAGGGGCGATTTCCGAGCACCTGCAGATTGGCATTCGCGCCATTGATTTGCTGCGCGCCGAAGGTGAAAAGCTGCACTCACGCAAGCTGCGTACCTTCAATGAGCCGCCGTTCCGTTAACAACAATAATTAGGAAGCTGGATGCAACACACTTCATCACTCGGCGCACTTCGTGTGCTGCTCAGGGAGCGCGAACTGGATGGGATCATCGTGCCACGTGCCGACGCCCATCAGAGCGAATACTGTGCGCCTCATGACAATAAACTCGAGTTCATCAGTGGCTTTACCGGTTCCGCCGGGCTGGCGCTAGTGCTTGCCGACCGCGCCCTGCTGTTTGTGGACGGGCGCTATCAGGTTCAGGCTCGCCATCAGGTGAACCTGGCAGAGTTCGAGATTCATCATCTGCACGACGAGCCGCTGCACCTTTGGCTCCGCGATAATCTTCCGGCAGGCAAACGCATTGCCTTCGAACCGCTGCTGATGGTCAACAGCCAGTACGAAAGCCTGCGCACCAGCGGCTGCGATCTGGTGGCGGTGGATGACGATCCGCTCGATGCTATCTGGCCTGACCGCCCGGCGGCACCCTGCGGGGAAATCATCGCCATGCCGGACGAAATCAGTGGTGAAAGCGCTGCGTCAAAGCGTGAGCGGATCGCCCAAGGGCTGAGCACAACTGGGGCGGATTATCTGGCGCTGACGCAGCCGGACAACATCTCCTGGCTGCTGAACGTGCGTGGTGCCGATATTCCGATGAGCCCGGTGCCGCACTCCTTCGCGCTATTGAGCGCTGACGGTGACATCGAATGGTTTGTAGCGGAAGACAAACTGCGGAAACTGGATAAAGCCTGGCTCAACGGCATCACGCTCCGCCCGATGAGTGAATTCCTTGCCCGTTGCCAGCAAGTAGCGACAGGGAAACGCATCCTGATCGACGCGGACTCAGCGCCGGTCGCTGTGCGCTTTGCCGTGGAGCAAGGCGGGGGCAGCGTGCTGTGGGCACCGGACCCTGTCACGCTAATCAAAGCCAATAAAAACGACACCGAGCTGGCGGGCTACCGCGACAGCCACATCGAAGACGGAGTGGCCTGGGTGAATTTCCTTGCCTGGCTGACCCGGGAAGTGCCGCGCCGCGAAGCCGCAGGCAATCCAGTCACCGAGCTGGAAGCCCAGGAAAAACAGCTGAGCTTCCGCCAACAAGGCTCCACCTTTACCGAGCAAAGCTTCAGCACCATTTCCGCAGCAGGCAGCAACGCCGCGATGTGCCACTACCACTCTTCGCCGGAAACGAATTTCGCCCTTACCGCCGCGCAGTTCTACCTCAATGATTCCGGCGGGCAGTATATCAACGGCACGACGGACGCCACCCGTACGCTCAGCTTTGGCGAGCTGGACTCAACCCGCCGCCTGCACTATACCGCCGTGCTGAAAGGCTTCCTGGCGCTGATCTCGCTGCAGTTCCCGCAGGGGGCTCAGGGCCACCAGCTCGATGCCTTTGCCCGCCGCCCGCTCTGGGAGCTGGGGCTGGATTACGACCACGGTACCGGGCACGGCGTCGGCCACCGGCTGATGATCCACGAAAACCCGCATCGCATGGCGAAGAAGGTGAACCCGTGGCCGATGCTGCCGGGCAATATCATCACTATAGAGCCAGGTTATTACCAGGCGGACAGCCACGGGATCCGCATCGAAAACCAGGTCGAGGTGATTGCCTCCCGGCCTGGCTTCTGCAAGTTCTCGTCGCTGACGCTGATCCCTATCGATCTGTCCGCCGTTGACGTTGATTTGCTCAGCCCGCAGGACATCGCCTGGCTTGACGACTACCACCAGCAGGTGCGGGAAACGCTCTCCCCGTGGGTGAACGAAGAGACTCGTCAGTGGCTTGAGGCCGCCACGCTGCCGGTCAGTCAACAGCGCAAGCAGTAACCGTTTAAGGCCGCGTTTGCGGCCTTTTTCATTGATTTGCTGGATTAATCGGCAGTTGAACGCATTTCACCAAAACAGCCTTTGACAACCCGGACTCACGCCGTTAGTATTCGCCCCGTTCACACGATTCCTCTGTAGTTCAGTCGGTAGAACGGCGGACTGTTAATCCGTATGTCACTGGTTCGAGTCCAGTCAGAGGAGCCATATTTAAGAAGCCTGCCTAGGAAACTAAGCGGGCTTTTTTGCTTTTTTATTATCCGCAGAATGCTATCCCGACTGCACGGTCTGACATGTTATTCGCGCCCAGCTATCTTCGCTTTAAACTCGCTCACCCAAGTTTTGGCCATGACCGAATAGGGTTGATCCGCTGCGGTCATTTGCTTCATCTCCTCGCCCGTCCATGTCATAAGCAGTTCCAGTTTGCGAGTAATGCTTTCCTTAATTTCATCAGAAATCGGAGTAGCTTCAATCTCCTCGACAAGCTCCCCGAGAGAAATCAGCATTTCACCTAAAAAGACCAGCCTACGCAGATAACGCGTCCTGTCCTGCACAAGGCCAAGACGATTAAGACCGTAGATATGAATTGAGGCGGCACCACGTTCGATTGAACCCTCTCCTACAGGGATAGCCAGACTCACCGGTGGATTACCTACGCTGACAAAGCGTATATGTTCGTCGGGGTTATCAAAATAAGGATTGAGCAATAATGGCAACTCAGTCGCATAGTTTTTATTTTCTGGCAAAAGTCTCGCCCCGCCGGAGACAACTGGAAAACTGTCCTTCTTACCTGACGAATGACGTGATTGCCTCTGGCGGGCAAGGAGTACGCTCAGCTCTGTCGACCCATCAACAAGCTGCTGTTTGCGCTTGCGGTTACAGTCAATGCAGCTTGGCAGAAGATTATCCCAGTCCATTGCCAGCCACCAGTACCCCGGATGAGTGGCATCTTCGCTAACGGCACTTTTGGGGCGATAATGCTCAATATCTACCGGTGCCGAGGCAGAAAAGAAACTCTCACAATAGGCGCATTTATAATGAAAGAGCGCGTTGAGCCGCCATTTCACCTCGTCGGCTTTATAGGTGACAAAGTCAAAGCTCTCTTTTTTTCCTGGCTTCTTATAATGAGCCCTCGAACGTTCCAGCTCTGTGGTCCCGTCTCTACTCTTAGCGTCCAGGGCTGCGGGGGCTAACATCTGTTCTCGTGTGCGAATGACCTTTCTCATTGCAGCACCTGCTTCAAAATATCAACAATCTTGTCTCTTGTGCGTTCCCGCAACACCGTCTGCAGCTGCGGAGTCTCACGATGTCGCTCCTGCAAATACTTCGCCACAGCTTCCTGCACCAGACGATGTGCTTCCGATGTCCCCACGGGCATGGCAGAAGCAATATCTGTTTCAAATGCGCTAAGCGCTTGCTTCTCCGGGTCATTCAGTGAGGAACCTTGCTGCACCTTTGCCAGCAGATCTGCTACATGAGCTATCTGCTGGTTTATTTTCGGTTCAACGGTGGAATAGAGCTGGAAAAAATCGGCCGTAAGAAGCTGATCGACACGCAGAGTATCGATATCGGGTAAATCCGTTAACATCTGAACTGTCGTAGGTAATTGATTATCCTGAGGTGAAAAATCATTCACTCTTTTTTGCAGGACAACCACTTCACCCTTACTCATACCCCGCAGGCAAAGCGGATCGTGCGTCGTGGCAATAAAAGTCATGTTTGGCAGCGCCCGGCGCAACCCCTTCATTATTTGCATTTTCCAGCGGGGATGAAGATGCGCCTCAACTTCGTCAATCAACACCACGCCCGTCGCGCTATCAAGCGCTTTGAAGTTGGGGTTATATTCTGAATTCATCAACCCGGCCATAATGTCGCAAACCATCGCCAGTACGGAACGAAATCCCGATGAAACAATATTCAGCGGAGTGCGGATTTTAACTGGCTTACCGACATGTTGGGCCATCTGGGTAACGATATAGCAGACCTCCGCATCGCGTTCTACCACGTCAAAATCACCTTCTATTGCCAGCACATCTCGTAACGCACGGATCACTATATCGAAGGTCTTTTTTTCAAGCCCGAGCAGCCAGGTCTGCGGGTTGCCAAGCAGGTTACCATCAAAAAGATTTCTCACCGGGTGATCGACGGTATAGCGTCGCCGCTTATGCTGATAATGCCGAAAAGCGCCATAGGCAAAGACTGGCCCAACACTGAAGCCAGGCTCCGATAAAATCTCATAGCTGCCCTTTTTGAGCGTCATGTTGAGGAGCTGCTGCTCTGAACTACGAATACTCACATGAGCAATATCAGAATCTTGCCCCGGCCCTCCTCCCATGAACTGCGGATTCAGCACATAGCTACGCCAGTAAAGAGAGAGTTTTTTTCTTGCCACTTCTGTCGTCAACGCCAACGCAATCCCCTCAAGGATTGAGCTTTTCCCGGTGGCGTTTTCGCCAAGAATCAGCACTGCAGACGCCATCGGCGAACCATCGTCGTCTGTCGCAGCGGGCGGGATAGCTAGCGTTATTTTTTGTAGCGATTTGAAATTTTCAAAAGCGACCTCGTTTATGCGTGCATGTTTTGCCTCATGGATATCCTCCTCACTGAATTCGCCATACGGCAAGGGCTCTTCACGCTGGCTCTCCCTTACCGCGTCATTAAACCATTCCAGCCCTCGCGACTCTTTAAGCAGAGGTAAAAACAGGCGGCTAATTCTGGTGGGGGAAAGGATCGGTTTTGGGCCTTTGCGCGTACCAATTTTTTCCGCCAGCCGCCGCAATAACAAATACCAGCTGCCACCAAATTCAAGCGTTGAAAAGTTGAAGAGCTCTTTAAGCCCAGCGGACGACGAAGACTCAATTGCGTGGGTAATACCTGTAAGATACTGGTTAAAACAAATTTCCCTCTGTTTAATCAGCTTCCTTCGATTGAGGCCAAAAGTGTAGATAGTTTCGTCTCCAGCTTCAGAAAGGGCAATGAGTCTGCCTCCCGTTTCCACCGAAAAATGCGTGTAAAAGTTCTGCCGTTTACAGGGATCTAATACCAGCGTTTTCTCTTCAGGCGGCCAGCTCGGCCAGAGACCCGTGCCGCTTTTCAGATATTGCAGATACATCTCGTGGGAAGGGATCGGCGCTCTCGCCCCCTGCACCGGGAAATAGTTACGTCCATGCACGTTACACTCGGCACAAGTCAGATAGATATTCTGCCACGCGTTTGCCAGCCAGGAATAATAAATATGACTATCTACCAGCTCGTCGTCGGAATCAACGCCGTTCACGGGGCGGAAATAGTGTATTTGTGGCCTTGATGCTCGGGATTCACAAAACGCGCAGCGTCCACGAAAAAGTGTTAACAGTGCAGGCAGCATACTGGCATAACGGTCAGACGGAGCACCGCTTTGTGGGACGCGAGTTTGTGCTCGTCTATCGGGATCAAGCTGCAAAAAACGCCACAGCGCCTCCCCGTTACTAAAAAGCTTATCGCCCCGCAATGCCTCAGGGGGAGGAACTAGCTTTCTGTCAATGAATTGCATCGGTGCTCTCCTCGCACTGCGGATCGGATCCATCTTCATCGGTAAATCGATAAGAATCTTTAAGGTTTATCGGGCGGTAATCTGGATCCTTCTCCATCCTATCCCGAACCGAAGCATGTATCAGCGAATCCGGCGGAATGACGCGCGGCTCGCCAAGCGGCAGGTAATACCCCAGAAAAGTGGGACCCGAAGTATTCCACTCTCGCCAGCGTTTATTTTTGGGAATGTACTCAAGGAGCCACCACAGTCCTTTCAGGGAGCGATGGAGCATCCCGGTCGCATTAGGGGGAACGTAAAATTCATGACCACCGTGCAGCTCTCCACCGTGGCTAATGACCTCACAGAGCTCTTCGTTATAGGTCAGCCCGGCCTTTTTCGCCTCTGCCAGCATCCAGATGAGCGGAAATTTGGAAAGTCCGCTTTCACTTTCAGGATATCCGCCGCCGACATCAGCATGAACACCAGCGAACCAGACCTGCAGAATATCTTGAGCAATTTCCCTCCTACTCGAGAAAGGATGAGGCCGGTATGATTGCGGATCTATCCAGCGGTTGAGGCGGAACATACGACGCCGCTCATCGATGGAAATGGCCTGTCGGAAACACTTCACCGCCGGATTTGTTCGTGTGAAGCGAAGCGTTTGTATTCCCGGCAGCAGGCGATCGCGGCGAGGAACTATTACGGAAGAGACCGTATCCCATACGCCGATAAATTCGATTCTGGCGAGTTGGCCCCCCGCAATACGACCAAAAAGCCAGGCATCCTGCAGGTCATTACCAGGCTTCTGAGCCGCATGGTCGTCGCTGGCTTTTTTGTAGGCCGTCAGGCCGTATTCGGCCAGGTTACGCTGTTCTGGCGGAATAATACCGATAGTATTCACTAACGCGGCCAAAACTCTCACCGTATAAGCACCGCGACTGAATCCAAACAAATATATTTTGTCCCCTTTGTGCCAGTTCTGGCACAAAAAATCGTAGGCCTTGAGTACGTCGTTATCCAGACCGTACCCGGCCCCCAGGCCCAGTAGCATCCGACACTGCTGTTTAAACCGTTGCCAGGGATTATCCAGCCCAACCGTGCCCACGCCTGGCGTATAGAAAACCTGTTGCTCTGTATTTTTGTCCAGAATACGAAAAAACTTAAGAACGTTAGACATTGTCCGGTTTAATTCATTCCCGGTTCCATCGCAGCAAATAACAATTCGTTTGACCATTTTATCTCCCCTCACACGATCTGAAAAAAGTAGCACGTAAAACAGAGAGGTACGTTACACCGCACACAGAATTGAAATAAATAATTTATTATCTCTCTGACCGATAAATTAATTTATTGGTATTTTCAGCGTTGACTTTCGCCATAGTGAAGAAGCAAACAATGCTAATTGTTCGCTGATAGAAACAGCAACGTGATGTTATTTATTGCAGGGAAATAATTAAGACAGCAATTATTTATCCGTCCGTACCGGCCCACTCTCTTTACCAATAAGGATATATCCAAAGAGGGTGAGCATAATATAGAGAAAAGCCCGCCTGAATTCAGCGGGCTTCTTCTTCTCTAACGCAACCTTCCCTCACTCCCAGGCACGTTCGGCCTTAGTGGCGTCAAACACCGGCGGTGGCCTGCGGAAGCGCCGGGTGAGGAAGGCCAGATACAGAATACCGACCGCCGCCCACACCAGTCCAAGCGTCAGGGACGTGACTTCCAGGTTCACCCACAGCACCGCCACCGTCGCCGCACCAATCAGCGGCAAAATGAGGTAGTGCAGTTTCTCGCGCCAGGTTTTGTTGCGGCCTTCGCGACGCCAGAAGTGGTTAAACACCGACAGATTCACGAAGGTAAAGGCCACCAGCGCGCCAAAGTTGATCAGCGCCGTCGCCGTCACCAGGTCAAAGAACAGCGCGGACAGGGCCACGATACCGACCATGATCACGTTCAGCGCCGGGGTGCGCCATTTCGGGTGCACGTAGCCGAAGTATTTTTCCGGGAATACGTTGTCGCGCCCCATCACATAAAGCAGACGGGAAACGCTGGCGTGGGAGGCCAGCCCGGATGCCAAAGTGTTAACGAAGGTGGTGCAGAGGAAAATCGACTGGAACAGCTTGCCGCCAACGTACAGCGCAATCTCCGGCAGCGCTGCGTCCGGGTTTTTAAAGCGACTGATGTCCGGGAAAAACAGCTGCATAAAGAACGAGGCAACGATAAAGATAATGCCGCCGTAGGCCGCAGTCAGGAAAATAGCTTTCGGGATAGTGCGCGCCGCATCAGGCGTTTCCTCCGACAGCGTGGTCACCGCATCGAAGCCGAGGAACGAGAAGCAGACTATCGTCGCGCCGGTAATCACCGGGATCAGGTGCGCATTTTCGCTGATAAACGGCTGCAGCGACCAGACGGTGCCCACGCCTTCGCCTTTGTGCAGCCCCTGCACCACCAAAATGATAAACACCACCATAATGGCGATTTGGACCAGCACAAACAGGGTGTTGAAGTTCGCCACCAGATTGACGCTCTTCAGGTTGGCCGCCGTCAGGATGCAGACAAAACCTACCACCCAAATCCACGGCGGGACTTCCGGGAACAGTGCCGAAAGGTAGATCTTTGCCAGCAGGACGTTAATCATTGGCAGGAACAGATAATCCAGCAGCGATGACCAGCCCACCATAAAGCCTACGTGCGGGCTAATGGCCTTTTGGGCGTAGGTATAAGCTGACCCGGCCTGTGGGAACTGGCGCACCAGTTTGCCGTAGCTGATGGCGGTAAACAGCACGCCCGCCAGTGCAAGCAGGTAGGATGCCGGGACGTGGCCGTCGCTAATGCCGGACACAATCCCGAAGGTATCGAACACCGACATCGGCGTGAGATAGGCCAGGCCCATCACCACCACCTGCCAGAGTTTCAGAGATTTACGCAGCTGCGGTTTTCCCGCCTGCGAAACAATATCTGCGGAAGAGTTAGTCGCCATGACGATGTCCCCCCACGCGAATACAGGTTTGCGAAACGTTGTTCGTTCGGGCAAACCTGCTTAGCCTGGGGGTTAATCGTAACTGTCGGGGAACGGCAATGGGGTTCACGCAGGCCACTGGCCCGTCGTTGTCGATACGGCAGCAGCGTTCGCCCTCGCCGTGCGGATATTTAAACATTTGCATCTGCATCATTTCATTTCCTCGTCGTACACATTGTCGTTAACTGAAGACCCGTTGCCGCCCGCGCTCCATTACGCGACTTCGGGAAATGGCAGGTTGCCCTGCAAAACGTCCGGCCTGGCTCCGCTCAGTCCGTATGATGCTACTTATTTATTCGCGTGCCCGGCCACGTAAGCTCTGCCGGGCAGGCGCCACACTCAGGCGTTTTTCAACATCCACTCAATTTCAGTTTCTGTGATTAAACGCTCAAACTGCACCAGCTCATCGTGCTTGCACGCATGGAAAACGTGGCTGAAACGCTCGCCCAGCAGGTCGCGCAGATGATCGTTCTGGGTGAACTCCCACAGCGCGTCGCTCTGGCGGATCGGGAACGGCAGTCCTTCCTGCTCCAGCCCGTTGCCTTCTACCTCTTCCTGCAGCGGCAGATCGTTATCCAGCCCATGTAAAATCCCGGCCAGAATAGTCGCCATCACCAGATACGGGTTGGCATCCGCCCCCGCCACGCGATACTCCACGCGATGGTTGTCTCTGTCGCCACAAGGAATACGCAGCGCCACGGTGCGGTTGTTATGCCCCCACGACGCCTGAGTCGGGACGTACATCCCCGGCTGGAAACGGCGCCATGAATTTACGTTCGGGGCCAGCAGCGCCATAGAAGAAGGCATCAGGTGGATCATGCCCGCCAGCGCGCGCTTCAGCAGCGCTGAGTCTTCACCGTCGGCGTCCGCCAGCACGTTTTCACCTTTGTTATTCAGCACGCTGATGTGGATATGCATCCCGCTGCCCGCATGCTCTTCATAAGGCTTCGCCATAAAAGTGGCGTGCATCTTATGCTTCTCGGCGACAGTTCGCACCAGGCGTTTTAACGCCAGCGCATCATCGCAGGCATCCAGCACGTTATCGGTGTGGTGCAGGTTGATTTCGAACTGCCCCGGCGAGGCTTCCGCCACCGCGCCATCGGCGGGGATCAGCTGCAGGCGGGCCAGGTCGTCGATGTCGGTCAGCACGTCGGCGAAGTGGTTAAGGTTATCGACGGAGTAGACCTGGCTTTGGGTATTGCGATCGTCGGTGCCCGGCGCGCAGGGCGGCTGCAGGTAGCCTTCGGCGTCGCGCTGGCGGTCAATTAAATAGAACTCCAGCTCTACCGCTACCACGGGGAATAGACCACGCTGGCGCAGCTGCTGCCAGAGTCGGTTCAGCACGTTCCGCGGCTCAACGTCAAAGGGAGCGCCATCTTCATCCAGCATGGTCAGCATCATCTGGCCGATAAATTCCGGGTCAGCCGCCGAAGGGGTCAGCGTGCCCAGCACCGGCACGCAGCGACGGTCCGGCTCGCCCAGCTCCTGCCCCAGCCCGGCCTCTTCTACTACGTTCCCGAGAATATCCATGGCAAACACGGACGCTGGGAAGTAACAGCCCTTCTCTACCTTACGCAGCCCGGCCACCGGAATACGTTTCCCCCGGAAGCAGCCGTTCAGGTCAGTGAGCAGGACATCGACATATTGGGTATTGGGATAACGTTCAAGGAAGGTATTCACTTCGCGTGCAAACGCGCTACTTCGTCTCTCTTCGGAATGCTGAACAAAATTCTCAACTTCTACGATATTGGTTTCCATGATTCACCGCCGTTGCGTTGGATGCCGGTCGCTGATGTCGACCGTTAAATATAATGTCCACTCATCGACAATGGTGTGAAACAAAATGTTTGTCAAATGTTAATTTAAGTTTGCAAGACAGTTAAACCGCTGCTAAGTTGAGAAAATATTGAACGGAAATGGCCAACATGGAATCGTTTGGAAATAATTTAGTCCAGAATGTGAGGTTGATCATGGTCGATATATTTGACAAGCCGTTAATCGGCGTTGTGATGTGCAGAAACAGGCTTAAGGGTCATCTGACCCAAACATTGCAAGAAAAGTACCTGAATGCGGTATTGAATGCGGGCGGCTTGCCCATTGCCCTGCCTCACGCGCTGGCAGAGCCGGAACTGCTGGAAGCGCTGCTGCCAAAACTGGACGGGATCTTCCTGCCGGGCAGCCCCAGCAACGTGCAGCCGCACCTCTATGGTGAAAACGGCGATGAGCCTGACGCCGACCCCGGGCGTGATGAACTGAGCATGGCGCTTATCGCCGCCGGGCTCAAAAGGCGCATCCCCATTTTCGCCATCTGCCGGGGTTTACAGGAACTTGTTGTCGCCACCGGCGGGACTCTGTATCGTCGCCTGAGCGATCGTCCCGAATTTCTGGAGCACCGTGAAGATCCGGAACTCCCGGTGGAGCAGCAGTATGCCCCATCACACGAAGTCCAGGTTCATGAGGGAGGATTGCTTTCGCAGTTGATACCGGGCTGCAACACGTTTTGGGTGAATTCATTACATGGCCAGGGAGCGAAAACGCTGGGTCCGCTGCTGCGCGTCGAGGCGCGCTCGCAGGATGGTCTGGTGGAGGCTGCAAGCGTTCACGATCATCCTTTTGCCCTCGGGGTTCAGTGGCATCCGGAATGGAACAGTAGCGAATATGCACTATCGCGTTTGTTGCTTGAGGGTTTTATCACCGCCAGTCAGAACCACCTCGCTGAAAAGCAGCGGCTCTGACCACTACCGTTAAGGAAATGCCATTATGAGCGATGACGGCCTGGCGCCGGGTAAACGTTTGTCAGCGATCCGCCAGCAACTGGGTCTCTCTCAACGTCGTGCCGCCGAACTGTCTGGATTAACGCATAGCGCCATCAGCACCATAGAACAGGACAAAGTCAGTCCTGCTATCAGTACGCTGCAGAAGCTGCTGAAAGTCTACGGGCTGTCGCTCTCCGAGTTCTTCGCGGAACCGGAAAAACCTGATGAGCCGCAGGTCGTGATTAATTACGACGATCTGATTGAAATAGGCAGTCAGGGTGTTTCAATGAAATTAATACACAATGGGAATCCTAACCGTACGCTGGCGATGATCATTGAGACCTATCAGCCGGGAACCACCACCGGCGAGAGGATCAAACACCAGGGTGAGGAGACAGGCACGATACTGGAAGGTGAAGTGGTTTTGACCGTAAACGGCCAGACCTGGCACCTGGTTGCGGGGCAAAGCTATGCCATTAATACCGGCATGCCGCACAGCTTCAGCAACACCTCGGCAGGCATCTGCCGCATTATCAGCGCCCATACCCCCACCACGTTCTAATTATTTTCAGGCCTGAGTAATCAGGCCTTATTTCAAAACCTTTTTTAACAGGACTTATTTCCTGGGGCTTTTTGCAGCCCAAATTTGCCTGAAGAACCCAGTAAGGCCATTTATCCGATTGAATAAAAGGAGTCATCATGGACTTTCAGCATCTTAATTACTGGCAGGAGAAAGCCCAAAATACCTCGCCGGAAACGCGATTGTTTATTAACGGCGAATATTGCGCGGCGCAGGACGGCGAAACATTTAACACCGTCGACCCTTTTGCCCAGCGTGACCTTGCCGAAGTGGCGCGAGCCAAAAAGGCGGACGTCGATATTGCGGTGAAGGCCGCCCGTGATGTCTTTGATCGCGGCGACTGGGCACAGGCTTCCCCGGCCAAACGCAAAGCCGTGCTCGGCAGGCTGGCGGATTTAATGGAGCAGCATTGCGAGGAGCTGGCGCTGCTGGAAACGCTCGACACCGGCAAGCCTATTCGCCATAGCCTGCGCGATGATATTCCGGGCAGCGCCCGAGCTATTCGCTGGTACGCCGAGGCCATCGACAAAGTCTACGGTGAAGTCGCCACCACCGGCGTCAACGAACTGGCGCTGATTGTGCGCGAACCCGTTGGCGTAATTGCCGCCGTTGTGCCGTGGAACTTCCCGCTGCTGCTGGCCTGCTGGAAGCTCGGCCCCGCACTGGCGGCGGGCAACAGCGTGATCCTTAAACCTTCTGAAAAATCACCGCTGTCGGCAATTCGTCTTGCGGCGCTGGCTAAAGAAGCTGGCCTGCCGGACGGCGTGTTTAACGTCGTGACCGGGTTTGGTCACGAAGCGGGCCAGGCGTTGGCTCAGCACCCGGACGTGGACGTGATTACCTTCACCGGCTCCACCCGCACCGGCAAACAGCTGCTGAAAGATGCGGGCGACAGCAACATGAAACGCGTCTGGCTCGAAGCCGGCGGGAAAAGCGCCAATATCGTTTTTGCCGACTGCCCGGATCTGCACAAAGCCGCGGCAACCACCGCCGCCGGTATTTTCTATAACCAGGGCCAGGTTTGCATCGCCGGGACTCGCCTGCTGCTGGAAGAGAGCATCGCCGACGAGTTTATTGCCCTGTTGAAAGAGCAGGCGAAAAACTGGCAGCCCGGCAACCCGCTCGACCCGGAAACCACCATGGGGACACTGATCGACTGCGCCCACGCCGACAACGTTCACGGCTTTATTCGCGACGGGGAAAGCCAGGGCAAGCTGGCGCTCGACGGGCGGAACAACACTCATCCGGCGGCTATCGGCCCGACGATTTTTATCGATACGGCGGCGGATGCGCGTGTGGGCCGGGAAGAGATCTTCGGCCCGGTGCTCGTCGTTACCCGTTTCACCTCCGAAGCCCAGGCGCTCGCCCTTGCCAACGACAGCGATTATGGCCTCGGTGCTGCCGTGTGGACCCGGGATCTCTCCCGCGCCCACCGTATGAGCCGCAGCCTTAAAGCCGGTTCCGTTTTCGTCAATAACTACAACGACGGCGATATGACCGTCCCGTTCGGCGGCTACAAGCAGAGCGGCAACGGCCGCGATAAATCCCTGCATGCCCTTGAGAAATTTAGCGAACTGAAAACCATCTGGATTGCCCTGGAGCCTTCATCATGACTGAACATACCACCAGCTATTACGCGGCCAGCGCCAACCACTATGAGCCGTTCCCGCAGCTGAATGAATCCGTGACCTGCGACGTGTGCGTGGTTGGCGGCGGCTATACCGGCCTTTCGTCTGCGCTGCATCTGTCTGAAATGGGTTATGACGTGGTGCTGCTGGAGTCTGCGCGCATCGGCTTCGGTGCCAGCGGGCGCAACGGCGGGCAACTGGTGAACTCCTACAGCCGCGACATCGACGTGATTGAGCGCCGCTATGGCCCGGAAGCAGCCAAAATGCTCGGCAGTATGATGTTCGAAGGCGGGGAAATTATTCGCGAGCGCATCAAGCGTTACCAGATTGACTGCGATTATCGTCCGGGCGGCCTGTTTGTGGCGATGAACCATAAGCAAATGGAAACCCTCGAAGAGCAAAAGGCCAACTGGGAGCGCTACGGCAACACCCAGCTTGAACTGCTGGACGCCAGCGAACTGAAGCGGGAAGTGAACAGCGACCGCTACGTCGGAGCTCTGCTCGACCACAGCGGCGGCCATATTCACCCGCTCAACCTGGCCATTGGCGAGGCTAATGCAATTCGCCTGAACGGTGGGCGCATTTTCGAACAGTCCCCGGTGACCCACATTGAGCACGCCAGCCCGGCCATCGTCAGCACGGAGAAAGGCAAGGTCACGGCGAAGTACGTGATCGTCGCCGGGAACGCTTACCTCGGCAATAAACTCGAACCTGAACTGGCGAAGCGCAGCATGCCGTGCGGCACGCAGGTACTGACCACCGAGCCGCTGGGGAAAGATCTCGCCCGCTCGCTGATCCCAAAAAATTACTGTGTGGAAGATTGTAACTACCTGCTGGATTACTACCGCCTGACCGCCGATAACCGCCTGCTGTACGGCGGCGGCGTGGTGTACGGCGCCCGTGACCCGGCGGATATTGAACGCCTGGTGATGCCAAACCTGCTGAAAACCTTCCCGCAGCTGAAAGGCGTGAAGATTGACTACAGCTGGACCGGGAACTTCCTGCTGACCCTGTCTCGCCTGCCGCAGGTGGGCCGTCTGGATAAGAATATTTACTACAGTCAGGGCTGCAGCGGGCACGGCGTGACCTATACCCACCTGGCCGGCCGCCTGATTGCAGAGCTGCTGCGCGGCGATGCGGAGCGCTTCAATGCCTTCGCCAACCTGCCGCATTACCCGTTCCCGGGTGGCCGCACGTTCCGCATCCCGTTTACCGCGATGGGCGCGGCTTACTACAGTCTTCGCGATCGCCTTGGGGTTTAATTTGCCTTCGCTATTGTTCGAAAGACTCGGCCACGCTGAAGCTGACGAGCAATAACCCGACGCACGGAGCGATCCCCTCCGTGCGTTTTTTTCTACCTTCCCTAAGCCGCATCACTGCTGAACATCCTCACAACTTCAGGCAGTTTTCAGCAGCCTTCTCTGTTGAGCACTACTCCACGTCAAATTCTGCGGGATAGGGATCTTCAATAAGCCGGTCATCTGATGGCTGCCGTAACCAGCGCCGCCAGCCCTGCGTATCCGACTGTAAGTCTATCTCGCGGTCAAAATCGTGGGATTCGCAGCTATCCAGTTTCTCTTCAACACCGTGTTTATGGCGAATAAATGAAGCCAGCTGGTCCTGATCGAAGCTGCCTTCAAGATAAGGATAATTGATGCTCATCCTGGCCTCCCCCTGTTCCTGCAACAGCGAGTTGATGCGGCCAAAGAGACGGTCAACGCGCCCGTTTCGCTGCTCGTTGTCACCCGGCGTCCAGGCAATCCCATAATGGTGCACCTGGTGACAATGCAGATGAAGATTCACTCCCTCCTGCATCACCGAGGTCGCCACCAGAACGTTCGGGAAGAAAGGAGAATTAAAACCACGAATTAAGCGTTCGCGGTTGCCAGACTGCCCGCTGGCATACCATGCCGGGCTATTAAGGCTGGTTAATTCCCGCCAGCTATACTCGTTATTTTCCAGCTTCTGCCCAACAATTTTCACGCACAGGGTTTCAAACGTTCCAATGGAATCCACAAAGTAGCGCAGCATCAGCGAGTTTTTTAGCTTTGGCTTAACCCACTTAATAAAATGCTGGTAGCGCTGCTGAACATCGCCCCACTGTGCCTCGTGGTTACATTCAGTAAACCAACAATAAAGTTCTATCATCACCGGGCTGGCAAACAGGTAGCCGGTACGCAAATAGTTGGCAAAGTTTTCAATGATAGCCATCCCGTCAGGGCGGTCACACCATTGCACCAACTGCCGCTTTGCCGATTCAGGCAGGAGGTCAAACATCAATCCCCAAGCGGTGGGCAGCGGCCGGGTATATTTCACTCCGGGCATAGGCCCAGATTTTTGGGCGCGGGCGTCGCGAGCGGCATCTCCGTAGTTATCACGATGCCGGTCCCCTGACGTTTTACGATAATAATAGTGATATGCACCGTTTGTACCGTTCAGAGCCGGCTCCAGAAACAGAGAAAACAGACTTTCCGGGCGACGAAAACGCAGGCTGACATTAGTACAGTCGGTGCGGCGCAGGCCCGTATTTTTGATGACAAACAGGTCAGCAATTTTACTGAAGAGCTTTATCTCGTTATTGGGATCGGATTCATCTTCCGCACCCTCTTCCATCAAAGGATCGTCCAGATCCTGCGCTTCCCCATGTTTTCCGGGCTGGAGCTTAGCCAGCACCTCCCTGGACCAGGATGATCTCCGCCACTCCGCCTTTTCTTTCTCGGACAGTTTCCAGGCAAGCATTAACCGCTCTGCCATTTGTTCGTCGTAACGTGCATTTATACGTTGAGTAATTTCACGTACAGAGGGGATCCGGCGAACAAACACCAGATGTTTACTGCTGTCCAGCGGCACTTTGTGGTCGAACAAATCGTGCGCCATACAGGCTTTAACCAACGCATCGTATTTGGGGTGATCGGGGAAACGATGATAGATATCGTGAAACTGCCGGGTCAATTTGCTTAACAGCGTCGAGTCGTGAGCGTGGTTAAAATCCTCATGGATTCTTTCATCGCTATTTCCATTCTGAATTTGTTCTGCGCTAGCGGTACTCCCCGTTGACTCAAACCCTTCGAGATAACCGTAAAGCATGCGCTTATCACCCCCAGACTTTTTCTCCTTGTCCAGCTCCAGCACCAATTGCTTCTGGTAAAGGGCGAAGAACAACTCGGCATCCATCCGCCCCTTAAAATTCGCGGCGCTGGCGTGCTCATGGCGGTATTCATACTTACAGTGATTGCCCTCTTTGCCCTGCATTTTACGTAGGCGGCGGATGGCAAAATGCTTCATTAATGCCCGAACGTCGTTCTCATCAAAGCTTTTAGGGCGCTCGCTAAAATAGCTCAGGATGTCGAATATATTACGGGGTAGAGAGTGATTTGGCGTCGCCGTTAGCAGCAAAGCATTGCTGGCCAGCCTGTCCTGCTCATTGCCAAAGAAGGCCTCCGCCGCTACGGCACGCTGAGAATCACCCCGGTTACGAAAATAATGGGCCTCGTCGATAATAAGCAGATCAAACCCGTCGTCCCCCAGCGCATGCTTAATTTGCTGCCGATAATTTTCTGCATAATTCCTGGCAGCGTTGGAGGCATTTTCTTTTTCATCCAGGGGCACAAGCCCGCTTAATGAATGAATGGTCGTCAGGTAGAAGTGGTGTTTTTTTTGCTCTACGGCAGCCACCAGGTCCTCTAATCGCGGGTGGATTTGCGGAGCATACTTTTCCTCTCCTTGAGGAGAAGTAAACACATTGTTCACTGCCCGATAGTGCTGCCGGGTAAAAGTAGCAAACTCCGTTTTCCAGTTATTACAAAGCGTCGTGTTAGGAGCCATCACTAAAATACGCGCGTCGGGTTTTACCAGCCATAGCAGCATCATAACGCCCATAGCCTGGTAGGTTTTTCCCATACCGACTTCATCGGCAAGTAACGCCAGGCGATGCTTATTGAGTAGGTTCCAGAGCCCCGCCACACCTTCGGCCTGCTTAGCCGCCATGCTTGACGCCTCACGCTGGTATTCCCAATGTGGGTTTGAAGCATCGAAGTTCATTACGGCAGACACTTCAATCGGTGTGATGATTTTTTTTAACTTATTCGACATAGCCGCAATCCTTTGTGATGGCAGTGATGTAACTCAGGCTTTCGGCATCGCCCTCCAACCGGGGAGGGGTAACTTGCAAAGACTCCCACAGGTGGGGCGCCACTGTGATAGCGTCAGCTCCGCAGTGACGACGAATGCTGCCGACTCGTTTTTTTGCCAGCGCAGCCAGGCTGTTAACCTCCTGAGCCAGAAACCAGTCGAAGACGGTATTTTTCGCCAGCTCAACACGCTCTCTGGCCATTTCTGCCAACTCCTGCAGACAGCCAGGTTCGGTAAATAAGCAGCGATAAAGCTGAGCACCATTCTCCGTCTGCGCAAGCCAGTTCCGTCGTTGCTGAGTCGCCTGGAAAAGCCGGAAATAGCTGATTGCGTCCGAAGAGACTATTTCCTCCTCACCTTCACCCTGCATCTCATCCTGTGCGCCAGCGGCTCTCAGCATAAGTCGTTCACTCGCCGCAGGGTCTGCGGAACTCAAATAGCTATTCAGAAGATCGTCCAGAGAGGCGAAACTCAACGCACGCCGGTACTCAGTACCCGTTTCGACTATCATACCCTGCCAGTCCGTTTTGCCCTCCGTTCGCAAGGAATAAAACGGGCTGTTCAGCACGGCGTCGCTCTTGAGGACAACCAACTTTTGCGGGAGCTTAAGTTCGTTGCCTCTGGCTTTCCATACTAGTTCCACCGGGCCATTAATACCCGGCAACAGCAGCTGATAGACCTCATTTTTCCTGGAGCCGAACCATTTTCCGGTAATCTCATATTCACAACGAGCCCAGTTAAACATCACGGTAAGATCGAATGGAGGCAGATCCCCCGGTTCCAGTTTCTCTTCTTCCAGCAGTTCTTCACTGGCAAAATCATCGGCATCAACAGCCCATTCGTCGGTGCAAATCTGGGTGTTACGGGGCACTTTATGAACAATACCGGCTTCCACATTCCAGCCTGTTTTTTCCAGACTACAGCAGCCCTGTAGGGTGAAATTCCAGGAGCCAATGGCCAACCTTTTACCCGCGCTGCTTTCCGCCAACCAAAGCTTGGCGTGTGTCATAAGGGTACGGTTATCTCTGGCAACCGGGGAATGGAAGAGCGCAAGTCTGTTATCGGCTATAAGCGCCTGAAGTTGGGCATCCCATCGGGTGCGAATATAACGGCCGTGGACAAGATCGGGCACCAGCTCAAACCTCAAATCAGGCTCTTCAAACTCATCAATGAAACCGGACAGGTCTTCTGCAAGATACGGCGACCAAACGCTGAGTACCCGCAATGATTGTCCGTTGGCCAACGCTTCGAATAACGTCTCTCCCCCCAGACTGTGTATAAATGACCAGTCATCATCCTTGCCGACAAATTTACGGCGAACAGGGAAAAAGTCGTCATGAGCCAGAGCGCTATCCGTATAGATGAAAAATTGTTTCACCTGCTGATATTGC
The DNA here is from genome assembly GCF_059414925.1 of Cedecea sp. B1(4). NCBI lineage: Bacteria > Pseudomonadati > Pseudomonadota > Gammaproteobacteria > Enterobacterales > Enterobacteriaceae > Cedecea > Cedecea sp. B1(4). Next base: position 29,526 of record NZ_JCAHMZ010000002.1, on the reverse strand, counting down.
TGGTTGTTGGCAATACAGCGGAAATCCACCGCTTCCTGATTACGCCCCCAGCCGCTGAGGGTCAGGTTAGCGCTCCCGGCACCCACAACGATTTTTTTATCCTCGTCTTCAAGGTAAAAAACTTTGGGATGGAACAGGCTGCTATTTTCATTCAGGTACTTCGCAAGCGGCGCCTCACCCTTTGCAAGTTCGCGAACTGAAACCGGATACACGGCTACGGAAGTGCGCTTGGGCTTATCTTTTGCCATCATCCGCGGGTCGCAGTAAATGCGGAAGTCGATACCGCTTTCATTCATCGCCCGCTGTAGCGCCTCGTAATCCATGCGGCTAACGGGCGGGTCTATCCCCAATACAGCGGGCAGAACCCAGGTTTCAACAAAGGCGATATCCAGGTTGAAGGTCGTCAGCCAGACGTGCTTCAACTTACCCATCTGCGAAATCTGTTTTTTGAAGGCTTCTAATAGCTTCATGCTGCGTTCCCCCACAATCCACTCAATAGGTGCCGGAACTGCGGCAGGTAATAACGGTTCACCCAATCGCTCTTCGTACGCTCAGCATCCACCTGTAACGGTGGAACCTGCAAAGAGAGGTTATCCCCTTCCAGTATCAGCCACGGGAACTGACCGCGTGCTGCCATCAGCGCCTGGTGGTAAGCCAACAGGCCACGCACCTGCTCTTCAAGCTCTGGCGCGCTAGCCAGGGTTAAAAGTTGTTGAAAACGCCAGGCTGGCGTACCGCTAAGCGAGGCCAGAAGCTCATTATCCTGCTGTAATTTGGCTGCCAGTTGTGGGAGATCTTGCGCGGTAAGTTTGTGCTGATGCCAGAACTGGCTGAATGATGCTAATGTCTGACTGCTTTGCCGGCGCAGGCCAGAGAACATAAGGTCGATAAGCGCCAGGAACGGCTCAGCCCGGCTAATATGCTGCAGCGCCATTCGCTCATGCTCATCTATTTCCGGCATTTTCTCTGCAATCCGAATAGCACAACTAAATACTTCCGCGGTGGAAAGTTTCGACTTGCCCTTCCGTTCCTGCTTCAGAACCTGATAAATCGCCCCTGCCGCATTTTTATTCAGCTCTGTTCTGTGCAACCAAAACTCCTGCGAGTAGTTTCCTACCGTTTCAGGATCGCGGAATGCCTTCGCATAAGCGTTTTTCAACACGGCAGGAATATTATCCCAGGCAGGCTCGAGACCGCTTTTGTTAGAGACCTGCATCAGCGACGTTAAATACGCTAACGCCTGCGCACGTAATTTTTTCAGTTCCGGCACGCTGTTTATAAATGCTTCTGCGGCCTGCCAGACAGGTTTATTATCCGGGAGATCGTAGCAGTATTCGGTTGAGAAAAACTGCATGTTCATCATTGGCGACTTGTAGCGCCCGTTAGTCCCGAGAGCCAACTGGTTTGTCAATAACTCACTGTTTTCATCATGACCAAATAGTATCCTGGGGTTATTATTTGTCGCATTCCACTTTGGTCGTGCTTTGTTGATGCCCTGCACGCCGGTCAAAGTAACGCCTTTTTTTTCTGCCCCAATCATCGAATAAATGTAGATATTCTCAAGGTGAATCAGGCAGGCTGCAGTGAATTCCCTCACCTGTTTTTTCGGGTACGCTTTTCTCATCGCGCCCGCGGTTTGCAGTCTTTCATCCGACATGATCTGCCGCATTACGCTGTGATGCAGCAGATTCAGCGTGTACTGCCGCACATCATTAGCGATAGAGGTAATGCGGCTGCGAAAAATGCGCTGCCCCCAGGATGACCAAATAACCAATTGCCCAAGTGGATCTATATTCAACTCACCTGTCAGCGAGTCATCGTATTCGGTAAGAAATTTATCTATGTACATCTCGTGGACTCAATCGTTAAAACCTGTGGGACTGGCAAGGCCCAATATATGCGCTACTGGTGCCCGTCATAGTACAGCCTTTCCATTTATTCTTATCGGCACATGAAAAGAAGAACTTAACTTTGTACATTTTTAATGCAGGATTGTATCCGGTATAGGTTCAAAAGATCATTAACTCAATATTTTTGCATTCCATGAATAGCTGAACAAGCCACCAAAAAAGGCTGCAGACAAAATAGATTTTGCAGTTTCATACGTTAAGCAATTTATGCTTATGATTGTTTTATAAGAAAAGATTGCGTCCTTTACTTCACTCATAATCAAATAGAAATAATATCCCCCACCTAAGTATTTCTATGTGAGGGTTTTTATATATGAATCTCTTAGCGCCCCTGAGCTTTGTCACCCCGCAGCGTCATCACCGTACTGTGAATCACCGCCGCCATTTTGCCGTCCTCTTTTTGAATCTCGCAGCAGTAATGGCTGATGGTGTGGCCCTTGTGCACTGGGAATGCCTTCGCCGTTAATTTCACCTGTGACTTCAGCATTGAGTGGGTAGTGCCGATAGCCGCATCTGCCAGCTCACACAGCATGCCACCGTGAACCGTGCCTTGTTGATTGCCGTGAAGCGCCACGTCTGCATTCAGGCCTGGCGTGGCGCAACCTTCGGCTACATCCAACAGTTCAAATTTCAGCAACTGCAATATCGCCGTCGGGTACTTCATGTGGATGATGTCATCGGCTGAAAGGCTGTTATTGAGCCTCTTTCTAAGATACTCCAGCACCGAAAGTGGATTGTTTTCCAACATGCTTCTCCTGTACGGGTCAGTCCCTTCTTTGAAGGGTGGAATAATCCTGGCATATACCGCCCGGTCCGTTGCGCTGATAGCACGGAATACACCGCCCGTTGAGCGCGAAAACTTCACGTTGCCGCAGATTAATGAAAGAAAAAACTAAGCTGGCTGATATTAATTTACAGTCAATAACACCCGGATATTACCAGCCAGAATTTTTGAAAGTCTTCATCAATAATGCCGGCTGTTCATTGCCCGGACGGCAACCTAACATGCAACGCATCAACCGAAACCTTGTTTAATTATTCACATTGAGAGATTTATTATGATGCGTAAACTGATTAATTCCGCCCTTGCCCTTACCGTATTTACCGCCCTTAGCGGTACGGCTTTAGCCGCCACCGAAGTCCAGTCAACCACCGCGGGCCAGCGCATGGGCTATGTTTCAGTCACCGGTGCCACAACGCTTGACGAGGCCGTTAACAAACTTGCCGATAAAGCCAGCCAGGCCGGGGCAACCGCATTTAAAGTCACGTCAGCAGGCGGAAATAATAAACTTTACGCTACGGCAATATTATTCAAATAAAAGAAAAGCTCGCAACACGCGAGCTTTTCTTTTTCTTACTGATTATTACAGTCGCCCTGTTTCCGTGGCGGCTGAATTTATTTGGACCGGCATACCCGAGCGGCGATTAAGTGCTTCACTCACCACATCCGTATTTACACCTGAAGCCTGAGTTTCGCTACGCAATAAGGTGGTCATCGGCAGCGGCACTTTCTTGTCAGACTCAAACTCCGAGCGGTTGCGCGACAGCGGCTCGTGAACCTCCAGCCAGCGCTTGCCGTCCGGCTCAGCGGTCACCTTCACCGGCTGGTCGATGAGCTGAACGCGGGTCCCGACCGGCACATTATCGAACAGGAATTTGATGTCGTCGTTGCGCAAGCGGATGCAGCCCTGGCTGACGCGCAGGCCGATGCCAAAGTTGGCATTGGTGCCGTGGATGGCGTACAGCTTGCCGATGTAAATGGCGTACAGGCCCATCGGGTTATCCGGCCCCGGCGGCACAAAAGCCGGCAGCGTTTTGCCCTCTTTGGTGTATTCGCGACGGGTATTCGGGGTTGGCGTCCAGGCCGGGGCATCCTGTTTGCGCTCGACGCGGGTCACCCAGTTGCGCGGCGTTTCGCGCCCCGCCTGGCCAATACCTATCGGCAAGATTTCTACGGTATTAGTGCCCTTCGGATAATAATAAAGGCGCATTTCCGCCACGTTCACCACAATCCCTTCCCGCACGGTATCCGGCAAAATCACCTGCTGCGGAATAACCAGCTGCGTACCGACTTCGGGCAGGAACGGATCGACCCCCGGATTAGCCTCCAGCATATTGCTGAACCCTTGCCCGTACTGAGCGGCAAAGTGTTCCAGCGGCTCTTTGTTCCCCTCCGGCACGGTGATCGTCAGAGGCGCGCCCACCAGGCGGCTGCCTTCCGGTGGTAAAGGATAGGTCACGGCCATCGCACTCTGCGTGACCGCCGCCAGGGCAAATGCCAGCGTGGAGAAACGAATCATAATTTCCCTGTTAGTTAACATGATGTGAATGCATTAAGCATAACCGCCCTGAGACAATTCTGTAAGGATCGCGCGTTAATATGTCTATTAATTGTACAGCCGGGTTGCGGCCGCGGACCGCAGAGGGCATGATGTCCTCTTGTTTTTAAAGGAGACGTTATGCAGGAATTGATATCCGCCCTCGAGCAATACGGCATTCAACCCGGCCACACCACTTCCCTGATAGTCATTTTCGGCATCATTTTTCTTACCGCGCTGGTGGTGCATTTTATTCTGCACGGCATTGTTCTGCGTGCCTTTGAGAAGCGCGCGCAGTCCAGCGCCAGCCTCTCTTTGCAGATAATCACCCAGAACAAACTGTTCCAGCGGCTGGCATTTCTGCTGCAGGGCATCATCGTTAACGTTCAGGCGGTGCTGTGGCTGCAAAAAGGCAGCGACGCGGCTACCATTCTGACCACCTGCGCCCAACTGTGGGTCATGCTCTACGCGCTGATGTCCTTCTTCTCGCTGCTGGACGTGATCTTCGGTCTGTCGGGGAAATTCGCCTTTGCTTCTCAGCTGCCGCTGAAAGGCATTTTCCAGGGCGTGAAGCTGCTGGCCGCGATTGTCGTCGGCATCATGATGGTTTCGCTGCTGATCGGCAAATCCCCGGCAATATTGATAAGCGGTCTCGGCGCGATGGCCGCCGTACTGATGTTGGTGTTTAAAGATCCGATTCTCGGCCTGGTCGCCGGGATCCAGCTTTCTGCTAACAGCATGCTAAAAATGGGCGACTGGCTGGAAATGCCGAAATACGGCGCGGACGGGGCGGTGATCGATATCGGCCTGACGACGGTCAAAGTCCGTAACTGGGACAACACCATTACCACTATCCCAACCTATGCGCTGGTGTCCGACGCGTTTAAAAACTGGAGCGGCATGTCAGCCTCCGGCGGGCGGCGCATCAAGCGCAGCGTGAACATCGACACCACCAGTATTCGTTTTCTGTCGCAGGAAGAGCAGGAGAAGCTACTTAAAGCGAAACTGCTACAGCCGTATATGGCGGAGCGCGGGAAAGAGATCAGCGAGTACAACCAGCAGCACGCCGACGACTCGGTGCTGAACCAGCGCCAGATGACCAACGTAGGCACCTTCCGGGCCTATCTGAATGAGTACCTTCGCAGCCACCCGCGTATTCGCAAAGACATGACGCTAATGGTGCGCCAGCTTGCTCCTGAAAGCGAAGGATTGCCGGTGGAGATTTATGCCTTCACCAACACCGTGGTTTGGGCGGAGTATGAAAGCATTCAGGCCGACATCTTCGACCACATTTTTGCCGTGGTGGACGAGTTCGGCCTGCGTATTCATCAGACGCCAACCGGCAACGACATGCGGGCCATTGCCGGGGCTTTTGAGCGCTAAACGGCGCTTTATTCCTGAACGGTAAGCGGTTCTTTCGGCGGTCGCGGGTATTTTTTCAGCCAGCGGCCGCTGACCATTCGCCAGTAGAAGCAGGCGCCGCGCACCGCCCAGTCGCCAAACATCCCCAGCCAGACACCCACGACGCCCATGCCCAGTACAATCCCCAGCGTGTAACCGGCGATAACGCGGCAGCCCCACATCCCCGCCATTGAAACCCACATGGCAAAACGTGCGTCACGGGCACCCTTCAGCCCGGCAGGCAGCACCCAGGACGCGGCCCAGATTGGCATAAAGGCGGCGTTCATCCACAGCAGGACTTTAACGACTTCTTTGACGTCATCTTCGCTCGTGTAGAACGAGGCGAATAACCCGGCGAATGGCGCGGTTCCCCACGCAAGAATTGTCAGGCCAATGGTGGCGAGCCAGAACGTGTGGCGTAGCTGGCGCTCGGCCTGGCCAATTTGCCCTTTCCCCAACCGCCTGCCGACGATGATCGTTGACGCCGACCCGAGGGCGTTACCCGGCAGGTTAATCAGTGAAGCCACGGAGAAGGCAATAAAGTTCCCGGCAATCACGTTGGTCCCCATCCCGGCAACGAACATCTGCGTCAGCAGCTTACCGCCGTTGAACAGCACCGACTCGACGCTCGCCGGAATACCGATGCCGAGCACTTCCCACAAAATGCCCCAGTTGAGCGGCGTAAAATAACTTTTCAGCGAGATACGCAGCGCCGGGTTAAAGCCAATCATCAGCACGAAGATAATGCCCGCCGCGCCGATGTAGCGGGAAATCGTCAGCCCCAGTCCCGCGCCAACAAAGCCCAGCCCGCCCCAGCCAAAGATGCCGTAGATAAGAATGCTGCTGATGATGATGTTGAGGATGTTCATGCCGCCGTTAATCAGCAGCGGGATTTTGGTGTTCCCCGCCCCGCGTAGGGCACCGCTACCGATGAGCGCTATGGCTGCCGCCGGGTAGCTCCAGACGGTGGTTTGCAGGTAAGAAAGTGCGAGAGCTTTAACTTCCGGCGTGGCATTCCCGGCAATAACATCGATGATGTGCGTGCCCGCCAGATGAATGCCTGCGGCCATCACAAATGACACGATAGTCATCAGGATCAGCGACTGCCGGGCTGCCGCCCTCGCCCGCTCCGGATCAAGTCTGCCGAAGCTGAACGCCACCACCACCGTGGTGCCGAGATCGATAGCGGCGAAGAACGCCATGATCACCATGTTAAAACTGTCGGCGAGCCCTACGCCCGCCATCGCCTCTTTCCCTAACCAGCTCACGAGGAAAGTACTGAGCACGCCCATCAATAACACGCAGGTGTTTTCGAGGAAGATTGGCACCGCCAGCGGCGTTATCTCACGCCAGAACAGCACCCGATAACTCTTACGTTTGGCGTACCACGGCGTTTTCGCCACGGTCTGGCGAAGGACTGCATGTAAGTTCAAGCGAGGACCTGCAAGGAAAGATAAAACGGCATTTCAAATAATGGGTGACAAATCGTTATCCTGCAAAGGATTTTTTTGTCTCTGATTGCCTGAAAAGGCAACAAGATGTTGATAGTTTCCGCAAACGCACCTAAGGGTGAGATTTTGCCTTTGACAAGCCCCTGAGCCGCCGCTAATATTCGCCCCGTTCACACGATTCCTCTGTAGTTCAGTCGGTAGAACGGCGGACTGTTAATCCGTATGTCACTGGTTCGAGTCCAGTCAGAGGAGCCATATTTGAGAAGCCCGCTTAAGGAAACTTAAGCGGGCTTTTTGCTGTTAGTGGTTCAGGCAAAGACGTTACTTCCCGCCGCCAAGTTCGGTGATTAATCCGTTGTTGTCGATGAAAAAACCATATCGATAGACTTTGCGATTCAGCGTATACGACGTTTGATAGATGTAGCCGCGGATAAGCGGAACCTTTATACAGGCATCCGGATAATTATGTTTTGCGTGAATGAAATAAAGACACCGAATAGCAACGTATAATATTACTATTCGGATAAAAGAAGATTTTTAGCGGTTACTCGAAAAAGGCCTGCGCTACGAAGGTATAGCTATATTTTCCAGCCGATGGCAGTTTAACATCAGGCTGTGAAACGAAAGGAACCGAGACCTTACTACCACCAACAACAATCTTCACTGTACCTGAAGTTGCTGCGTCAAATGGAAGATATGTCACATCACTTGTGGCTAATGATATATCACCAAGTTGCGCTATAATCCCCCGAACACCATTATCGCTCGAATATTCATCTTGTAACATACCAGCATTACTACCACTCATTGCCTGATTTTCACCCGCTACAACCACCTTCATATTTTCCGGCGCAGTTATTTCAGTTTTAAACAACTCATCGCCGCTATTATATACCGGGAATATTAAACCCACCGCGACAATATTCGCGGCCTGCATCACAGAGGCGGGAAATGAAAGCAACAATCAAAATGATTTTTTGGGTAGAAGAGATGCAGCCCCGGATCATAAGACTGCATTATCTGAAAATTTATAACTTTATAACACCAACACCCACTCCTCTCCCCCAAGAACCTTACCGTTCACCTGAATCTCGATCTTCTGCACGCCACGGTAATACTGGCGGGTGGTGACTGTCCTCACCGCGTGCTTTTTCTCTATCGTTACCGTTCCGTTAGCCGGGAGTTCGAACGTGCGCAGTTTGAATACCTTCGGGGCGAGGCTGCCGTTGGCTTTCATAAAGTGCAGCACGTAATCGACCACGATATTTTGCAGGGCGTTGCTGGTTGAGCGCAGGCTGACGTTAAATTCCAGGTTTTCGCCCAGGGCGATCGCTTTTTGTTTGAGGGATAATGCATCCAGCGCGACATCCGCGCCGTGCTGCACGCCGATCAGCGCCAGCGCATCCGGGTGGCCATTCTTAATTAAGGTTCTAAGAGAATGCCGGGTTATCCACGCGATTTTTTTCACGTCGTCACTGCCAGACTGTTTCGCCTGCTGCTGCCAGCTTTGCAGGAGCTGAATCACGTAGTCCGGGTGGTCTTTGGTGATGTCATTGAGGTGGTTGGCGACGCTTTTTCTGACGTAAAGCTCCGGGTCGAACTTCAGGGAGTCCAGAATGGCTCTGGTTCCCGCTGGGTCCTTGATAAACAGATGCAGCTTCTCGCCCCACGGCACGCGCGGGCGTGTGCCTTCCGAGGCCCAGCGGCGGATGTCCACGCTTTCGTCCTGCGCACACTGTAGAAGGAAGCGCATGGTTTCTTCCGGGTTCTGTTTAATAAAGGGACGCACCGCCCATTCGGCAGTAAAACAGACGGTGACCACTTTCAGGGCTTCGAGGGAAAGTGCCGGGTGGTTCAGGCCATAGACCTGAATAAACTCCGCAAAGGGCCAGACGGCAAAGCCGCGCAGCTTGTTCTCTTTTAGCACCGAAACCACCACAGCCAATGCAGCCGGGTAGTCCTGCGGCAGCTCAGCTGCCAGCGCATCTCGGATGACCTGGACTCTGGCCTTCATTTCCAGCTTATCGAGGTTTTCCGCCTGGTTTAAAAACGCTTCGGCGTTAAAGGCGGGATAATGCCGCGCGATTAAGCTCGCGATGTCCTGCAAAAGCGCATGATTAAAGGCATGTTTAAACGCGTTCTGATTTTCGACGGACTCACTCACTGCACTACTCCATGGCGGATAACGTATTGCCGGAGTCTATCACTGTTTTTTCTTTGCTTTTTAGCCCTTTGCTACAAAAACTGGCTTGCTGATTCGCCCTGGGTTCGTCAGCACCTGGCGGAATTTTTCTATGTCGCAAATCACGTATTCATGGGCCACTTTCTGAATGTACTGCTCTTCTATCAGCTGGTTGATCACCCGGCGGTAGGTTCTCTCAGAACAGCCAAAGCGCTCGGCCTCACGGGACACCTGTGAGAAATCCACCAGCGGCTTGCTCTGCTGATGGCGTTCATACAGGTCGGCCACGATGTTAAACACCAGCGGCTGCAGGAAACGCTCCATGGTTCTCGCCATTCCACGCTGGTAGCTGGTAGAAAGCAGCTGGCTGAGCCAGACGCCGACTTCCGCGTGGCTGGTCAGAATGGCGTCCATCATCGCCAGCGGAATGACTTTTACCGTCATAGTGTCGTGGGCCACGACCGAGAACTGGCTCGGCGTATGGGTGAGGTATTCAATTTCGCCGATGATAGTGTCGCTGACAAAGCGCTGCCCCAGGCTGAATGCCTTCCCGTTTTCGGCGTTGTAATGCATGGTGTACTCGCCGAGCGTGATCCAGTAGAGCGCTTTGATCTCCTCGCCCTGGCGCAGAATAAATTCATCGGGGCCGATCTCTTTGCTTTTAAGCGGCGCGGCGTACACGGCATCGCGCAGGATCTGGTGCCCGCGCTGAGCGAATTGCTGAATAATATTCATGGTGTTGTCGCTCTCCGGCAGGCTGCCATGCAGCTCAATAAGGTCATTAACCCGTCAAGTATTGCCTGTTTCGCCAGAGTCCGCGGCGAAAAAGGCGGCTGAGATTAACTATCGCCCCTCGGTATTGTCAATACTCCGCGTTTTGCTCACCCCTTGCCAGCCCTGGCGTTTCTCTTTTCTTGCAAAGGCAAAAATCAAATTTGTGATCGCCGTCAGCCCGGCCGGACATTTGCCTTTTTCTGCAAGCCGCCGGGTTTCTATCGTAATGGCATGAAACCAGCCAGGAGATCGTCTCATGACGCCACATATTAACGCCAACCCCGGCGACTTTGCCGAAACCGTGATCATGCCCGGCGACCCGCTGCGCGCGCAGTACATCGCGCAGACTTATTTAACCGATGCAAAGCGCGTGTGCGATACCCGCAATATGTTTGGCTTTACCGGCTACTACAAAGGCAAACGCCTTTCCGTGATGGCGCACGGGATGGGCATTCCGTCCGTTTCCATATACGCCCATGAATTGATCAACGCCTTTGGTGTGAAACAGCTTATTCGCATCGGCACCTGCGGCGCGGTGGATGAAAGCGTGGATATGCGCCACGTGATTGTCGCCACCGGCGCGGGAACGTCTTCTTCGGTAAACCGCGACCGCTTTGGCGGCTACGACTACGCGGCGGTGCCGGACTTTGACCTGCTGCGCCGTTGCTGGACGGCGGCCGAGCAACACAATATTCCAACCCGGTTCGGCAACACTTTTACCAACGACCTGCTCTACGACAAACCCGAAGGCATGCTTCCTGCCCTCAAAAAGATGAACATCCTTGCGGTGGAAATGGAAACCTCGGCGCTGTTCACTATCGCCGCGCAGTACCGCGCCAAAGCCCTGAGCCTGCTGACAGCCTGCGTAAGCAGCGTCACGGGGGAAGAGCCGACGGCAGAAGAACTACAAAACACGTTAGACAACATGATTGAGCTCGCTTTAGAAACCGCACTTCTCTGCGATTGATTTCTCCCATAAGGGTTCTCCGATGACAAACTCTACACATCAGCCGGCCTCGGGCGGCATAAAAGTTGAAGCAAACGGCGTGAATGCCGTCCCGGAAGCTGAGCGCTACGGCAAACCCGCCGGGCTGTTTCCGATTTGGTTTTCCTGGAACGTTTCTATTCTGGGGATGACCTACGGCATTTACGTTTACTCACTCGGCCTGAGCGTCTGGCAGTCAATCACCGCCGGGATTATCGGCTACCTGCTTTCCTGCTGCCTGGTCGGCGTGCTGGCGGTGGGTGGGCCAAGAACCGGCCTGCCTACGCTGACGCAGACCCGCTTCTGCTTCGGCTATCACGGCAATAAATTCCCGACGCTGTTCGCCTATATCTCCAACATGGGCTGGAAAATCACCATTATTACCCTTGCCTCGTCTACCGGCGCGGCGCTGTTTGCCAAACTTTGGCCTGCGGCCTTTGCGCTGGCAGACGGCAAGCCTACACTGGGGTGTATTCTCGGCTGGTTCATCGTCAGCCTGGCGCTGACCATGTCGGTCGCCATTTATGGCCACCAGTTGATCATGAAGGTGGAGAAATACATCGCCTGGCTGACCGGGTTTATGAGCATTATCTTTATCTTCCTGATGCTGCCGCATATTCACTGGGAAAAGCTGGGCCAGAGCGCGGCGCACGGCGACCTGTTGACCTACATCGGCGGCGTGGTGATGGCGATGACGATGGTGGGACTTGGCTTCCTGAACTACGGCGGTGACTTCGCGCGCTATTTGCCGAAGAAAACCCAGGCATCGAAGGTTATTTTCTGGACGACGACGGGGATTTCTCTGCCGGTGAGCATCCTGCTGGTGCTGGGCGCATTCCTTGCCGACAGCAACCCGGACCTGAGCGCGGCGGCGGCGCAGTCGCCTATTGCCTCGCTGACTAACCTGCTGCCGTTCTGGTTCTACGTGCCGTTCTCCATCGTGATTATTGTTTCGCTGCTGGCGGCGGCAATTACCGGCGTATACAGTTCAGGTCTTGCCCTGTTGGCGCTTGGTATTCCGGCCAGCCGCGCCACGACGACCACGCTGAACGCTGCTATCATCGGCTTCGGCGCGTTCTACCTGATGTTTATTTCCGATTCGTTCCTGGCGACCTTCCAGTCGTTCCTGGCCTCTATTTCGGTGGTGATCGGCTCCGCCGGGGCGATTCAGCTGATCGACTTCCTGCGCCAGAAGCGCCTGGGCTGGGATGTAGCAATGGCGAGTAAAGCGGGTTTTGGTGGCCGCGATGGCCGCTGGACGGCACTGCTTTCACTGGGTATCGCGACCTTTGTGGGGCTGGGCACAATTACTTCCGGCGACCCGTACATCGCGCACGTGGTGGGCTTCCTGCTGACGGAAGAAACCCGCCACAGCGTCTTTGCGACGGCGAACCTGGGCGTTATCGTCTCGATGCTGACCGGAGGCGTATTGTATTCGCTGCTGACCTTCGGCCTGAAAATTGAGCTGCCGGGCATTTCGTCTGCACAAGCGGCTTCAACCGTGCAGGGTAAAACCCAAAAAGCGCTGTAAGCCGAAAAACAGGCCCGCTAAGCGGGTCTGTTATTTTCCCACTCCTGCAAAAAGTCTATCAGCGCACGCACCTTCGCCGGAACATGCTTCGTGTTCGGGTAAACCGCATAAATCCCTTGCGACGGGAAACGGTATTCCGGCAGCACATTCTGCAGCTCCCCGCGCCCTATCGCGCTGCGCACCAGCCATTCGGGCAATAAGCCTACGCCGCAGCCCTGAACCACAAAAGCCATGAGCGCAGCCGCCGTGTCGGTCATAAAACGGGCTGGCCCGGTTATCGTTAGCTCCCGCGTTTCCTGGTCAGGCCCAATGACCTGCCATTCTCTGGGAGTTAGCAGCCGACGGTGAATGACCCACTCCGCTTTGGCCAGCGCCTCCAGGCTGCCAATCGGGGTACGCTCAAGCCACTGCGGCGCGGCAACCGCCACAATCTCGAACCGCTCTATCAGCGCCGCGCGGTAGGACGAGTCCGCCAGCTTGCCCAGGCGAATAGCCACGTCAAACTGCCCGGAGATAAGATTAGCCGGAGCAGATGAAGATTCGTGCCGGATGGTCAGCCCCGGATGCAGCTTGCCAAAGGCGCTCAGCGCAGGGATAACTTTCGCCTGGCCGTATTCCGGTGTCGTCGAGATACTCAGCTCGCCAGAAAACCCGCCGTGATGCCCCTGCACATCCTCCACCAGCGCTGCGCTCTCCCTTAACAGCTGCAGGGCCCGCTGGTAAAACACTTCCCCCGCCTGGGTTAACGCCACGCGCCGGGTGGAACGCACCAGCAGCGAAACACCAAGTTCCGCTTCAAGCTGGCGAACGTTAAAGCTGATCGCCGCTTTTGTTTGCTGCATGGACTGCACTGCCGCGGTAAATCCCCCGGCCTCCACCACCGCAACAAACTGCGCCACCCGCTGCAAGTTGAGCATGCTAATTCGCCTGATTATCAAATTATTTTTGACAGTGTATCAGCCAGAACGGGATTTATCCGCCTCGCAGAACCTGCTGAAATCGCCTTTTCTTTTTCACGAGAGCCGCTATGCCTTATCGCTACAGGGTTGCTGCCGTTTATCTGCTCGGTTTTTTTCTCGACTTAATCAATATGTTTATCTCCAACGTCGCCTGGCCTGAAATGGGTAGGGAGTTTCACGCGCCGATTACCGAGCTGGCGTGGATAAGCCACGGCTATCTTTGTGGCCTGACGCTGGTTATTCCCTGCAGCGCGTGGCTGACGCAGCGGCTGGGTGCCAAGCGCCTGTTTATGCTTTCTTTGGGGCTTTTCTCTCTCGGCACGCTGGCTTCCGGCCTGGCTCCCGGCCTTGAAATGCTGGTCGCCGCACGTATTCTGCAGGGCGTGGGAGGCGGGCTGCTTATCCCCGTCGGCCAGGCGCTGACCTGGCAACTTTTCGCAGTGCATGAACGGGCAAAGCTTTCATCAGTCATTATGCTGGTCGCGTTGCTGGCTCCGGCGCTTTCGCCAACCGCAGGTGGATTGCTGGTGGAATCTTTTGGCTGGCGCTGGATATTTCTCTCCAGCCTGCCGCTGGCGCTGCTGACACTCGTTCTGGCGGGATTTTGGTTAAAACCTGCAGAGCAACAAACTGCCCGCAGGCCCCTGGACGTTAAAGGGTTAATGCTGGGGTCGACGGGGCTATTCGCTATTTTACTGGGCGTCACCCAGGCCGGAAACCCGTCGGCGCACGGAGCGGCATTAGTGTGGCTCATCGCTGGCATGCTTATTCTTTGGCTTTTTATTCGCCGCAACGGCAGGCATCCGACCCCGCTGTTCAGCCTGCCGCTGCTGGCAGATCCTCTGCTGCGTTATGCCATGCTGGTTTACCAGTGCATTCCGGGGATTTTTATGGGTACCAGTCTGGTCAGCATTGTCTATCTGCAAACGCAGTTGGGCCTGTCTGCCACTCAAACCGGAATGTTGATGCTGCCGTGGGCGATGGCCTCTTTTGTCGCGATTTCATTTACCGGCAAGATGTTTAATCGCCTCGGCCCTCGCCCGCTGATAGCCGCCGGGGGCATATTTCAGGCCGCAGGGATTTTGCTGCTCACGCAAATCAACTCCGGCGAGCAAGCCTCGTGGCTGGTAGCCGCTTACGCGTTGATGGGCCTGGGGGGAAGTCTTTCCAGCAGCACGGCGCAGAGCACCGCTTTTATCGCCATCCCTTCGGAGGCAATGCCGGAAGCCAGCGCACTGTGGAATATTAATCGCCAGTTAAGCTTTTGCTTTGGCGTGGCGCTACTGAGCCTGCTGTTGACTGTTTTACAGACGCTGATACCCGCCCCTCGCGCTTATTTTTTCACTTTTAGCCTTGCCGCCGCCGGGACGCTTGCCCCGCTGGTTTACGCCTGGCGGCTCAACAATCAGCAGATTAAAAATCAACTGACCCAAAAGGAACTCTGAGCAATGAATATCTGGTTTGAAGAAGTGATTGAGGCCCATGTTGCCATTGAGCAATGGCTTGGTGCGGGCAAGGGGGAGCTGGAAGCGCTGCTGGCACGCTTTACTCACGACTATTCAATGGTCGCGCTCAGCGGAGCAAAGCTGGATTATCCGTCGCTTTGCGGCTTTTTCAGCGCCAGCGGTGGTAGCCGTGAAGGGCTGGCGATTGAGGTCGATAACCTCCAGTTATTGGACGAATGGCCGCAGGGTGCCGCAGTGCTTTATCGCGAAACACAGACCCTGAACGGCTCAACCACCGTGCGCTGGTCTACGGTTATTTTCCGCCGTGAGGGCGAGAAAGTGTTATGGAGACATTTACAGGAAACTGCGCAGACTTAAGCCGGAGCGGGCGGTGAAAACCGCCCCATTAGCCTTAAAGCGCGATATTGAAATGCGTCCCGTCCGGCAGCTCGATATCCAGCTTTACCTTTCCCCCCCGCCGCCTCAACGTAACGCTTGAGGGAAGAAAGTTTGATGTCGCGGCCTTTTTTTTCATTTCGGCAACGGTGGGCTGCTTCACGCCCAGCTTCTGCGCCATCTCAGCCTGCGTTTTCTGACTTTGTCACGAAGTTCAGTCAGATGGATATTCAGCAGCATTTCGTCGGCCATGGCCTGTGCGGCGGCCACCACTTCGGGTTTCTCTTCGGCCAGTAGCTGTTCTAGTGTTCGACCCATTCTGTTTGTTCCTTTTCCGTTAGCTGTTTCAGATGAGCTGCAAATTCCTTATCGGCCCGAGGAATCATGACGTCATAAAACCGCTTCTCGTTTCCGACCTTGTTACCTGCACACAACAGGATGGCACAACGCCTTACATCAAAAGCGAAAAATAGCCTTAATGGTTCACCTTTATACTGAACACGCAGCTCTTCCATGTTCGCGTATTGCGATCCTCTCACAGTGTCGGCGTAAGGCTATACCACGGATTATCGGTATAAAAATACAACGGATCATGGAGCCAATTGAGAATGTTCGAGCAGGTTTCAAGTATTTTTTGACGTATGCGGGGTGTTGCAAAGCGAATGGAAAATGACACGCAGATGAAAAATGGGCGAGATGACCTCGCCCATTTTGGGTACAGCTTAAGCTTTTACGCGGCTGGCAATAATGTCGTCGGCCACGTTACGCGGCGCTTCGGCATAATGATGGAACTCCATGCTGTAGGTCGCCCTGCCCTGAGACATTGAGCGCAGCGTGGTGGAATAACCAAACATTTCTGCCAGCGGGACATCGGCCCGAATAATCTGGCTGCCAAAGCGTTCTTCCATGCCCTGCACCATGCCGCGGCGGGAAGAGAGGTCGCCCATAATGTTACCGGCGTAGTCTTCCGGCGTTTCCACTTCGACGTGCATGATAGGCTCCAGAATAACCGGATCCGCTTTGCGCACGGCGTCCTTGAAACCGAAGATCGCCGCCATCCTGAACGCCATTTCCGAAGAGTCGACGTCGTGGTAAGAGCCGAAGGTCAGCGTGGCTTTGACGTCCACCACAGGGTAACCGGCCAGCACACCTGTATTCATCGCCTCACGCAGACCTTTTTCCACAGAAGGAATGAACTCGCGTGGCACTACGCCCCCTTTGGTGGCATCTTCAAACACAAAGCCTTTGCCCGGCTCAAGCGGTTCGAGCGTCAGCACCACATGACCATACTGGCCTTTACCGCCTGACTGCCGCACAAATTTCCCTTCCACGTCTTTCGCCGTTTTACGGATCGTTTCGCGGTAGGTGACCTGTGGCCGGCCAATATTGGCTTCCACGCCAAACTCTCGCTTCATGCGGTCGACGATGATTTCCAGGTGAAGCTCGCCCATGCCGGAGATGATCGTCTGGCCGGATTCTTCGTCCGTATGCAGGCGGAAAGAGGGATCTTCTGCCGCTAAACGCTGCAGCGCGATACCCATCTTCTCCTGGTCGGCCTTGGTCTTCGGCTCGATAGCGAGGGAAATCACCGGCTCAGGGAATTCCATTCGCTCAAGCGTGATCACCGCATTCGAGTCGGTTAACGTATCGCCAGTGGTGACGTCTTTCAGCCCTACGCAGGCGGCGATATCGCCGGCGCGCAGCTCATCCACCTCGTGGCGGTCGTTCGCATGCATCTGCACAATACGTCCGATACGCTCCTTTTTGCCTTTCACCGGGTTGTAAACCGAATCGCCTTTTTTCAGCACGCCGGAATAAACACGGATAAAGGTCAGTTGCCCAACATACGGGTCGGTCATCAGCTTGAAAGCGAGCGCCGAGAAGGGTTCATCATCACTGGGATGGCGTTCCGCGTGCTCCCCCTTTTCATTCACGCCGTCAATGGCAGGAATATCGAGCGGAGACGGCATCAGCTCTACCACCGCATCCAGCATGCGCTGCACACCTTTGTTTTTAAACGCGCTGCCGCACAGCATCGGCTGAATTTCCCCGGAAATGGTGCGCTTGCGCAGGCCAGTAATAATTTCCGCTTCGCTCAGATCGCCGGTTTCCAGGTATTTATCCATTAGCTCATCGTTGGCTTCCGCCGCCGCAGAGACCATTTTTTCGCGCCACAGTTGTGCAGTCTGCAGCAAATCCTGCGGTACAGGCCCATAGCTGAATGTCATGCCCTGGGTCGTATCGTCCCAGATAATGGCGCGCATTTTGATGAGATCCACCACGCCAGTGAAGCTGTCTTCTGCCCCAACCGGGATGGCGATGGGAACAGGATTAGCTTTCAGGCGGTCAATCATCATCTGTACCACACGAAAGAAATCAGCGCCCGGGCGGTCCATTTTGTTAACGAAGGCCAGCCGCGGCACACGGTATTTGTTTGCCTGCCGCCAAACGGTTTCTGACTGCGGCTGCACGCCGCCCACTGAGTCGTAAACCATTACCGCGCCGTCCAGCACACGCATGGATCGCTCCACCTCAATGGTGAAGTCCACGTGTCCCGGCGTGTCGATGATGTTGATACGGTGCGGTTCAAAACCGCGATCCATACCCGGCCAGAAGCAGCTCACCGCGGCGGACGTAATGGTAATACCGCGCTCTTGCTCCTGAGCCATCCAGTCTGTCGTTGCTGCGCCATCGTGAACTTCACCCAGTTTGTGGCTCATGCCGGTGTAAAACAAAATACGTTCGGTCGTGGTTGTTTTACCGGCATCAATATGGGCTGAAATACCAATGTTGCGATAGCGTTCGAGAGGGATGGGTCGGGGCATGATGTGTCCTTAGTCTTGTTGACTGTTAAGCGACGGCCACTATGGCCGCCAGATTTGTTCGCCATCAGCATAGTACAATTGTACGAGTATATTCGAACAATTTGAGCTATCGTTAATATCAATACATTCGGAGGGCATCAAGTTTGCTATAGTAGCCGGCCGCCGTGCCGTCACCGCCTACAGGAAGAGTATGATCGCCAACCATCCGGAACGAGAACAAATCCGCCTTGAAAATGTGCTTTTTGCGCTGGGCAACCCTTTGCGGATGGGGATCGTCAGATCGCTTGCCGGGGGGGAAGAGCTTACCTGTGGCGCTTTAATTCAGGATGTGGCGAAGTCGACCATGACCCACCACTGGCGGGTTCTGCGCGATAGCGGCGTAATCTGGCAGCGCCCTCAGGGGCGTGAAAATTTGATTTCGTTGAGGCGTGAAGATCTGGATGCTCGGTTCCCCGGGCTGCTGGAAACCTTACTGCGGGTGATGGTGAACGAGGCATAAAAAAACCGCCCTGAAGGCGGTTTATTCATCGCTGAAGTTATTCAGACTTAGTGTCAGCAACTTTCTGCTCGCCCATCACTTTCAGCTTCTTAGAGATCTCGCGACGCTCTTTAGACAGCTCGGCGTTTTTGATGATGTAGTCATCCACGCGGTCTTCGTAGTCGGTTTTCATGCTGGCAATGATGCCCTGCACCGCTTCGATGCTCATGCCTGGCTTGATGTAGTCGCTCAGGTTATCAAGCAGCAGCACGCGCTTTTGGTTGTCACGGATCTTTTTCTCTACATCCTGAATTTCACGCTGCAGTTTGTTTTTACGACGGAACAGACGAACAAACTCCAGAACGTCCTGGAAGGTAGGTTTGATATTTTCCATTTTTACACCCCTGCTAAATTGGTACTCGGATTCGTTAAGACAACCGCCATAACCTTAGTAGTAGCGGTTGACGATTACAATTTTTTGTCAGTCTCACTAACGGGCTTGCCCTATCTTAACCTCAATTTCTGCTGAATCGAAACAAGCATTGTCATTTCTGTGCTTTACGCGCGCTATTTGCGCAGCGCGCGGCAAATGAGGTGCGACAGCAGCTCAAGCTGGCGGGCCAGTTCAAGGCTAAGCCAGACGTAGCCGTGAATAGGCGTTTCCTGGAGTTGACTGCCCTTGCCCTCCTCCATCAACTGGCGAAGTTCAAAAACGATCTCATTCAGTTTCTCGGTGTTGGCTGAGATGGGCGAAGGGTTCCCTTCATACAGCGCCTTTGCGATGGCCGACAGTGTGCGCTGCGTCATTTGCTGCGTGTCGCGCAGCGTATGAGCGTTGATCATCACAAAATGACTTTCCCGCGTCGCCCAATAGGCGTTGATTTGCAGCTCAAGGGTGCAGACCATGTTGCGATTAATGGTCTGAATCGCCTCAAAGACTGACTTCTGAATACGGGTTTCCTTACCCGCGGGGCCAATCAGGGCGCGCATCTTGACCACGTCATTGAGGATTTTCTGCAACGGTTTTTCCAGCCGTGGGCGCTCCACAAGGTTTGGCGAGAACCCCGCAGTGTAGATTTTGCTAAACGCCTGCACGAAGGTCGCCATCTGGATACGCCAGTGGATAAACGCCCGCTGTGGGTAAACGCTGGTAAACAGCATGGCCAGAAGCGAGCCGAAGATAACGTCGCCGCTGCGCCACAGAGCAACTTCCATATCCCCCGGCGGCGCCCCAACAACCACGGAGAGCGTGATGCCGATAAGCAGCGCCTGGTAGGGACGTTTACCCAGCGCCAGATAGCCGCACAGGAACATCGCCAGCCCGCACCAGATGATCATCAGCGGTAAGGAAATAAGCTCCAGCTTAAGGGCTATCAGTCCGATGGCCGCGCCAAAAATGGTGCCGCCAATACGCTGGAAGGCGCGCGGAACCACGTTCCCCCAAAAGGAAATTGGGCCCATCACCACCACCAGTGTGATAAGCGGCCAGGTGCCTTCGGGGATGTTCAGCAGACGAACCAGAACAAATGTCAGCACAAAAGCAAGGGCTATACGTATGCCGTGGGCGACGCGATAGTTGCGGTAAATACGGATCTCAAACGGGGTCAGTGATTTGTCGGGGCGCACACCCGGCTCTCCGAAAATAAAAAAGAAATTGTACCCGTTTTTCTCACAAAGAAATCATGTTGCCAGGTGCGGCGGGACTTTTAAGCGGAATATTTCACATTTCTTTGCTGAATATCAGAAATGGGCAGCAGACTGCCGCCCGGATTCAAGCCAGCTAGCGCAGCCAGGGCGTAACGGTCACGCCAACCAGCAGCCCTTCAGGACTGAGCATACGTGACACCGTTTGCCCCCAGGGCTCGATACGGTTATCCACCAGCATCTGATACCCGGCCTGCTTTAACACCGCTGTCGCCTGCCCGACATCTTCTACTTCAAATTCGACCCAGCTTTGGGGCGCGACAATGTGCTCGGGCCAACTGTCCACGCCGAAGCAGGACTGTGCCGCCTGAGCGAGCGGCCAGAGCGCAAAATGCTTCACGCCATCCAGCTCACCGTGCTCCGTTGCCAGATAGTCCTCGTTACCTTCCATCGCTTTTAGCGGCAGACCTAGCACCTGCTGATAAAATCCGACACTTGCCGCCACGTCGCGCGTAACCGGGCCATACCCGGCGATGAATAACACGTTTAATCCTGCGATAGCTTCCGTCATGGTGAGCTCCTGTCAGACCTTAGCGACCGGGATATACATATCAATTTCCCATACGCCGGACGCCGAGCCGTCGTTGAGATAGATTTCGTAACAGGGTTTGCCGGTTAACTGATAGTCACCATCAGCCTCTACCTGGTCAAAGAAGGTTTCCCAGGCTTCCTGGAATGCTTCATTTTTTACGATGGCATGCCCGATGGCGTAAGTATCTGCCTCAATAGCCGTGATGATAACGCCTTCGCTGTTTTCCGGTAGTTTGAACTCTTCAGGTACGTCCAGCACCGTGTCCACGCGGAGCTTTTCTGGCGGAACAACATCGGGGTCATCATAGTAAATGGCCAGCCAGTCGCCATGCAGGCTGTGGGTTTTCGCCCACATGGCCAGTTGGCCAAACCCTTGCGGAACCGTGGTTTCCCACGGCCCGACCAGATGAAAACCGGCCACGTTACGCGCCGGAACATGCTGAACTTTGAATGTCATACTGCCTCCACGCTGATGAATAAATACACTGTACATTTATACACTATATTTTTTAAAGGTGGGGCACAAGCTGCCAGATTTGGGAGCAACCTCGCAGGAAATGGCGACAAAAAACCGCGCAAATTGCGCGGTTCATCAACAAGACAAAGGGTTAAAGCTTGCGGCTGATAAAGTCGCCGAGACGCGAAAACAGCCCGCCCTTCTCCACCGGCGTGAGGTTCACTAGCGGCCAGTGGGAGATAAGCTTGTCGCCATCAAACAGCTGGATCTCGCCTACCTGCGTATTGGCTGCCAGCGGGGCCTCCATATCCTGTTTGCTTAGCACATACTTTGCTTTAATGTTCGGCACTTCCGATTTAGGCAGCGCGAGGAAGACGTCCCGATCCGGGCCCACATTGATATTGGCCTTGTCGCCGTACCAGATGTGCTCGCTGCCGATAGGTTTGCCTTTTTGCAAGACCTGCACGGTGTCGAAATTATCCTGCCCCCAGTGCAGCAGCTTGCGGGCCTGCTCTTCACGCCCTTTTGAGCTAAGGCCGCCCATAATCACCGCAATCAGGCGACGCTGACCCAGCACGCTGGAGGCAATAATGTTAAACCCTGCTGTTTCGGTGTGCCCCGTTTTCAGGCCATCCACGTTCAGGGATTTATCCCACAACAGGCCGTTGCGGTTTTGCTGGGTAATCCCGTTCCAGGTGAGACTGCGCTCGCTGTACATATGATAGAACTGGGGTTCACCGTGGATGATAGCGCGGGACAGAACGGCAAGATCATAGGCGGAGCTGTGCTGTCCCGGTGCGTCCAGGCCATGCACGGTTTCAAAATGAGTATCGTGCAGGCCAAGCTGGTCGACGTAGTGGTTCATCATGGCGACAAACTGCTTCTGCCCCCCGGCAACATAATCTGCCAGCGCAACGCAGGCATCGTTGCCGGAATCGATAATCAACCCGCGGCTGAGATCGCGCACGGTCACCCGGTCGCCCGGTTTAATGAACATCAGCGATGAGCCGTCAAACACCGGGTTACCTTTTGCCCAGGCGTCTTTCCCCACTGTGACGACGTCGTCCGGGGTAATACGTTTACTGTCGATTGCGCGGTCAACGACATAGCCGGTCATCAGTTTTGTCAGGCTGGCCGGGTTACGCTGGACGTGTTCATTGCCTGCGGTCAGCACCTGCCCGGTGGTGTAATCCATCAGTACCCATGCGCCGGCTTCTACCTGAGGCGGCTGCGGCTGATGGGGGAAAATATCATCAGCATAGGCAGCATTGACGGAAAGGGACAAAAAGCTCAGGGCAACAAGCAGGCGGGTTTTCAACGGAATTTCCTCAAAGACTTAATTTACAGCGGCTCGTTTTACGGGAGTTCTTGTTAATTTGCTTCTTTAAATTGCAAGAAAATATGACATTTCATATTTAGCAATAATAATGAATAATATTTGTACTAAATATATTCCCCCAGACATCACACTGCGTTTATTCCGATATTCCATGTTTGCGTGACATTCTGATTGTGGCGGCGCTGATTCATTTTTACTCTGACCGAAGAATACACGCATAAAGGTCATCGTATGGTGGAAAGTAAACGCTGGTCTCCTGAGCTGGAGGGGCTGCGAGGGCTGGCCTCGCTTTGGGTTTTGCTTGGCCACATTTGCCTGCTGGTGCAGTGCCGCATTCCCCTTCTTTACGATCCGGGGATGGGGGTCGATTTATTTATTTTGCTGTCAGGGTATTTGATGGCAAAAAATTATCAGGAGCGTCGGGAAAAAGAGCCGTGGAATAGCCCGGATACCTTTCGCAAATTCTGGCTACGCCGCTTCTTTCGCATCGCCCCGCTCTATTATTTGCTGCTGGTCGTTGCGCTGATTTTTGGCGGCTGGTTCGGCGAAATGCGCGATATTATCGCCAGCGCCTGGCCGACAACCGCCACCGCAAGCAGCCGCTATGCCGACCACTCCGCAATGAATATTTTCAGCCATCTGACGTTTATTTTTGGCCTGTTACCGGCCTGGTCCTTCCGCACCGTGTTGCCAGACTGGAGCATTGGGCTGGAGATGCAGTTTTATCTGCTGTTCCCGTTCATTATGCTGCTGGTGATGCGCTACGGGTTTACGGTTAGCGCGACGCTGCTGATGGTTGTTTGCCTGGCGGCCCGCTGGCTCTTCCCGGACTACTTCAACGCCTTTCCTATGCCGTCCATGATCCTGATAAAACTGCCGCTGTTTATCGCCGGAATGCTGATATCCCACGCGGTAATGCAAAAAAATCTACGCTATTGCGCGCTGGCGCTGCTCGCCCCGGTCATTGCCTGGCAGATGCATATCGCCGAAACCCATCTGCGGCTGGTGGCAGAGTGCATGATGATTACCGGCATGACGCTGCTGCTCTGGCAGACTGACAAAGAAAATCGCCTGCGCCGAATCACGGCGGCACCTCGCAAGCTGCTCACCTGTCGGTTTAGCCTGTTTCTGGGGGATGTCTCTTATTCGGTGTACCTGCTACACCTGATGATTGTCCTCCCCACTATCGGCCTGCTCGTCCGCTACACCGGTTTTGCCCATCAGCCTTCGCTGATGCGTTTCCTGATAGTCACGGCCATCGCGCTACCCGCCGTCTGGCTGATTGCCGTTGCGCTTTACCACAAGGTTGAAAAACGCGGCATCGCGCTGGGTAAACAGTTGCTTAGCGGGGCGAAAATGAAGTCCGAAAGGTCCGTATCTTAAACGTGCTTTTCCTTCTGATGCGCCGGCAGATGGTTTACCATTGAGTCTGATGATAACTAGCTCAATGGTAACCTCTGTGTCCGATTCTGCCTCACTTGCTACCTTTCTGTTTCACGATTACGAAACCTTCGGCAAAAACCCTTCGCTGGACAGACCGGCCCAGTTTGCCGCGATTCGCACCGACAGCGAATTTAACGTTATTGGCGAACCGGAAGTGTTTTACTGCAAGCCTGCGGATGACTACCTGCCCCAGCCTGAAGCCGTGATGATCACCGGCATAACGCCCCAGCAGGCGCTGGCGCGTGGCGAGAACGAAGCGGCCTTCGCGAAGCGTATTCACGACATCTTCACGGTGCCAAAGACTTGCGTGGTGGGCTACAACAACGTGCGCTTCGACGATGAAGTGACGCGGAATATCTTTTACCGTAACTTTTACGATCCGTATGCCTGGAGCTGGCAGAACGACAATTCCCGCTGGGATTTGCTCGACGTGATGCGCGCCTGTTACGCCCTGCGCCCCGAAGGCATTGTCTGGCCGGAAAATGAGGACGGGCTGCCGAGCTTCCGCCTTGAGCACCTGACCAAAGCCAACGGCATTGAACACGCTAACGCACACGATGCGATGTCAGACGTTTACGCCACCATCGCGATGGCTCAGCTAGTGAAAACCCGCCAGCCGCGCCTGTTTGAGTATCTCTACAGCCATCGCTCAAAGCAGAAGTTACAGACGCTGATTGATATCCCGCAGATGAAGCCGCTGGTCCATGTATCCGGCATGTTCGGCGCCCAGCGCGGCAATACCAGTTGGATAGCGCCGCTGGCCTGGCACCCGGACAACCGCAATGCGGTGATAATGGTCGACCTGGCCGGGGATATCTCGCCGCTGCTGGCGCTGGATGCCGCCACCCTGCGTGAACGCCTGTACACGCCCAAAGCCGAACTGGGTGATGACGCAGCGGTGCCGATTAAGCTGGTGCATCTGAATAAATGTCCGGTGCTGGCCGTTGCCAATACCCTGCGCCCGGAAGATGCTGAACGCCTCGGCATTAACCGCCAGCAATGCCTTGATAACCTGAAAGTACTGCGCGAATACCCGGAAGTGCGTGAGAAGGTGGTGGCGCTGTTTGCCGAAGCCGAGCCGTTTGTGCCTTCCGATAACGTCGATGCCCAGCTTTACAACGGCTTCTTTAGTGACGCCGACCGTGCTGCAATGCGCATCGTGCTGCAAACCGACCCGCAAAATCTGCCGGCGCTGGATATCACCTTTGCCGATAAGCGCATTGAGAAACTGTTGTTCAACTACCGCGCACGCAACTGGCCGGGAACGTTAAGCGAAGATGAGCAGAACCGCTGGCTGCAGTATCGCCGGGACGTGCTTTCCCAGGAAGCTCTGCAGGCCTATGCCCAGGAGCTGGAGGCGCTGTACAACCAGCATGAAGGGGACAAAGAGAAAATGGCGCTGCTGAAAGCGCTATTTGAATACGCCCAGTATCTGGTCGGTTAATCTTTCCCGTAGCCAAAAAAAAGCTCCCGAGGACGGGAGCTTTTTTATATCAGAAACCGATTATGCGGCGTCTTCGTTGTACTGTGGCACCGGGTTACGGAAGCTGCGGGTCACGCAAGCGAGGTAAACCAGGCCAATACCGCCCCAAATCAGGCCCAGAATCATCGAGCTTTCTTCCAGGTTGATCCACAGCGCCCCCACCGTCAGAGCACCACATACCGGCAGCACCAGATAGTTAAAGTGGTCTTTCAGCGTTTTGTTACGCTTTTCGCGGATCCAGAACTGAGAGATAACCGACAAGTTCACGAAGGTGAACGCGACCAGCGCCCCAAAGTTAATCAACGCGGTGGCTGTTACCAGGTCGAAACGAATCGCTAACAGAGCAATGGCCCCAACCAGCAGTACGTTCCATGCCGGAGTACGCCATTTCGGATGAATGTAACCGAAGAAGCGAGTCGGGAACACGCCATCACGCCCCATCACGTACATCAAACGAGAAACGCCCGCGTGTGCAGCCATACCGGAGGCCAGCACGGTCACGCTGGAGAAGATCAGCACGCCCCACTGGAAAGTCTTACCGGCCACATACAGCATGATTTCCGGCTGAGATGCATCTGGATCTTTAAAGCGAGAAATATCCGGGAAATAAAGTTGCAGGAAGTAAGAAGCAACAATAAATACCATGCCGCCAATCAGCGCGGTCAGGAAAATCGCTCTTGGAATCACACGTTCAGCATCTTTAGTTTCTTCAGACAAAGAAGAGATGCCGTCGAAGCCCAGGAACGAGAAGCACAGTATGGTCGCCCCGGTGATCATCGGCACCACATGCGCATCGCCAGACCAGAATGGACGAGAACTCGCCAGCGTTGCTGCACCTTCACCGTGATAAACCCCATAAATAATCATGCCGACGATGACGGAGACAATCCCCATCTGCAGCACCACTATTAGGGTGTTGAAATTAGCAACGGTTTTGATGCTACGCAGGTTTGAGATGGTCATAAAGGCCACCAGCGCAACAACAAATATCCACGACGGCACACTCGGTACCAGCGCTTCAAAGTAAATTTTTGCCAGCAGAATGTTGATCATCGGCATGAACAGGTAGTCCAGCAGCGAAGACCAGCCAACCATAAACCCAACGGTAGGGTTGATGGATTTCTGTGCGTAGGTATAGGCGGAGCCCGCAGACGGGAAACGACGCACCAGCTTGCCGTAGCTCAGCGCGGTGAACAGAATCGCCACCAGAGCAAAGGCATAAGCCGTCGGCACATGGCCATCGGTCATCCCGGAAACAATACCGAAAGTATCAAACAAGGTCATCGGCTGCATGTAGGCAAGGCCCATCATAACTACCGGAACCAGCGTCAGGGTCTTACGCAGACCTGGGCGGGTGTTTGCACCTGCGGTGACGTTAAGCGACATGGTTGTTTCCCTCAGTGGAGAAAGCCTGCGCAAAAGCAAAAATCTGCCCCATCTTAATTTCCTCGGCGACACGACTGTCGTTTTTTAAAAGCTAGTATCTATCCGGTACGAAGCCCGGCCTCTTGGTTTTTTTGGCAAATGCCGTTTGTCTGACTTAATTGATTGCAAAAAAATAACCGACGTCTCTTAAACGTCGGTTAATTTTCTCTTTTGCAGGCCGCGTATTTTGCACCATTTGAAGGCACAATGACAAGATGTTAAAGCCATCTTTGGCAATTTCTTTTTCAGCGTCTGGCGGAAGTAAAATCTCCCACATCCAGCACGGCAGAAGAAGATAGGCCAGTTGTGGCACATCGCTGCCATAACGCACTGCCTGACTGACATTCAACATAGCCAGGTTAGTGAAATTTCGCCAGTCAAAAAGGCACTATTTCTCTACTGGCATATACACCTGGGCGATATGCGGGTCGGCGACGATTTTTTCTCGCCACCATTCGCTGGCAAGCCCGGCCGTTTGCTCATTCCAGCCTATCCAAACCGGTACATAAGGCACCTGCCCCGCAACCTCTTTTTCCACCAGCGCACCACTCTCAATGTACCGCTGCGCCATATAGCGCGGCATATACCCGCAGCCAATGCCGCTGATTTGCAGCTCGAGCTTGGTTTTGAAATCAAACACGGTGATCGCCTCCTGCTCTTCAAGCAAATGCAGCGCTCGGGCGGACTCGATTCTGGAGGTGTCTCCGACGACCACCGCCCGGGACTGCTTAACCAGCCGTCTGGGCAGTGGCTCCTCCGCTTTCGCCAGCGAATGATGTGGGGCGACAACAAAGACGATCTCCAGCCGGCCCAGAAGCGTAAAGCCAAAACCGCTCAGCGAAGGCGGCTCGCTCATCGCCCCGACAATAATGTCCGCCCGCCCTTCCGTGAGCGCTTCCCACGAGCCGCCAAGCACATCGTTGATAAATTTTAGCCGCGTTACGCTGTAGCTTTGATAGAACGCCTCGATTAAGGGCGTCAGCAGGGAAAAGGGAAAGGCATTGTCCACGCCGATGGTGAGTTCGTGTTCCCAGCCCTGCTGGAGTTTGATCGCCTGCTTTTCCAGCTCGCGTACCGAATGCAGAATTTCCCTGCCTTTTTCCAGCAGGAGCTGGCCGGTTCGCGTAAAGCGCGACCGGTGGCCGCTGCGGTCGAGGATTTGAATATTGAGGTCGCTTTCCAGCTTTTGCACGCTGTAGCTCAGCGCCGAAGGGGTTTTAAAGAGCTTTGCCGCCGCCGCAGCAAAACTCCCTTCTTTATCCAGCGCATCGAGAATGATCAGGACCTCCAGCAAAGGTTTCATACTCACTCCCGGATGTGTGGCTGAATTTACTGCATAGGCATAAGCAGCGGATTAGGATATTGATAGTCGAAGCCTAGCTCATTACAGATGCGGCTGCCGTCAATCAGCTTGCCGTGGCCGGTTGCCGCGTCTTTACGGAACGACGGGGCCTCAAGGCCAATTTGCCGCGCCATAAGTGAATAGAATTCTTCCCGCGTTGGGTGGGCCGGAGCACAAAGATTATAGACTCGCCCGCCTTTAGGTGCCTGAAGCAGCAGCGTGATGGCCGAAATCACATCTTCCAGATGCACGAGATTTACGCCGTGCTGCCCGTTTGCCACGTCCCTTTTCCCCGCTAAAAAACGCCCAGGATGGCGTTCCGGCCCCACTAACCCCGCGAGGCGGAGGATATCCACGGACGTCCCCGGGAGTTTATGCAGCCAGTCTTCCAGCTCTTTAAGCACTTTGCCGCTGGCGGTGACAGGTTTAAGCGGGGACGTTTCTTTTACGCTACCCTCGCCTTCCCCATACACCGAGGTCGAGCTGGTAAAAATAATGCGCGGCACGGAATGCGCCAGCGCGCTGTCGACTATTTCCTGCACCGCCTGCAGATAAAAATCATCGCCTTCTCCAGTGCGGCGGGCGGGCAGCGTCACCACTAACGCGTCAACGTTCAGCAGCGCTTCCAGGTCCTCACTGTCGCAAACCAGTTCCGGCTGCAGATTCAACTGATAACTTTCGATCCCACACATGCGAGCTGCTTCTACACCATCCAGCGTGGTTTTGCTGCCGGTGACCTGATAACCGCGCGCTGACAATGAGAGCGCCAGCGGCATACCCAACCACCCCAACCCGACTATTGCGACCCTTTTCATGCCTTGTCTCCTGACCTTGCAGCATTATCTTCTGACGAGTGAATTTAGCTCTCCATTAAGGCTACGCCACCCGGGCAGAACTGACAATTCCCTCAGCCTTACAGAATATTAATCAACGAGGAAAAAACCCCTTGCGCTCGGTGCGTCATCTGGTTTACGTTAATTGGCACATAATGAATAGTCATTCATACGAGAATTTTATGACACGCGCTCAGTTTAAAAACCATCATCATCACCATCACCCTGACTAGTCTTTCAGGCGATTGGTGCTGGGAGACGAAAAGATCTTCCAGTGGTGCGTGAACGCGAGAAAAAGCCCCCGGAAGATATCT